>NZ_AEJB01000039.1 GCF_000331005.1 Streptomyces turgidiscabies Car8
TCGCGATCTGCTCGACCGTCAGATGTGTCGACAGCGATCGAGATGGGTGGATGAGTCGGAGGCACGCGGCGACACGACGCACCCGCCCACCACAATCCCCGTGCCCGGCCGGCACATGAGCTTGACGAAGCCGTCGCGGATGCCCTGCATCTTCGCGCGCGGATTGCGCAGCAACGGCAGTTTGACGACGACGGCGTCGATCTTGCCGCCGTCGACATCGGCCTGGGTGTAGCCGACGGTGGCGATCTCGGGGTCGGTGAACACGTTCGACGAGACGGTCTTCAGGTTCAGCGGGGCCACCGCGTCGCCGAGGAAGTGGTACATGGCGATACGGCCCTGCATGGCGGCGACGGACGCGAGGGCGAAGACGCCGGTCACGTCACCGGCGGCGTACACACCGGGGGCGGTCGTCCTCGACACCTTGTCGGTCCAGATGTGCCCGGAGTCACGCAGCTTGACCCCGGCCTCCTCCAGCCCCATTCCGGCGCTGTTGGGAATCGCGCCGACGGCCATGAGGCAGTGCGAGCCGCTGATGACCCGCCCGTCGGAGAGGGTGACCTCGACCCGGTCGCCGACGCGCTTGGCGGACTCGGCGCGGGAGCGGGCCATGACGTTCATGCCGCGGCGCCGGAAGACCTCTTCGAGGACGGCGGCGGCGTCGGGGTCCTCGCCGGGCAGCACGCGGTCGCGCGACGACACGAGGGTCACCTTGGACCCGAGGGCCTGGTAGGCGCCCGCGAACTCGGCACCGGTGACACCGGAGCCGACCACGATGAGCTCCTCGGGCAGCTCGGTGAGGTCGTAGACCTGGGTCCAGTTGAGGATGCGCTCGCCGTCGGGCTGCGCGTCGGGCAGCTCACGCGGGTGTCCGCCGGTGGCGATCAGCACGGCGTCGGCGACGAGGGTCTCCTCGCTGCCGTCCACGGCCCGGACGAGCTGAGCTGAGCCAGGCACGCGAGAGCGGCGCCACTCGCGCGTGCCTGAACTCGATGTCCGACCTGGAGAATTAGCAGCTCGGGTCGTAGTAGTACTGAATCGTGCCGCCGTTCTTCGTCCCCGAAGCCAGGGACCAGCTTCCCGCGGACGTGCAGCCACTGGCGAAGAGCGTGGAGCCGAACTTCACCGACGAGGCGTGCCTGTTGGACGGGTGCTTGTAGTTCGACCACGCGGTGCTGGAGCCGGAGTCATAGCTCCACCTGCCACCGCCGACATCGACGGTAGTGGCAATCGCCGGCGTGGCCGCGGCGAAGATGAGGGCGACCGTGGCTACGGCTGCCTTAACCCCGTTTTTCTTGTTCATGATGTTTCCCCCTTTTGGCCATGATCTTGACTTGGACAGATCAGATCTTGACGCGGAGAGTAGTTGTCGCGCAACCACGAGATCATGTGACGTAAGTAACTGTGTGGTGCACGCAGCTTTGGGGGACGTCGCGTGGAAGTAGGCGAGCGGTCGGCGATATTCGCGAGAGAGGTCGGACAGGAATCGGCCACGAGGGTGGTGTAATTCGGCCAGGAAGGTCGGGGGTAATTCGGACGTGCGCGGTCATTTGGGTATGAGCGCGAATAAGGGCAGGACAAGTCGAGACCGGGATGGCATCCTTGATCGCGGCGGCTTTCGTTGAAGTCGCGCAGGGGGGCTGCGGTGCATACGTTTCGTGGTCGGTGAAGTGGCCTTCACTTATCTCTCACATTCGTCCTGTTCTACAGCCGCGCCGGAAGCTCTCTTGAATGTCAATTGATCGAAAGTTTCGTTCGCTGCCCCGTTATCAGAGGGCTGGAACAGAGTCCACCGAATTTCCGGTGGACGCACGACGCGGTCACGTCGTCGTCTGGCTCGTCCCGATGCTGTGGACTCTTGCCCTTGGTCTGTGGGGGCTGTCCCGCCAGGGGAGCGTGTGGCGTGACGAGGCGGCGACCTGGCAGGTGGCCGAACGCTCCACGGCTGAGATCTGGCGCATGCTGGGGAACATCGACGTCGTGCACGGCTGCTACTACCTGTTGATGCACGGCCTTTTCGAAATTTTCGGGCCCAGCACCACCACCCTGCGGCTGCCCTCGGTGCTGGCCATGGCCGTGGCGGCGGCCTGCGTGGCGGCCATCGGTCAACGGCTGGCCGACACGTGGGTGGGCCTGGCAGGTGGGACGGCGTTCGGGCTGCTTCCGGCCGTGCAGTTCTATCTTCAGGAGGGTCGGCCGTACGCCCTGGTCGCAGCCGGGGCGGGGATATCCACCCTGCTCCTTGTGAGCGTGCTCCAGGGACGTGTCCGGGCGGTGTACTGGGCTGCCTACGGCGGCACCGTCCTGATGTGCGCGCTGCTGAACTGGCTCTCCCTCATGATTCTGCCGGCGCACTTGGCGACCCTGCTCTGGACCCGGGCAGGGCGCGGAGTGTGGGCACGGTGGACGATCGCTGCCGGGATCGCCACGGCCTGCGCGCTGCCACTGATCCTTTTCAGTCGAGGCCAGTCCGCACAGCTGTCCTGGATCCCGCCCTTGACCTGGCACATGCTGATCGGTCCGGCGGTTCTGCTGCTGATCGGTGGCGTCGGCGCCCTGCTGGACCGGCCCCGGGTGGGCCGACTGTCGGTGGCAGCTGTCGGGCTGCCATTGCTGGCGGTGCCGCAGATCAGCCTCGTCGGCCTTTCGCTGATCCAGCCGCTGTTCCTGGACCGGTACGTTCTCTTCAGCCTGCTGGGGCTGGCACTGCTGATCGGTACGGTCGTCGGCTCGGCGGTACAGGCTGCCGCACCCCGGTTCCCGAGAGCGTCGAAGGGGATTCTCCCTGCGCTGATCGCCGTGGCGACGCTCGCACTGCTGCCGCAGTCACTGGCAAAGAGGTCTCCGGCAAGCCGGGTGGACGACGTCGTGGCGATAGCGTCGGACGTGCGGCGGATGAAGGAGACCGGGAATGCGGTGCTCTTCATCCCAGCGGCACGGCGGGACACCAAGTCCGTCTCCCCGGGCGCCTTTACCGGTCTGCGGGACATCGCTCTCCAGGAGGACCCGGTGAAGTCGGGGACACTTAAAGGTGTGGAGGCGAGTTCGGCTCACATACGGGCCGTGATACTCGCCCAGCAGCGGATCCTGCTGGTGACGGACGCGGCGCGGGTGGCCAGGCCGGTGACGGCCAAGCGCGACAAGACGAAGATCTCCGTGCTGACGAAGTACTTCACGGCTGTGGCCGATGAGCAGGTCCGTGGCCGCCGCCTGACGGTGTACGAGCGGCGGGCCGACAAGTAGACGTGCGTCAGCGGCCTACTCGACGTCCGTGCCGCGCACGGAAGCCGGGTGGGGTTCCCGGCAGCGCGGAGGTTCACTGAACGGATGCGGAAAGCGCCATCGGGTGAGTCGGGGAGGCGCTGTCGTCGTGGCAGGAAGGGGGCCGACCTGGCCGGTGGTCGGGCGGGAAACGCGTTGGCCCGAAATCCAACTGGTGAGCCCTGCCGAACAGGAACCCGGCCGGGGCCGAGCCTCCGCCGAACCTCGACCCGGACGGCCAACGCCCCCTACAGCACAGCCAGATCCACGAGCCAGAAGCTGACCCCCGCCACCAACGCCGCCGCCGGCATGGTGATGAACCAGCCCATGACGATGTTCTTGGCGATGCCCCAGCGCACCGCCTTCACGCGCTTCGTCGCGCCCACGCCCATGATCGCCGAGGTGATCACGTGGGTCGTGGAGACCGGGGCCTTGAAGAGGTACGCCGTGGCGAACATGATCGACGCGCCCGTGGTCTCCGCCGCGAAGCCCTGGGGCGGGTCCAGCTCGATGATCTTGCGACCCAGGGTGCGCATGATGCGCCAGCCGCCCGCGTACGTGCCCAGGGACAGCATCACCGCGCAGGCGATCTTGACCCAGACCGGGATCGGGTCGCCGTAGTCCTCGACGTCGGCGATGACCAGGGCCATCACCACGATGCCCATCGTCTTCTGGGCGTCCTGGAGGCCGTGGCCCAGGGCCATGCCCGCCGCCGACACCGTCTGGGCGATACGGAAGCCGCGCTTCGCCTTGTGCGGGTTGGCGCGCCGGAAGATCCACATGATCGCCGTCATCACCAGGTAGCCGGCCAGGAGGCCCACCACCGGGGAGACGAACATCGGGATGACGACCTTCTCCAGGACGCCGTCCCAGAAGACCTTCGTCCCGCCCGCCAGGGCCGCCCCCACCATGCCGCCGAACAGGGCGTGCGAGGAGGACGAGGGGAGGCCGAAGTACCAGGTGATCAGGTTCCAGGTGATCGCGCCGACCAGCGCGGCGAACAGGATCGCCATGCCGTGGGAGCCCTTGGGCGTCTCGATCAGGCCCTCACTGACCGTCTTCGCGACGCCGCTGCCGAGGAACGCGCCCGCCAGGTTCATCACCGCGGCCATCGCCAGCGCCGCACGGGGCGTGAGCGCACGGGTGGACACGGACGTGGCGATCGCGTTCGCCGAGTCGTGGAAGCCGTTCGTGTATGTGAATCCGAGCGCGACGCCAATGGTCACGATCAGTGCGAAGGTCTCCATGAAGGGGTCAGGACTCCTTGACGGCGATGGTCTCCACCGTGTTCGCCACGTGCTCGAAGGCGTCCGCCGCCTCCTCCAGCACGTCCACGATCTGCTTGAGCTTCAGCACCTCGATCGCGTCGTACTTGCCGTTGAACAGGTGGGCGAGAAGCTTCCGGTGGATCTGGTCCGCCTGGTTCTCCAGCCGGTTGACCTCGATCCAGTACTCCGTCAGGTTCTCCATCGTGCGGAGGTTCGGCATCGCCTCCGCCGTCAGCTCCGCCGCTCGCGCCAGAACCTCGATCTGCTGCTCGACGCCCTTGGGCAGCTCCTCCACGTTGTAGAGGACGACCAGGTCGACTGCCTCCTCCATGAAGTCCATGACGTCGTCGAGCAGTGAGGCGAGGTTGTAGATGTCCTCGCGGTCGAACGGCGTGATGAACGAGGAGTTCAGCTGGTGGAAGATCGCGTGTGTGGCGTCGTCGCCCGCGTGTTCCGCGGCCCGCATACGCTCTGCGATCTCGGCCCGGCCGGAGGCGTCCGCCCCGAGCAGTTCCATGAGGAGTCGCGAGCCCGTGACGATGTTGTCCGCTGACGCGGCGAACATGTCGTAGAAGCTCGTCTCCCTGGGGGTCAGACGAAATCGCACGTGAGGTCCTCGGAGTCCTTCGGATTTGGTCAGGCTGATGCTAGGCGCAACATCCGGCCACGGCTAACGGGTCGCCCCCCAGTGTCGCCCATCGGTCGGAGTGGGCTGCACAGTGGTCTATACCCGGCCCTATACCCAGGAAAGTTGGTTACCATATACCCGGCAGGGGTATAAGTGCGCTTTGCGCCCGATGATTGTCCAACGGGAGGACGCGATGACGACCACCGAGGCCGGCGCGGAGACGCCCGACGTGATGCCGGGCGAGGTGACGGATGTGGTGACGGACGTGGTGACCGACCACGACCGGGGTGTCCACGGCTATCACAAGCAGAAGGACGAGCATCTGAAGCGGCTGCGCCGGATCGAGGGGCAGATTCGCGGGCTCCAGCGGATGGTCGACGAGGACGTCTACTGCATCGACATACTCACCCAGGTCTCCGCCTCCACCAAGGCACTTCAGTCCTTCGCGCTCCAGCTCCTGGAGGAGCATCTGCGTCACTGCGTCGCGGACGCGGCCGTCAAGGGCGGTACCGAGATCGACGCGAAGGTGGAGGAGGCGACCAAGGCGATCGGTCGTCTGCTGCGTACCTGAGGTGCTTGCTTGAGGTGCGTGCTTGAGGCCGGGCCGTGCGACGAACGGCGTTTTTCAGCCACCCGTCGTGAGCTTGCGTCCCTCGCGTTCCTCCGTCACCCGCAGCACCTCGTCGATGCTCGCCAGGCTGAGGCGCTCCTCGTCGGCCGCCGAGGCCGCGATGATCAGGTCTCCGCACAGCTCGATCTCGGCGAGGGCCACGTGGTCCTGAACTGCCGTACCGCCGACCGGAGCCACGCGCATCACCTCTTCTCTGCCGTCACCGGCCCACTCACCGGCTCGCTGTCACCGCCTCCCAGAGTAGGGAGTGGTCTACACACCGCGCATGGCACGGACGGGCTAGTCCTTGCGTGACGCCGGACGCAGCCGGGGCGTACGGGGTTGCTCCTCCCGGCCTTCGCGCCCCGGACCTCACTGCTCGGCGATACGGCCCGCGTAGATGTCCGCCGGCCGCGGCAGCCGTACGTGCACGGGGGCGCCGAAGTCGTACAGCAGCGTCGTCGAGGCGACCGCGACCGTGTCCTCCTGCTGACCGTTGACGAAGCTGAACCGGTGCAGGAGCTTGCGGATGCGGCCCTCGTCGTCGAGGTAGGCATCGAAGGGGACCCTGGCCGTGGCGAACCCTTTCGCCGCCGCTTCCAGCGGGCCCCTGTTACCGGGTGAGGCGCTCCTCGCGGCGTCGGCGAGGTCGGCCGTGCCCCGGTAGTGCCGTACGTCGGTGCCGGCGACCTCGGTCCGGCCGACGTACGTCGCCTCGCGCGTCCCGCGCAGCACCTCGGCGGCGGCGAACGGGTCCGTGGCCCCGCCGGTCACCAGGTTGCCGTCGGACAGGGTCGCCGTGTCCACCCGTACCCACTTGTCGGCGGGCACGCCCGCACCCCGGTTCTTCATGAACAGGGCGCCAGGGGCGAGGAGTTCGGTGATCGGGCGGTGCGGGCTGACGCCCGCCGGGTCCTGGGGGAGCAGCACCCTCAGGCGGCCGAGCCGCTTGCCGTAGTCGTAGACGCCCTCGCCCCGGATGGTGACGCGGGTGCCGCCGGTGGCCATCTCCATGGACGTGGTGGTCCTGGACGTGCCCGCGTCGACCAGCCTCGCGGCGGCATCGTGCAGGACGCGGACCGCGTCGGTGGCCGGGGGCACGTCGTCGGTGATGGTCTCGCCGCCGCCCGTGCAGCCGGTGGCGCAGATCAGGAGACCTGTCGTCAGGAGGCCCGCCGTCAGAAGGGCCGTCGTCGTGGCGGCCGTCCCGCCGCCGCGCCAGTGCCGCCGCCGTTCCATCGCCGCCCACCCCCAAGCCGGGCCGTCGGTCCACGGCCGCGTCCTTCCGCTTAACGAGGGGTGGGGGAGGTTGTCACGCCGATGGCAGTGCTTTGCGCGGGGGTGGGTACCTTTGGGGGTGTGGCGCAGCTGGACCGAAGCGAACATTCGCAGTTCCCCGATGAGCACTCCGTTTCCATGATCGAGAACGGGCCCTTCTGCTTCGCCAGATGCGTCTGCGGGTGGCGCGGGCCGGCCCGCCGGGCCCGCAGTCTGGCCCGGACGGACGGCACGGGGCACGAGGACGGCGACAGTCCCCGGTGAGCGGTACCGGCCCCGTCTACCTCTGTCGCAGGGCCAGCAGCTCGTCGATGAGGTCCTTGTCGCGGAGCTGGGTGAGACGTTCGCGGGCCGCCGCCGGGGGCAGCCACAGGATGAGGTCGACCTCGTCGTTCGGGGCGAAGGCGCCGGACACCGCCTCCGCCGCCCAGTAACTCACCTGCTTGGGGCGGCCGTTGACCTCGTAGTGCGAGGCGGTGAGAGGAGCGCCGGGGGCGGCCTCGTAGCCGGTCTCCTCCTCGACCTCGCGCAGCGCCGCGGCGAGTGTCTCCTCGTCGCGCTTCAGCCGGCCCTTCGGGTGCGACCAGTCGTCGTACTTCGGCCGGTGGACGAGGCAGATCTCCAGGCCGTCGTCCACGGGGGAACGGCGCCACAGGACGCAGCCCGCGGCGAGTACGGGGCGTTCGTCCGGCAGTCGTTCGTCCGGGCCTTCTCCTGCGGGGGCCGTCTCGTACGTCACCTCGTGCTCACCGCCTTCTTCTCCCAGGACTGCTGGAACGCGAACCGTGCCGCTTCCACCTCGTGCCGCTGGTCGGCGTGGAGGACGCCGAGCGCGTACGCCGTCGCCGGGGCGATACGGGGGATGCGGGCCGCCGCCGCAGCCGCCGCGGCGGCCTCGGACGCGTCCCGGTGCCGGTTGAGTGCCGTGCCGGCCGTCAGCATCCGTACGTCGACCCGGGCTTGGTCACCCTCCAGGACCTCGTGCGCGTAGCGGCGCAGGCGCAGGAGGAGGCGTACGTGGTGCCAGGGGGCGTCCTGGGGGTGGGGGGCCGGGTCGAAGGACAGGCCGTGAACGAGGGCCTCGGCGTTGTAGGGGTGGCCGGCGGTGAGGAGGGGGAGGGCGGTGACGGCGTCGCACAGGCGTTCGTGGGCCGCGGCTGCGAGGGGGCGCAGGTCGGTGGGAGCGGAGGCGGCGGCGGGGGTGAGGGGGACTTCGCTGGCGAGGACCGCGACGTTGTCCGCCACCGCGTGGAAGCGGGAGGAACCCAGGGCCTGCAGGGCCGCCGAGTGGGCTCGCGTGCGGGCGAGGGTGAGCTGGCGTTCCAGCAGGGCACCCGCTTTCGCGGCGCCCAGGGTGAGGTTGGCGCGGTCCGGGGTGGGCGCGGCCGGGGCGGTTCGACCGCCCACAGCGGCGCTCGTCTGCGCCGGGATCGGCGTCGCCCCCGACAGGCGCTGCAGGGCCAGCAGCAGGCGTTCCAGGCGGGCCGCGTAGGCGTGCTCGCGGGCCAGGGTGCCGGAGAGCCAGGCCAGTTCGGGGTGCATCGCCTCCGCCCAGGTGGGGTCCAGGAGGGGGCGGAAGGTGTGGAGGGTGCCGGTGATGCGGCGGGCCGCGTGGCGCAGGGAACGGGCCGCGTCCACGGGCTCCTCGCCCAGGGACGCGGAGGAGCCCGTGCCCGACTCCCTGTGCAGGCGCAGGGCGCGGAGGAACTCCGTCGCCTGCGCCCGTAGGTAGTCCGTCAGGGCGTCGCAGCTCACGGGGCCGGAGGGCTCCGCGAGTCCGGCGGGTCCGGCCGTCGTGGGGTCGGTCGGGTCAAGTTGTCGCTGTGCCACGCCTGCGCCTCCGGGCGTCTATGAGCATCTCCTGGACGTTCCGCAGTGGTTGGCCCTCGGCGTCCGTCGCGTGCCGGGTCCACTCGCCGTCCGGGCCCAGGTGCCAGGACTGCGTGGTGTCGGACATGCCGGTTTCCAGCATCCGGCTGAGCGCGGCCCGGTGGGCCGGGTCCGTGACCCTGACGAGTGCCTCGATGCGGCGGTCGAGGTTGCGGTGCATCATGTCGGCGCTGCCGAACCACACCTCGGGCTCGCCGCCGTTGCCGAACGAGAAGACCCGGGAGTGTTCGAGGAAGCGGCCGAGGACGGAACGGACCCGGATGTTCTCGGAGAGGCCCGGGACCCCGGGGCGTACGGCGCAGATGCCGCGAACCCAGACGTCGCACGGGACGCCCGCCTGGGAGGCGCGGTACATCGCGTCGATGATCGCCTCGTCCACCATCGAGTTGACCTTGATACGGACGTACGCGGGACGTCCGGCACGGTGGTGCTGGACCTCCTTGTTTATCCGCGAGATCAGGCCGTCCCGCAGGGACTTGGGGGCCACCAGGAGGCGCCGGTAGGTCTCGCGGCGGGAGTAGCCGGACAGCCGGTTGAACAGGTCCGAGAGGTCCGCGCCGACCTGCTGGTCAGCCGTCAGGAGGCCCAGGTCCTCGTACAGGCGGGCCGTCTTGGGGTGGTAGTTGCCGGTGCCGACGTGGGAGTAGCGGCGCAGCGTGTCGCCCTCCTGGCGGACCACCAGGGACAGCTTGCAGTGGGTCTTCAGGCCGACGAGGCCGTACACGACGTGGCAGCCGGACTCCTCCAGCTTGCGCGCCCACTTGATGTTGGCCTGCTCGTCGAAGCGGGCCTTGATCTCGACGAGGACGAGGACCTGCTTGCCGGCCTCGGCGGCCTCGATGAGGGCGTCCACGATCGGGGAGTCACCGGAGGTCCGGTACAGGGTCTGCTTGATGGCGAGGACGTCGTCGTCACCGGCCGCCTGCTCCAGGAAGGCCTGGACGGAGGTGGAGAAGCTGTCGTACGGGTGGTGGAGGAGGACGTCCCGTTCGCGCAGGGCGGCGAAGATGTCCGGCGCGGACGACGACTCGACCTCGGCCAGGTCGCGGTGGGTGCCGGCGATGAACTTCGGGAACTTCAGCTCGGGGCGGTCGAGGGAGGAGATGCCGAAGAGGCCGGTGAGGTCGAGCGGACCCGGGAGCGGGTACACCTCGGCCTCGGTGATCTTCAACTCCCGTACCAGCAGGTCGAGTACGTACCGGTCGATGGATTCCTCGACCTCCAGACGCACCGGCGGCCCGAAGCGGCGCCGCATGAGTTCCTTCTCCAGGGCCTGGAGGAGGTTCTCGGCGTCGTCCTCCTCGACCTCCAGGTCCTCGTTGCGGGTGAGGCGGAAGGCGTGGTGCTCCAGGACCTCCATGCCGGGGAACAGCTCTTCGAGGTGCGCGGCGATGACGTCCTCGATGGGCACGTACCGGCTCGGGGAGGCCTCCAGGAAGCGCGACAGCAGCGGCGGCACCTTCACGCGCGCGAAGTGGCGGTGTCCGCTCACCGGGTTCCGCACGATCACCGCGAGGTTCAGGGAGAGACCCGAGATGTACGGGAAGGGGTGCGCCGGGTCGACGGCCAGCGGGGTGAGGACCGGGAAGATCTGGTGGCGGAAGAGGGTGAACAGGCGGGCCTGCTCCTTCTCCGTCAGCTCGCTCCAGCGGACCAGGTGCACGCCCTCCTCGGCGAGCGCCGGGGCGACGTCCTCCTGGTAGCAGGCGGCGTGCCGGGCCATCAGCTCGCGGGAGCGGGCCCAGATCATCTCCAGGACCTCGCGGGGCTGGAGGCCGGACGCGGAACGGGTGGCCACGCCGGTGGCTATCCGGCGCTTCAGGCCGGCGACCCGGACCATGAAGAACTCGTCCAGGTTGCTGGCGAAGATCGCGAGGAAATTAGCCCGTTCGAGGAGGGGCGTGTTGGGATCCTCGGCCAGTTCGAGTACTCGCTCGTTGAACGCGAGCCAGCTGCGCTCCCGGTCGAGGAAGCGGCCCTGCGGCAGCAGCTCGCCGTCGTAGGGGGCCTCCACGTACTCGTCGAGGTCGGCGTCGATGTCGGGTTCCAGGTCGGAGACCACGGCCGACACCGTGTGCGGGCGGTGGGACGTCAGAGAACCGACGGACGGCTGCGCGTGCTGTACCTGCGACTGGGCGTTTGGCTGGCTCATGACCCCATTGTTCCGCGCCCGGCCCTGGACCGGCGCGTCGGAACGCGCGGGCGGGAGCGCGGCGGGGGCGGACAGGTCCGCTCCGGTCCCGTTGGCGCCCCCTGGGGGCGGTGAAGGCTCAGGCACGGCGGGCGTCATTGGGTGAGCCTCGCAAGCCTGGCTGAATCAATGGTTACGGGGACATGACGTGCGGGATATCGGGGGGCGGCTCGCGGGGGTTCACAGGGCCCGCGTATGCCCCTTCTCCCCTGCGGAAGGGGCATACGCGGGCCGGGTCCCGGGTCCGGGGTCCTCAGGGGGTGCGGCGGCGCAGGAGCCAGAAGGCGGCGGCGGTCGCGGCGGCGACGAGGGCGAGGACGATGCCCGTCTCGACCAGCTGGAGGGGCCAGAAGTGGGCGGCGGAGTGGTAATCGCGGAAGTAGCCGACGACGTCACGGTCGGCACGGCACAGTTCGTCGGTGCAGTACGGGTCCGGTACGCGCGACCCGCTGGACGTGACGACTCCGTCGCGGACGACGATGCCGGACGCCTGCGGGTAGCCGGTCTTCCGGGTCACCGTCTCGGCCGGCCACAGGTGCGGGCGCAGGTCGCCGAGGACGCTGGTGAGGGTCAGCAGGGCCACGGCGGCGATCCCGAGGGCGGGCAGCGAACGCCGGACGAGCAGGCCCACCAGGGCGCCGACGGCCAGGCCGAGCAGGGCGTAGGCGGTGGCGAGGGGGCCGTTGGCGACGTAGGCCTGGCTCCAGTACCACTCCCAGGTGCCCAGCGACCCCCACACCTCGGCGTGCCTGTCCCACACCAGGCGGTGCAGCAGGGTGAGCAGGAGGGTGCCCGTGGTGATCAGTACGGCGGGCACGGTTAGCTTGGCGGCGAGCCAGCGGGCCGGGGACACGGACTGGGTCCAGGCCAGCCGGGCGGTGCCGTTCTCCAGCTCGCGGCTGATCAGGGCGGCGCCCGCCCAGGCGGCGGTGAGCAGGGGGACGAGATTGATCAGGCCGCTGCTGACGGACTCTGCGGTGGCGAGGAGGGTGCGCTCGGGCCCGGAGTCGTCGCAGGCCCGCCGCACGGTCCCGTCGTGGCAGCCGGCTCTGGTGAACTCGGCGAACGCCGACTCCAGCCCGGACGCGTACAGCCACAGCAGTGTCCCGCCGCCCAGGGCGACAAGGAGCAGCCAGAACCAGAGGGCCGAGCGGTGCAGCATCAGCACGGCCCCGGGCAGGCCGTGGACGCGCGGGCGGGTGCGCCGTGGCCCCGCGGGGGCCGCGAGGGCGGTGGTGGTGGTCATGCGGGGGCTCCCGTACGGCGCTTGAGCAGGACGAAGGCGATGAGGACGGCCGCCGCCGCGAGGGCGAGGACGATGCCGGTCTCCACGAGCTGGAGGGGCCAGAAGTGGGAGGCCGGGTGGTAGTCGCGGTATTCGCCGACGACGTCGTGGCGGGCCACGCACGAGGCCTCACCGCCGCACAGCACGTCGGGCAGACGCGCGCCCGTGGACGTGTAGGAGCCCTCGCCGACCGGCATCCGGGCGTCGGGCAACTCATCCGTGGACCTCTGGGTCTCGGCCGGCCACAGGTATGGGCGCACGGACAGGAGCCCCTGTACGACGATTCCGGTGCCGGCGAAGGAGACGCCGAGCCCGGGCATCGAGCGGCGCGTGACCATGCCCACCAGGACGCCGAAGGCCAGGCCGAACAGCGGGTGGACGGTGGCGAGGACGCCGTTGGCGTTGAAGACAGTGAAGTCGAACCAGTGCCAACTGTCCTGACGCAGTTCGGGGTTGGCCGTCCACACCACGCGGTACAGCAGGGTCAGCGGGAGCATCCCCGCGATGATCAGTACGGCGGGCAAGGTGACCTTGGCGGCGAGCCAGCGGGCCGGGGACACGGACTGGGTCCAGGCCAGCCGGGCCGTGCCGTTCTCCAGTTCGCGGCCGATGAGCGAGCCGCCCGCCCAGGCGGCGATCAGGACCGGGGCGACGGTGATCATGGCGCCGGCGAGGGCGACGCCCGTGTCCCAGCGGGATCCGGCGGGGCCCAGCATGTCGCAGCCGAGGTCGGGGGAGCCGCCGTCCCGGCAGCCCGAGCGCACCAGCTCGTCCATGGCCGCGTTCGCGCCCGGCCCGTACGTCCACAGGAGCAAGCCGGCGACCACGGCGACGTACAGCAGCCAGAACCAGAGTGCGGAGCGGTGCACGCGCAGCAGGGTCCAGGTGAGGCCGCTCGGACGGAGGGTGCGCCGTCGCGCGGATTGCGCGGGGTTCGCAAGCGCTTCGGCGGTCATGCGGCGGCCTCGGTCGGCTCGTCCGCGTCGAGGTGCAGGGAGGGTGCCTCGGGGGAGCGGAGGTGGGCGAGGACCAGTTCCTCCAGGGTGGGGGTGGCGCTTCGCCAGGTGCCGGCGAGGCGGCCCCCGGGGCGGATGAGGGCGGTGGTCTGGCGGCCCGTCGTACGGGACTCGACGACCGTGTGGCCGTGGAGGTCGGCGGCGGGGCCGGTGACCAGGGTGTGGGCGGCGAGCAGGTCGTCCAGCGGGCCGGCGAGGCGGACCTGGCCGGCGCCGAGGAGGAGGACGTGGTCGCAGGAGCCCTCCAGCTCGGCGACTACGTGCGAGGACATGACAACCGTGGTGCCGTTGTCGGCGGCGTCGGCCATCAGAGTGCCCATCAGCTCGTGCCGGGCGAGCGGGTCGAGGTCGGCCATCGGCTCGTCCAGGAGCAGCAGTTCGGGGCGCTTGCCGAGGGCGAGGGCGAGCGCGACCCGGGTGCGCTGGCCGCCGGAGAGGGTGCGGATCTTGGCGTCGGGGTCGAGGGCGCCGTCCGCGACGACGCGCTCGGCGACCGCCCGGTCCCAGCGCCGGGGGTTGAGTTCCCGGCCCAGGCGGAGGGTGTCCTCCACGGTGAGCTGGGGGTGCAGGGGCTTGTCCTGGGCGACGTACGCCATGCGCTCGCGCGCCGCCGCCGGGCTGGTGCCCAGGACGGTGAGCGTGCCCTCGGTGGGCCTGAGGAGACCGGCCGCATGGGCCAGCAGCGTGGACTTGCCGGCGCCGTTGGGTCCGACGACCGCGCAGACGCGCCCGGCCGGCAGCCGGAACGCGCACTCGCGCAGCGCCCAGCTCTTCCGCAGGCCGAACCGCTTGCCCAGTCCGGCCGCCTCCATGGCGGTGTCGCTCATCCCTGGTCCCCCTTGAAATGCGTGTCGAGTACGGATGTGAACAGCGCGGCCACGTCGTCCCGTTCGAGCCCGGCGTCGCGTGCCCGGCCGGCCCACTCGGCCAGTTCGGCGCCCAGGGGTGAGTCCGCCGGGGTTGCCCCCAGCGACTTGCGGACGAATGTGCCGAGGCCCCGCCGTGCCTCCACCAGACCCTCGCGCTCCAGCTCGCGGTAGGCCTTCAGGACGGTGTTCGGATTGATGGCGGTCGCCTCCACGACCTCACGGGCCGTGGGCAGCTTGTCGCCGGGTTCCAACAGGCCCAGACGCAGGGCCTGTTTGGTCTGCTGGACGATCTGCAGATAGGTGGCGACGCCGGTGCGTCTGTCGATGCGGTACTCGACCACTCGTACAACCACCCTTTCACTAATTGAGTAGTGAAAGGGTGAACCAAGAGAGGGG
>NZ_AEJB01000040.1 GCF_000331005.1 Streptomyces turgidiscabies Car8
GAACCCTCGGTCCCTGCCCCTGCCCCTGCCCCCGAGCCCGCGCCCGCTGAGCGCCGCCCCGCGTCCAAGCAGCGCGCCAAGCGCCGTGCCCGGGGCAGTGCCCGGTTCGCCGGGATGATCGACGACGCGGACACCGGCGCCACGCCCGACGTCGACCCCACCGGGGCGCCGGTGATGCCCGCGCCCGCCGCGACCCCGGGCCGCCGTAACCCACGCGGGGCGCGATTCGCCGGGGCCGGTGCTGCCGCCAAGTCCGCGACGCCCGTGCGGGTGGCGCTGGACGACGATGCCCGGCACGACACCATCGACACCGTCCGCACCCTCGTACGACTGCGCGGCGAGGGACGCACCGGCGAGGCGCACGCGCTGCTCGTGGAGGCGTCCCAGTGGCCCGCCGCCCGCTTTCCGCTGCTCGCCGCCGAACTGCACCGCGCGGGGCTCGGCGCCGACTGGGCGACCCTCCTCTGGGAGGCCGCGTCGCTGCCGGCCGACCGGCTGGTCGCCGCCGCCGACGCGCTCGTCGCGGCGGGGCGGGCGACCGACGGTGAGCAGATACTGCGCCAGGGCATGGCGCGGCCCGCCCAGGAGGTGGGCGAGGCCGTGCTCCGGCTGGCCGAGAAGGGCAGCCGGCGTGAGGTGCGGGCGCTGCTCGACGCGTACGTCCGGGTCCGCACCCCCGAGGAGGCCGCCCGCAGTGTCGCCGCCGACCCCCAGCGCCTCGTACCCCTGCTCCTGGAGGCGGCCCGGGGTGCCTCCGAGGACCGTTACTGGGATCTGGTGCACGCCCTCCGGGTCGCGGGCCACAGCGCGTGATCCGGCTGGACGCGACTCGCCCACAGGAGTGTGAAACGTGATCGACTCCGCGGGTTAACGGCGATGGTCTTGGCAAGGCTCCTCCGGAGGCTTACTTTCAAGCCCCTACGACCTTTGTGACCTTGTCTACGGGCGTAGAGGCTCTCTGACGTCCAGCCGAAGGAGCAGGTCATGGCCAACGTCGTACGTGCCGCTCTGGTCCAGGCCACCTGGACCGGTGACACCGAGTCCATGGTCGCCAAACACGTGGAGCACGCCCGCGAGGCCGCCCGGCAGGGCGCCAAGGTCATCGGATTCCAGGAAGTCTTCAACGCGCCCTACTTCTGCCAGGTCCAGGAGCCCGAGCACTACCGCTGGGCCGAGCCCGTCCCCGACGGGCCGACCGTCAGCCGTATGCAGGAGCTGGCACGCGAGACCGGCATGGTCATCGTCGTACCCGTGTTCGAGATCGAGCAGTCCGGGTTCTACTACAACACCGCCGCGGTGATCGACGCCGACGGTACCTACCTCGGCAAGTACCGCAAGCACCACATCCCGCAGGTCAAGGGCTTCTGGGAGAAGTACTACTTCAAGCCCGGCAACGTCGGCTGGCCCGTCTTCGAGACGGCCGTGGGGAAGGTCGGCGTCTACATCTGCTACGACCGCCACTTCCCGGAGGGCTGGCGTCAGCTCGGTCTGAACGGCGCGCAGCTCGTCTACAACCCGTCCGCGACCCACCGGGGCCTCTCCTCCCACCTGTGGCAGCTGGAGCAGCCCGCGGCGGCCGTCGCCAACGAGTACTTCGTCGCCGCCATCAACCGGGTCGGCCAGGAGGAGTACGGGGACAACGACTTCTACGGGACCTCGTACTTCGTGAACCCGCGCGGCCAGTTCGTCGGCGAGGTAGCGAGTGACAAGGACGAGGAACTCGTCGTGCGGGATCTTGATTTCGATCTCATCGAGGAAGTCCGGCAGCAGTGGGCCTTCTACCGGGACCGGCGGCCGGACGCGTACGAAGGGCTGGTGCAGCCGTGAGTGATCTGTACGGGCGTCACAAGGCAGTTCTGCCGGACTGGCTCGCCCTCTACTACGCGGACCCCATCGAGATCACGCACGGCGAGGGCCGCTACGTGTGGGACGCGGACGGGAAGCGGTACCTCGACTTCTTCGGCGGCATCCTCACCACGATGACCGCGCACGCCCTGCCCGAGATCACCAAGGCGGTCAGCGAACAGGCCGGGCGGATCATCCACTCGTCCACCCTGTACCTCAACCGGCCGATGGTCGAACTCGCCGAGCGCGTCGCCGAGTTGTCCGGCATCCCGGACGCCCGCGTCTTCTTCACCACCTCCGGGACCGAGGCCAACGACACGGCCCTCCTCCTCGCCACCTCCTACCGGCGCAGCAACCAGATCCTGGCCATGCGCAACAGCTACCACGGCCGCTCCTTCAGCACGGTCGGCATCACCGGCAACAAGGGCTGGTCCCCGACCTCCCTGTCCCCGCTCCAGACCCTGTACGTCCACGGCGGCGTCCGCACCCGTGGTCCGTACGCCGATCTGAGCGACGCCGAGTTCATCGCCGCCTGCGTCGACGACCTGGAGGACCTGCTCGGGCACGTCCGCCCGCCCGCGGCCCTGATCGCCGAACCCATCCAGGGCGTCGGCGGCTTCACCTCGCCGCCCGACGGGCTCTACGCGGCCTTCCGGCGGGTGCTCCAGGAACGCGGCATCCTGTGGATCGCCGACGAGGTGCAGACCGGCTGGGGTCGCACGGGCGAACACTTCTGGGGCTGGCAGGCACACGCGGAGAACGGTCCGCCGGACATCCTCACCTTCGCCAAGGGCATCGGCAACGGCATGTCCATCGGCGGGGTCGTGGCCCGCGCCGAGATCATGAACTGCCTCGACTCCAACTCCATCTCCACCTTCGGCGGCACCCAGATCACCATGGCGGCCGGCCTCGCCAACCTCAACTACCTTCTGGAACACGACCTCCAGGGCAACGCCCGGCGCGTCGGCGGCCTCCTCATCGAACGGCTCCGGGCCGTCGCCGCACAGCTCCCGGGCGTACGGGAGGTCCGTGGGCGCGGACTGATGATCGGCGTCGAGCTGGTCAAGCCGGGGACCGACACCGCCGACCCGGAGACCGCCGCCGCCGTGCTCGAAGCGGCCCGGGAGGAGGGGCTGCTCCTCGGCAAGGGGGGCGGCCACAACACCAGCGCGCTGCGCATCGCACCGCCGCTGTCCCTCACCGTCGCGGAGGCCGAGGAGGGCGCCGCGATCCTCGAACGTGCTCTGAGGAGCCGCGTCCAGTAACACCACAGTGTGAACACAGCAAGAAAGTCGGCCCCATGCTCACGACCACCACCTTGGAACCCGCCCTGTCCGTCCGTCAGGTCCTCGGCCTGGAACGGGTGCTCGCCGGGGAGCCCGAGGTGGTGGCCGGAGCCGGCCAGCTCGACCGGGCCGTGCGCTGGGTGCATGTCGCCGAGGCCGCCGACGTCGGCGTGATGCTGAGCGGCGGCGAGATGATCCTGACGACCGGGGTGCTGCTCGCGGGGGACGAGGAGGCCCAGGCCGAGTACGTCCGGTCGCTGCACCGGGCGGAGGCCGCCGCCGTAGTCCTCGGGCTCGGACGCGCCTTCCCCTCGCCGCCGGACGTGATGCGGCGTGCGGCCGAGCGGTGCGGACTGCCGATGGTGGTGCTCCACCGGCCCTTCCCCTTCGCGGAGTTGACGGAGGAGGTCCAGTCCCGGCTTGTACGGCGGAAGTTCGCCGCCGTGAGCCTGTCCGAGACCGTGCGGACCGCTCTCACCGGGCTCATCACCTCCGGCGCCCCGCTGCAGCCGCTGCTCGACGAGGTCGCCTCGCACAGCGCCTGTCCCGTCGTCGTCACCAACCTCGCCCACCGGGTCCTCGCCACGGCGGGGGAGCGGTCGGCCGTGGACGACGTGCTGCGCG
>NZ_AEJB01000041.1 GCF_000331005.1 Streptomyces turgidiscabies Car8
CCCCATGCTTTCGGGGTTCAGCGCCTCAGGTTGGCCCGGACGGACGCGGCGACGACCGCGTCCCGTTCGGTCCGGCTGAACAGGCCCTGGGACAGCCAGCTGTCCGCAAGGACCCGGACCGCGTCCAGGAAGGCCCCCTGGGTGGCGAAGGGAGCCCGCGCCCAGAGCACGTCGAGGAAGGTCAGCCCGTCCGTGCGGGCGCGGTTCGGTACGCCGGAGGTGGCCGTGCCGAACACGACTACGGGCTCGGAGCGCCTGAAGTAGGCGTGGTAGCGGGCGGTGTCCGCGATGTGGAACGGGGCCAGGGTCAGGCCGTGCGTGGTGAAGTGCAGTGGCCGTCCTTCGGGTCTGACGGAGGCGGCGAGGTCGCCCTGCAGGGTGAAGTCCTTGTAGAAGGAGAAGGTGCGGAAGGTCGTGCTCTGGCTGCGGGCGACCAGGAGGACCGGGCCGTAGAACAGCGACTGGACGGTGGGGTCGTCCAGGGCCCGCTCAATACGCAGACGGTACGGGGCTGAGACGGTGATCCGGTCGCCGCGCTGCCAGTTCCTGCTCAGGGTGAGATAGCTGCCGGGGACGGCCGCGGTTTGCTGCGGGACCCCGTTCACCGTGACGGTGAACCCTCCCGTGGCCCAGGACGGCACCCGGAGCTTCAGGTCGAGACTGCCGCCGCCCTCGCGGAACGTCAGGGTGCGCACGCCCTCACCCGGGAAGTCGCTCGTCTGGTCGATGACGAGGCCGCGCTCCGGCCAGCGCAGGGTGGAGGCGAGATACAGGTTGACGTACAGCGCGTTGCCGTCGGCGGAGCGGAAGTACACCGAGTCCTGGTACTTGGTGTGGTTCTCCATGCCCGTACCGCCGCAGCAGGTACCGGTGTTGTCGTACTCCCGCACGACTCCGGGCCCCATGCCGACGAAGTACGTGACCTCCGGGCTGACCGTGCTGCGGGCGTCCCGGCGGGAGGCGAGGATGTGGTTGGTCAGGCCTTTTTCGTAGTAGTCCATGTAGGCGGGGTCGGGGGTGTGGAAGAAGAGCTGCCGGCTCAGCTTCAGCATGTTGTACGTCGCACACGTCTCGGCGTTGTTGTCGCCCAGCGTCGCCGCTATCGCGTTCCGCGCCCGGAACATCTCCCCCTGGCCCGTGCCGCCCAGGCTGTACGTCCGTGGGCCCGCGACCATGCCCCAGAAGTTACGGGCGGCGGTGGCGTACTCGGCCTCCCCGGTGTGGTCGAACAGCCTGATGTAGCCGGTGAACTGGGGGATGTGCTGGTTGGCGTGCCTGCCGTCGAGGATGTCGCGGTTGTCGGCGCAGGCGTCCAGCAGCGCGGTGTTGTCGAAGCAGCGGGCGGCGGCGAGGTGTTCCGCCCGGCCTGTGAGGGCGTACAGGTCGGCCAGCACCTCGTTCATACCGCCGTACTCACCGGCGATGTAGATCGACCACATGCGGTCCAACTGCGCCTGGGGCAGTCGGCTGAGCCTGCTGTGCACCCAGTCGCCCATCTTCGAGGCGATCGTCAGGGCCTGCTGGTTGCCGGTCAGCGTGTGGGCGTCGAGGAAGCCGCGCATGATCTTGTGGCAGGTGTAGTAGGGCGCCCAGATGGTGGGGTAGGTCGTGTAGCTCTCCAGCAGGATGAACTGCGTCTCCGGGTACGCGGCCAGAAACCCGGGGTGGCTGGGCCTGGGCGATCCGTGGTCCGCCAGGGCCTGTTGGCACTCGCCGAGCGCGGTGACCAGATAGTCGAGCTTGGTCTTCAGCGCGGCCTCGCGCGTGTCGGCGTACGCCTGCGCGACGAGGGTGAGGAAGTGACCGCCGAAGTGGCCTCGCAGGTTGCCGTCGGCGGTCTCCCAGCCGCCGGGCGGCTGCGCGCCACGGGTGTCGAGCCCCGCGTTGGCGCGGAACACGGCGAGGATACGGTCGGCCGGGTAGGAGCGCGCGAACTCGAGCATCAGGTCGCGCTTGCGCCGGAACACCCCGTCACCGAGGGCGACTTGGTCCAGCGGGAAGGGCTGTACGGCCCAGGTGGACGGGGCGGCGGTGGGGAGGGCCGTGCCGGATGCGGGCGACGCGGAAAGCGCCGGGGCCGCGTGTGCCGCCGGGACCGCGTACGCGAGGGGTGCTGCGGCGGCGCTTCCCGCAGCGAGCCTCAACAGGCCTCGTCGGGTAGGAGGTTGAGTCATCTCGTCGGGCTCCGATCGTGGGGGTTCGGGGGGCCTGGTCCGTGCCGCACTGTCTGTCCGGGTTACGTCTCCGTGGTCGGCAGCCACACGCGCATCGTCGAAGGGCCGCGGTTCGCCCAGGAGTTGTAGGGGACCAGGACGATTCCCGTGTGCTCGGCGACGGAAACGGTGGCCCGGTCCAGTGGCCGGTACGGCCATACGGCGTCGACCGGGCCGTCCTGTGCGACGAGTTCGCCCGGCGCGACCACCGTGCCGGCCGGCCCGTCCTCCGGCTCGGTGGACGGATCCACCCGTACGACGTCCACCTCACGACCGCCCGGCAGATCCACCGACTCGGCGCAGTACACCAGCGGACCGCGCTGGACGGCGACCGTGCCGCGTACGGCGTCGATGCGCGGGTCCGGCTCGATCCACCGGGGTGCCACGGGCAGTTCGAGCCGGATCTCTTCTCCGGGGCGGAAGGCCCGGGTGACCTCGGCCGTGCCCGGGTCGACCGTACGGCAGTTCCCGTCCGGGTCGACCAGGTAGGCGGTGGCGCCCTCCGTCCAGGCGGGGACGCGCAGCGACAGGGTCCAGGGGTGGCCCGGGGGTGAGCGGTCGATCCGTACCGTCACGTTTCCGCCGGACGGGTAGTCGGTGCGGACGCGCAGGGCGACGGTGTGGCCGCCGGTGAGGGATGTGGCGATCTCCGCGTCGGCGTACTGGTGGAGCTGGATGCCCTGGTCGTCGGCCGTCGCCAGGTGGGCGGGGAGCTGGGCCAGGGTACGGGCCACGTTGGTCGGGCAGCAGGACACCGCGAACCAGGGGGCACGCAGGCTCGATTCGGCGCGCGGACTGACCGCGTCGGCGGCGGGTGCCGGGCCCCGATGGCGCCGGTGCAGGGTGTTGGCGTAGAAGAAGGACCGGCCGTCCTCGGCCGGGGAGGTGGCGACCACGTTGAACAGGGTCCGCTCGGCGAGGTCGGCGTAGCGGGGGTCGCCGGTGGCCAGGAGCAGCCGCCAGCTGAGCTGTACGGAGGCGACGCCGGCGCAGGTCTCCGAGTAGGCGCGGTCGGGCGGCAGGACGAAGTCGTCGCCGAAGGCCTCGTCCCGGTGGTGCGAGCCCATGCCGCCGGTCAGATAGGTGCGCCGGGCGACCGCCGCCTCCCACTGGCGTCCGACCGCCGCGAGCAGTTCCTCGTCCCCGGTCTCCACGGCCACGTCGACCGCGCCGGACGCGAGATAGAGGGCGCGGACGGCGTGGCCGCGCAGCACGGTGGCGTCCCGGACCGGCAGGTCGTCCTGGTGGTAGACGCGGCCGAACTCGCCTTCGGCGAGGGTGCCTCGGCCTCGGCGGTCGATGAACAGGGCGGCCTGGTCGAGATAGCGCTCCTCGCCTGTCAGCCGGGCCAGTTCCACGAGGGCCGTCTCGATCTCCGCGTGGCCGCAGACGCGCTCGATGCCGCCTCGGCCGAAGGTGGCGCAGATGTGGTCGGCGGCGCGTCGGGCGACCTTCGTCAGCTCGCCCTCGCCCTGGGTGCGGGCCTGGGCTACGCCCGCCTGGATCAGGTGCCCGTAGCAGTACAGTTCGTGACCCCATTCGAGGTCGCTGTAGCGGGGTTGCTGTCCGGGGTGGCCGAATGCGGTGTTCAGGTAGCCGTCCGGTTCCTGGGCGGCGGCGACGGCCTCGGTGAGCGCGGCGATGTCCGCGTCGAACGCGGCGCCGGAGCCCGTGCTCGTGCCCGTCTGCCAGGCCATCGCTTCGAGGAGTTTGTAGGTCTCGGAGTCCGCGAACTCCCTTCCCCGTCGGTCCTGTCGGATGCGGCCGTCGGCGACGGCCCGGAAGTTGCCGGTCCAGCCGACGCGTTCCATCCAGTCGCGGCAGTGGTCGAGGGTGGCGGTGGCGTTGGTCTCCCGGCGCCGGTCCCAGAAGCCGCCGGTGATCCTGACCTCGTCCAGGCCCAGCGGACGCAGTCGCCCCCGGGTCGGTGCCACGGGCAGCACGGTCGACAACTCTCGGTTATCGCTCACCAATTGATGCCTTTCTTCCGGTTGGTCAGCCCTTCAGCGCGCCCGACATGAAGCCTCGTACGTAGTGCCGTTGCAGCAGCAGGAAGAGGAGGAGACAGGGCACGGCGAGGACCACCACTCCGGCTTCGGTGGCGCCGTAGTCGACCGCGCCCATGCTCTGTTGGCGCAGGTTCGCGACGGCCAGTGGCAGGGGTGCCTTCTCGCTGTCGGAGATGAGGATCAGCGGGGCGATGAAGTCGTTCCAGGCGGCGAGGAACGCGAAGAGTCCCACGGTGATCAGCCCTGGACGTACCGCCGGGAGCAGAATCCGGCGCAGTGCGCCCGCCGTGCCGCAGCCGTCGACGAGCGCCGACTCCTCCAGTTCGCGGGGCACCGCCTCGAAGGAGATCCGCATCATGAAGGTGGCGAACGGCAGTTGGAACATGGCCAGGACGAGGCTCAGTCCGACCAGCGAGTTCTGGAGGTGGAGCCGGCCGAGCAGGACGTAGAGGGGGATGAGGAGGGTGGCGTACGGGACCATGAGGATGGCCAGGGTGAGCAGGAACAGCAGGTTCTTTCCGGGGAACTCGAAGCGGGCGAAGGCGTAGCCGCCCAGCAGGGACACCCCGAGGGTGAGGGCGACGGTGAGCGCGGAGACGACGGTGCTGTTGAGGAAGTACTGCCACAGGCCCGCGTCGTAGTGGAGCAGGGTGCGGTAGTTGCCGAGTCCGTAGCCGGACTCCTGTGCGGTACCGGGCTGGCCGCTCACCGAGGCCCAGGCGTTCCACACCAGGGGGAAGAGGAAGATGACGGCCAGTCCTCCGGCGACGACGTAGTAGGGCGTACGGCCGAGGGCGCGGGTCAGCACCTTGGGCTCCCTTCTGATGCCGCGCGGTTGGTGTCCCGTCGGCTCATGACTCGTCGGCGCGGCCCAGGCCGCGGAACTGGAGGGCGTTGAGCAGGAGCAGCACGCCGAGCACGATCACCGAAAGGGCCGCCGCCGTGCCGAGGTTCATCCGCTGGAAGGCCTCGCGGTAGATCAACTGGACGACGGTGACCGTGCTGTTGTCGGGTCCTCCCTTGGTGAGGACGAAGAACTGGTCGAAGGCGAGCAGTGATCCGGTCACGCAGAGGAGCAGCGTCAGCGCGAGGGACGGGCGCAGCAGCGGCAGTGTGATGGAGCGGAAGATCTGGCCCCGGCTCGCGCCGTCCATCCGGGCCGCCTCGAACACCTCGTGGGGGATGCGCTGGAGACCCACGAGAAGGATCAGCATGTAGAACCCGGCGAACTTCCAGACGATGAGGAACACCGTCGAGAGGAGGGCGGAGGTCGGGGTGCCGAGGAAGGACACCGGGTCGTCGACGAGGCCCAGGTTTTCCAGGATGCGGCTGAGGGGTCCGGTGGTGGGGCTGTAGAGGCCCCAGAAGAGCAGGGACGCGGAGGCGAGGCCGAGGGCGCCGGGCAGGAAGTAGACCGTGCGGAAGAAGCCGGCTCCCGGACGGGACTCCTGCACCAGCAGGGCGAGGAGAAGGGCGAGGCCGAGGAGGACGACCGTGACGATCACGGTGTAGAGGAGTGTGAAGCGGACCGCCGGCCAGAACAGGGTGGTGTCGGCGGCGTCGGTGTAGTTCTCGGGGGCGTTGACGCCTCGGTCGCCGGCCAGGAGCGGCCAGTCGCTGAGGGACATCTGGCCGACGAGGAGCAGGGGGAGCAGGAAGAAGAGGGTGACGAACACTGCGGTGGGGGTGGCGTAGGCGAGGCCCTGTGCTTTGCGGGACCTCCATCGGGGTGCGGCGGTACGAGGCGGGGGGACCCGGTGTTCCGGCCGGGTCCGGGGTTCGGCCGCCGTCGGGTCGGCCGCCTTCACCTGCATGGCGCTCCTCTGCCGTGCGACGTGGACGTGGATGTGGGCGGGCTGTGCCGCTGAAAGGCAGGGGCGCAGCCCCGTCTTTCACGGGCGCGGGGAACTGCGCGACCAGCCCCCACGCACTGCGGCTCACACTCAGTCCGCCAGCGAAGCACTCACCGCCTCGTTGTCCTTGTCCACGTTCGATCCGTCGCCGAAGGCGGCGTCTCGCATCAGGGTCAGCCAGGGGCCGTTGGGGTCGTTGAAGGTCTGGCCGAACTTCAGGGCGTACGGGGTCCGGCCGTCCGCCACCAGCTGGTTGATGGTGACCAGCCTCGGGTCAGTCTTGGAGTACTTGTTGGAGGCGAGGTCGGTGCGTGCCACCACGTCCTTGTGGGCGGCGACCACGTCGACCTGTGCCTGGTCTCCGAGGGACCAGGCGAGGAAGTTCCAGGCCTGGTCGGCCGACTTGCTGGTGGCGGAGATGCCGATGGCGTCGCCGCCGACGAAGGTGGACTTGCCGCCGTCGGGGCCGGGGATGGGCGCGACGCCGAGATCCAGGTCCTTGGGCATCAGCCCGAGGGTGGTCGAGGGCATCGGCATGACGCCGACCTGTCCCTTCGGGAAGACGCCGGTCCAGGTGGCGCCGGTCTCGTCGCGGGCGCCGGGGGCGACGATGTCGTCCTTGACCCAGCCGCGGTAGGTGTCGTAGACCTTCTTGGCCGTGGCGGAGGCCAGGGTCGCCTCGGTGCCGTCCTTGTTCAGCACGTCCTGGCCCGCTGCCCAGATGGACGGCCACCAGGTGAAGACGCCGCAGCCGCCGCAGTTGCCGCCGAAGAAGGTGCCGTTGACCCCGCCGCCGAGCGCGTCCACGGCGCGTGCCTGCTGGTCCCACTCGGCGAGGGTGGTGGGCGGCTTCTCCGGGTCGAGCTTCGCCTGGCGGTAGAGGTCCTTGTTGTAGAAGAGCACCGACAGGTCGAGGGTGTGCGGGACGACGTACTTCCGGTCCTCGTACGTGCCGGCCTTGATGTGCGACTGGGCGAGGCTGTCGGCGAAGGGCAGCGCGTCGATACGGTCGGTGAGGTCGGCGAAGAGGCCGCTGGAGGTGTAGTTCGGGACGAACACCACGTCGGAGGCGAAGAGGTCGGGCAGGTCCTTGGCCCCGGCCGCCGCGCCCACCTTGGCCTGGTAGTCGTCGGTGGGGATGACGGTCAGCTCGATCCGGTTCTTGTGGCCCGCGTTGTAGGCCTTGACCAGGGCCTCGCTCTGGGGCCGGGTCGCCGCCCGGGTCCACATCGTCAGCGTGGCGCCGTCGTCGGTGCCCGTGGCACCGGCCGCTCCCCCGCCGCCTCCTCCCCCGCCTTCCGAGCCGTCGTCCCCGGAGCCGCAGGCCGTGACCAGGCTCGCGGCGGCGAGAACCGCTACGGCACCGGTGGCGAGTCTGCGAAGGCGTCCACGTCCGTGTCCACGTGGCCCGGTCGTGCTCCCCATAACGATCCCCCTCGTGTGGGTTCTGCTGGGTGCTGCGCCGAAAAGATGCCGAAAAGGCTTTCTGAAAGTAGGGACTCGGCTCACTGCCCGTCAATCCCCTTGCACAGAAGGGAAGTCGGAGGTTCGACAGTGACGTCCGCCGAAAGCTGTGAAAGTACGCGGAACGCTCCTGGACCGAAACAACTCGCGTACGGTTTACGCACGCAGGACGAGAGAAGGAGTTCACCCCATGGCACAGGCCACCGGCCCCTCTCGTGCGCAGCCCACCACACTCAGCGACGTGGCCCGGCTTGCGGGCGTGTCCATCGCCACCGCGTCCAAGGCCCTCAACGGCCGGAGCCAGGTGCGCGCCGAGACCCGGCAGCGGGTGGTCGACGCGGCCGAGCGGCTGTCGTTCCGACCCAACCAGCTGGCCCGCGGCCTGCTCGCCGGGCGGACCGGCACGGTCGGGTTGCTCACCAGCGACCTGGAGGGCCGGTTCAGCATCCCGATCCTGATGGGCGCCGAGGACGCCTTCGGCGCGGGCGAGGTAGCCGTGTTCCTCTGTGACGCCCGCGGGGACGCGATCCGCGAACAGCACCATGTCAGGGCGTTGCTGGGGCGCCGGGTGGACGGTCTGATCGTGGTGGGCAGCCGGACCGATCCGCGTCCGTCCCTGGGCCTCGAACTGCCGGTCCCGGTGGTCTACGCGTACGCCCCGTCGGACGATCCGGCCGATCTGTCCATCGTCCCCGACAGCGTCGACGCCGGCCGGATCGCCGTGGCCCACCTGCTGGCGTGCGGCCGTACCCGGATCGCGCACATCACGGGCGACCCCGGCTATCTCGCGGCGCGCGAGCGGGCCGAGGGCGCCCTGGCCGCGCTCGCCGACGCCGGTCTCGCCCCCGTCGAGGAGCCGCGGTTCGGCGCCTGGTCGGAGGGCTGGGGGCGGGCGGCCACCGCGCTGCTCCTCGACCGGCACCCGGAGGTCGACGCGGTGCTGTGCGGCAACGACCAGATAGCGCGTGGGGTCATGGAGGTCCTGCGCGAGCGTGGCCGACGGGTGCCGGAGGACGTGTCGGTCATGGGCTTCGACGACTGGCACGTCCTGACCTCCGGCGCCCGGCCGCCGCTGACCAGCGTCGACCTGGGCCTCGAAGAGGTCGGGCGAGCCGCCGCGCACGCCCTCTTCAGCGCGATCGGCGGGGTACGGCGCTCGGGGACGGAAGCCCTGCCCTGCCGGGTCGTCATCCGGGGCTCGACGGCGCCCCTGTCCTGAAACGGGTCCGTGTCAGCGCCTTGAGCCGCGGGCCCGTGTCCTGAACCGGGTGAACCGCCGGCTCGGCGAACTTCAGTCTCACCGAGCCCTCTTGACACTTCATCAGCTCGCTCCTACGTTGCGAAAACCTTTCAGGTCCGTTTTCTGTTTTCTGTGCTCTTCGGGTTCATGAACGTCGGCGCCATCGCGACCACACGTCTGTCAGGCAACGGGACAGGGAGCCTCCGATGAGAAGACCGCACGCCCTACTGTCACGCCGTCGGCGCACGAGATACCTCCTCGTCGCCCTGCTGCTCACCCTCGCCTCCGTCCTCACCGCGCCCCCGGCCGCCGCCGCGCAGACCATCGGGTTCCCCACGTTCAGCGGCCCCGCGGTCCCGGCCCCGCCCGTCGCCCAGACCACCGGCGACATGATGAAGGCCATCTACGACGCGGAGAGTTCCGGCACCGACTTCTGGATGGACCGGCTGCTGGCCCGCACCGGCGACGACCCGGCCGGCCCCTGGCTGATGAGCCGGGGCCGCGCGCTGTTCATGAAGACCCATGACCCGGCGATACTCGGTTTCGGCGGCCACGTCGCCTACTGGGAGAGCGTCAACGACCAGAACGCCTACAGCATCGCCATCAGCCCGGGCACCTTCACCGAGCAGGTCTCCCAGCGCCGGCAGATGCCCAGCCACTGGAACAGCGTGCACACCAGCGGGTCGGTCACGGTGAACCAGACCAAGTTCATCACCGAGAACAACGTGGCCGTGACCAACCTGTCGATCAAGAACAACGGCAGCGGCTCGACCACCCTGCAACTGCGGGCGACCTCGCCGTACGCCACCACGGGCACCGGCAGCGAGCTCACCGGCCAGGCGAGCGCCTACAACAACCTGACCACCCTCCGCCCCCGCATCACCGGCGACGGTTTCACGGTCACCAGCGGTGGCCTCAACCGCTCGGTGACGATCGCCGCCGGGGCCACGGTGACCGCCAAGGTCGTGATGGGCTTCGTCACCGACGAGATCCCCCAGTCGCTCACCGAGTACAACGCCTACGCGGGCTACTCGAACGCGACCGCCTTCGCGACACACGTCAGGGCCTACAACCTGTGGTGGGCGCAGAACGTGCCCTACATCGACGTACCCGAACCGGCGATCAAGAAGAGCATCTACTACCGCTGGTGGCTGATGCGCTTCAACAACCTGGACGCCGACATCCCCGGACAGACCTTCCAGTTCCCGACGTCGACCGAGGGCGTCCTCGGCTACAACAACGCGATCGCGCTGACCCAGCCGATGCACATCGACGACCTGAAGTACCTGCGCAACCCGGCCTACGCGTACGGAGACTGGCTGAGCGTCGGCCAGACCTCCAAGGGCGGGCGCTTCCTCGACAATCCCGGTGACCCGGAGAACTGGTCCAACAGCTACACGCAGTACATCGCCGAGGCGGCCTGGAAGAGCTACCAGCTCCACGGCGGCCAGCCGGCCATCGCCGCGAACCTTGCGCGCTACGCGGAGGGCGACGTCAAGGGACAGCTCGCCAACTACGACCACGACAACAACAAACTGATCGAGTACGACTGGGGCGCGCTGACCGGCAACGACGCCGACGCGGTCTCGTTCCACTGGAAGCCCGGCAACATGGACCGCGCCGAGTCCGCCTACCAGTACAGCGGTGCGCTGGCCGCAGCGCAGGCCTACGACGCGATCGGGAACACGGCCAAGGCGAACGAGATGCGGACGCTGGCGACGCAGATCAAGGACGCCATCGTCAACGTGCTGTGGAATCCGAACCGGCAGCTGTTCGAGCACCGGCTCAAGTCGACGAACGAGTGGGTGCCCTGGAAGGAGATCAACAACTACTACCCGTTCTCCGTCGGCGCCGTCCCCAACACGGCGACGTACAAGCAGGCCCTGCGGCTGTTCGACGACCCGGCGCAGTACCCGATCTTCCCCTTCTACACGGCCAACCAGGTCGACAAGAAGGCGGCGGCCGACGCGGGCGAGCCGGGTTCCAACAACTTCTCCACGATCAACTCCACTGTGCAGTTCCGGCTGTACTCCTCGGTGCTGCGCAACTACCCCAACTCGTGGATGAACGCCACCGACTACAAGAAGCTCCTGTACTGGAACACCTGGGCGCAGTACGTCGGCGGCAACACGCAGTGGCCCGACGCCAACGAGTTCTGGGCCGACTGGAACGGCAGCTCGATCAACTACCGCTCCTGGATCCACCACAACATCCTGGGCAGCAGCAACTGGACGGTGATCGAGGACGTCGCCGGGCTCCGGCCGCGCAACGACGCCAAGGTGGAGCTCTCGCCTATCGACATCGGCTGGAGCCACTTCACCGTCAACAACCTCCGCTACCGCAACGCCGACCTGTCGATCGTCTGGGACGACCCGGCCGACGGAGTGGTGCGCTACCCGGGTATCCCGGAGGGCTACTCGATCTACGTCAACGGCAGCCGGGCCGCCACCGTCAACTCCCTGGTGCCCTTCACCTGGGACCCGGCCACCGGTGACGTCACCACGAGCGGCACGGTCGGCTTCCACACGGCGGTCGCCGGACTCCAGGCCCCCAACCAGGTGGTCCAGAGCAGCCCCCGGATGGTCGACATGCTCGCCAAGGCCGGCGTCGACCTCACCGCCGACCTGACCAACCTCGCCACCGGCGCGACGACTTCGGCCTCGTACACCGGGTCGGGCAGCTCGGTCTCGGGCGCTGTCGACGGCTACCCGACGAACGAGCCGTTCTGGGGCGCCGGCGGCTCCCCCAACGCCCAGGACTGGTACGAGCTGAACTTCGGTGCCGCGCGCACACTGAACGAGGTGCGCCTGTACTTCAAGGACAGCCGCCCGGCCAGTACGACCTACCGGGCGCCGTCCGCGTACACCATCCAGTACTACGACGGCAGTTCATGGGTGAACGCGCCGAGCCAGACCAAGACCCCGACCGCGCCGCGCGCCAACTACAACCTGGTGCAGTTCCCGGCGATCACCGCCCAGCGCGTCCGCGTCCTGGCCACCAACGCCTCCGGCGCCAAGACGGGCCTGACCGAGGTCAAGGTGTTCAACCGGGGCGGCGTCCAGCCACCGCAGCCACCGGCCAACCAGGCGTCCTCCGCGACCGCGTCCGCGTCGTACACCTCCTCCTGGGAGAGCGTCGCCGCGGTGAACGACGGCGTCGACCCGCCCTCGTCGAACGACACGGTCAACCCGCGCTGGGGGACCTGGCCGGAGACGGGCCAGCAGTGGGCCGAGCTGACCTGGCCGGCCACGAAGACCCTCAACAAGGCCGACGTGTACTTCTTCGACGACGACCAGGGCATCGACATGCCCTCCGCGTGGAAGCTCCAGTACTGGAACGGCAGCGCCTACGTGGACGTGCCGGGCGCCGGGGCCTACGCGCTGTCGAAGAGCCAGTACAACTCGGTCTCCTTCACCGCCGTCAACACCACCCGGCTACGGGTGCTGCTCACCAGCACGGGGAGCAGCTCCGTCGGTCTTCTCGAAGTCAAGGCGTACGGACCCTGAAGGGATGTGCTCAAGTGACCCGTTCCAGATGTACGGCCGTACTGCTCGCCGTGCTCGCCATGGTGGTCGCCCTCCTGGTGGCGCCGCCGGCGTCCGCCGCCGTCACCTTCAGCTCCACCGGGGTGAACCAGACCGGCGGCAACTGCCTTGACCTGCCCGGCGGTTCGACGACCAACGCGACCCAGCTGCGGGCGTTCACCTGCGGCTCCGGGGCCAACCAGAACTTCGGCTACACCCCGGTCGCCGGGACGTCGGACACGTACACGATCACCACACAGTCAGGTCAGTGCGTCGACGTGTTCGGGGCGTCGACGGCGGACAACGCCACGATCATCCAGTGGCCCTGCCACAGCGGAACGAACCAGCAGTGGCGGCTCGTTCCGGTGACGGTCTCCGGAACCGACAGGACGTTCAACCTGGTGTCCGTCAGCTCGGGCAAGTGCGTGACGCCCAGCGGTGGTTCGTCAGCCTCGAACACCAACCTCGTCCAACTCCCGTGCGCCACCGCGAACGGCAGGGTGTGGCGGCTGCCCGGGTTCACCAGCGGGGGCGGCACCGGCACGCACACGTTCACCAACCCGCTGTCCCAGCACGGGCCCGACCCGTGGCTGACGTACTACGACGGCTACTACTACCTCGCCACGACCACCTGGAACTCGACGGTCACGATGCGCAAGGCGAGCACTCTCGCCGGGCTCGCCACGGCCACCGACCAGGTGATCTTCAACCTGACCCGGCCCAACGGAGCCGGCACCATGTGGGCCCCGGAGTTCCATCTGCTCGACGGCCCCAACGGGAAGCGGTGGTACTTCTACTACACGGCCGGACGAGAGCCGTACGACCTGGGCACCCAGCGCATCCATGTGCTGGAGAGCGCCGGCCTGGACCCGATGGGGCCCTACACCTTCAAGGCCGACCTGCTCGACCCGACCCAGGACAACACCTGGGAACTCGACCCGGGCATCCTCCAGTTGAACGGCCAGCTGTATCTGCTCGGCACCTTCTACAACGGCTCGCAGCCCATGTTCATCCGGCCGCTGTCCAACCCGTGGACCGCGAGCGGCACCCGCCGGGTGCTGTCCACCCCGACTCTCAGCTGGGAGACGGTCGGCGGCGCGGTCAACGAGGGCGCCGAGGTGCTCCAGCGGGGCGGGAAGACGTTCATCGTCTACTCGGCGAGCCACTGCTCCACGCCCGACTACAAGCTGGGGATGCTGACGTACAACGGAACCGGCGACCCGCTCAACTCCGCCTCCTGGGTCAAGTCGGCCAACCCGGTCTTCCAGCGGTCCAACGCGAACGGTGTGTACGGTCCCGGCCACAACGGGTTCTTCAAGTCGCCCGACGGAACCGAGGACTGGATCGTCTACCACGCCAACAACTCCGCCTCCGGCGGCTGCGACATGAACCGCACGACCAGGGCACAGAAGTTCACCTGGAACGCCGACGGCACACCGAACTTCGGTACGCCGGTGGCGCTCGGCGTCACACTGACCGCGCCTTCGGGCGAGTAACGGCCGCTGCGGACGCCGTAGTTCCGGAGTTGTCCGCTGTTCCGCCCACCGACGGTTCGGGAACCACCACTTCCCGGACCGTCGGTTTGCGGATGAGGAGCAGCGCCGCGTCGTCGTGCAACCGGCCGCCCACGTGGGCCAGCAGTTCGTCGTGGAGTGCGTCGAGGGTGCGGGCCGGTTCGTCGCCGGCGTGGCGGGCCAGCCCTTCGTGGAGCGGGTAGAAGGCGCGTCCCCGGTCACGGGCCTCGGTGACGCCGTCGGTGTACAGCAGAAGCTGGTCACCGTCGGTGAAGGGCAGTACCTGGAGGTCGGGGGTGTGTCCGGTGAGGGCGCGCAGTCCGAGGGGCGGGGCCGGGTGCGTGGGCTCCACGGTTACGAGGTCGCCCGACGCGGTGACCAGCAGCGGGGGCGCGTGTCCGCAGTTCACCACCTCCAGGTGTCCGGTCCTCGGATATCCGGCGACGACGGCGGTGACGAAGTCGTCGGCGCCGAGGTTGCGCGCGAGGCTCCGTTCGATCCGGTCGACGACGGCGAGGAGGTCGGGCTCGTCGTAGGCGGCCTCCCGGAAGACACCGAGCACCAGAGCGGCGGTCCCCACGGCCGGCAGTCCCTTGCCGCGCACGTCGCCGACGATCAGTCTCACCCCGTACGGCGTGGGTATCAGCGCGTACAGGTCACCGCCGATCCGGGCCTCGGCCGCCGCCGCGCTGTAGCGGACGGCCACCTGGAAGGGGCCGACCGTCGCCGGTACAGGGCTGAGCAGCGCGTGCTGGGCGGTCTCCGCGACCGACCGGACGGCGTCGAGGACCCGCTCCCGGCGTTCGCGCAGCGCGCTGGCCAGGCCGCTCGCCAGGGTGACGGCGGCCAGGGCGGACAGTACGGCGGCCAGTTCCCGGGCCGGTACGCCGCTCAGGTTGCCGAGCGTCGCGGCGAGCGCGCCGCCGAGGAGGCCGACGCAGAGGACACCGCGCGGTCCGTTGGTGGTGGCGGCCAGGGCGGGACCGGCGGCGAGCAGCGGCAGCCAGCTCGTGCCGGCTCCGCCGACGAGGTCGCCGAGAACCACTGCGGCGACGACCAGCACGGGCAGGGTGGGCAGCAGGGCCACACGGTTGCGGAACGCACGTATCCGCCGGTGGCTGCCACCCTGGTGTCGGGCTTGGTGTCGGGCCTGACTCATGTTCCGTCCGCAGTCCTCACCTGTGTACGGGGATGAGTCCCCGAAATGCCGGTTTCGTCCTGACATCAAGGAAACGCGACCAACCGGGGCGGCAACAAGAAGCGGATTTTCAGATAGTGAGCGAGAGACTCCTGGTCACGCGGTCGGCGACCGGGATCAGCCGCGCCCGGATCTCCGGAAGCCGGGCGAGCCGGTCCGCAGGCATGGAGACGCCGAGTGAGCCGAGCGTGTCGCCCCGGTAGACGGGGACGGCGACACAGACCGTGCCGAGGGCGTACTCCTCGAGGTCCGTGACGGCCGGGGCCACGGGCGAGGAATCGATACGCCGGAGGAGTTCCAGGCGGCTGGTGATCGTCCTCGGGGTGAGGTCGTTGAGGTGGTGGCGGGAGAGGTAGTCCTTACGGGCGCCCTCGTCCAGTTCCCGCAGCACGGACTTGCCCAGCGCGGTGGCGTGTCCCGCGTCCTCGAACCCCACCCACAGGTCGACACGGGGTGTCCGGGGGCCGTCGACGATCTCGGCGACCCGGATCTCGCCCTCCTCGTAGAAGGTGAGGTAGGCGGCGGTCGCCAGCTCGTCCCGCAGCGCGGCGAGCGTGGGACGGACCCGGCTGAGCAGCGCCTGCCCGCCTCCCGTGACCTGCAGGGACCGCACCTTGTCCCCGAGGATGAACCCGCCGTCGGTCAGTTTCCGCAGGTAGCCGTCGTGCACCAGCGTCCGCAGCAGGTGGTAGGCGGTGGCCAGGGGCAGCCCTGTCTCGCGTGCCAGCTGCTTCGCCGGCGCCCCGTTCTCATGGGCGCCCACCGCCTCCAGGAGACGGAAGGCCCGCTGGACGGAGGTGATGAGCGTGGGGCCGTCTTGCGCAGCCATGGGACCAGCGTGCGCCCGGCACTCAGCACGGGCAAGGCGTACGGGGCCCTCCGGGCACCCGGGAGGTCGCCGGTCGCCGGTCGCCGGTCGCCGGTCGCCGGTCGCCGGTCGCCGGTCGCCGGTCGCCGAGAGGAGCTGAGCATGCGGGGCGAGACCTGGAGTGCCCTACGCCGTACACGGGCCCGTGCGTCACATCTACCGGTCGGCCCTGATCCCTCAACCGACCAGACCGCCCAGCACACCCGGACGGCGCCCGCCACCGGCCGACATCGAGCCTTCGGGGCAGTGCCTGAGCCTGCGCGCTGCCCACAGCCCTGTCCGCCACGCGTTCCAACCGGGCCCGACCCCGCCGACCACGCCAGGACAGGGACAGCACCGGCCGCCGGGCATCCAGGGCAGAACCTCAGAGCCTGCGCGCCGCACGAGGTCCAGCACTCCGCATGTCGCGGGCGGCTTCGATCCCCCGCCGGCGCCGGGAACCAGGCAGGCGCCGGACAGCGGTCGGTAGGGGGACAGAGGGTGAGGGGGGCCCGGCGGGCACACGCTGCCGTACGTTCGTGACCTCGCGTGGCCTTAGCGGCACCGGTCCCCCGCCCGGGGCCGCCGTGGGCCGGGATGGGCCGGGACGGGGCAGTCGCGACGCGCCGGCCGCCCCACTCCACCCCGTCTCACCCCTCCCCGCCCCACCGCCTCACATCTTCGTAGCCCCCGCCGCGAGGTCCCGCAGGAAGTGCCTCGCCCCGAACAGGAAGACGATGATCAGCGGGACGACGCTCATCAGCGCGCCGGCCATCACCAGCGAATAGTCGGTGTTGTACAGGGCGTTCAGGTTGGCCAGCGCGACCTGGAGGGTGACCTTGTCGGGGTCGATCATGACGACCAGGGGCCAGATGTAGTCGTTCCAGAGGCCGATGAACGTGAAGATGCCGAGGAACGCGAGCGCCGGCCGGAACAGCGGCAGGGCGATCTGCCAGTACAGGCGGAAGAAGCCCGCGCCGTCGATCCGCCCCGCGTCCAGCAGCTCGTCGGGGAGCGAGTTCTGGGCGTACTGGCGCATCCAGAAGATGCCGAAGGCGTTGGCCGCGCCCGGAATGATCAGCGCCTTCAGCGAGCCCGCCCAGCCGAACTCGGCCATGGTGACGAACTGCGGCACCAGAGAGAGCTGCGCCGGAATCATGTAGGTGAGCAGCAGCGAGCCGAACAACAGCTTCTTCGCCGGGAACTCGTACTTGGCGAAGGCGAACGCGGCCAGCGAGTCGAAGAACAGCACCAGCGCGGTCCCGAGCACGGAGACGACGACGGTGTTGAACAGCGAGCCGAAGAAGTCGACCGTGTCGAGGACCCGCCCCATGTTGTCCAGGAGATGCGGGCCCGGGATCAGCTTGGGCGGGTACTGGAAGATGTCCTGGGTGGTGCCGGAGGCCATCACCACCAGCCAGTAGAAGGGGAACAGCGAGACCAGCACACCGAGCAGCAGTACCGCCCGGACTCCGCCCCGGGTGACTCTGCTGCCGGAGCCGATGGCGAGGCCCGCGTTACCGGTCGATTTCTGGTCAGCGGCCATTGCGGGCTCCCTTGCGGCGCAGTCGGCGGACGATGCCGGCGCGGTCCTCGCTGTCGGAGCCGGAGACCAGCCGCCAGTTGATGACGGTGAAGACGGCGATGATCGCGAAGAGGAGCCAGCCCATCGCGGCCCCGTAGCCGAACTGGTGGTCCTTGAACGCCTTCTGCCACAGATAGAGCACGACGGTCATACCCTCCTGGCCCGGTCCGCCGATGGTGCCGACGTCGGTCGACTGGAACAGCACCTGGGACTCGGTGAAGATCTGCAGACCGTTGATGGTGGACGTGACGGCGGCGAAGAGGATGACGGGCCGCAGTTGCGGCACCACGACCCGGAAGAGGGTCTGCCAGCTGTTGGCGCCGTCGACGCGAGCGGCCTCGAAGTGCTCGGTGGGGATGGCCTGGAGGCCCGCCAGGAAGATCAGCGCGGTGTAGCCGATCCACCGCCAGATGATCATCGCGGAGACCGCCGACTTGATCCCCCACTCGGAGGACAGCCAGCCGACACCGTCCAGACCGACCGCCCGGAGAACCGAGTTGGCGAGGCCGGCCTGTGCGAAGACCGAGCCGAAGACGATGGTCATGGCGACCATCGAGGTGACGTTGGGGATGAAGTACGCCACCCGCAGCGCACCGGTGAACCGGACCTGCGAGTGCAGCAGGAACGCGAGCACCAGGGCCAGGAACAGCATCGGGAACGTGGACAGGAACCAGATCTCGAAGGTGTTGAGCACCGAGTGCCAGAACACGGTGTCCTCAAGCAGCCAGCCGTACTGCTTGAGGCCGACGAAACGCATGTCCCCGATGCCGTCCCAGTCCTGGAAGGACAGATACAGGGAGAAGACCACCGGGAAGGCGCCGAAGACGGCGAACAGGACGTAGAACGGGGAGACGGCGAGCAGCGGCGGAAGGTGGCGTCTGCGTCCGCCGGGGGCGGTGGATCGTGTTCGGCGGACCGATGCCTGCTTGCTGTCGGTCGGCGGGTCGAGAACCGTGGCCATCGTCAGCTCACCCCCAGCCGGGACAGCGTGGTCTCGGCGGTGTCGACCGCGTCCCGCCAGGCCTTGTCGGGTTTCTTGCCGAGCAGTTCCACGTTGGTCAGCTCCTGGAAGAAGGGGGTGCTCGCGGTCTCCTCGTACGGGCTGAAGTAGATGACCGGGGCCTTCCGCGCTGCCGGGCCGAACACGTCGATGGGTTGCTGGCCGCCGAAGAAGGGGTCCGCCCTGTGCATCGCGGGGTCGGCGTAGGCGGCCGGAGTGGTGGGGAAGAGGGACATCTCCTGGTAGCTCCTGAGCTGGTTCTCCGGGCTGAGCAGCCACTTCAGGAAGGCGAAGGCGCCCTCGGGGTCGCGGCAGTAGCGGGTCATGGTGAGGTAGGAGCCGCCGTAGTTGGCGGGGCCGTCCGGCATGGCGGTCAGCCGCCATGCACCGGCCGTTTCGGGCGCGGTGTCCTTCAGTCCGTTGATCGCCCACACCGCGGTGGTCATCGTGGTGACCCTGCCGCCGCTCATGGCCGCGTTGTAGTCCGGCGTACCGTCCGTGATCCGGGCGCTGAGCCCCTGCCGGAGTATCTCCACGGACAGGTCCCAGGCGTGTCTGATGTGCGCCTGGCCGCCGATGAAGTGGTTGTCGGCGTCCACGAACTGCTTGGGGCTCTGGAGGAGGGCCTGTTGGAAGACGTTGCCGATGTTGCTCACCAGGTAGGGCTTGCCGGGTCCCTTCGTACGGAGGGTCCGGCCCGCGGCGATGAACTTCTCCCAGGTGGGGATCGTCTCGGCGACGTCCGCCGGTTCGTAGGCGAGTCCGGCCGCGCGGAAGATGTCCCTGCGGTAGTAGAGCGCGGTGGGGCCGGCGTCGAGCGGGAAGCCGATCATCCGGCCCGACGGGGTGAAGCAGCTCTTCCACTTCCAGTCGAGGTACTGGTCGCGGACGGTTTCCGCGCCCACGTCCCGCAGGTCCAGGAACTCGTCCTCGTCGGGGAAGAACGTGGCGAGGTTGTCGGAGTTCACGGCCGTCAGGTCCGGCACATAGGCGCGGGCGGCGAGGCTGGTGCGCACCTTGGAGTCGATGTCGCCGTCGGGGATCTGGGAGCCCTTGACCTTCACCCCCGGCGCACCCGGGACGCCTCGCCCGGCAGTGGCGAGCAGTTTGTCGCTCAGCGAGCCCTTCCAGTACCAGAGGCTGAGGTGATCGGTGCCCGCGGACGCCGACCCGGCGGCCGCTCCGCATCCCGACAGGCCCAGCAGGGCTGCGCCCACGCTGCCGAGGGAGGTGCCGAGCAGGCGTCTGCGGGTCATCGTCCGGTGGGGGGACGGCGTTCGGTGTTCCATCGGCGCGCACTCACTTTCCGGGCACGGCTCGACCGGGGCGTGACGCCGCTCGGGCCCGTTCGACGGGTGGAGGGAAGAGGCGAAGACAACGATGTCAAAGAGAGGAGGTGGAGGGCCGTGAACGTTCACGTGAACGTTGCCGTCGAGTATCGGGGCGGCCGAAAACCAGTGTCAAGGGACGTACCGAGTCGATGTCCGGAACCCCGACGTCGAAGGGGCACCCCTGTCGGGGGGCGCGGGACCGTATCGATCCATGACTCCGGCTCCGGGCGCGACCGGCCCCCATCCGGACCGCAGCGAACGAACCGCCTGTCCACCTCGGCGATCTACGTCTGTCCACCGCGGCGATCGATTCGGCGAAGCGCCTACGCCGAGGCGCGCACCACCAGCTGAGGCGCCACCCAGGCGTCCGCGCCGCTCAACGGTTCCTCGCCGGCGCGCAACCGGGCCACCTGCTCGACGGCCAGCCGCCCCAACTGCCGCTTGTCGAGGTGCAGAGTGGTCAACGCCGGCTCCACCAGCTCGCCCAGCGAGAGACCGTCGAAGCCCATGACCGCCACGTCGTCGGGCACCGTCAGTCCACGCTGCCGGGCGCAACGCATCGCGCCGACAGCGATCAGGTCGTTGAAGCCGAAGACGGCCGTGATCCCGGGCCGCGCGTCGAGGAGCCGCGCCATGCCGGCCTCCCCGCCCGCGACGCTGTGCTCGGGGCTGAGCACGATCCAGCTGTCGTCGACGGGCAGTCGGTGGCGTCGGACTTCGGCGAGAAAGGCCTCGCGGCGGGGGCCGGGGACGCCGAGCCGGTCCCCGTCCAGCATGCCGATCCTGCGGTGTCCCGCCCGTACGAGGTGGGCGATGCCCTGTTCGAGGCCCGCGGCGGCGTCGATGCCCACGGCCGCGAACCGGGTCTGCTGCGGGCCGCGTTCCAGCAGGACGAGCGGTACGCCGCCGAGGTGCCGGGCGAGCACGTCGTCCTCGTTCTTGAAGTAGCCGACGACCGCGTCCGCCTGATGGGAGAGCACGTCGAGCGCCTCGCGCTCCCTGCCGTCGTCGGTGCGGGAGTCCCACACGACCACTTGCCAGCCGCGCTCCTCGGCGGCCTCCAGCACCCCGGCGGCGACCTCGGGGAAGAACGGGTTCATCAGATCCGGGATCACCAGCCCCGCCGTCACCGCCCCCGCGCCCTTGCGGACGAGGCCCCGCGCGAACCGGCTCGGCCGGTAGTCCAGCAGGCGGGCCGCCTCCAGGACTCGTTCCTTCGTGGCGGGGTCGATCTCGCCCTTGTCGTTGACAGCCCGGGAGACCGTCTGGCGTGACACTCCGGCCAGTTGGGCGACATCGTTGATCGTCGCCCGGCGGCGGGGGCCGTCAGGCTGGTCGGTACGCGGCTCCCGCCGCTGGTTGTCGGCCCACACGCTGTGCACTGTATCGGGCCGCGGCGAGCGCCGACCCGCCTCCGAACCCCGCACGGCTCACCTCACCGCCGCTGCCGCGGTGACTCACGGGACTCGGCTACAGCGCCGGTCAAGGCACCCGCCGGCCGCGGCCACCGTATGCCGAACCCGCGCACGGGCGCCCCAGCTCCAACGGTGGTCACATGAAGGCACCAACGGCTCGCACCCGAGGCGCCGGCGGCGAAGACCCCCACAGCGCCCCAGCCACCTCCGCCCGTCCGGACCAGCCTCGCCCCGCCGACGCCCCGCACCTCAAGCTCGGCCACCGCCGACCCGCCTCCGAACCCCGCACGGCTCACCTCACCGCCGCTGCCGCGGTGACTCACGGGACTCGGCTACAGCGCCGGTCAAGGCACCCGCCGGCCGCGGCCACCGTATGCCGAACCCGCGCACGGGCGCCCCAGCTCCAACGGTGGTCACATGAAGGCACCAACGGCTCGCACCCGAGGCGCCGGCGGCGAAGACCCGCACAGCGCCCCAGCCACCTCCGCCCGTCCGGACGGGCCTCCCCCGTAGGCGCCCCCGGACGTCCAGCTCGGCCACCGCCCGCTCGGAGCCGAAGCCGGCGACGCGCTCCTTCTCAGCGCGGACGCGGCGGCGCCGTGCTCTGCCGTACGACCAGGCGCGTCGGCACCAGTGTCGTCCCGTGCTCCGTGGCGTCCTGCCGCATCTGCCGCAGCACGCCCTCCACGCACAACCGCCCCACCTCGGCGAAGTCCTGGTGGACGGTGGTCAGCGGTGGCAGGAAGGAGCCCGCCTCCGGGATGTCGTCGAAGCCGATCACACTGACGTCCTCGGGCACCCTGCGCCCCCTCTCGTGCAACGCCCGCAGCAGCCCCAGCGCCATCTGGTCGTTGGCCACGAACACCGCCGTGCAGTCGGGCAGACCGGCGATCCGCAGACCGGCGTGGTAGCCGGACTCCGCCGACCAGTCGCCGCGCACGAGGGGTGGTGCGATCCGGTCGGCCGCGAGGAGTTCGGCGCGCCAGGCGTCGGTGCGGCGCTGCGCCGCGTACGAGCCCTCGGGGCCCGCCAGATGCCAGACGGTGCGGTGCCCTAGGTCCAGGAGATGCCGTACGGCGGTGCGGGTGCCGCCGGCCTGGTCGGTGTCGACCACCGTGTAGCGGTCGCCCGCGTCGGAGTCGGCCACGACCACCTGGACGTGCGGCGGCATGGAGAGGGTCGACGCGTCGAGAAGGTGCACTTCGAGGATGACGATGACGGCGTCGACGGCGAGCTCACCGAGCCGCGAGAAGGCTCCGCGCACCTCGTCCTGCGTCGGCACGGCGACCGGCAGCAGGGTCACCGAGTACCCCTCCTGCGCCGCCGAGGTGGCGATCGCCTCCAGCGTTCGGACGTTGCCCGTGGTGGACAGGCCGAACGTTATGACGCCGATCGTGCGGAACTCGCCGCGCTTCAGGGCACGGGCGGCGCTGTTGGGCCGGTAGCCCAGCTCCTTCATGGCCTCCAGGACCTGCCGCCGTGTCTCCTCGTTCACACCCGGGAAGCCGTTCGACACCCGGGAGACGGTCTGCGAGGAGACTCCGGCGACCCGGGCGACGTCCGCCATGGAGGCGCTCTGTGTACGGCGGGCCGCCCGTTTCCTGGTGCGTGCGCGTGCCCGCGCCGGCTCCGCCGAGGTGCCGTCAGCTGTGTCCACCCGTCAACCCTCGCCCTCCGGTCCACAGTTGCGTCCTACGACCCTTGACCAGCGTCGGGGGAGCGGTGTAGACATGCCGCCATCAGATGTTTACGTAAACATAACAGCCGGTGGACCTCTCGTGGGGCTCCACGCAGCGGGATGTTTACGCAAACATCGGGGCGGCGGCGGACCAGCGCCGGTTCCGAGACGGACGAGCGAGGCACGACACAATGACAACCCTAGAACCGCCGGTGGCCGTGAAACGCGCCCCGGCCCGGCCCGCGGCGAAGAGGGACCGCCGCTCATGGACGGGATGGGGGTTCATAGGCCCGTTCGTGATGGTGTTCGCCCTCGTCTTCCTGGCACCCATCGGGTACTCGATCTACCTCAGCCTCTTCAGGGATCAGCTGATCGGCGGCACGAGTTTCGTAGGCCTGGACAACTACCAGCAGGCCCTGCAGGACGACCAGTTCTGGAACTCCCTGATACGGGTCTCGCTCTTCCTGGTCGTCCAGGTGCCGATCATGCTCGGCATCGCCCTGCTGATCGCTCTGGCCCTGGACAGCGGACGCCTCTACGGCAAGGACTTCTTCCGTATCGCGATCTTCCTGCCGTACGCGGTGCCCGCCGTGGTCGCCACCCTGATGTGGGGCTTCATGTACGGCACCAAGTACGGGCTGGTGGGTGACATCAACAGCGCGTTCGACGTCACCCTGCCGGACCCGCTCTCCACCGACCTGGTGCTGGCGTCGATCGGCAACATCGTCACGTGGGAGTTCATCGGCTACAACATGCTGATCTTCTACTCCGCGCTACGGGTCATCCCGCTCTCGCTCTACGAGGCCGCGGAGATCGACGGTGCCGGCCAGTTCCGCGTCATCACGGCCATCAAGCTCCCCGCCATCCGCGGTGCCCTCGTCATCGCGACGATCTTCTCGATCATCGGCAGCTTCCAGCTCTTCAACGAGCCGGCCATCCTGCGGCCGGTCGCGCGCAACGCCATCACGACCGACTTCACCCCGAACTTCTACACGTACTCGCTGTCCTTCAACGGCCAGCAGCACAACTACTCCGCGGCGGTCGCCATCATCATGGGGCTGATCACCATGGTCATCGCCTATGTCGTGCAGCTCCGCGGCATGCGCAAGGGAGCGTGAACATGAGCAGCTCCGTCACCACCAGCTCCCCGTCCGCATCCGCACCGTCCGGCGACGGTTCCACCACCACCGCGCCCCGGCTGCGCACCCGCCGGCAGAAGCACTCGCCGAGCCGCCCCAAGCGCAGCATCCTGCTGACCGTGCTCACCGGCCTGATCCTGGTCTACACGGTCGTGCCCCTGATCTGGCTGGTCATCAGCGCCACCAAGACCCAGGACGGGCTGGCCAGTTCGTCGGGACTCTGGTTCAGCGACAACTTCGCTCTCTGGAGCAACATCCACGACACGTTCACCTACCACGACGGCATCTTCGTCCGCTGGCTGCTGAACACCCTGCTCTACGTCGTCCTCGGCGCCGGCGGCGCCACCCTGCTGGCGATCCTCGGCGGCTACGCGCTGGCGAAGTTCACCTTCCCGGGCAAGCGCGCCGTGTTCGCCGTGGTCATCGGCGCGGTCGCGGTCCCGGGTACGGCCCTGGCGGTGCCCACCTTCCTGATGTTCAGCAAGATGGGCCTGACCGACACGCCGTGGGCGGTGATCATCCCGTCCCTCGTGTCGCCCTTCGGTCTGTATCTGATGTGGGTCTTCGCGACCGAGGCCATCCCCACCGAACTGATGGAGGCGGCCCGCATCGACGGAGCGGGCGAGGTGCGCACCTTCTTCCAGGTAGCCATGCCCCTGCTCGCCCCCGGCACCGTGACCGTTCTGCTGTTCACCACGGTGGCGACCTGGAACAACTACTTCCTGCCGCTGATCATGATCAAGGATCCGAACTGGTACCCGCTGACCCTGGGTCTGGACTCCTGGAACAACCAGGCCCAGACGATCGGCGGGGACGTCATCTTCAACCTGGTGATCACCGGTTCCCTGCTCACCATCATCCCGCTGATCGCCGCGTTCCTGCTGCTCCAGAAGTACTGGCAGTCCGGCCTCGCCGCCGGAAGTGTCAAGGAGTGATCCTCCCTCAGGCCCCACACCCCCCTCGGCTTCACCGCATTTCACCCTCACACGGCATTCACCCTCACCCTGTCCCACCCACTAAGAAGTGGAAGCATCTCGATGCGTAGAACCACCGGCCGCCTGATGCGCGGCATAACCCTGCTCTCCGTCCTCGCCCTCGGCGCGACCGCCTGCGGCGGCTCCGACGACGACAGCTCGGACCAGAAGGCCGTCTCCGCCGCGGACATCCAGGCGGCCCTCAAGAAGGGCGGCTCGGTCACGGTCTGGGCCTGGGAGCCCACGCTGAAGTCGGTCGTGGCCAACTTCGAGAAGAAGTACCCCAAGGTCAAGATCAACCTGGTCGGCGAGCGCTCGGGCGACAAGCACTACACCGCTCTGTCGAACGCCATCTCGGCCAAGAAGGGCGTCCCGGACGTCGCGCAGGTCGAGTACTTCGCGCTGAGCCAGTACTCGCTCACCAAGGGCCTGACCGACCTGGCTCCCTACGGTGCCGACAAGCTCAAGGCCAAGTACACGCCCGGCCCGTGGAACGCCGTGAGCGACGACGCCAAGGTCTACGGCCTGCCGATGGACTCGGGCCCGATGGCGATGTTCTACAACAAGAAGGTCTTCGACAAGTACAAGATCGCCGTCCCGACCACGTGGGACGAGTACGTCGACGCGGCCGCCAAGCTGCACAAGGCCGACCCCAAGGTCTACATCGCCAACGACGCCGGCGACGCGGGCTTCACCACCAGCATGCTGTGGCAGGCCGGTTCGCGCCCCTACAAGGTCGACGGCACCAAGGTGTCGGTCAACTTCGACGACGCGGGCGCCAAGAAGTACACCGCCACCTGGCAGAAGCTGATCGACCAGAAGCTCGTCTCGCCGATCAACGGCTGGACCGACGACTGGTACAAGGGCCTGGGCGACGGCACCATCGCCACCCTGACCACCGGCGCGTGGATGCCCGCCAACTTCGTCAGCGGTGTCCCGAAGGCCGCCGGTGACTGGCGCGCGGCCCCGATGCCGGCCTGGACCAAGGGCGACAAGGCCAGCGCGGAGAACGGCGGCAGCTCCCTCGCCCTGCCCGAGCTGGGCAAGAACAAGGAGCTCGCCTACGCGTTCGTCGAGTACGCGAACGCCGGTGACGGTGTGCAGACCCGTGTCGACGAGGGCGCCTTCCCGGCGACCACCGCTCAGCTCCAGGACCCGGCGTTCCTGAGCAAGAAGTTCGACTACTTCGACGGCCAGGAGGCCAACAAGATCTTCGCCGACTCGGCCGCCAACGTCGCGAGCGACTGGTCGTACCTGCCCTTCCAGCAGTACGCCAACTCGATCTTCAACGACACCGTCGGCAAGGCCTACGTCTCCAGCGAGAAGCTCTCCGCCGGTCTGAAGGCCTGGCAGGACGCCTCCGTGAAGTACGGCAAGGAGCAGGGCTTCACCGTCGAGAACTAGCAGTAGAGCAGCACTGGTTGAGCAGTATCGGCGGCGAATCGTCCGCCGAGCGTCAACAGCCGAGGAGCGGCCGGAAAAGCATCACCGCCGGCCGCTCCTCGTACCCCCCGGCTTTCCCCCTCCCCCTCCCCCGCGTCGAGCCGCTTCGCAGCGCCCCGGAAGGATCACCATGACCTCCGCCTCCCCGTCCCGTCTGCCGTACGGGCCGGACGGTGACTCCGCGCCCCGTCTCGCCTACGGCGCCGACTACAACCCCGAGCAGTGGCCTCGGGAGGTGTGGGAGGAGGACGTACGGCTGATGCGCGAGGCCGGCGTCAACATCGTCTCGGTGGGGATCTTCTCCTGGGCCCGTATCCAGCCCGACGCGGACTCCTGGGACTTCGGCTGGCTCGACGAGGTCATGGACCTGCTGCACGAGGGCGGGATCGGTGTCGACCTGGCCACCGCGACCGCGTCCCCGCCGCCGTGGCTGACCACAGCGCACCCGGAGATCCTCCCGGTGACCTCCACCGGCGAGACGGTCTGGCCCGGCGCGCGCCAGCACTGGCGCCCCACCTCCCCCGTGTTCCGCAGCCACGCGCTCGGTCTGGTCCGGAAGATGGCGGAACGTTACGCCGATCACCCGGCCCTCGTGGCCTGGCACATCTCGAACGAGCTGGGCTGCCACAACATCTACGACTTCTCGGACGACGCGGCCCACGCCTTCCGCGAGTGGCTGCGCGCCCGCTACACCACCCTCGACGCCCTCAACCACGCCTGGGGCACGGCGTTCTGGTCGCAGCGCTACAGCGACTGGGCGCAGATCCTGCCGCCCCGGCTGGCCGGCTCGCACCCGAACCCGACCCAGCAGCTGGACTTCAAGCGGTTCTCCTCGGACGCGCTGAAGGACTACCTGGTCGCGGAGCGCGACATCCTGCGCGAGTACACGCCCGAGGTCCCCATCACCACCAACTTCATGGTGATGGGCGGCACGAAGGGCATGAACTACCCCGACTGGGCGGGCGAGATCGACTTCGTCTCCAACGACCACTACGTCCACCCGGGCCCGCAGGACCGCGACGAGCTGTCGTTCTCCGCCAACCTGACCAGCGGTATCGCGAGCGGCCGTCCGTGGTTCCTGATGGAGCACTCCACCAGCGCGGTCAACTGGCAGCACGTCAACGTGGCCAAGCGCCCCGGTGAGCTGGCCCGTGACTCGCTGCTGCACGTCGCGCACGGCGCCGACGCCGTCTGTTTCTTCCAGTGGCGTCAGTCGGCGGCCGGCGCCGAGAAGTACCACTCCGCGATGGTGCCGCACGCCGGTGCCGACAGCGAGGTCTTCCGTGCGGTGGCCGCCCTCGGTCAGACCCTGAAGGACCTGGCGCCGATCGCGGGCTCCGAGCGCGAACCGGCCCGCGTCGGGATCGTGTTCGACTGGGACTCCTGGTGGGCGAGCGAGCAGGACTCGCACCCCACCGCCCTCCTCGACTACCGCCAGGAGGGGCTGAACTGGTACTCGGCGCTCCTCTCCCTCGGCATCCGCGCCGACGTCGTCACCACGCGCACCGAGTTCAGCCGCTACGACGTGCTGATCACCCCGGTCCTGCACATGGTCCCGGCGACGCTCGCCAAGGAGCTGACGCGGTACGCGGAGACCGGCGGCCATCTGATCACCACGTACTTCTCCGGTGTCGTCGACGAGAACGACCACATCTGGCTCGGCGGCTACCCGGGCGCCCTGCGTGAGGTCCTGGGCATCCGTGTCGAGGAGTTCGGCCCGCTGCTCGACGGTGAGTCGGTCGAGGTGGACGGCGGCGGTACGGGCACGGTGTGGACCGACCGGATCGACGTGACCGAGCCCGACGTCGAGGTCCTGGCCCACTACCGCTCGGGCGCCTACGCGGGCCGCCCGGCCGTCACCCGCCGTACGACGGGCGAGGGTTCGGCGTCGTACGTCTCCACACGCCTGGGCACCGACGGCCTCGCCGCGCTGCTGCCGGGGCTGCTCGCGCCGGCCGGTGTCGACAGCGAGCTGCCCGAACAGGCCCGTGGACGGGTCGAATTGACCGTACGACGGGGCGGCGGGAGCCGGTTCCTGTTCCTGGTCAACCGGAGCGACGAGGAGATCCCGCTGCCGGGCCTCGACGGAGAGCGGCTGACCGGTGGCACGGACGCCGACGGCGTTCTTGTCCTCGCCCCGAGGGAAGTCGCCGTACTGCGGCAGCCCGCCTCCTGAGCAGCGCCCCGGCACCACCCTGAACTCCCCTGATCCAAGGGGCACACCGTCGTGCCCCGTCCGTACGCACCCGCGTACGGTGCGGGCACGGCGGTCCACCGCAGCGACCACATCTGAGTTGGGAGCACACGTTGGCACGCCGTACCCGCACGCGACACCTTCTGGGAGTCGTCGGCATCACCGCCCTGGCCACTTCGGCCGCTCTGGTCAGCGCGCCGTCGCCGGACGCGCAGGCGGCGGCCGAGGCAGCCGCCCCGTCCGTCACCGTCACCCCCGATCCCTCGTACAAGCAGGAGAAGTTCGAGGGCTGGGGCACCAGTCTGGTCTGGTTCGCCAACGCGACCGGCAACTATCCTCCGGCGATCCGCGAGAAGCTCGCGAAGCTGCTGTTCGGTGACGACGGGCTGGCGCTGAACATCGCCCGCTACAACATCGGCGGCGGCAACGCCCCCGACGTGAAGGACTACCTGCGGGCCGGCGGGGCCGTCGAGGGCTGGTGGAAGGCGCCCGCGGGCACCACCCGCACGGACACCGACTGGTGGAGCGCCGACGACGCGGCCGACTGGAACCCGAAGGCGGACAAGACCCAGCGCTGGTGGGTGGACCGCATCAAGAAGGACATCACCCACTGGGAGACGTTCAGCAACTCGCCGCCCTGGTTCATGACGGAGAGCGGCTATGTCTCCGGCGGTTTCAACGCCAACACCGACCAGCTGAAGGCCGACTCGGTCGACGACTTCGCCGCCTACATGGCGGGGGCGACGAAGCGGCTGGAGAAGGCCGAGGGCATCAAGGTCGACACCGTCGACCCGTTCAACGAGCCCAACACCGGCTACTGGGGCACCAAGCTGGGCGCGGACGGCCAGCCCGTCGGCGGCCGTCAGGAGGGCGCCCACATCGGCCCGGCGCTCCAGGAGAAGGTGCTCGCCGCGCTTGCCCCCGCCCTCAAGAAGGCGAAGGTCAAGTCCGAGATCTCGGCGATGGACGAGACCAACCCGTCCATCTTCGCGAACAACTGGAACTCCTACTCGCAAGGGTCCAAGGACCTCGTCGACCAGATGAACGTCCACACCTACGGCACCGGTCAGCGCACCACCGTGCGTGACCTCGCCAAGGCCGCCGACAAGCCGCTGTGGATGAGCGAGGTCGAGGGCGACTGGGGCGACGGGCAGAGTTTCACGGACATGCGTCCGGGTCTCGGCCTCGCCCAGCAGATCGTCAACGACCTGCGTGAACTGGAGCCCCAGGCCTGGGTGTTCTGGCAGCCGGTCGAGGACTACGACAACATGAAGCCCGGCGGCGAGTCCGCCAAGGGCGGCAACTGGGGCAGCATCCAGCTCTCGTTCAGCTGCAAGTCGACGGACACCCTGGCGTCCTGCCCGATCTACACGAACACCAAGTTCGACACCGCCCGTAACTTCACGCACTTCATCAAGCCGGGCGACAGGCTGATCAAGGTGGACGACACCTCCAGCGCCGCCGCCGTGACCAAGGACGGCAAGGGCGCCTCGCTCGTCCACGTCAACTCCACCACCGCGGCCCGTGACGTCACCATCGACCTCTCCAAGTTCCGCACAATCAAGGGCAACGCGACCGTCACGCCGACCGTGACCAGCGCCGACGGCAAGCTCAAGCAGCAGGCCCCGGTCAAGGTCGTCGACGGCAAGGCCACGTACACCGTCCCCGCCCAGTCGGTGACCTCCTTCGCCGTCAAGGGTGTCTCGGGTGTCGCGAAGAACGCCGGTCTGTTCAGCAAGGGCCACTCCTACACGCTGACCGGCGTGCAGAGCGGCAAGGCCGTGACCGTCGCCGCCAACGGCAAGAGCCTGGTCATCGGCTCCGCCAACGGCACCGTCGCGCAGAACTGGCAGCTCGACGCCCGGCACGGCGACAAGGGCGCCCGCCAGCGGTACGTCTTCGCCAACCCGGCCGAGGGCAAGCGCCTGGCCGTCCGCGACAACGTCCCCGTGGTCGAGCCCGACACGGGCAAGCGGGATCCGGCCACCGAGTGGATCATGTCGACCACCGGTGACCAGACGTGGACGCTGATCAACGTGGCCACCGGCCGCCTCCTGGAGGTCGGCGGGCAGGCGACCAACGAGGGTGCCGCCGTCACCACCTGGATGGCCAACTCCGGCTCGAACCAGCGCTGGCGGGTCACGGATGTGACCGACAAGAGCTGACCCGGCAGTTCGTCCCCGAAGGCCGCCTCCGCGTGAACCGATCCAGGCTCACGCGGAGGCGGCCTTCGCCGTGCCCGACCGGACCGCCCGCAACCCTCTCGCAACGTCCCGCACGGTCCACTGGGGCGGTGAAGATGCCCGAGGAGAGCCCGCGCGTCGAACTGACCCCGGCCGCCGCCGAACTGCTGCGGCGACTGCACGCGACGCACGGCCCGCTGATGTTCCACCAGTCAGGCGGCTGCTGCGACGGGAGCGCGCCCATGTGCTTCCCGGCGGGCGAGTTCCGGACCGGCGGCTCCGACGTACTGCTCGCCGAACTGGTGGTCGAGGGTGTCCCCGAACCGGTGACGTTCTGGATGTCGCGCAGCCAGTACGAGGTGTGGAGCCACACCCGGTTGATCGTGGACGTCGTACCCGGCCGGGGCAGCGGTTTCTCCTTGGAGGCCCCCGAAGGAGTGCGCTTCCTGATCCGCTCCAGAGTGGTCAATTCATAGCCTCGCGCGCGCCCCCGCGCGGCTCATCGTCACCTGTCGCGCTCCCCTTGCGCCCTGCCACAGTTGACGGGACTTCAGGGGGTCTGAATGCGTGGCAGCGGACGGTTCAGAACGGGCAGAACACCAGTCTCGGTAGTCGCGGTACTCGGAATGCTGGCCGGCGCGGCCCTGACAGGGGCGGCACCGGCCAGCGGCGCGCCGAGAGCCGCCCAGGTCGCGCCGGGCGTGCGCTACGCCCAGTTCGACATCGTGGCGGCCAGGGGGGTGACCCACGCCCATCTGCTGAGCGTCGACCTCGGCAACGCGCGGGTGCGGGTCAACCTGCTGTACGCGGGAGCGGTGGCGGCACGGGCCGCCGTCTCCAGGATGGCCGACGCCAAGGGGGCCGTGGCGGGCGTCAACGGCGACTTCTTCAACATCAGCGAGGTCCAGCATCCCGGGGTAGCCGCCACGGGCGCGTCCGTGGGCCCGGCGATCGCGAGCGGCGTGGTGCTGAAGTCGGCGGTGCCGAACGGTCAGCGCTTCGGCCCCTCGATGCCGCCCGGCGTCACCACCAGGGCCGTCCTCGGCGTGGGGACCGACAGAAGGGCCCGGCTGGACAACCTCGCCCTGTCAGGCAGTATCGGCACGCCCGTGGGACGGTTCACGCTCGGCGGGCTCAACCAGTACGCGCTGCCGGTGGGTTCCATCGGCGCGTTCACCCCGGCCTGGGGCGGTGTCTCCCGGGCGCGGGCGGTGTGCGGCACGGACACGGACCGGGCAGCGCCGTGCGGTACGGACACCTACGAGGTGACGGTGCGGCGCGGCAGGGTCGTACGGACGGCGAACTCGCCCGGCGGCGGAGTCATCGCCGCCAACACCACGGTCCTGGTGGGCCGGGAGGCGGGCGCGCGGCAGCTGCGGAAGCTGTCCGTCGGCGCGTCGGTCACGGTCAGGAGCCGTCTCGTGGCGGCCACGAGCCGCATCCCGTACCGCTTCGCTCTCGGCGGCTACCCGGTGTTGAAGGGCGGCCGGGCGCTGGCCGGCCTCGACGACAACACCGCCGCCGTACGCACCGCCGCGGGCATCGCGAACGGGGGGCGCAGGCTCCTGCTGCTCGCGGTGGACGGTGCGCCCCAGTACCGCAGCGGGCTGACGGTCGCCGAAGTCGCCGCCGCCATGCGGAAGTTGGGTTCGGTCGACGCCTTCAACCTGGACGGCGGCGGCTCCACGACCTTCGTCAGCAGAGCGCCGGGAGCGAGCAGGGTCACCGTACGCAACCATCCGACCGGCGGCGCCGAGCGGCCCGTCCCGAACGCCATCGGGGTCTTCATGACGTCCTGAGACCCTGGAGGCCCTGCCGTCAGGGCTTCAGGCTGCTCACGATGTCCGCCGTCGCCGTGAGCCCGCTGTGGATGGTCGGCGCCACGCTGGTGCTCGCCAGATAGAAGCCGAGCAGCACGCAGACCACGGCGTGGGTGGGCTTCAGCGCGCCGTTGCGCAGGAAGACCACCGCCAGGATCAGGAGCAGCACCACCACAGAGATGGAAATGGCCATCGTCAAACCTCCTCCGCCACGCCCACTTCGCGGCTTTCGGCCGCAAGTGTGGCGTAGCGGAGGGTTCGTCCGTGCGGCTGACATGCCCGCCGAACGTGTGGTCTCTCGCTACTTCCCGGTGTAGATCAGGGGGCGCGCAGGTCCACCAGTTCGGCCAGCGCCGCCCGGTGGGCGCCCGCCGTGCCGTACGCGATGGAGTCGGCCTTCGCCCGCTTCAGGTACAGGTGGACCGGGTGTTCCCAGGTCATGCCGATCCCGCCGTGCAGCTGCAGCGCCTCCTCGGCCGCGTGGACGGCGACGGGGGCCGCGTAGGCCTGGGCGACGGCGACAGCCACGTCGGCGTCGTCGCCGTTCGCCAGGGCGTCTGCCGCGTTCCGGGCGGCGGCGCGCAGGTTGACGACCTCCAGCCACAGCTGGGCGAGCCGGTGCTTGAGCGCCTGGAAGCCACCGACGGGCCGGTTGAACTGCTTGCGCTCCTTGAGATAGCGGACCGTCTCGGTCAACGTCCATTCGGCGAGGCCGAGTTGCTCGGAGGCGAGCAGTCCGGCGCCGGCCCGCAGCGCCCGGCGTACGGCGGGTTCGGCGTCGCCGAGAAGGCGGCCCGGCGCCCCGTCCAGGACAACTTTCGCCACCGGCCGGGTCAGATCGAGGGACACCTGCGGGGTGACGGTGACCGCGGCTGCGTCCACCGCGTACAGGCCGCCGTCGTCGGCGGGCACCAGCAGCACGTCGGCGACGGACGCGTCCGCGATGCCGGTCAGCTCCCCGTGCAGGCCGCCGTCCTCGAACCGTACGACGTTGTAGGCGCTCCCGGCGGGAACGCTCAGCGAGACCGCGAGGGTGCCGATCGTGGTCCCGGACGCCAACCGGGCCAGCAGGTCGTCGGCGCCGCACTCCAGCAGCGCCTCGGTGGCGACGACGGCACTGGTCAGATAGGGGACGGGTGCGACCGCGCGCCCCAACTCCTCCAGGACGACGGCGACTTCCCGGTGCGTGGCGCCCTGACCGTCCAGCTCCTCGGGGACGAGCAGGCCGGCGAGGCCCATTCCTTCGGTGAGGGCCTTCCAGAGCGGGATGTCGTGCGGGGTGTCCGTCTCGACGCGCGCGATCACGCCGGCCGCGTCGCAGTGGTCGGCGAGCAGGTCGCGGACGGCCTCGCGGAGGGCGTTCTCCTCCTCCGAGTACAACAGGTCGGGCTGTGTGCTCATCGGGCGAGGTCCTTCCAGGCGACGTCCTTGTCGGTGCGCGGTTCGCTGGGCAGGCCCAGGACCCGTTCGGCGACGATGTTCAGCAGGACCTCGCTGGTCCCGCCCTCGATGCTGTTGCCCTTGGAGCGGAGGTAGCGGTAGCCGGCGTCACGGCCGACGAAGTCCACCAGCTCGGGCCGGCGCATGGTCCAGTCCTCGTACAACAGGCCTTCCTCGCCGAGGAGTTCGACCTCCAGGCCGCTGATCTCCTGGTTGAGGCGGGCGAAGGAGAGCTTCAGGCCGGATCCCTCCGGGCCGGGCTGTCCGGCGACGAGCTGCTGGCGTGTGCGCTCGCCCGTGAGCCGGGCGACCTCCGCCTCCACCCACAGCTTCAGGAGCCGCTGGTGCAGATCGTGGGTGCGCAGGTCCGGGCGTTCGCGCCAGGTCTCGGCGACGGGCCCGATCATGCCGCCCTCGCGCGGGATGCGCATACCGCCGATGGCCACGCGCTCGTTGTTCAGCGTGGTCTGCGCGACCCGCCAGCCGTCGCCGACCTCGCCGAGGCGATGGGCGTCAGGGATGCGGACGTCGGTCAGGAACACCTCGTTGAACTCGGCCTCGCCGGTGACCTGCCGCAACGGCCGGACCTCGACACCGGGGTCGGTCATGTCGCAGAGGAAGTAGGTGATGCCCTTGTGCTTGGGCAGGTCCGGGTCGGTACGGGCGATGAGGATGGCCCACCGGGCGAGATGGGCGCTGGACGTCCACACCTTCTGCCCGTTGACGATCCAGTCGCCCCCGTCCGACCGGACGGCGCGAGTACCCAGCGCGGCCAGGTCGGACCCGGCCCCCGGCTCGCTGAAGAGCTGGCACCAGACCTCCTCGCCGGTCCACAGCGGCCGGAGGAACTTCCGCTTCTGCTCCTCCGTGCCGAAGCCGAGGATGGTCGGTGCGGCCATTCCCAGACCGATGCCGATACGCCGGGGGTCGTTGTCGGGAGCCCCCGCCGCCTGCAACTCGGCGTCCACGACGGCCTGGAGGGAGCGCGGCGCGCCAAGACCGCCCAGCCCTTCCGGGTAGTGCACCCAGGCGAGCCCGGCGTCGAAGCGGGCCTTGAGGAAGTCGAGCCGGTCGGTGTCGGCCGGCGGATGCGCGGCCAGCAACTCCCTTGTCAGTCGGGTGAGTTCAGCTGCGTCGGTCATGCGGCGGCTCCGTTCTCCAGCGAGGGCAGCACCGCGACCCGGCCGGTGGTGACACCGTCGGCGACGCGCTGCACGGCGGCTGCGGCACCGACCAGCGGTACGCGCTCGCTCACCAGCGGTTTGATCGCGCCCCGGGCCGCCAGCTCGGTGAGCTGCTCGTGGCAGTGCTGGACCAGTTTCGGGTTCTTGGTGTTGTACAGACCCCAGTGCAGGCCCAGGATCGAGTAGTTCTTCACGAGGGCGTGGTTGAGCCCGGGGCTGGGAATGGTTCCGCTCGCGAAGCCGACGACCACGATCCGCCCCTCGAAGGCGACGACCTTCGTGGACTGGGTGTAGGCCTCCCCGCCGACGGGGTCGTAGACCACGTCGACACCGCGCCCTCCGGTGGCTTCCTTCACCGCCCCGACGACGTTCTCCGTGCGCCGGTCGATGACGACGTCGCAGCCCAACTCCCGCGCCACGGAAACCTTCTCGGCCCCGCCGACGACGCCGATGACGGTGGCTCCGGCGGCCTTCCCGAGCTGTACGGCGGCGCTGCCGACCCCGCCCGCGGCGGCGTGCACGAGCAGCGTCTCGCCGGCCTCCAGGGCGGCCCGCCGGTGCAGTCCGAACCAGCCCGTCTGGTAGCCGATGAGCAGGGCGGCGGCCTCGGCGTCGTCCAGCGACTCGGGGGCCGTGAACAGCCCACGGGAGTCCGCCACCACGTACTCGGCGAAACCGCCGTACGGCAGCACCGGGTTCCCGATCACCCTGCGGCCGTCCTCGGTCTCGCCGCAGATCTCCACCCCGGGGGTGAACGGCAGCGGCGGCCTGACCTGGTACTCCCCGCGGCACATCAGGACGTCCGGGAAGTTGATGGTCGCGGCACGCACCTTCAGCAGCACCTGGCCCTCGGCGGGCACCGGCCGCTCCACCTCGCCGAGGACCATCGCCTCGCTCGGCTCGCCGTTCTGGTGCACTTGCCATGCCTGCATGGGGGGCCTCCACGGGACTGCGCTCGTCTTGTTCGACTGACCGGGCTCGACCGCATACTAAGCGGTCGCTTGCAGATCAGGGAACCGTCGGGGGCCGGTCCAAGGCAGTCGCGTTCGTCACGACGGCGCACCCTTCGGACGGGTGGGGCGCGCCCGTACGTGCATCCGCTCCCCCTGCGGCCCGAACAGGCTGAGGAACTCCGCCGGCCCCTCCCCCGCCGCCCCGAACCAGTGCGGCACACGGGTGTCGAACTCGGCGGCCTCCCCCGGCCCGAGCACCACGTCGTGCTCCCCGAGCACGAGCCGCAGCCGCCCCGACAGGACGTACACCCACTCGTACCCCTCGTGCGTACGCGGGTCGGGCTCCTCGTCGATCACCGGCAGGATCACCTTGAACGCCTGGAGGCCGCCCGGCTGCCGGGTGAGCGGGATGTACGTCCGCCCGTGCCGCACGATCGGCTTGGCCCGCACCCGGGGATCGCCGACGGGCGGGGCCCCGACCAGCTCGTCCAGTGCGACGCGATGCGCCCGCGCGATGGGCAGCAACAGCTCCAGACTGGGGCGCCGCAGCCCTGCCTCCAGCCGCGACAGCGTACTGACGGAGATCCCGGTCGTGGCCGACAGGCCCGCGAGCGTCGCACCCCGCTCCTTGCGGATCCGCCGCAGCCGGGGCCCCACCTCGGCGAGGACCTGGTCGGTGGGAAGGTCGACGTTCTTGGCATCCATGCCGTCATTGCAGTTTCGGCAAAGAGCTTTGTCAATGTGGCAGCCCGGGAGCGACGCTCGCGGTGGAGGTGGTCACCATGACCGAGCAGTACGAGGCCGACACGGCCGACCTGGCCGACACGTACGAGGTTGTCGTCGTCGGAGGCGGCGCGGCCGGGCTGTCGGCCGCGCTGGTCCTCGGCCGGGCCCGTTGCCGCACGCTGGTCGTCGACGCGGGCGAGCCGCGCAACGCACCGGCGGCACACATGCAGGGCTATCTGTCCCGCGACGGCATGTCGCCGGCCGAGTTCCTGGCGGCGGGGCGCGAGGAGATCGCACGGTACGGGGTGGAGCTGGTCGTGGACCGGGTGGTGGACGTCACCAAGGGCCAGGACTTCACGCTGACACTGGCGAGCGGGGACCGTTCGGTACGTGCCCGGCGGCTCGTCGTCGCGACGGGGCTGCGGGACGAACTGCCCGCCGTGCCGGGCGTCGCCGAGCACTTCGGGCGGGACGTACTGCACTGTCCGTTCTGCCACGGCTGGGAGGTACGGGACCGGGCGTTCGGCGTGCTGGCCTCGACTCCGGCGAGCGTGCACCAGGCGGTGCTGGTCGCCCGGTGGTCGAAGGACGTGACGCTGTTCCTGCACACGGTCGCCGAGGACGAGCTCACCGACGAGGATCTGCGCAGGCTGGCAGGGGCAGGGGTGGCGGTCGTCCCCGGCGAGGTCGAGTGCCTGACGACGGACTCCGGGCGTGTCACGGGCGTACGCCTTGAAAACGGCACGACGCATGCCCGCGAGACGGTGTTCGTCGCTCCCCGGCCCGTCCCGGGCAACGCCCTGTTCGAAAATCTGGGCGCCGAGCTGACGGAAACGCCGTTCGGTTCGTACCCGACGGTGGACGCGACGGGCCTGACGACCGTGCCAGGGGTCTGGGCGGCGGGGAACGCGATCGGCTTCGGCGAGCAGGTGATCCACGCGGCGAGCGGCGGCTACCGCGCGGCCACGGCGATCGTGGCGGACCTGGTGTTCTCGGAGACGCCGCCCGGCGAGTGAGGGCGGGGGTGCGATCCGAACCCTCTGCCACCGTCTGCTTTCAGGAACAGCGTGGTTGGTCAAGAGGCGGTCGGCGGGGCGACGACCAGCTCGGTGTCCTGGGCGTGGCCAGTCTGCGGCGGGCCGGCGACGATCATGGTGGCTCGGGCCCACGGCTGTTCTCGCAGCATGAACGGCAGTTCCTCCCGCAGCCAGTTCGCCACATGCTCCTGCTGCTCGGGGGAGACACCGTCGCGGACGGCCAAAGCGTGCTCCTGCTCGGCGAGGTCGCCCTGGATCCACACCGAGGCGTCCAGCCACGGCGCGAGCTCTTCGCGGATGACGCCGGTGCCCTCGATCCAGACGAAGTCGGCACCGGCGGGGACGGTGATCGATCCGGGCCGGTCGTGGGTGGTCCAGGCAGCGGGGCGGAAGTCCACCGCCGCACCCCGGTGGAGGGGTCGCAGGATGTGCTCGACGAGCACGGCGCCCCAGTCGAAGTAGGCGTGGTGCCAGGCGACGTCGTCGGTGTGCACGACGGCGGAGCCGGGCACCGCCTCGCGCAGCCGCTCGGCCAGGGTCGTCTTGCCGGCGCCGCCCCGGCCGTCGATCCCGATCACCCTCGGACGTCCGGTGACGTCGGGCGACGCGTCGCGCAGATGCCGGACGGCGTCGAGCACGGTCATCGCCCGTCGGCCGACGGCTTCGGTCTCGCCTGGACGCAGACGCATCGACACCCTGACTCCGCGGGTGAGGACACGGGTCCGGCGTCGCCCAACGGTCCTCCGGTCGTCCGACCCTATCGACGTCCCGCGTCGGGAAGCCATACCGGCGCCCGTATCCGGCGGAGTGGGGAAACCGGCCCCGCCCGGATGTGCATCCGCCACCCCCGTTGCACCATGGCTGCATGCTGCTGACCCGGCTCGCCCACGTGTCCCAGGAGGTCGCCGCCACCTCCGCCCGGTCCCGGAAGATCGCCCTGCTCGCCGAGCTGTTCCGGGACGCCGACGCCGACGACGTACCGATCGTCATCCCGTATCTCGCCGGACGCCTGCCCCAGGGGCGGCTCGGGATGGGGTGGAAGGTGCTGGACCAGCAGGTTCCCGGCGCCGTCGAACCCTCGCTCACTGTGCGGGACGTCGACGCCCGGCTCACGGCGATCGGCGCGGTCAACGGCGCCGGCTCGCAGGCCGAACGCAGGCGGCTGGTAGGCGAGTTGCTCGCGGCGGCCACCGCGGACGAGCAGCGGTTCCTGTTCGCGCTGATCACGGGTGAGGTACGGCAGGGCGCCCTGGACGCGGTGGCCGTGGAAGGCCTGGCGACGGCCACGGACGCGCCGCCCGCAGACGTACGGCGGGCGGTGATGCTCGCGGGGGCCATCCAGCCCGTCGCACAGGCCCTGCTGGCCGACGGGCCGGCGGCCCTCGCCCGCTTCCGTCTCACCGTCGGCCGCCCCGTCCTGCCGATGCTCGCGCACAGCGCCTCCTCGGTGGCGGAGGCCGTCGAGAAGCTCGGCGCGTGTGCCGTCGAGGAGAAACTGGACGGCATCCGGGTCCAGGTACACCGCGACGGCGACGACGTACGGCTCTACACCCGCACCCTCGACGACATCACCGACCGGCTGCCCGAACTGACCACCGCGGCGAGGGCGTTGAGAGGCGAGCGGTTCATCCTCGACGGCGAGGTGATCGCCTTCGACACCTCCGGCCGCCCGCGTTCCTTCCAGGAGACCGCCGGCCGCGTCGGCTCACGCGTGGACGTGGAGACGGCCGCCCGGGACGTCCCCGTGTCGCCCGTCTTCTTCGACGTGCTCTCGGTCGACGGCCGCGACCTTCTCGACCTTCCGTTCGCCGAGCGGCACACGGAACTCGCCCGCCTGGTCCCCGAACCGATGCGGGTGCGGCGCCTGCTGGCCGGCGGCCCCGCCGACCTCCCCGCCGCCGAGACGTTCCTCGCCGACACCCTGGCGCGCGGCCACGAGGGCGTCGTGGTCAAGGCCCTGGACGCCCCCTACAGCGCGGGCCGGCGCGGTGCGTCCTGGCTGAAGGTCAAGCCCGTGCATACGCTCGACCTGGTGGTGCTGGCGGCCGAGTGGGGTCACGGACGACGTACCGGCAAGCTGTCCAACCTGCACCTCGCGGCCCGCAACCCCGACGGCTCCTTCGCCATGCTCGGCAAGACCTTCAAGGGCATGACCGACGCGATGCTGACCTGGCAGACCGAGCGACTCCAGGCGCTGGCCGTGTCGGACGACGGCTGGGTGGTGACCGTACGCCCGGAACTGGTCGTCGAGATCGCCTACGACGGTCTCCAGCGGTCCACCCGCTACCCGGCCGGCGTCACCCTCCGCTTCGCCCGCGTCGTCCGCTACCGCGAGGACAAGACGCCGGAGGAGGCGGACACCGTACAGACCCTGCTGGCCGCGCACCCGGAGGCGACCCGGTGACGGACAAGGCTCCGGCGAGGGTGCGGCGCAGCGCCGGTCTGCTGCTGTTCCGGCGGGCCGCGCCCGGTCAGGACACCGAGGGTCTGGAGGTGCTCCTCGGGCACATGGGCGGACCGTTCTTCGCCCGGCGCGACGCCGGGGCCTGGACGATTCCCAAGGGCGAGTACGGGGACGGGGAGACGGCCTGGGACGCGGCGCGCCGGGAGTTCCGGGAGGAGCTGGGGCTGGCGCCGCCCGAGGGCGAGGCCGTGGCGCTGGGCGAGGTCCGCCAGGCCGGCGGGAAGGTCGTCACGGCGTGGGCGGTCGAGGCGGACCTCGATCCGGCGGCCGTGGTGCCGGGCACGTTCCGGATGGAGTGGCCGAGAGGGTCGGGGCAGGAACGGGAGTTTCCGGAGCTGGACCGGGTGCGGTGGTTCGGCCTCCAGGCGGCGCGGTCGGTGATCGTGACGGCACAGGCGGGGTTTCTGGACCGGCTGACGGAGCACTCGGGGCATTGACAGAAGTGCCGGTGGGTGCCGTACGCGTTGCGGGGCCCACCGGCGCGCGGGAAGGTCGAAGAACAGCCCTCAACCTGGAGGACGGCAATGCCCATCGCGACGGTGAACCCGGCGAACGGCGAGACGCTTCGGACGTACGACGCCATGGACGGCGAGGAGATCGAGCGCAGGCTCACGGCCGCGGAGGCCGCCTTCCGCACGTACCGCACGACCGGCTTCGCCGAGCGCGCCCGGCTGCTGGGCCGGGCCGCCGGTCTGCTGGACGAGGACCGGGACGACATCGCCCGCACCATGACGACCGAGATGGGCAAGCCGGTCAAGCAGGCCCGCGCGGAGGCCGCGAAGTGCGCGAAGGCGATGCGCTGGTACGCCGACCACGCCGAGGAACTCCTCGCCGACGAGAAGCCCTCCGACGCCGACGTCAAGGACTCCGGCGGTTCCCGCGCCCTGGTCCGTTACCGTCCGCTCGGCCCGGTGCTCGCGGTGATGCCGTGGAACTTCCCGCTCTGGCAGGTGATCCGCTTCGCCGCGCCGGCGCTGATGGCGGGCAACGTGGGCCTGCTCAAGCACGCGTCGAACGTGCCGCAGACCGCCCTCTACCTGGAGGACCTGTTCCGTCGGGCGGGTTACCCCGAGGGCTGCTTCCAGACACTGCTGATCGGGTCGGGCGCCGTCGAGGACATCCTGCGCGACCCCCGGGTACGGGCGGCCACGCTCACCGGCAGCGAGCCGGCCGGGCGCGCGGTGGCGGCCGTCGCCGGGGACGAGGTCAAGAGGACGGTGCTGGAACTGGGCGGCAGTGACCCGTTCATCGTCCTGTCGTCCGCCGATGTCGAGCGGGCCGCCGAGGTCGCGGTGACCGCGCGTGTGCAGAACAACGGGCAGTCGTGCATCGCCGCCAAGCGGTTCATCGTGCACACGGATGTCTTCGACGCGTTCGCGGAACGCTTCTCGACGGCCATGGCGGCGCTGAAGGTCGGCGATCCGCTGGCCGAGGACACGGAGGTCGGGCCGCTCGCGAGTGAGCAGGGGCGCGAGGATCTGGAGGCCCTCGTCGACGAGGCCGTGGAGAGCGGCGCGACGGTTCTGTGCGGTGGCGAACGTCCGAAGGATCTGACGGACGACGGCTGGTACTACGCGCCGACCGTCCTCGCCGATGTCACCAGCGAGATGCGCATTCACCAGGAGGAGACGTTCGGCCCGGTAGCGACCCTGTACCGCGTGGCAGACCTGGAGGAGGCGTTGGCGATCGCCAACGACACGCCTTTCGGACTCAGTTCGAACGTGTGGACCCGCGACGAGGCCGAGGTGGACCGTCTCGTACGGGATCTGGAGGCGGGCGGCGTGTTCGTCAACGGGATGACCGCGTCCCATCCGGCGTTCCCGTTCGGCGGGGTCAAGCGGTCCGGGTACGGGCGTGAGCTGTCGGGGCACGGAATCCGCGAGTTCTGCAACATCACCACGGTATGGCACGGAGCGTGAGCGTTCCGCGGCTACGATCGCCCCTGTGAACCGCGAAGTGACTCTGCCTCTGATCGTCGACGACCGCGGCACGTTGCAGGTTGCCGCCTCCGACGTCAGCAAACTGCTGCGCACGGTCGGCGGTCGCTGGCTGCATCTGGTGGAGGCCGGCCAGGACGACCTCGACGAGGACACCGTGGCCGCCCTCACCATCGAACTCGCCAAACTGGCCGACCGAATCGACGTGGCCTGCATCGCCCACAGCAGCGGCACCTCAAGATAGGGGCCGCGCTGACCGGCCGCCCTCAGGGGCGCGGGGAACTGCGCGACAAGCCACGACGCAGCCCCAGTCAGCACACCGCCGCACCCCCCACGGCGCTACCGGATCGGCATCCCCGACAAAGTCCGCGCGATCACCAACCGCTGAATCTCACTCGTACCCTCGAAGATCGTGTAGATCGCCGCGTCGCGATGCATCCGCTCCACCGGATACTCCCGCGTGTACCCGTTCCCCCCGAGTATCTGAATCGCCTGCCCGGTGACCTTCTTCGCCGTCTCGCTCGCGAACAGCTTCGACATCGACCCCTCCGCCGCGGTGAACGGCTTCCCGTTGATCGCCATCCACGACGCCCGCCACGTCAGCAGCCGCGCCGCGTCGATGGACGTACGCATGTCGGCGAGCTGGAAGGCGATCCCCTGGTTGTCGATGATCGGGCGGCCGAACTGCTCGCGGGTCTTCGCGTAGTCGAGGGCGACCTCGTACGCGGCGCGGGCGGTACCCACCGCCATCGCGGCCACCGCGGGCCGGCTCGCCTCGAACGTGGCCATCGCCGCGTTCTTCACGCGCTCGCCGCCGGACTTCGCCCGCTCACGGGCCCGGGCGAGGCGCTCGTCGAGCTTCTGCTTGCCGCCGAGGAGGCAGGAGCCGGGGATGCGGACGTTCTCCAGGACGACCTCGGCGGTGTGCGAGGCGCGGATGCCGTGCTTCTTGAACTTCTGGCCCTGGGACAGACCGGGCGTGTTCGGCGGGACGATGAAAGAGGCGTGGCCCTTGGAGCCCAGCTCGGAGTCGACCACGGCGACGACGACGTGGACGTTGGCGATGCCGCCGTTGGTCGCCCAGGTCTTCGTGCCGTTGAGAACCCACTCGTTCTTGGCCTCGTCGTACACGGCGCGGGTCCGCATGGAGGCGACGTCGGAACCGGCGTCCGGCTCGGAGGAGCAGAAGGCGGCGACCTTGACATCGTTGGCGTCGCCGTACATCTGGGGGATCCAGGTACCGATCTGCTCCTCGGTGCCGTTGGCGAGGACGCCCACCGCGGCGAGGCCGGTGCCGACGATGGAGAGGGCGATGCCCGCGTCACCCCAGAAGAGTTCCTCCATGGCCATCGGGATGCCGAGGCCGGTGGGGTCGAAGTACTGCTGGGCGTAGAAGTCCAGGGAGTAGATGCCGACCTTCGCCGCCTCCTGGATGACCGGCCAGGGGGTCTCCTCGCGCTCGTCCCACTCGGCGGCGGCGGGGCGGATCACGTCAGCGGCGAAACCGTGGAGCCAGTCGCGGACCTCTTTCTGTTCGTCGTTGAGCTCCATGGTGAATTCGGCCATGACCCCTCCATCGCTGCACTAGCATGTTACCTACGGTAACTGGAGTCTGTTACCCGTCGGTAGGAAAAGTCAACTCCCGGACCAGGGTCGGCAGCCCGTTCGATGGGCATGGGCCGATCAGTGCTAGTTTGCGCAAGCGTCACCGATATCAGCACGGGTGGGAGAGAGACCATGGACACCACGCAGCAGAACGATCAGCAGCGGTCCGCCGACCGCCGCCGGCGCGAGCTGCTGGAGGCCGCCGACCGAGTGGTGCTCCGCGACGGCCCCGGCGCCTCGATGAACGCCATCGCCGCCGAGGCGGGCATCACCAAACCCATTCTCTACCGGCACTTCGGTGACAAAGGCGGACTCTACGCCGCTCTGGCCAAACGGCACACCGACGCCCTGCTCTACTCCCTGCGGGCCGCGCTGGACGCTCCGGCGGAGCGGCGGGAGCGGGTGGAGGCCACGCTGGACACCTACCTCGCGGCGATCGAGGCACGGCCCCAGGTGTACCGGTTCCTGATGCACCCCGCGGACGGTGTGTCACCCGGCGACCCCGGGTTCGATGTGAGGAAGCACTCGCTGCCGTTGCTGCGGCTGATGGGCGAGGAGTTGGCCCAGGTGATCGAGGATCGGCTGGATCTCGGGCCCGGCAGTCAGCAGTTGGCTCGGGTGTGGGGGCACGGGATAGTCGGCATGATGCACGCGGCCGGGGACTGGTGGCTGGGTGAACGGCCCTGTTCCCGGGCCGAGTTGGTGCGGAGTTTGGCTGATTTGCTGTGGGGGCGGCTGGCTGCCGCCGGGGACCGGGTCGGTGGGCCGGGGTTCTAGGGGGTTGTGTGTCGTCCGCGGGTGCGTTGTGGCCTGTCGCGCAGTTCCGCGCGCCCCTAACTACGTCCACTCACCCCATGCCACGAAGCTCGGGTTGCCTGTCGCATCAGCCTTCTGTGGCGCCAGCCCGTCAGACGGTCCACGTACGTGTCGCCCGCCAAGTGGTCCAGCTCGTGTTGGAGGCATCTCGCGAAGAAGCCCGTGCCCTCGACGCGTACCGGGTCGCCCGTCGCCGTGAAGCCCTCGACCGTCGTCTCGTCGTGCCGTTCGGTGCCCGCCTCCAGGCCGGGGAGGGACAGGCAGCCCTCGGGTCCACGGAGGACCAGCCCGGTCGCCTCGACCAGGCGGGGGTTGACCACATGGCCCACGTGACGGACGTCATCGTCGTCGGGGCAGTCGTATACGAAGACCCTCAGGGGCCTGCCGATCTGGTTCGCGGCGAGGCCCACGCCCTGGGCGGCGTACATTGTCGCGAACATGTCCTCGACGAGCGCGGCGAGTTCGGCGTCGAAGTGTGTGACTTCGACGCAGGGGCTGTGCAGAACGGGGTCGCCGAGCAGTGTCAGGGGGCGGACGCGCCCCCGGGTGCCGGGGATGGAGCCTGGTCGCATGGCCGCAAGGGTACGGTCACCCATGTCGCGCGGGCGCCGTGGTGGTGCCGCGATGCGGATTGCGTGAACGGATCTCGATAGGCTGAGGTCCACACCACGTGGCCGGAGGCACAGGCGCGGCGCGTACGCAAGGAGGATCGAGATCTGATGGCAGGCAACTCGGACCCGCTCACTCCGCGGGCCAAGCTGGCAGTGACGGCCGGCAAGGCCGTTGCGGCGGCATCGCGTGCGGCAGGGCGCGGCAGCGGGTCGGTGATCGGTGGCAAGGTAGCCCTCAAACTCGACCCCGACCTCCTCGCCCGGCTCGCCCAGCACCTGGACGTCATCCTGGTCTCGGCCACCAACGGCAAGACCACGACCACGCGGCTCATCGCGGAGGCCCTGCGCGCCGCCGGACCGGTCGTGTCGAACGCGCTCGGCGCCAACATGCCCGCCGGCATCACCTCGGCGCTCGCGGGCGGTTCGGACGCCAAGTTCGGGGTCATCGAGGTCGACGAGAAGTACCTCGCCGGCGTCGCCCGGGACACGGACCCCAAGTGCATCGCGCTCCTCAACCTCTCGCGCGACCAGCTCGACCGCGCCGCCGAGACGCGCATGCTCGCCGAGAACTGGCGTGAGGGGCTCGCCGGTTCGAAGGCCGTGATCGTCGCCAACGCCGACGACCCGCTGATCGTGTGGGCCGCCTCCTCCTCCCCCAACGTGATCTGGGTCGCCGCCGGGCAGATGTGGAAGGACGACGCCTGGTCCTGCCCGTCCTGCGGTGGCGTGATGCAGCGCCCCGGCGACGACTGGTTCTGCGGTCAGTGCGGTTTCCGCCGTCCGACGCCGAGTTGGGCGCTGTCCGGCGACCACGTGCTCGACCCGCACGGGTCGGCCTGGCCGATCCACCTCCAGCTGCCGGGGCGGGCCAACAAGTCCAACGCGGCCGCCTCCGCCGCTGTCGCCGCCGTGTTCGGCGTACCGCCGCAGGTCGGCCTGGAGCGCATGTACCAGGTGCAGGCCGTGGCCGGACGGTACGACGTCGTGCAGTTCATGCAGCGCGATCTGCGGCTGCTGCTCGCCAAGAACCCGGCCGGCTGGCTGGAGACGTTCTCCCTGATCGACCCGCCGCCGACGCCGGTCATCCTCTCCGTGAACGCGCGGGGCGCCGACGGCACCGACACCTCCTGGCTGTGGGACGTCGACTACACGCAGCTCACCGGTCACCCGATCCTCGTCATCGGCGACCGCAAGCTCGACCTCGCGGTGCGGCTGGAGGTCGCCAACCAGCACTTCCAGGTCTGCGAGAGCGCCGACCAGGCCGTGCAGATGGCGCCGCCCGGCCGGATCGAGGTCATCGCGAACTACACCGCCTTCCAGGACCTGCGCCGCCGCGTCGGCAACTGACCACTGCCGGCAACCGACCACTGAGGACGATCACTTCATGAGCGACAACCAGCTGCGTCTGGTGTGGATCTACCCGGACCTGCTCAGCACCTACGGCGACCAGGGCAACGCACTCGTCCTGGAGCGCCGGGCCCGGCAGCGCGGCCTCGACGTGGCCCGCCTCGACGTGCGCAGTGACCAGCCGATCCCCACCTCCGGCGACATCTATCTGATCGGCGGCGGCGAGGACCGGCCGCAGCGGCTCGCGGCGGAACGTTTGCGCCGTGACGGCGGTCTGCACCGGGCCGTCGGCAACGGCGCGATCGTGTTCTCCGTGTGCGCCGGGTACCAGATCCTGGGCCACGAGTTCATCAACGACCTCGGTCAGCGCGAGCCCGGCCTCGGACTCCTCGACGTGGTCTCGGTTCGCGGCGAGGGCGAGCGGTGCGTGGGCGACGTACTCGGAGACATCGACGCGCGCCTCGGCCTGCCCCCGCTGACCGGCTTCGAGAACCACCAGGGCGTCACCCACCTCGGTCCCACCGCGCGCCCGTTCGCGAAGGTGCGGCTCGGCAAGGGCAACGGCACGGGGGACGGCACGGAGGGCGCGTACAACGACACGGTCTTCGGTACGTACATGCACGGGCCCGTGCTCGCCCGTAACCCGCTGATCGCGGACCTGCTGCTGAAGCTGGCCCTCGACGTCAACGCGCTGCCGCCGACCGACGACCGCTGGTACGAGGCGCTGCGCAACGAGCGCATCACGGCGGCGCAGCAGCCCGCCTGACCTGCGCGCACTCCCGTGCCCGCGCCGGCCGGTACACCTGCCGTCCGTGTGCGCGTCACCGGCCCGTCTGACGGGGCATCCGCACAGGTGAGCGCGGGTGTCCAGCACCCGGACGGGTGCTACGGCTCCGGTCCCCGCCGCCGGTATGGTGACGGGGATCGAGCCGGACAGCGTGGTCCGGTCCCGGCCCACGTGGAGAAGGTTTTCGGGCGATGCGCATTGGTGTCCTGACGTCCGGCGGCGACTGCCCCGGCCTGAACGCCGTCATCCGGTCCGTCGTGCACCGCGCCGTCGTGGACCACGGCGACGAGGTCATCGGCTTCCGGGACGGCTGGAAAGGCCTCCTGGAGTGCGACTACCTCAAGCTCGACCTCGACGCGGTGAGCGGCATCCTCGCTCGCGGCGGCACCATCCTCGGCTCTTCCCGGGTCCGCCCCGAGCATCTGCGGGACGGCGTCGAGCGGGCCAGGGGCCATGTCGAGGAGCTCGGACTCGACGCGATCATCCCGATCGGCGGCGAGGGCACGCTCAAGGCGGCCCGGCTGTTGTCCGACAACGGCCTGCCGATAGTCGGCGTCCCGAAGACCATCGACAACGACATCGCGGTCACGGACGTCACCTTCGGCTTCGACACGGCCGTCGGAGTCGCCACGGAGGCGCTGGACCGGCTGAAGACCACCGCCGAGTCCCACCAGCGCGTCCTGATCGTCGAGGTCATGGGCCGTCACACCGGCTGGATCGCCCTGCACTCCGGCATGGCCGCGGGCGCCCACGCCATCGTCGTACCGGAACGCCCCTTCGACATCGAGGAGTTGGCCGCGCGCGTGGGTGAGCGGTTCGCGGCGGGCAAGCGGTTCGCGATCGTCGTCGCCGCGGAGGGTGCGAAGCCGCGCGCGGGCTCGATGGAGTTCGACGAGGGCGGCAAGGACGTGTACGGCCACGAGCGCTTCGCCGGGATCGCCCGGCAGCTCTCCCTGGAGCTGGAGGAGCGGCTCGGGAAGGAGGCGCGGCCGGTGATCCTGGGGCATGTGCAGCGGGGTGGGACGCCCACGGCCTACGACCGGGTGCTGGCGACCCGGTTCGGGTGGCATGCGGTGGAGGCCGTGCACCGGGGTGAGTTCGGACGGATGACGGCGCTTCGGGGTACGGACATCGTGATGGTGTCCCTGGCCGAGGCCGTCGAGACGTTGAAGACGGTTCCTGAGGCTCGGTACGCCGAGGCGGAGTGTGTGCTTTAGCCGCTGGCAGTTGGCCGTCGTCCTTCGGGTGCGGGTCCGCTGTGGCTTGTCGCGCAGTTCCCCGCGCCCCTGAAGACCCTCCCCCGGTCCGAGTCGTGACCGGGGCGGTTCTACTCTTGGGGGATGGAGCACAGCGGGCACAGCGGTACGACCATGGATCTTCTGCCCTTCACCCTGGGGCGGGGGCTCGGGTGGTCCGCCGACCCGTTCTTCCTGGTCGCCTGTCTGGCGGGGCTCGGCCTCTACGGGTGGGGGGTCGTGCGGCTCACCCGGCGTGGGGACAAGTGGTCCGTCGGGCGGACCGTCTCCTTCGTGCTCGGTGTGCTGACCGTCATGCTCGTCATGTGCACCAGGCTCAACGACTACGGCATGGTCATGTTCAGCGTGCACATGGTGCAGCACATGGTGATCAGCATGGTCTCCCCGATCCTCATTCTGCTCGGCGCCCCGATCACGCTCGCCCTGCGGGCGCTGCCGGTCGCCGGACGGGGGCGGAAGGGGCCGCGTGAACTGCTGCTGGCGCTGCTGCACAGCCGGTTCATGCGGATCGTCACGCACGCGGCGTTCACCATCCCGCTGTTCATCGCCAGTCTCTACGTCCTGTACTTCACTCCGCTCTTCGACTTCCTGATGAGTTCGAAGGCCGGGCACATCACGATGATGTGTCACTTCCTCGCCGTCGGGCTGATCTTCTTCTGGCCGATCATGGGCGTCGACCCCGGCCCGAACCGGCCCGGCTATCTGATGCGGATGCTGGAACTGTTCGCGGGCATGCCGTTCCACGCCTTCTTCGGGATCGCGCTGATGATGGCGTCGGAGCCGATGGTCGAGGCGTACAAGAACCCGCCCGTCTCGCTCGGCATCGACGCCCTGTCCGACCAGAACGCGGCCGGCGGGATCGCCTGGGCGTTCAGCGAGATCCCGACCGTACTGGTGCTGTTGGCCCTGCTCTTCCAGTGGCACGGCTCCGAACAGCGGCAGGCCAAGCGTCAGGACCGGGCCGCCGACCGCGACGGCGACAAGGAACTCGAGGCGTACAACGCCTATTTGGCATCACTGAACGCACGTGGGCGCTGAATCAACTTTCATTCCCGTTGCCTGAAACACTTTCGTATTCAGTAGCATGGACGTGACGTATCCGCCGGGGGGAGCGGTATGACACTGCATGCTTTCAGGAAACCTGGACTTCAGCGCCTTCTGCGATTGTCCATCGCACTGTTGTGCGTTCTGTTCGCCAGTGGTTGCGACAGGGAGGCACCACTGACGATGGTGAAGGCGGTGGCTTCGGGGGTGCCTTCCCTCGCGCCGTTCTTCGACGAGAACAGCGGCCTGGGTCATGACGCCCAGGTCCGTTCGCAGCCCGCGCACGGCAGCAGCCTGCAGCAGGGCAGCACGCCCGGGCTGTACGGGGGCACGAAGCAGCCGACGGTCTGTGACGTCGACCGGCTGGAACAATTTCTCACCGACCCCAGGAACAACAGGAAGGCCCACGAATGGGCACGTGTGGTCGATATTCCACAGGGCGGGATTTCCGCCTATCTCGACCGGCTCACACCCGTTCTCCTGCGTCACGACACCCTCGTGAAGAACCACGACTACAAGAAGGAAAAAGCGGTCCCCTTCGACGCGCTGCTCCAGGCGGGAATCGCGGTTCTCGTCGATGAGGCGGGAGTTCCCGCAGTGAAGTGTTCATGCGGAAATCCGCTGAGGCCGTTCAAGGGCGCCACGAACCGTATTTTCCGTCGAGTTCGAGGACGGCAACAAGAAGTGGCGCGACTACGACGCCGACGAGGTCGTGCTCGTCCGACCCGCACCCGGCGGCAAGGTCGACCGGTTCGCGCTCGTCGACGTGGACGAACCGGAGCGGGGCATCTACCGCCGGACCGGTACCAAGGGTGAGGTCGACAAGGTGTTCGACACGCGGGAGCGCCATCAGGTGCCGCGCCTCGCCGGGACGACCTTCGGCGCGGCGAGCAGCCGTCTGACGGAGCTGGGCCTGGCGACGGCGTACGACAGCGCCGGGCTGCCCCCGGCGGACGCCATCGTCACCGGGTCGGACCCTGGACCGGGAGCACCGCTCCCCTTCGGCTCGTACGTCACGCTCAACGTGCGCATCGAGTCGGGGTCGGCGGACGACGGCAGCGGCCCAACTCCCTCTGGGGCAGGCACAGGATCGCAGCCCGGGTCGTCGGGGTCGGGGTCGCCGCCAGGTTCCGGGGCTACCTCGGCTCCGGGATCCGACACCCCGTCACCGACGGGACCGACGCGTCGACTCTGTCGACCGCTCCCCCCCGACGCTTTCCCCCTCGTCCAGTGACAAGCCGACGCCGAGTGCGTCCGAGCCGCCCTCGCCCGATCCCACACCGTCCGGGCCCACCAGCGAGCCGCCCTCTCCGGAGTCACCATCCCCGTCGAGCGAAACATCCAGCCCACCCCCCCGACTCACCACCCCCAGAAGCGAGCAGCCCACCTCCGACGATCACCACGACTTCGGATCCCCCGGAATCGCCGGTCGCGTAACCGCGCCCTCTAAGGGGCGCGGGGGACTGCGCGACCCCCCCCCCCCATGGCCCGCAGCCGACGAACCGCACATCCAGCGGGTAGACCTGGGAGTCACGGATGCCATCAGGACCATCAGGACCACCCGCCTCCGGAGTGGGCCGGGTCATCGCCGGCCGTTACCTCCTGCTCAACCAACTCGGTAGCGGCGGCATGGGCCATGTCTGGCTCGCCCACGACCAGGAACTCGCCTGCGAGGTCGCCCTCAAGGAGATCGTGTTCCGCGACCCGGTCGAGGCCTCCGACGAGCGCGCCTCCCGAGTCGCCAGAGCCCGTGCCGAGGCCCGGCACGCGGCCGGGCTGCGCGCCAACCCGAACGTGGTGACCGTGCACGACGTACTGGAGCACGAGGGCCTCCCGTGGATCGTCATGGAGTACGTGGCGGGCGCCCTCGACCTGCGTGACCTGATCGGTATGCGCGGCCCGCTGGCGCCCGACGAGTGCGCCCGCATCGGCCTCGCCGTCCTGGACGCGCTGACCGCCGGACACGAGCAGGGCATCATGCACCGGGACGTGAAGCCCGCGAACATCCTGCTGGCGCCGGACCGCACCGGGACGCCGTACTCCCGGATCCTGCTCACCGACTACGGCATCTCGGTGCAGCCGGACGCGGGAGAGACTCGGTACACGCTGACGTCCGCCCTGGTCGGCACGGCCGGCTATCTGGCGCCCGAGCGGGCCACCGGCGGACCGCCGACCGCCGCCGCCGACCTGTTCTCACTGGGCTGCACGCTGTATCACGCGGTCGAGGGCGTCGGGCCGTTCGAACGGGACACGCATTTCGCGGAAGTCACCGCCGTGGTCATGGAGGAGCACCGGAAACCGGAGCGGGCGGGCGCGCTGAGGCCCGTACTGGAGGCGATGCTCGACAAGGACCCGGACCGGCGGATCACGGCGGCCCGCGCGGAAGCGGCCCTGGACCGTATCGTCACGCCCCAGGCCGACCCGTACGAGCACACCAGGACGGATCCGGGGTCGCTGCCGCCCTGGGGTGCGTCGGAGCAGCTCTACGGGCCTCACCAGGCTCCGCCGTCGCCGCCCGTGGGCGTCTCCCCCGCCCGGTCCGCGCCCCCGCCGGAACCGCCGCGGCACACCCGGGCCCTCCCGGCAGCCCTGGGCGCCCTGCTCGGGATCGCCCTCGCCGGCGCCGGCCTCTGGTTCGTCCTGGGCGGCCCACCGGGCGGCGACGAGGAGACCGCGCGGAAGCCGTACGGCGGCCCCGTCGGTCTCGCCGCACCCCTGGCGGTGGGCGACTGTGTGTTCGCCGACTGGCCCGGTGGCGCGCGCTTCGAGGGGACGCCACGGCTGACCGTGGACCCGGCCTGCGGGGGCGCGGCGCCGGACGGGCAGGTGCTGGCGGTCGTGGACGCCGCGTCCGCCGCCGAGGCGCGGGTGCGGGGGCCCGGCGAGTGCGAGGAGCGGACCCGGGATCTCAGGGAGAAGCTGGCGGACGTACGCGGCTATGCCGTCGTGCCGGCCGAGGGCGGGTTCCGGGCCGCCGAGGGGCGTACGGCCTGTCTGCTGCTCGGTGCGAACGGGCCGGTGTACGGGCCGCTCGGGCCGTTCCGCGAGGCCGGGCAGGCGTTTCGCGACACGGCCGGCATGCAGAAGCGGGACTGTCTGAGGTCACCGTCCGGGCGGGAGGCGCGGCTGGTCGCCTGCACCGAGCCGCACGACGAGCAGGTCCTCGGATTCACTCGGCTCGACGCCGCTGTCCCCTTCGAGGAGGCGCGCGACGTGTCGGACACCGCCTGCGCGAAGGCCGTGCCACCGACCGACTACGGCTTCGATCCGTCGGTCTACGAGGCCGGGTCCTGGACGGGCCGCGGAGCCTGGGACTCCGGAACGCATTTCGTCGTGTGCACCGTTCGCAGGCAGAACGGGGGCACCATGGAGGGAGAAGAGCCATGAGGAGGGTGTTGCGATGCCCGGTTCCACGAACAGTTCCACGAAGACCATGGGGGTGCTCACCGTCGGCGGGCTCGTCGTGGTGACGGCCTACACGGTGACGCTCGGCAGCAACGGCTGGCTGTGGTTCGGCTGGGTGGTGCTGGGTCTGATCACTCTCGGGATGGTGGTCGCCCGGCCCACCTGACGTTCGCACATCCGTACGGGCTATACACCCGTACGGGCTAACGGGCGGGTCGGGTCAGTCCTCGAAGAGCCGGCCCGCCGAGTGGACGCCGGGCTGGTACTTCGGCAGCCGGGCGGTGATCTTCATGCCGGCGCCCGGCGCTGTCTCGATGACGAGGCCGTGGGCGTCGCCGTAGACCTGGCGGAGCCGGTCGTCCACGTTCGACAGCCCGATGCCGCCCGACGGGCTGGCCTCGCCCGCGAGGATACGGCGGAGCAGGACCGGGTCCATTCCGGCGCCGTCGTCCTCGATGACGACCAGTGCCTCGGCGCCCGCGTCCTGCGCGGTGATGCTGATGTGGCTCTTGCCAGCGGCTGCTCCCTTGCCCTCCAGTCCGTGTTTGACGGCGTTCTCCACGAGGGGCTGCAGGCAGAGGAAGGGCAGGGCGACCGGGAGGACCTCGGGGGCGATCTGCAGGGTGACGGTGAGGCGGTCCCCGAAGCGGGCCCGGACGAGGGCCAAGTAGTGGTCGATGGCGTGGAGTTCGTCGGCGAGGGTGGTGAAGTCGCCGTGCCTGCGGAACGAGTAGCGGGTGAAGTCGGCGAATTCCAGGAGCAGTTCACGGGCGCGCTCGGGGTCGGTGCGTACGAACGACGCGATCACCGCAAGCGAGTTGAAGATGAAGTGCGGGGATATCTGGGCGCGAAGTGCCTTGATCTCGGCCTCGATGAGGCGGGTGCGGGACTGGTCGAGGTCCGCCAACTCCAGTTGGACCGAGACCCACCTCGCGACCTCGCCGGCGGCGCGGACGAGGACCGCGGACTCGCGGGGCGCGAAGGCGACCAGGACGCCGTGGACACGGTCGTCGACGGTGAGAGGGGCCACGACGGCCCAGCGCAGGGAGCAGTCCGGGGCGTCGCAGGTAAGGCGGAGGGCTTCGCCCCGGCCGGTCTCCAGGGGGCCGGTGAGGCGTTCCATGATCTCGGCGCGATGGTGTTCGCCGACGCCGTCCCAGACGAGGACCGACTCCTGGTCGGTGAGGCAGAGGGCGTCCGTGCCGAGCAGGGTGCGCAGTCGGCGGGCCGAGCGGCCGGCGGTCTCCTCGGTGAGGCCGGCGCGCAGCGGGGGCGCGGCGAGGGAGGCGGTGTGCAGGGTCTCGAAGGTGGCGTGCTCGACGGGGGTGCCGAGGCCGCCGAGGCGTTCGGGGCGGGCGGTGCGCCGGCCGAGCCAGAATCCGGCGGCCAGCAGCGGGAGGATGGCCACACAGAGCCCGGCGAGGAATCCGCTCATGTCCGTGTCGCCTCCGTGCGCGCCGGTCCCCCGAGGCCGTGACCGCCGTGGCCGCCATGACCACCGTGCGCCCCGGACAGCTCCTCCGGGAGGTGGAAGCGGGCCAGGATGGCGGCCGTGCCGGCCGGGACGCGGCCCGGGGTGGCCAGGGACACCAGGACCATGGTGAGGAAGCCCAGGGGCACGGACCAGAGGGCGGGCCAGGCCAGCAGGGCGTGCAGGGCGCCGGTGCCCGGGAAGCCCGCCATGGTGGCGGCCACGGCGACGAGCGCGGAGCCGCCGCCGACCAGCATTCCGGCGGCGGCGCCGGGCGGGGTCAGCCGGCGCCACCAGATGCCGAGGACGAGCAGCGGGCAGAAGGAGGACGCGGACACGGCGAAGGCGAGCCCGACGGCGTCGGCGACGGGGAGTCCGCCGACGATGGCACTGGCGGCGAGCGGTACGGCCATGGCGATGACCGTACCGAGCCGGAAGTGCCGTACCCCGCGTGAGGGCAGGACGTCCTGGGTGAGGACTCCGGCGACGGCCATCGTGAGCCCCGACGCGGTGGACAGGAACGCGGCGAAGGCACCGCCCGCGACCAGTGCGCCGAGCAGGTCGCCGCCGAGGCCGCCGATCACCCGGTCGGGCAGCAGGAGGACGGCGGCGTCGGCGTCGGAGGTGAGGGCCAGTTCGGGGGCGTAGAGGCGGCCCAGGGCCCCGTAGACGGGCGGGAGGAGGTAGAAGGCGCCGATGAGGCCGAGTACGGCGACGGTGGTGCGGCGGGCGGCGACTCCGTGCGGGCTCGTGTAGAAGCGGACCACGACGTGCGGCAGGCCCATGGTGCCGAGGAACGTGGCGAGGATCAGGCCGTACGTGGCGTACAGCGGGCGTTCCTCGCGGCCTGCGGCGAGGGAGGTCGACATGCCGCCGCCGGTGCCGCGGTCGGCCTGCGGGACGGCGGCGCCCTTGGCGAAGGTGAGGCGGGTGCCGCGGTCGATGTGGTGGGTGCCGGCGGGGAGGTGGAGGACCTGGTCCGTGTGCGGGCGGCCGTCGACCGTGCCGGTCACGGTGACGGTGAGCGGGGCCTTCAGCTTCAGGTCCAGGCCGTCGTCGACGCGGACGACGCGCTGTTCGCGGAAGGTGGCGGGTTCGTCGAAGGCGTGGCGCGGGGCGCCGTCGCCCTGCCAGGCGAGGACGAGGAAGAGGGCGGGGACGAGCAGCGCGGTGAGTTTCAGCCAGTACTGGAAGGCCTGGACGAAGGTGATGCTGCGCATGCCGCCGGCGGCGACGGTGGCCACCACGACGACGGCGACGATGACCCCGCCGGCCCAGTCGGGCGCCTCGGTCAGCACAGCCAACGTCAGTCCGGCGCCCTGGAGTTGGGGCAGGAGGTAGAGCCAGCCTACGCCGACGACGAAGGCCCCTGCGAGCCGTCGTACCGCCTGGGAGGCGAGGCGGGCCTCGGCGAAGTCGGGGAGGGTGTAGGCGCCGGAGCGGCGCAGCGGGGCGGCGACGAAGAGCAGCAGCAGGAGATACCCGGCGGTGTAGCCGACGGGGTACCAGAGCATGTCGGGGCCCTGCACGAGGACGAGGCCGGCGATGCCGAGGAAGGAGGCGGCGGAGAGGTACTCCCCGCTGATCGCGGTGGCGTTGAGACGGGGGCCGACGGTGCGGGAGGCGACGTAGAAGTCGGAGGTGGTGCGGGAGATGCGCAAACCGAACGCGCCGACGAAGACCGTCGCCACGACGACCAGGGCGACGGCGGGGACGGCGTAGTTCTCGTTCATACGGGCCGGTATCCGTTCATCACGTCAGCGGTCCTGGTCCTCGACCAGCCGGACGAAGTCCCGCTCGTTGCGTTCGGCTCGCCGCACGTACCAGCGGGCGAGCAGCACCAGCGGCGCGTAGAGGCCGAAGCCGAGGATCAACCACTCCAGGTGGTGGGCGTCGGGCATCGCGGCGAAGAGGAGCGGCAGCGGGGCGATGAGCAGGGCGAGGACGGCGAACACGGTGAAGGCGGCCCGGAGTTGGGAGCGCATCAGGGAGCGGACGTAGGTGTGGCCGAGGGTGGTCTGTTCGTCGATCTCGGTGCGCGGCCGGTAGTAGCCGGAGGTCCGGCGGGCGCGTCGGGGCGGCCCGGTGACGACGACCCGGCGTTCGGAGGGATCCTGGGGCATGGGTGGGGCTCCGTCTCTCAGCCCGCGGGCCGGCGCATCAGCAGGTCCCGCAGCTCGCGGGCGTGCCGTCGGCTGACCTGGAGTTCCTCGGTGCCGACCAGGACGCTCACGGCGCCCGCGTCGAGGCGGAGCTCGCCGATGTGGCGCAGGGCGACGAGATGGCGGCGGTGGATACGGACGAACCCGCGGGCGCGCCAGCGCTCCTCCAGGGTGGAGAGCGGGATGCGTACGAGGTGGCTGCCCCGGTCGGTGTGCAGACGGGCGTAGTCGCCCTGGGCCTCGACGTGGGTGATGTCGTCGACGGCGACGAAGCGGGTCACGCCGCCGAGCTCGACGGGTATGTGGTCGGGGTCGGGTTCGTGCACGGGTATGGGGGCGGGGACGGGCGGGACGCCGGTCCGCAGTTCGGCGGCTCTGCGGACGGCCTCGGCGAGGCGCTCCTTGCGCACGGGCTTCAGTACGTAGTCCACGGCCTTGAGGTCGAACGCCTGCACGGCGAAGTCCTCGTGGGCGGTGACGAAGACGACGAGCGGCGGCTTGGCGAACCCGGTGAGGAGGCGGGCCATGTCGAGGCCGTCGAGGCCGGGCATGTGGATGTCGAGGAACACCACGTCGATGGCCTCGGGCCCGCCGGGACCCGATTGCAGGGCGCGGTTGATGCGGCGCAGCGCCTCGGTCGCGTCCCCGGCTCCCTCGGCGCTGTCGATCCGGGGATCCGCGCGCAGCAGATAGAGCAGTTCCTCCAGGGAGGGGCGTTCGTCGTCGACGGCGAGGGCGCGCAGCATGAAGGTGGAGTGTAGGTGGAATTCGTACGTGTGCACATGCGCCGGGCGTGCAGGCGGCGAACGCGCGCGGTGCCCGGCGGTCGCTGGATACAGTGCCCGGATGAACAGCAGGCCGGCGCCTTTCGACGAGCTGGACCGGAAGATCATCACCACCCTGATGGCGAACGCCCGTACGAGCTTCGCGGAGATCGGCGCGGCGGTCGGGCTGTCGGCCACGGCGGTGAAGCGGCGGGTGGACCGACTGCGTGAGACGGGCGTGATCACCGGGTTCACGGCGACGGTGGAGCCGTCGGCGCTCGGCTGGAGCACGGAGGCGTACGTCGAGGTGTACTGCGAGGGGGCGGCGCCGCCCCGGCGGCTGGCGGAGGTGGTGCGCAACCATCCGGAGATCACGGCGGCGATGACGGTGACGGGCGGCGCGGACGCGCTGCTGCACGTGCGGGCGACGGATGTGGAGCACTTCGAGAACGTGCTGGAGCGCATCCGCACCGAGCCGTTCATCCGGAAGACGATCAGCTACATGGTGCT
>NZ_AEJB01000042.1 GCF_000331005.1 Streptomyces turgidiscabies Car8
CCGCTTTCGTGTACAGCGTTCGTTCGCGTGATGCTCAGACGTTGAAACCGAGCGCCCGAAGCTGGTCGCGTCCGTCGTCCGTGATCTTGTCCGGGCCCCACGGCGGCATCCACACCCAGTTGATGCGCAGTTCGTTGACGATGCCGTCCGTGGCGGACTTGGCCTGGTCCTCGATGACGTCCGTGAGCGGACAGGCCGCCGACGTCAGGGTCATGTCGATCGTCGCGATGTTGGCGTCGTCGATGTGAATGCCGTAGATCAGGCCGAGGTTGACGACGTCGATCCCCAGTTCGGGGTCGACGACGTCGTACAGCGCCTCACGGACCTCGTCCTCCGAGGCCGGCTTCATCTCAATGGTTGTCTCGCTCATGCCGTCTTCCTTTCGGCGGCGTCCGAACCCAGAGCCTGGGCCGTCGCGTCCTTCCACGCCATCCAGCTCAGCAGCGCGCACTTCACCCGGGCCGGGTACTTGGAGACACCGGCGAACGCGACAGCGTCCTCCAGCACCTCCTCCATCGCGTCGTCCGGTTCGAGCCTGCCCTTGGACTGCATCAGCTCCAGGAAGGTCTCCTGGATCTTCTGCGCCTCGGACACGTCCTTGCCGACGAGGAGCTCGTTCAGCACGGAGGCCGATGCCTGGCTGATCGAACAGCCCTGGCCCTCGTACGAGACGTCACTGATCGTCGTACCGTCGTACTTCACGCGCAGGGTGATCTCGTCGCCGCACGTCGGGTTGACGTGGTGCACCTCGGCGTCGCCGTCCCGCAGACCACGCCCGTGCGGGTGCTTGTAGTGGTCCAGGATGACTTCCTGGTACATCGAATCAAGCTTCATGCGATCGCTCGCCAATCTCCTCAGCCGAAGAAGTTCCGTACGTGCTCCAGTCCGTCGACCAGAGCATCGATCTCGGCCGGCGTGGAGTACAGATAGAACGACGCTCGCGTGGTCGCAGGAATTCCGTAGCGCAGGCAGACCGGGCGGGCGCAGTGGTGGCCGACGCGGACCGCGATGCCCTGCTCGTCGAGGACCTGGCCCACGTCGTGCGGGTGGATGTCGCCGAGCGTGAAGGAGATCGCCGCACCCCGGTCCTCGGCCGTGCTGGGGCCGATGAACCGCAGGTCGGGGACCTCCCCGAGCCGCTTCATCGCGTACTCCGTGAGCGCGTGCTCATGGGCGAGGATCTTGTCCATGCCGATCGCGGAGAGGTAGTCGATCGCCGCACCGAGGCCGACCGCCTGGGCGATCGGCGGAGTGCCCGCCTCGAACTTGTGCGGGGCGGGAGCATATGTCGACGAGTGCATCGACACGGTCTCGATCATCTCGCCGCCACCGAGGAACGGCGGGAGGTCCTCCAGCAGCTCCTGGCGGCCCCACAGCACCCCGATGCCCGTCGGGCCGCACATCTTGTGACCGGTGAAGGCCACGAAGTCGGCCTGGAGGGCCTGTACGTCCATCGGCATGTGCGGGGCGGCCTGCGAGGCGTCGATCAGGACCAGGGCCCCGACCTCCTGCGCGCGGCGCACGATCTTCTCGACCGGGTTGACCGTGCCCAGGATGTTGGACACCAGCACGAAGGAGACGATCTTCGTCTTCTCGGTGATGACCTCGTCTATGTTCGACAGGTCGAGCCGGCCGTCGTCGGTCAGGCCGAACCACTTCAGTTTCGCGCCCGTGCGCTGCGCGAGCAGCTGCCACGGCACGATGTTGGAGTGGTGCTCCATCTCCGTGATGACGATCTCGGTCTCGTGGTCGACCCGGTAGGGCTCGTCGGCCCAGCCCAGCATGTTGGCCACGAGGTTCAGCGACTCGGAGGCGTTCTTGGTGAAGATCACCTCGTCGCGGCTGGGCGCGTTGATGAACGCGGCGACCTTGTCGCGCGCGCCCTCGTACAGCGCCGTGGCCTCCTCGGCGAGCACATGGATGCCACGGTGCACGTTGGCGTTGTGCTGCTCGTAGTACTCGGAGAGGGTGTCGATCACCTGGCGGGGCGTCTGCGAGGTCGCCGCGTTGTCCAGGTAGACGAGCTTCTTGTCGTCGTGAAGCACCCGGTCGAGGATCGGGAAGTCTTTACGGATCGCCTCGGTGTCGAGGAGGCCCGGCAGCTGTGTCACGCGGATACGCCACCCTTCGTGGTGTAAGCCTCGTAGCCCTCGTTCTCCAGCTTGTCGGCGAGTTCGGCGCCGCCGGACTCGGCGATCCGGCCGTCGGAGAAGACGTGGACGAAGTCGGGCTTGATGTAGCGCAGGATGCGCGTGTAGTGCGTGATCAGCAGGGTGCCGACCTCGCCCGACTCGCGGACGCGGTTGACGCCCTCGGAGACGATGCGCAGGGCGTCGACGTCCAGACCGGAGTCCGTCTCGTCGAGGATCGCGATCTTCGGCTTGAGCAGCTCCAGCTGGAGGATCTCGTGGCGCTTCTTCTCACCGCCGGAGAAGCCCTCGTTGACGTTGCGCTCGGCGAAGGAGGGGTCCATGTTGAGGCGCTGCATGGCCTCCTTGACCTCCTTCACCCAAAGGCGCAGCTTCGGCGCCTCACCGCGGACGGCGGTGGCGGACGTACGAAGGAAGTTGGAGACGGAGACGCCGGGGATCTCGACCGGGTACTGCATCGCCAGGAACAGGCCCGCGCGGGCTCGCTCGTCGACGGACATCTCCAGGACGTCCTCGCCGTCGAGCAGCACGGTGCCGCTGGTGATCGTGTACTTCGGGTGACCCGCGAGCGAGTAGGCGAGGGTCGACTTGCCGGAGCCGTTGGGGCCCATGATGGCGTGCGTCTCGCCCTGCTTCACGGTCAGGTCGACACCCTTGAGGATCTCCTTCGTGGCGTTGTCGGCCTCGACGGTGACGTGCAGGTCTCGGATTTCAAGCGTTGCCATGGGTGCCTCAGGACTCCTGGGTGAGGGAGACGAGCACATCGTCCCCTTCGATCTTTACGGGATATACGGGGACGGGGCGCGTCGCGGGAAGGCCGGACGGCTTGCCGGTGCGGAGGTCGAAGCTGGAGCCGTGCAGCCAGCACTCGATCTGACAGTCCTCCACCTCGCCCTCGGAGAGCGAGACGTTCGCGTGCGAGCAGATGTCGTGGATCGCGAACACCTCACCCTCGGTACGGACGACCGAGACCGGCGTGCCGTCGAGTTCCACCCGCTTCGGGGTGTCCTCGTCCAGCTCGCTCAGCCCGCAGGCGCGTACGAACGTCGAAGAGGCGGTCATCAGACGGATGCCTCCAGCTCCTCGTCGATCTTCGCGAGAAGGCGGTCCTGGATGTCCTCGACGCCGATCTGCTGGACCAGCTCGGCGAAGAAGCCGCGGACGACCAGCCGGCGGGCCTCGTCGGCCGGGATGCCGCGGGCCATCAGGTAGAACAGCTGCTCGTCGTCGAACCGGCCGGTGGCACTCGCGTGCCCGGCGCCGACGATCTCGCCGGTCTCGATCTCGAGGTTCGGTACGGAGTCCACACGGGCGCCGTCGGTGAGAACCAGGTTGCGGTTCATCTCGTAGGTGTCGGTGCCCTCGGCCTTGGCCTCGATGAGCACGTCACCGATCCACACCGCGTGGGCGCCCTCGCCCTGGAGCGCGCCCTTGTAGACGACGTTCGACTTGCAGTGCGGGGTGTTGTGGTCGACGAGGAGGCGGTGCTCCTGGTGCTGGCCGGCGTCCGTGAAGTACAGGCCGAACAGCTCGGCCTCGCCGCCGGTACCGGCGTAGGAGACGCGCGGGTGGAGGCGTACGAGGTCGCCGCCGAAGGTGACCACGAAGGACTTGAAGGTGGCGTCGCGGCCGATCAGCGCGTTGTGCTGGGCGACGTGCACGGCCTGGTCGTCCCAGTCCTGGACGGAGACGACGGTGAGCTTGGCACCGTCACCGAGGACGTACTCGACGTTGGCGGCGAGCACGGCGTCACCGGTGTGGTCGATGACGACGACGGCTTCGGCGAAGGCGCCCAGCTCGATGACCTGGTGGCCGTAGGCCACACCGCCCTCGCCGTGTACGGCGACGCGGATCGGCTCGGCGAGGACCGTCTCCTTGGGGACGGTGATCACACCGGCCACCTCGAAGGCGGAGTACGCCTGGGCGGCGACGCGGTCCACGGGGGTGCCGGCCCGCCCGAGGCGCGCGTCGTCACGGCCGACGGCCTCGACGGTGACGCCCTCGGGTGCCTGGACGTCCACCTTCACACCGGTGCCGGTGGCGACGGCGGTGCCGTCGTGCAGCCCGCGCAGGCGCTCCAGCGGGGTGAACCGCCACTCCTCCTCACGGCCGCGGGGGACGGGGAAGTCCGCCACGTCGAAGGACGGCGGCGCGCTCATGCGCGTCGCGACGGTCGACTCGGCGGCAGCGGCCACCGCGATCGAGCCGGCGGTGGTGCTGCCCACCGATGGGGGTCCCCCCGCGCGAGCGGAGCCGAGCGTGGGGGAATTCTGGGCCTCAGCCATGGCTGTCGGTCTGCTCTCTTTCCTGCGTAAGTGGCTTGACGGGACGGCGACCGGCGGTCAGCCGACCGAGCCTTCCATCTGGAGCTCGATCAGCCGGTTGAGTTCCAGCGCGTACTCCATGGGCAGTTCCTTGGCGATCGGCTCGACGAAGCCGCGCACGATCATCGCCATCGCCTCGAACTCGGACAGACCGCGGCTCATCAGGTAGAAGAGCTGGTCGTCGGAGACCTTGGAGACGGTCGCCTCGTGGCCCATGGACACGTCGTCCTCACGGACGTCGACATACGGGTACGTGTCGGAGCGGGAGATGGTGTCCACCAGCAGCGCGTCGCACAGCACGTTGGACTTGGAGCCGTGGGCGCCCTCGCCGATCTCGACGAGACCGCGGTAGGACGTACGGCCGCCACCGCGCGCCACCGACTTCGACACGATGTTCGAAGAGGTGTTCGGCGCCATGTGGACCATCTTGGAACCGGCGTCCTGGTGCTGCCCCTCGCCCGCGAAGGCGATCGACAGGGTCTCGCCCTTGGCGTGCTCGCCCATCAGGTAGACGGCCGGGTACTTCATGGTGACCTTGGAGCCGATGTTGCCGTCGATCCACTCCATGGTCGCGCCCTCGTACGCCACGGCGCGCTTGGTGACCAGGTTGTAGACGTTGTTCGACCAGTTCTGGATGGTGGTGTAGCGGCAGCGCGCGTTCTTCTTGACGATGATCTCGACGACCGCGCTGTGCAGGGAGTCCGACTTGTAGATCGGCGCCGTACAGCCCTCGACGTAGTGCACGTAGGCACCCTCGTCGACGATGATCAGGGTCCGCTCGAACTGGCCCATGTTCTCCGTGTTGATACGGAAGTAGGCCTGGAGCGGGATCTCGACCTGCACGCCCTTCGGCACGTAGATGAAGGAGCCGCCGGACCACACCGCGGAGTTCAGCGACGCGAACTTGTTGTCGCCGACCGGGATGACGGTCCCGAAGTACTCCTTGAAGAGCTCCGGGTACTGCTTCAGCGCGGTGTCGGTGTCGAGGAAGATGACGCCCTGCTCCTCCAGGTCCTCACGGATCTGGTGGTAGACGACCTCCGACTCGTACTGCGCGGCGACACCGGCGACCAGGCGCTGCTTCTCCGCCTCCGGGATGCCGAGCCTGTCGTACGTGTTCTTGATGTCCTCGGGCAGGTCCTCCCAGGACTCCGCCTGCTTCTCCGTGGAACGCACGAAGTACTTGATGTTGTCGAAGTCGATGCCCGACAGGTCCGAGCCCCAGTTCGGCATGGGCTTCTTCTCGAAGAGGCGCAGGCCCTTGAGGCGGAGCTTGGTCATCCATTCGGGCTCGGACTTCTTCGAGGAGATGTCGCGGACGACGTCCTCGTTGATGCCGCGCTTGGCAGAGGCACCGGCCACGTCGGAGTCGGCCCAGCCGTATTCGTACGTGCCCAGACCCTCGAGCTCGGGGTGGGCAGTCTCCTCGATGGGGAGCGTCATGCTGGGTTCCTCCCGGCGGTACTTGCGGATGCTTTATGGGCGGTGGTCAACGTGGTGGACAACTGTGGAGCGGGTGAAGCGGGTGGAGTCGAGGCGTGCGAGGCCTTCGGGATGAATGTCGTGCACACACCGTCGCCGTGGGCGATGGTCGCGAGCCGCTGGACATGCGTTCCGAGCAGCTGGGAGAAGATCTCGGTCTCCGCCTCGCAGAGCTGCGGGAACTTCTCCGCGACATGGACCACCGGGCAGTGGTGCTGGCAGAGCTGCTCTCCGACCGGTGCGCTGCGCGCCGTAGCAGCGTACCCGTCCGTACTCAGGGCCTTGGCCAGGGCTTCGGCGCGCTTTTCGGGGCCGGCGGCCTCGACCGCCTCACGGTACTTCGCGGCCTGCTCGGCGAACCGGGCCCGCGCGAACGCGAGCACCGCCTCGTCGCCGCCCTCACGCGCCGCGATCCAGCTCAGCGCGTCCATGGCGAGCTTGTCGTAGGACTGGTCGAAGGCGTCACGCCCGCAGTCGGTGAGCGCGAAGGCCTTGGCGGGCCGGCCGCGGGTGCGTGCCCCGTAGACCCGCTGCTCACGCGGTTGTACGACATCGTCGGCGACCAGCGCGTCAAGGTGACGCCGTACGGCCGCATGGGTCAGGCCCAGGCGCCCGGCGAGCTCGGCGACGGTCGAGGGACCGTGGTCCAGGATGGACCGCGCGACCCGGTTGCGCGTCGAGCGCTCACCTGTCGCGACATCCTCCTGGGGGGCACCCATGGGGGCCTCCCGATCCTCGCCGACGTTTTTCACAACACCATTGTTGCGTAATTCCTCAGAGCGCGGCAAGCCGCGTCCCGTCTCCTTGGCGGTGCCTTGCATCACTTAGGTTCACCTAACCTGACCTGCGGAAACGATCTTTGATCGATCAGCGGACGGCCCTGAGCAGCACGGGAGCAGGGCTGGGGCGGTCCCGTACCGAGCCTGGATCCGGCCCCCGCGCACCTGGACGACACCTCCCGTACCTAGACTCTGGACCCATGCGAAGCGAGCCCGTGGTCCAGGTCCAGGCCCTGGTGAAGCGGTACGGCACGAAAACCGCCGTGGACGGCCTCGACCTGGTGGCCCGGGCGGGCATCACGGCCGTACTCGGCCCGAACGGCGCGGGCAAGACGACCACCGTCGAGACCTGCGAGGGATACCGCAGACCGGACTCCGGGACGGTACGTGTCCTGGGCCTCGACCCGGTACGCGAATCCGCCGCCCTGCGGCCACGGGTCGGCGTGATGCTCCAGTCCGGCGGCGTCTACTCGGGCGCCCGCGCCGACGAGATGCTCCGCCACGTGGCCAAGCTGCACGCGCACCCCCTGGACGTGGACGCACTCGTCGAACGCCTCGGCCTCGGCAGCTGCGGCCGGACGACCTACCGCCGCCTCTCCGGGGGCCAGCAGCAGCGCCTGGCGCTCGCCATGGCCGTCGTCGGCCGACCCGAGCTGGTCTTCCTCGACGAACCGACCGCCGGCCTCGACCCCCAGGCCCGCCGCGCCACCTGGGATCTCGTACGGGATCTGCGCGCCGACGGCGTCTCGGTCATCCTCACCACCCATCACATGGACGAGGCCGAGCAGCTCGCCGACGACGTCGCCATCATCGACGCCGGCAAGGTCATCGCCCAGGGCAGCCCGGACCAGCTGTGCCGCGGCGGCGCCGAGAACACCCTGCGCTTCATGGGCCGGCCCGGTCTGGACGTCGGCTCCCTGCTCAAGGCCCTCCCGGCGGACTGCACGGCCGTCGAGCTGACCCCGGGCGCGTATCGCGTCGGCGGCAAGGTCAACCCGCAGCTGCTGGCGACGGTGACGTCCTGGTGCGCCCAGCACGGGGTGATGCCGGACCGGATCTCGGTGGAACGGCACACCCTGGAAGACGTTTTTCTGGAGCTGACCGGCAAGGAGTTGCGTTCGTGATTCCGGCCCACACAAGAATCTGCCGGGGGTCCGGGGGTCGTCCCCCGGGAAGACACAGCCTGGAGCTCACGGGCAAGGAGCTGCGCTCATGACCACCGCCCCGACCACTCCGGGGACCTACACCCCGCAGCCCGGCGCCGCCCCGCTCCCCCGCATGATCGGAGCCCAGGCGGTCCTGGAGACGAGGATGCTGCTGCGCAACGGCGAACAGCTGCTGCTGACGGTGGTCATCCCCACCCTCCTCCTGCTGCTGTTCGGCTCGGTGGACATCGTCGACACGGGCACCGGCAAGGCGGTCGACTTCCTCGCGCCGGGCATCCTCGCGCTGTCCGTGATGTCGACGGCTTTCACGGGTCAGGCCATCGCGACGGGCTTCGAGCGCCGCTACGGCGTCCTGAAGAGGCTCGCCTCCTCCCCGCTCCCCCGTTGGGGCCTGATGACGGCGAAAACAGCGTCCGTGCTGGTCACCGAGGTTCTCCAGGTCGCCCTGGTGACGGTGATCGCCTTCGCGCTCGGCTGGTCCCCGCACGGCGACCCCTTCGCCGTACTCCTGCTGCTCCTCCTCGGCACGGCCTCGTTCTCGGGCCTCGGCCTGCTGATGGCGGGCACCCTGAAGGCGGAGGCCACCCTGGCAGCCGCGAACCTCGTCTTCCTGCTGCTCCTGGTGGGCGGCGGGGTGATCGTCCCGCTGGACAAGTTCCCGTCCGGCGTCCAGGACGTGCTGGCCCTGCTCCCGATCTCGGCCCTGTCGGACGGGCTGCGGGACGTCCTCCAGCACGGTTCCGGCATGCCGTGGGGTGACCTGGGGATCCTCGCGGTCTGGGCGGTCGTGGGGCTGGCGGCGGCCGGCCGGTTCTTCCGCTGGGAGTGAGCCGTAACGAGCCGAACGCGGCCGGGGGAGGCCGGGGGACCCCTCGTGAAAGTGTGCACAAGCAGCCGCCTACGATGGGAAGCGTGCCAAAGATGACCCCCGCCGAGGCCCTTTCCGCCCTGCGGAACCCGCTCGCCTTCATCGCCGCCCGCTGGACCCCGACCCCCAGAACCTTGCGGCGGGCGGCGCTCGCCGCGCTCGTCATGTCGGTGGTCATCGTGGTCACCGGCGGTGCCGTACGACTGACCGGCTCGGGCCTCGGCTGCCCGACCTGGCCCAAGTGCACCGACGACTCCCTGACGACGACCAGTGCGATGGGCGTGCACGGCGTCATCGAGTTCACCAACCGCATGCTGACGTACGTGCTGTGCGCTGCGGTCGGCTGGGCGATCATCGCCGCCCGCTCGGAGAAGCCGTACCGCCGCAGCCTCACCCGGCTCGGCTGGGCGCAGTTCTGGGTCGTCATGAGCAACGCGATCCTGGGCGGCGTCGTCGTCCTGGTCGGCCTCAACCCGTACACGGTCGCGGCCCACTTCCTGCTGTCCTCCGCCCTGATCGCGGTCGCCGCGGTGATGTGGCAGCGCACCCAGGAGAGCGACGAGGCACCCCGCCCGCTGGTCGGCAAGGCGGTCCAGCAGCTGGTGTGGTTCCTGGTGGTCGCCACGGTGCTGCTGATCGCGGTCGGCACGGTGGTGACCGGGTCCGGCCCGCACGCCGGCGACTCGAGCGAGATCGAGCGCATGCCACTGAACTGGGAGACCGTCAGCAAACTGCACGCGGTGCTCGCCTGGATCGTGGTGACCCTGACGTTCGCCCTGTGGTTCGTCCTGAAGGCGGTCGACGCCCCCAAGGGCCCGCTGGACCGCACCCGGGACCTGTTCCTGATCCTGCTCTCCCAGGGGATCATCGGGTACGTCCAGTACTTCACGAACCTGCCCGAGGTCCTCGTCGGCCTGCACATGCTCGGCTCGGCGCTGGTGTGGATCGCCGTCCTGCGTGTCCTGCTCGCCCTGCGCGAGCGCGCCACGACCGACGCCCTGGCCGACGTCTCGGGCCCCGCGGCCGAGGCGACGGTGGGCACGCGCGCGTAGACCGACGACGTGACGCACGCACGCGTGCGTCACGTTCTACGCGGTCTGTGTACGCGGTCAGGTGTACGAGGTCACCAGGTGGTCGATCGCGTCGCCCAGGTAGTCCCGCGTCAGCTCGCCGCGCCGCTCGCGCCACCCGGCGTCGACCCGGCCGCCCTCCTGCCCGTACCGCCGTCGCGCGATGTCCTCGACGACCTTTACGGGCGCCCCGAGCCCGGGCAGCAGGTCAAGGGCCTCCCGTTTCGAGAGCAGGCTGCCGTCCCGCAGGGTCATGGTCGCCCGGGCGAACGTGACCAGCCCCAGGTCGACCCAGACGTCCTGCGTCCAGAGGTGGGCCTTGTCCACGGTGGGCCGCCAGAAGTCGCGCTGGTCCCGTACGACGAAGTCGGTCAGCTGCCGGTCCGCCACCACCGGAAGCAGCTCCCCCGGCGACTTCCCGTACAGCACCCGTCCGAAGGTGTGCAGCTCACGCCGGGTCACCGGGGTGACGGTCCGCCGGAACAGCTCGCTGTGCGCCCAGGTGAGGTGCCGTCGCTCGGGATTGGCCGTCGTCGCGTCGGACAGGTAGGTGCAGTGCAGCAGCGGGGCGAGCGGGTCGGTGCGCAGACGTGCGTGCAGCTTGCCCACCTGCCAGGCGGTGCCCGGCCCGATCGGCCCGTCCAGGACGGCGATCAGGTCGAGGTCACTGCGGCCCTCCTGGTAGTCGCCCCCTCCGAGTGATCCGTGGGCCCAGACGGCGACCGGGGCGAGTGCTCGCAGCTCCCCCAGGAAGCGGTCCAGTAAGGCATCGGTCAGGGCATCCGTCGTCCGAGTCCCGGGTGTCGTCATGCCCCCAGTCTTCACAGTCACCGCAGCCCGTACACCCGCCGTGCGTTGCCCGCAGCGATCATTCCGGCCACTCGCTGCGCGTCACCCAGCGACCACGCCCCCTCGGCGACCCAGCCGCCGAGTACCCGGCCGAGGGCCTCGCGGAAGAGGCGGGCGCCCACCACATGGAGTTCGGGCAGGGCCTGGGCGCCGCTGGAGAAGAGGATCTTGCCGAAGGGGGCGAGTTCGAGGATCTCGGCGAGGATGGCGGCGGCCCGGGCGCCGGTACGGACGAGGGCAGCGCCCAGGTCGGCGTACACATGCGGGAAGACACCGGCGAGGTGGGCCGCGTGCCGGTGGTAGGGGTAGCCGTGCAGCAGCACCAGGTCGGTGCCGAGCCCGGCCGTCGCGCGGACGAAGTCCGTGAGCAGGACCGGATCGGTGCGGTCGATGCGTAAGCCCGGTTCGCCCAGCCCCGCGTGGAGCTGGAGCGGCAGGCCCGAAGCGACCGCGATCCACAGCAGGTGGCGCAGCAGCACGGGGTCGCTGAGCGGGCCGCCGACCCGGCGTCCGGCCAGCCAGCGGCCCGCCGCGCCCCGTACCTCTCCCGGCCCCGGCGGATCGGGTGCGAGCGCCAGTCCGTGCCGTACGCCCGCGACGGAGGTGAAGGCCACGGCGCTCGTCGCCGCGCCGTGCACCGACTCGGCGAGGTTGGCGAGGAAGGACTCGACGGTGCCCGAGGTGTCGGCGACCTGCTCGGCCAGGAGTTCGAGGCGGACGATCTCATGGGCGTCGGCGGCCCCCGCGGAGGCCATCTCGGCCGGCCCGGTGAGGTCGCCCGGCAGCCCGGCGTCGACCAGGTATGTCGTGATTCCGCTCCCCCGCAGCAGCCGCCTGCCCGTTTCCAGTACGCCGAGTTCACGGCGCCGGGCGAGATAACGGGCGGGGGGAGCATGCGGTTCCAGGCCCAGCAGCGGGGGGCACCAGCGGCGTACGGCGAACCCGGTCTGGGTGTCGAAGAGGGTGGTCCCGGCGGCGGGCGGCCCCTCGGTACGCGCGAGCTGCGCCTCGAAGGTGCCGAGACCCAGCTCTGTTCTCAGTACGCCGTGGCAGTACTGGTCGACGAGGGACGGCGTTTCGATCATCCGGGCTCCCCGTGGCTGGACCGTGTGTTCCTAAGGTCCTAACGGGTGAACCGACCATCAGGTGTTGCTCGCGCACACCCCGTGGGAACGACCGACGCCGACCGGCCACTCCCCGCGCTCACGGGTTGCGCGGGCCGCCCAGCTGGATTCCCGCCATGCGCGTCCACTCGTACGGTCCGGTCGTCACCTTGGCCGCGAACTCGCCGTCGAAGTCCTCGTGGACGGTGATACCGGCCTTCTCGACGGCCTGCTGGGCGATCGCGTACGTGGGGGCAACGAGATCACCCCAGCCGCCGTCCTCGCCCACCAGCACGATCCGGGCCCCACGCTCCCCGATGTAGGCCACCTGCCCCTCGGCGCCACCGTGCTGCTTGGCGAAGCCGTCGATCTGCTTGGCGAGCCTGGCCACCGTGCGCTCCTGCGTATCTGCCATACCGAGGATGCTACCGACGGGTAGATCAACTGGCGACGGCAAGGGGAAGTGGCCTTGACCACGTATCGCCGGTGGCTGGGGCGCCCCTTCAGGGGCGCGAGGAACTGCGCGACCAGCCACGGCGGACCCGCGGCCGAAATGCTTACCGCAAGAACGGGTCCACAGCCACAGCCACGAACAGCAGCGACACATAGGTGATCGACCAGTGGAACAGCCGCATCTCCTTGAGCTTTCCGCCGGCCACCTCAGCCCGCGCGCGCCCCTGCAGGGCATGCGCCTCCCACAGCCACCAGCCGCCCGCCGCGAGCGCGACCACGGTGTAGAACCAGCCCGTGTAACCCAACGGAGTGAGCAGCAGCGAGACCGCGACCATCGCCCAGCTGTACGCCACGATCTGCCGGGCGACCGTCTTGTTGGAGGCGATGACGGGAAGCATCGGCACACCCACGCGCGCGTAGTCGTCCTTCACCTTCATGGACAGCGGCCAGTAGTGCGGCGGGGTCCAGAAGAAGATGACCAGGAAGAGGATGAGCGGCGCCCAGGAGAGCGAGTTCGTGACGGCGGACCAGCCGATGAGGACCGGCATGCAGCCCGCGATGCCGCCCCACACGATGTTCTGCGACGTACGCCGCTTCAGGATCATCGTGTAGACGACCACGTAGAAGAGGAGCGCGCCCAGCGACAGCCAGGCCGACAGCCAGTTGACCGTGAGGCCGAAGAGGAGCGTGGCGGCGACGGCGAGGGTGATGCCGAAGGCCAGGCACTCGCGCGGGCTGACCATGCCGGTGACCAGGGGCCGCTGCGAGGTGCGGTCCATGAGCGCGTCGATGTCACGGTCGATGTACATGTTGAGCGCGTTGGCACCTCCTGCGGAGAGGTAGCCGCCGAGGCAGGTGAGCAGGACCAGCCCGAAGTCCGGTACACCTTGCTCCGCCAGGAACATCACCGGAACGGTGGTGATGAGCAGCAGCTCGATGATCCGCGGCTTTGTGAGAGCAACGAACGCCATGACCCGGGCCCCGAACGGCCGGTGACTCTGGCTCTGGCTCTGGCTCGTCCCGGTCATCCCCGCTGGACGGGATTCAACGGCCGTCACGCACACCCCTGACAGAGACATTCCAACAAGCCTCCGGTGTGAAGTCCCGGTAAAGGCTCGCGCTTACCACGCCACTCTAGACGTTGCCCAGACCCCGCCCTTCGCGGGGGTGGGGTCGTGTTGAGGGGCGCTTTGTGATGGGCGCGACGTAGCTCGATTGAGCAGTCGGGCGGCGCGCTTCGTATTGCAGTCCGGCAGCGGTCGGGAGGCGGATGCGAAGCAGTCCCGGCAGTCTGGAATGACTCGAAATAATGCACGTTCGTACGAGGGTAGGCTCGACAAAGGCCGAGGGTGTCAGCCCCCGGCAGCCGGTGGACACCGAGGACGCCGGCATTAGACATGTGGAGAGGAGCCCTGACCCAGGGTGAGCACCAAGCCGACCACCACAGACCTCGAGTGGACCGAGTTGGACCAGCGGGCTGTGGACACCGCCCGCGTCCTGGCCGCCGATGCCGTACAGAAGGTCGGCAACGGCCATCCCGGTACGGCGATGAGCCTGGCCCCCGCCGCGTACACCCTTTTCCAGAAGGTGATGCGGCACGACCCGGCGGACGCCGACTGGGTCGGGCGCGACCGTTTCGTGCTGTCCGCCGGTCACTCGTCCCTGACCCTCTACACCCAGCTCTACCTGGCCGGTTTCGGCCTGGAGCTGGATGACCTGAAGGCGTTCCGGACGTGGGGTTCGAAGACCCCCGGCCACCCGGAGTACGGGCACACGACGGGCGTGGAGACGACGACGGGTCCGCTGGGCCAGGGTGTCGCCAACGCTGTGGGCATGGCGATGGCCGCCCGTTACGAGCGCGGTCTGTTCGACCCGCAGGCCCCCGTGGGGGAGTCGCCGTTCGACCACTTCATCTTCGCGATCGCCGGTGACGGCTGCCTGCAGGAGGGCATCTCCGCGGAGGCGTCCTCGCTGGCCGGCCACCAGAAGCTCGGCAACCTGGTCCTGTTGTGGGACGACAACCACATCTCGATCGAGGGCGACACCGAGACGGCCGTCTCCGAGGACGTCGTCAAGCGGTACGAGGCGTACGGCTGGCATGTGCAGCGGATCGCCCCGAAGCCGGACGGTGACCTCGACCCGCACGCCATCTACAACGCCGTGCAGGCCGCCAAGCAGGTCACCGACAGGCCGTCGTTCATCGCGATGCGCTCGATCATCGCCTGGCCCGCCCCGAACGCCCAGAACACCGAGGCCGCGCACGGCTCGGCCCTCGGCGACGACGAGGTGGCGGCCACCAAGCGGGTCCTCGGCTTCGACCCGGAGCAGTCCTTCGAGGTTTCGGACGCCGTCCTTGACCACACCCGCGAGGCGCTGGAGCGCGGCCGTCAGGCCAGGGCGGAGTGGGAGAAGTCGTTCCAGGAGTGGCGCAACAGCAACGCCGGGCGCGCCGCCGAGTTCGACCGCATCGCCGCGGGTGAACTGCCGGGCGGCTGGGAGGAGAAGCTCCCGGTCTTCGAGGCGGGCAAGGGTGTCGCCACCCGTGCCGCGTCCGGCAAGGTCCTGCAGGCGCTGGGCGCGGTCATCCCGGAGCTGTGGGGCGGCTCGGCCGACCTGGCCGGCTCGAACAACACGACCATCGACAAGACGTCCTCCTTCCTCCCGAAGGGCAACCCGCTGCCGGAGGCGGACCCGTACGGGCGCACGATCCACTTCGGTATCCGCGAGCACTCGATGGCCGCCGAGATGAACGGCATCGCCCTGCACGGCAACACCCGTGTCTACGGCGGTACGTTCCTCGTCTTCTCCGACTACATGCGCAACGCGGTGCGGCTGTCCGCGCTGATGCACGTTCCGGTGACGTACGTGTGGACGCACGACTCCATCGGTCTCGGCGAGGACGGCCCGACGCACCAGCCGGTCGAGCACATCGCGTCGCTGCGCGCCATCCCGGGCCTGAACGTGGTGCGCCCGGCCGACGCCAACGAGACGGCCATCGCCTGGCGCGAGATCCTCAAGCGCTGGACGAAGGTCTTCGGCAAGGGCGCCCCGCACGGTCTCGCGCTGACCCGCCAGGGCGTGCCGACGTACGAGGCCGACGAGGACGCGGCCAAGGGCGGTTACGTCCTCTTCGACGCCGAGGGCGGCACGCCCGAGGTCATCCTCATCGCGACCGGCTCCGAGGTCCACGTGGCCGTCGGCGCCCGCGAGCAGCTCCAGGCGGAGGGAGTACCGACACGCGTCGTGTCGATGCCGTGTGTGGAGTGGTTCGAGGAGCAGGACCAGGGGTACCGGGAGAGCGTTCTGCTCCCGTCCGTCAAGGCGCGCGTGGCGGTCGAGGCCGGTATCGGCCTCACCTGGCACAAGTACGTCGGGGACGCGGGTCGCATCGTTTCCCTGGAGCACTTCGGCGCGTCGGCCGACGGCAAGGTCCTCTTCCAGGAGTTCGGCTTCACTGCCGAGAACGTGGCCGCAGTAGCCAGGGAATCGATCGCCGCAGCCCAGCGCTGACGCTGACATAACGACTCGTAGGAGATGTAATTTCCATGACAGACGCACTCAAGCGCCTCTCCGAAGAAGGCGTCGCGATCTGGCTGGACGACCTGTCGCGCCAGCGGATCACGTCCGGCAACCTCGCCGAGCTGATCGACCAGCAGCACGTCGTGGGCGTCACGACCAACCCGTCGATCTTCCAGAAGGCGATCAGCAGCGGTGACGGCTACGAGCCGCAGGTCACCGAGCTCGCCGCCCGCGGGGTCACCGTCGAAGAGGCCATCCGCATGATCACGACGGCGGACGTCCGTGACGCCGCCGACATCCTGCGTCCGGTCTTCGACGCGACGCAGGGTCAGGACGGCCGGGTGTCGATCGAGGTCGACCCCCGTCTCGCCCACAACACCCTCTCGACCGTCGCCGAGGCCAAGCAGCTGGCCTGGCTGGTGGACCGGCCGAACACGCTCATCAAGATCCCGGCCACCGAGGCGGGTCTTCCGGCGATCACCGAGGTCATCGGCCTCGGGATCAGCGTCAACGTCACGCTGATCTTCTCGCTGGAGCGTTACCGCAAGGTCATGGACGCCTACCTCTCGGGCCTGGAGAAGGCCAAGGAGCGCGGCCTGGACCTCTCCAAGATCCACTCGGTGGCGTCCTTCTTCGTGTCCCGCGTGGACACCGAGATCGACAAGCGGATCGACGCGCTCGGCACCGACGAGGCCAAGGCCGCCCGCGGCAAGGCCGGTCTGGCCAACGCGCGGCTCGCCTACCAGGCGTACGAGGAGATCTTCTCCTCCGACCGCTGGGCGGCCCTCGACAAGGCACGGGCCAACAAGCAGCGCCCGCTGTGGGCCTCGACCGGCGTCAAGGACAAGGCGTACAAGGACACCCTGTACGTCGACGACCTGGTCGCGCCGAACACGGTCAACACCATGCCGGAGGCGACCATGTTCGCCGCCGAGGACCACGGACAGATCACCGGCAACACCATCGCCGGTACGTACGAGCAGGCCCGTGCCGAGCTCGACGCCGTCGAGAAGCTCGGCATCTCGTACGACGAAGTGGTCCAGCTGCTCGAGGACGAGGGCGTCGAGAAGTTCGAGGCGTCCTGGACCGACCTGCTCAAGTCGACAGAGGCGGAACTGAAGCGCCTCGCCCCCTCGGAGGGCTGAAACCTTGTCAAGCAGCAACCCGCTGCGTGACCCCGCAGACCGGCGGCTCCCGCGTATCGCGGGGCCGTCGGGCCTGGTCATCTTCGGGGTCACCGGCGACCTGTCACGCAAAAAGCTGATGCCTGCCGTGTACGACCTCGCCAACCGCGGGTTGCTGCCACCGGGCTTCTCCCTCGTCGGTTTCGCCCGGCGCGAGTGGGCGAACGAGGACTTCGCGGCGGAGGTCCACGACGCCGTCAAGGAGCACGCCCGTACGCCGTTCCGTGAAGAGGTCTGGCAGCAGCTCATCCAGGGGATGCGCTTCGTCCAGGGCACCTTCGACGACGACGAGTCCTTCGAGCGGCTGCGCTCGACGATCGAGGAGCTGGACAAGGCACAGGGGACGGGCGGCAACTTCGCCTTCTACCTCTCCGTGCCGCCGTCCGCCTTCCCGGTGGTCATCAAGCAGCTGAAGAAGCACGGTCTGGCGGACCAGGACAACGGTTCCTGGCGGCGTGCGGTCATCGAGAAGCCCTTCGGCCACGACCTCAGGTCGGCCGAGGACCTCAACACGACCGTCGAGGAGGTCTTCGCTCCGGACCAGGTCTTCCGGATCGACCACTACCTCGGCAAGGAGACCGTCCAGAACATCCTGGCGCTCCGCTTCGCCAACCAGATGTTCGAGCCGATCTGGAACCGGTCCTTCGTGGACCACGTACAGATCACGATGGCCGAGGACATCGGCATCGGCGGCCGGGCTGGCTACTACGACGGCATCGGCGCGGCCCGTGACGTCATCCAGAACCACCTGCTCCAGCTGATGGCCCTGACGGCCATGGAGGAGCCGGCCTCCTTCGACGCGGACGCTCTGGCCGCCGAGAAGACCAAGGTGCTCGGCGCGGTCAAACTGCCGCAGGACCTGGGCGCGAACACGGTCCGCGGGCAGTACGCGGCGGGCTGGCAGGGTGGCGAGAAGGCCATCGGCTACCTCCAGGAAGACGGCATCGACCCCAAGTCGAAGACCGACACCTACGCGGCGATCAAGGTCGAGGTCGACAACCGCCGCTGGGCCGGGGTCCCCTTCTACCTGCGCACCGGTAAGCGTCTGGGCCGTCGCGTCACCGAGATCGCGGTGGTCTTCCAGCGGGCCCCCCACTCCCCCTTCGACCACACGGCGACGGAGGAACTGGGCCAGAACGCGATCGTCATCCGCGTCCAGCCCGACGAGGGCATCACGGTCCGTTTCGGCTCCAAGGTGCCCGGCACCTCGATGGAGATCCGGGACGTGTCCATGGACTTCGCGTACGGCGAGTCCTTCACGGAGTCGAGCCCCGAGGCGTACGAGCGCCTGATCCTGGACGTCCTCCTGGGCGACTCCAACCTCTTCCCGCGCACCGAGGAGGTCGAGCTGTCCTGGCGGATCCTCGACCCGATCGAGCAGTACTGGGACAAGCACGGCAAGCCCGCGCAGTACCAGTCGGGCACGTGGGGCCCCGTCGAGGCGGACGAAATGCTCGAACGAGACGGACGGAGCTGGCGGCGCCCATGAAAATCGACCTCACGGACACCACGGCCAGCAAGGTCAACAAGGCGCTGGTGCAGGGCCGAAGGGCCATAGGCACCCCCGCCGTCGGAATGGTCCTCACCCTCGTCATCGTCACCGACGAGGAGAACGCGTACGACGCCCTGAAGGCGGCGAACGACGCCTCGCGCGAGCACCCCTCACGCACCCTGGTCGTCGTCAAGCGCGTCTCCCGCTCCCCCCGCGACCGTACGACGTCCCGCCTCGACGCCGAGGTCAGGGTCGGCGCGGACGCGGGCAGCGGCGAGACGATCGTCCTGCGTCTGTACGGCGAGGTCGTCGACCACGCCGACTCGGTGGTCCTGCCCCTGCTGCTGCCCGACGCCCCGGTGGTCGTCTGGTGGCCGGTGAACGCCCCGCTGGACCCGGCGAAGGACCCGCTGGGCGCCCTGGCACAGCGCAGGGTGACGGACACGTACGCGGCTGAGCAGCCCGTACGGGAGCTCGCGGCACGCGCGGACGCCTACACACCCGGCGACACGGACCTGTCCTGGACCCGGATCACCCCGTGGCGGTCGATGCTGGCCGCCGCCCTGGACCAGGTCACCTGTGAGGTGGACGCGGTCGAGGTGGAGGGCGAGGAGTTCAACCCGAGCTGCGAGCTGCTGGCGATGTGGCTGGCGGACCGGCTGGACGTCCCGGTGAAGCGTTCCCTGTCCTCGGGCCCGGGTCTGACGGCGGTCCGCATGCGGACGAGCACGGGCCCCATCACCCTGGACCGCGCCGACGGCACCCTGGCGACCCTCTCCATCCAGGGCCAGCCCGACCGCGCGGTGGCGCTCAAGCGCCGTGAGACGGCCGAGCTGATGGCGGAGGAGCTGCGGCGCCTGGACCCGGACGACACCTACGCGTCGGCACTGCGGTACGGGGTGGAGCGGCTGTCCGCTACGCCGGCACCGGAGACGGCGGCTTCGGCTTCGGCTTCGGCCGAGAAGGCGGATGCTCCCGAAAGGGCGACTCCGGCCAAGATGCCACCGGTGAAGAAGGTGGCCGCGAAGTGAGTACGGCACCGCAGCTCGTCGTCCACCGCGACAAGGAGCTGATGGCCGAGGCCGCGGCGGCCCGCCTGATCACGAAGATCGTGGACGCGCAGGCCTCGCGGGGCTCGGCGTCGGTGGTGCTCACGGGCGGGCGCAACGGCAACGGCCTGCTGGCCGCCCTGGCCGCCGCGCCCGCCCGGGACGCCATCGACTGGGCCCGGCTCGACCTGTGGTGGGGAGACGAGCGCTTCCTGCCCGAGGGCGACCCCGACCGCAACGTCACCCAGGCGAAGGCGGCGCTGCTGGACGCGGTGCCGCTGGACCCGAGCCGCGTCCACGCCATGCCCGCGTCGGACGGCCCGTACGGTTCGGACGTGGACGCCGCGGCCGAGGCGTACGCGGCGGAACTGGCCAAGTCGGCGACCCCCGAATCCCACGGCCAGGTCCCGACCTTCGACGTCCTGATGCTGGGCGTGGGCCCGGACACCCACGTGGCATCGCTCTTCCCGGAGCTGCCGGCGGTCCGGGAGACGGAGCGCACGGTCGTGGGCGTCCACGGCGCCCCGAAACCCCCACCCACCCGGGTCACCCTCACCCTCCCGGCGATCCGCGCGGCCCGCGAGGTATGGCTGCTGGCGGCGGGCGAGGACAAGGCGGGAGCGGCGGCGATAGCTCTGTCGGGCGCGGGCGAGATCCAGGCCCCGGCAGCAGGGGCGTACGGCAGACAACGCACCCTGTGGCTCCTGGACGCCGCAGCAGCATCCCAACTCCCGAGAACGCTGTACCCCCCGGCCTCCCCCTGACAGACGCCGACATCGGGTAGG
>NZ_AEJB01000043.1 GCF_000331005.1 Streptomyces turgidiscabies Car8
CCGTGCCTCCGATTTGAACTCCTCGGGAAGGTTGGGTCATTGCCCCGTCCTTCGATGGTGTCAGCCGACAGCGAGAGTGAACACATGCACGTTGGCATTGGCCGGGAGACGTACGCTCGCGATGCTCCGGCCGCCCGGTGCCTGGAACGGCCTCGTCGCGAAGACATACGTCGGGACCGGGTCCCGGCCCGCTCCCGGGACGTTCCGGTACGCAGTCCTCGCGACGACCTCGTTGCCGTACTGGACGGTGCCCGTGCCGCCGCCCAGCGTCCAGTCGGTGAGGGCGAGGTCGACCGTGTCGGTGGTGCCGTCGGTGTAGGTGACGGTCGCCCGCGTTCGACGGCTGCCGAAGGCCGCGCTGCCGACGAAGGACAACCGGGATACGGGTGCGGCGAGTTGAATGATCTGGGAGGCTGCCGACGCGTTGTCCGGGCGGCCCGGCGGCGAGCTCGGCCAGGTGAAGGTCATGCCGGTCGGCAGCGTGCCCCGCGTGCCCGGCGTGAGGCCCTCTGCTTCCAGCGCCTGCCGCGAGTAACTCCACCCGGCGCCGTCGTAGTCGGCCTCGGTGTGGTCGCCGGTGTCGTCGGAGGTGCCCGTGTTGTCGTAGGCGGCGAGGAGGGACCCCGGAGCCGCCACGGTGAGGGCGACGGGCTGCTCGTACGCCGTGTCCGTCGCCGTCACCCTGATCCTCGCCTCGTGGAAGCCCTGCCCGGCGGTGGGCGGGGCGGAGAACGTGATCCGCTGGACGCCGTCGACCACCCTTCCTGAGACGGGCGTTGCCGTGACTCCCGTCGGGGTCTCCACCTCGAAGCGGACCTCCGGGCCACGGTTGGCGGTGCCCGTCAGGGACAGTGCCCGGATGTCCACCCGCGCGCTGCCGCCCGGTGCGAGCGTCGCCGTGGTGGGGCCGACGCCGAACTGGAAGGGCTGCTCGCCCGACCGGAAGGACGGTGGGGCGTCGGACGGAGCGGTGCCCCAGGTGGGGTGTGGGGTGGCGGCGAGGGTGTAGTCCAGGGTGCCGCCGTGCCGGACGAAGGACGCCGGGAGCCAGGGGCGGTCGCTCGTCAGACCGTTGACCGCGAGGGACTGGACGTACGGGGTGTCCGCCGACGCTCCCTGGGCGTGGATCGAGATGTCGTTGCCGTAGGGGCGGTTGATCTCGATCCTCGGGAACAGGGGCGAGGCCAGGACCAGTTCGGCTCGGGACGGCACCTGCGGGTACATGCCGAGCGCGGCGAAGACGTACCAGGAGGACATCGCGCCCAGGTCGTCGTTGCCGGGGATACCTCCCGGCCGCGTCGACCAGAGCCTCGTCATCGCCGCGCGCACCGTCTCCTGGGTTCTGCGCGGTGCGCCCGCGTAGGCGTACAGGTAGGGGACGTTGACCGAGGGCTCGTTGTCCAGCTCGGACTTCTCGCCGCCGCTGCCGGTGAGTGCCCAGCTGCCGTCGGCGTGGTGGAAGAAGGCGTCCAGGCGGTCGACGGCCGTTGTGGTGCCGCCCATCGCCGCGAACAGGCCCGCCGGGTTGTGCGGGACCATCCAGGTGTACTGGGCCGCCGTACCCTCGACGAAGCCTTTTCCGGTGGCCGGAGTGAAACCGGTGGCCCGACTGCCGTCCGCCTTGCGGTCGGTGATGTAGCCTCCGCTGCTGTGGGCCGAGATGTCGAAGTTGTTCTGCCACCACTGGGCGCGCTTCATGAAGTCGTTCGCCGTCCTCGTCCGGCCTGCCGCGCGGGCCAGTTCGGCGAGGGCGAAGTCCGCGCCCGACATCTCCAGCGTCTCCGCGGCGCCGCCCCACGCGTTGGACACGGACGGCATGTAGTGGTGGGCCAGGTAGGCGTCCAGGGAGGGGCGTTGACCGACCGAGAGGACCGGTCTGCCGGCCGGTGACAGGTCCTGCCGGGTCGGTGTCGTCGCCGCCCGCACCAGGGAGTCCAGCGCGCCCCGCAGGTCGAAGCGCCGGCCGCCGAAGGCGCGGATGCCGGCGAGGGCGGCGGGTGAGGGGTCGCCGTTCATGACGTGGGTGCCGCTCGCGCCGTGCAGCCAGCGGTCCCACAACCCGCCGTTCTGGCGGGCGAGTTCGTAGAGGGACTGCGCGATGTCGGATCCGGTGTCGGGGTCCAGGAGGGTGAGCAGCTGGACCTGGGAGCGGTAGACGTCCCAGCCGGAGAAGGTGCCGTACTGGTGATCGTGGTTCACGCGGACCAGGTGGACCCGGTCGTCGCCGCCCCGGTATCGGCGGTCGGCGTCGCTGATGACGTTCGGGTGGAGGAGGGAGTGGTAGAGCGCGGTGTAGAAGGTGGTGCGTTCGGCTTCCGTGCCCCCGCCGACCTTGATGGCGGCAAGCCTGTCCCGCCAGGCACGTCGGGCCGCCTGCTGGACCGACGTGAAGGAGCGGGCCGACGGGTTCTCGGCCGCGAGGTTGGCCTCGGCGCCCGCCCGACTGACGTACGAGATACCGACCTTGACGCCCACCGGGCCCGCGCCGGGCTCGAACTCCACATAGCCGCCCGCCCCTCTGCCCGCCACTGGTCTGCCGCTGTTCGCGGTGAAGCCCCCCGTTCCGCCGGACGCGGACGTGGCACCCGGGCTCAGTCGGCCGTCCTGCCAGGTGCCCGTCGCCTTGAAGGCGTGGTCGAAGCGGGCCGTGAAGTGAAGGGTGTAGTAGGGGCGTCGGCCCTCGGGGTCGAGGTGGCCACAGAAGTTGCCGGAGGTGACCGAGCCGGAGACCGTGCGGGCCGCGGTGTCGATCGTGACCGTCGAATCCGTCGAGCCCACCTCGGAGTTGGCGGTACGGATCAGCATCGACGCCGGTCGGCCGGGCGGGTAGGTGAAGCGGGCGGAGCCTGCGCGGGTGGTCGCGGTGAGGTCGGCGGTGACCCCGGACGCCATGCGCACCCTGTAGTGGCCGGGCTCCGCCGTCTCGTCGGCGTGGCTGAAGTCGGCCGCGTACACCGTGTCCTGGGTGTCGCTCGCCGGGGAGGACGTGACCTCACCCGCGTACGGGAAGAAGGGGATGTCGCCGCTGCCGCCCGCACAGCCCGTGCCGGACATGTGGGTGAGGCTGAAGCCCCGGATGCGGGTGGCGTCGTAGTGGTAGCCGCCGGGGGCCGCCGTCCGGCCGGCGTCGCCCCGGGTGTTCTCCGGGCTCCAGGAGAGCATGCCGAACGGGACGACCGCGCCCGGGAAGACATCGCCGCCGTTCCTGGTGCCGATGAGCGGGTCGACGTACGGGGTGGGGTCCTGGACCAGGGGTAGTGGGTATGTCTGGGACGTCGGCGTCGCCGCGAGCGTCGGAGCGGGGGTGCCGAGCATCAGGGCGGTGGCCAGCAGCAGGGACGTAGGGCGGACACGCATGACGCGGCCCCTCCTCCTTCGGACGGGTCGCGCTCCACAGGTCGCACAAGCCGCGGGGACAGTGACGTGCGCCAGCGGTACCACGGGAGGTCGAGCGGCTTCGCGCGGACGCGCGCGGCGGTCGCCCCCGCGGGGTAAGGCGTCCACCCCTGAGAGGGAGGCAACCGGTTTGACGATGCTGTCCGTTGGAGCGATAGAGTGATGATCGGACCACCAGACAACGTTGTCTCTATCGTTGCCTCAGGCGGTCGCATCTCCAGACGCAATCCACCCGGGCCTCATCCCCCGTGCCGGCCCGGCTCGCGGACCCGGTGGGTATCGACCACCGGGTCCGCCCTGAGCTGTCTCACCTGTGCACGTGCGGCCCCGCGGGTCCGGGTCAGGTCCTAGCCGACCCGGCAGGGCAGAGTGGTCGCCGTATCACCGCCGGACCCCCGGACGACGTAGCCGAACGTCGCTGTCCTGCCCGGATCGAGCGAGCCGTTCCAGTTGGCGTTGTGGACCATCACCGCCTGGCCGTTGTAGGTGGCGTTGCCGTTCCAGAGGCTGTCCACCGCCTGGCCCGCCGGGAGCGACCAGTCGACCATCCAACCGAGCATGGGCACGTTCCCGGAGTTGGTGACGGTCACCTCGGCCTGATAGCCGCCGTTCCAGCTGCCCGTCGTACGGCGGGTGGCGGTGCACGCGCCGGGCGGGGGCTCGGTGGGCGGGTTGCCGGGGTCCTTGATGCCCGTCACCTCGCCGTTGCCGCCGTCGAAGACGACGTCGGAGCAGGAGTAGAAGGTCTCCGCGCTGTCGGAACGCTGCCACACCATGTAGATGAGGTGGCGTCCGGACTTGTTCGCCGGGAGCTTGCCGTTCCAGGAGTAGTTGGCCTCGACGTTGCCCGGGGAGCCGTTGAGCGGCGGGTGGTCGACGCTCAGGAACGGCTGGGACTCCAGCGCGTCCCAGGTGAGCGTCTTGGTCGGGTCGAAGCCGTCCTTGGTGATGTAGACGTAGAACCAACCCGGGTGCGCCGCCCACGCGTTGTACGAGAAGTCGACGTTGGCGCCCGAGGTGAGGTGGGTCAACGGCCAGTCGGCACTGGGGGTGTTGAACCCGGTGAAGTTGGTGTTGCCGCCGCTGCAGAGCTGGCCGTCCGGGACGAAGCCCCGGGTGCGGCCGGCGCCGTCCGAGCGCAGCACCGAGAACCAGTTGTAGAACGGCGTTGTCCCGCTGACCTGTTGGGCCGTCTTGCAGGCCGGGTTGATCGCCTTGATCTCGCCGGTGTCCGTGAGGGCGTCCTCCCAGCACAGGAAGGTGCGGCTGCCGGGTTTCATCGGGGTGCCGTGGGCCTCCGCGTCACCGCCCGCCGTGACGACCAGACCGAGGGCCGGGATCGCGGTGAGCAGGGCCAGGAGGACGAGGAGGAGGGCCCTGCCCCGGGTGGGGAGTGGTAATCGGCGTGGGGTGCGGGGGGAGGGTGGGGAGGTCGAGGTGAATGTCAGGTCCATGTCATGATCTCCTTCAGTCGTACGCGGTGCGCCGTACGTCGTGCGGTACGTACGGAACGTGCGGGTGAAGGGGCGCGCCCGACGAGGGGCGCGCGTGCTGCGCGATGCGCGCGGGTGATGCGTGGGGGGTGGCGAGGTGGGAGCGGTTCCCGCTTACGGGTTC
>NZ_AEJB01000044.1 GCF_000331005.1 Streptomyces turgidiscabies Car8
TCACCGACACCGACCTGCCCGCCGCTGCCCACACCGCACGCCACTTCCACCGACGGATGTCGGCCACCCGCCACGTGTCCCGATGGGTCCACCCTGACCGGCCCCCGCCCACGTCACCCGCCGCACCCCGCCGGGCCGCCGCGCACACAGCGCACCTGGACCGGGTGTACGGAGACGGCTGGACCGCCGCCGGGGACGCGGCGGTCGCCTTCGACCCGCTCTCCTCCCAGGGCGTGCTGACCGCCCTCTACACCGGGCTGAGCGCGGGCCTGGCCGTCGACGCCCGCCTGAGTCAGGTTCCTGAGGACGCGGACTCGGCCCTCGCCGCCTACGCGGACCAGGTCGAGGCCGCACGGAACGCGTATCTGCGCGGCCACCGTGTCATCCACGCCCAGGAGGCCCGCTGGACCGACCGCTCCTTCTGGGCGCGACGCCTGGCCGACCTGCCCTGACAGCCCCGTCCGGTGCGACCTGAACTGCTCGGGCCGCACCGGCTGGTGGTCAAGGGGCAGACTTCCGGTGATCCGCCGCGTCGCCGAGAGTCGCGAACCTGCCGGCACGGAGATCACTTCGCACGACGGCCTCTCGTACCTTCCTCCGAACAGGACCGTGGCGCCGACCTGCACGAAGCGCCAGTAGAATCCGTACACGTGACCGCCGCACCCGCAAAGCCCCGCATCCCGAACGTCCTCGCCGGACGTTACGCCTCCGCCGAGCTCGCCACGCTCTGGTCGCCCGAGCAGAAGGTGAGGCTGGAGCGGCAGCTCTGGCTCGCCGTGCTGCGGGCCCAGAAGGACCTCGGCATCGAGGTGCCCGACGCCGCCCTCGCCGACTACGAGCGGGTCCTCGACACCGTCGACCTGGCGTCGATCGCCGAGCGCGAGAAGGTCACCCGGCACGATGTGAAGGCGCGGATCGAGGAGTTCAACGACCTCGCCGGGCACGAGCACGTCCACAAGGGCATGACGTCCCGCGACCTCACCGAGAACGTGGAGCAGCTGCAGATCCGGCTCTCGCTGGAGCTGGTGCGCGACCGTACGGTGGCCGTGCTGACGCGGCTCGGGAAGCTCGCGGGTGAGTACGGCGAGCTGGTCATGGCCGGCCGTTCGCACAACGTGGCCGCGCAGGCCACCACCCTGGGCAAGCGGTTCGCGACCGCCGCCGACGAGCTGCTCGTCGCGTACGGCCGGGTCGAGGAGCTGCTGGAGCGGTACCCGCTGCGCGGCATCAAGGGCCCCGTGGGCACCGCCCAGGACATGCTGGACCTGCTCGGCGGCGACGCGTCCAAGCTCGCCGAGCTGGAGCAGCGGATCGCCGGGCACCTGGGCTTCTCCACCGCCTTCACCTCCGTCGGCCAAGTCTATCCGCGCTCGCTGGACTACGACGTCGTCACCGCGTTGGTGCAGCTGGCCGCCGCGCCCTCCTCGACCGCCAAGACGATCCGGCTGATGGCCGGCCACGAGCTGGTGACGGAGGGCTTCAAGGCCGGCCAGGTCGGCTCGTCCGCGATGCCGCACAAGATGAACACCCGTTCCTGCGAGCGCGTCAACGGGCTCATGGTGATCCTGCGCGGCTACGCCTCGATGACGGGCGAGCTGGCGGGCGACCAGTGGAACGAGGGCGACGTGTCCTGCTCGGTGGTGCGCCGGGTGGCCCTCCCCGACGCGTTCTTCGCCCTCGACGGGCTGCTGGAGACCTTCCTGACGGTCCTCGACGAGTTCGGCGCCTTCCCGGCCGTCGTCGCGCGCGAACTCGACCGCTACCTCCCCTTCCTCGCCACCACGAAGGTGCTGATGGGCGCGGTGCGCGCGGGTGTGGGCCGCGAGGTGGCGCACGAGGCCATCAAGGAGAACGCCGTCGCCTCCGCGCTCGCCATGCGTGAGCAGGGCACCGAGCGCAACGAGCTCCTCGACAAGCTCGCCGCCGACGAGCGCATCCCCCTGGACCGCGCGCAGCTCGACGCCCTGATGGCCGACAAGCTGTCGTTCACGGGCGCCGCCGCCGACCAGGTCGCCGTCGTCGTGGGCCGGATCGAGGAGATCGCCAAGCAGCATCCCCAGGCCGCGGCCTACACCCCCGGAGCGATCCTCTGACCCGCTTCACCCAGGCCGAACTGGAGG
>NZ_AEJB01000045.1 GCF_000331005.1 Streptomyces turgidiscabies Car8
CACACCACAGAACCCCCCACCCCCGTAGTCACTTGCTGGCCTTGGCAAGCCCCAACGCATAAGAAGCCCACCACTGCCCCGCCTTCGGCCCACCCTTGCACTCCCCGTCGGACTCCCCAGGCCGCTTGACCCAGAGATACGCGTCGACCAGCGGGTCCGCCGTCTTCACCGTCGGAGCCTCCCCCAGCGCCCTCCCGGGAGGATTGCACCAGTTCTCGTCCTCGTCGCCCCCGGTGTAGGGCCCGTTGCCGTTACGGCTCGTGTCCACCACGAAGTGCTTCCCGCCCACCTTCGCCGACAAAGCCTTGCCGTAGGCGATGGACTCGGCCGTCGAGTAGAAGTTGGACACGTTGACGGAGAACCCGTCAGCCTTGTCGATGCCCGCCCACTTCAGCGGCTCGAAGATCTGGTCGGGATGCGTCCATCCCGCGTTTCCCGCGTCCAGGTACACCTTGGTGTTCCGCAGCGCCGACAGCGTGTCGATCGCGCCGCTCAGCAGGTCGTACCGCTCCTCGTGGAACTCGTCCTGGGTGCAGCCGTCCACCAGGTGGAGGATCGCGTCCGGTTCCAGGATCACCGTGGCCGCGCGGTCGCCGATGCCCTTGGCGACGCCGTCGATCCAGGCGCGGTAACTGTCGCCGTCGGCGGCGCCCCCGCTGGAGTACTGGCCGCAGTCGCGGTGCGGGATGTTGTAGAGGACGAGGAGTGCGGCGCGGTCCGCCTTCTGCGCGGCCTCCGTGAAGCCGCGCGCCTCCGCCTCCGGGTTCTCCGGGCTGATCCACTCGCCGGTCGGCTGCTCGGCGATCTTCCGGATCTGCTCGGCGTCGGTGGTCTTGTCGTCCTTGACGTACGCGGCGACCTGTTCCGCCGCGTTGCCGTCGGGGTTCACCCAGAACGGGTTGGTCCCCTTGGGCTGTTGGGTGATCCGGGCTCCCGCCTCCTTGGCCGGCTCGTCGCCGTCCCCCTTGCCTGAGGAACAACCCGTGAACAGCAGCGCCGCCCCCAGCACCGCCATGGACGCCCTCCCCCAGGTCGCCCCCCTGCTGCCGAACATCGAACTCCCCCTCGGATGCACTGTCCTGGTCCCCCCTGGATGCAGTGTCGTAAGCCCCAATCCTGACATAGGTGGCCAGGCGCCCACGAGGTCGCCAGAGCCTTGTCGGTTACCTGTTACAGCGTGTTCGGGCAGGGCACTCCCGTACCTCGGGGCCGGAGCAGCGGGCCCTGGGGGCGTCGGCGTACCAGCTCGTAGAACTATCTACTACCTGCGCGGATAACTCAGCGCCACTGGACGGGGACTTGGCGTCAATCACGTCTAGGCCTGGACGCTCATCCGTTCTACAGTCGTCTCAGACGGCTCCAGCTCAGGCCAACAGTTGACCGTCCGCGTTTCTGTGTCATTCGGGGACGGGCATCGAACCTCCCGCGCCGGTCGCCGGGTTACTCCCGCAGCCCGTGCGCGCGCGGTCGAGGACCAGCCCGGTCGGCGGCTCTGGGGGGAGCGGGTCGTCGACCGGGCAGGGTGACGAGCAGGGTGGGACGGTCGGGTCGGAGGCAGGGCGTCAGGCGGCCGCGCCCGTCAGGTACGCCGACACGATCACGTTCGCCGTGTAGGTGCGGGAGGCCCGGTCGAACGTACCGCCGCAGGTGATGAGCCGGAGTTCCGCGCGGCCCGACTGCCGGGTGCCGTACGCCTGTTGGGCGTCGAAGCGGTCGCGGGGCAGGACCCGGACGTCGTCGACGGTGAACTCGGCGACCTTGCCGTCGGCGCGGGTGACCCGGATCGTCGCGCCCGGCCGCAGGGTGCCGACCTTGTAGAAGACGGCGGGCCTGGTCTCGGTGTCGACGTGTCCGACGAGGAGCGCGGTACCGGCGGCGCCGGGCCGGGTGCCGGATCCGTACCAGCCCACGACGCCCGCCTGGTCGAAGGGCGGCGGGTCGATCGCGCCGCGCCGGTCGAGGCCGCGGGCCACCACCGGGGCCTGCACGCCCAGTTCGGGGATGTCCACGCGCTGCGGCACCGCGCCGCTCAACGGCTCGTGCGCGGGCGGGAGTTCGGGGTCAGGGGGGCGGCCGACCGCAGCGATGTCGCCGGTGGTCGGCGCGGATATGCCGTGGCGTACGTCCGTCACCTCGCGGCCCCACATCCACAGCCCGAGGAGCAGCAGCGCCCAGGCCACGCCCATGGTCAGGCGTCCGGTGCCTGCGCCTGTGCCGGTGCCGGAGGGTGGTTCTCGGTCGTTGTCGTACATGGCGTTCAGTCCGTCCCACGGCCCCGGCGGAACCCGCGCACCGCGACGACGACCGCCGCCACACCCGCGAGGACGAGACCGACCACCGCCTGCCCGGTGCCGGGACCGGTGCCCCGCGCGTCGGCGGCCAGTTCCTTAGCCGCACCGCCACCGCCGGCGGGCACGGGAGCGAAGGGCGAGGCGGCCGTCGAAGTCGCACGGGAGGGCTCGGCGTAGGACGGCTGCCTCTCCCCCGCACCAGCGTCCGCGCCCTCGTTCGTCACGGCCACGGCGATCGTGCCCTTGACCTGGCCGTGCCGGCCGTCGCAGCCGACCGTGACGTCGTACGTGCCCTGGCCGAGCGTGGAGCGGACGCGGGACTCTCCGACGAGCGCCCCGTCCTCCCCCTGCCTCGCGAGCAGCACATCGGCGACGAACGCCTCCGACGTCGCGGTCCCCGTCCTCCCCGTACAGCCGCGCACGACCAGTTGTACGTCGCTGCCGGGCGCCGGGGACGCCGGGGTCACCGAGATGCCCCCGTCGGCGGCGTACGCCACGGGCAGGGGGGTGAGCGCGGCGGCGACCACGGCGCCGGAACAGAGAGTGAGCCGCATGGAACCCATCGTGAACCTCCAGACACCTGGAGACTCCTCCTCCCGTCGCCGGTCCGCATCTCCGGAGCGGGTACGACTGCTCCGTACGGGTCGCGAGGGGTTTGGACGGCCTCGGGTTCGTGCGTCGCGGGCGGCTCAGACGCGGTCGACGAGGTCCGCGATGGAGTCGACGATCTTGGACGGGCGGTACGGGAAGTTCTCGACCTGGTCGGGCCCGGTCAGGCCGGTGAGCACCAGGAAGGTCTGCATCCCGGCCTCGATGCCCGCGAGGACGTCGGTGTCCATACGGTCGCCGATCATCGCGCTGGTCTCGGAGTGGGCGCCGATCGCGTTGAGCCCGGTCCGCATCATCAGGGGGTTCGGCTTGCCCGCGAAGTACGGCTTCCGGCCGGTCGCCTTGGTGATCAGCGCGGCCACGGCGCCGGTCGCGGGCAGCGGGCCCTCGGTGGAGGGGCCGGTCTCGTCCGGGTTGGTGGCGATGAAACGGGCGCCGCCCTCGATCAGGCGTACGGCCTTGGTCATGGCCTCGAAGGAGTAGGTGCGGGTCTCACCGAGGACGACGTAGTCGGGCTCGTGGTCGGTGAGGATGTACCCGATGTCGTGCAGGGCGGTGGTCAGGCCGGCCTCGCCGATGACGTAGGCGGTTCCGCCGGGGCGCTGGTCGTCGAGGAACTTGGCGGTGGCGAGCGCCGAGGTCCAGATGTTGTCGACGGGCACCTCCAGGCCCATGCGGCGCAGCCGGGCGTGCAGGTCCCGGGGGGTGTAGATCGAGTTGTTGGTGAGCACCAGGAAGGGCTTGCCCGACTCGCGCAGCTTCTTGATGAAGGCATCGGCGCCGGGGATCGGCACGCCCTCGTGGATGAGCACACCGTCCATGTCGGTGAGCCACGAGTCGATGGGCTTGCGGTCTGCCATGTCCGGTCTCCTGCTCCTGCACTGCATGTGTGTTGCGTTGCCTGCGTTACGAAGCGACGCCATGCCATACGTTGCGCTGCGCTGCGTTGCCGTACGCACGTACGAGGTGTCGCGTGCGCCCAGCCTGTCACAGGCCGGATCTTGGGGGAATGGCCGGTTTAGGTCCGTCCCACGCCTCGGACCCGGGCGAGCAGCATGACTCCGGCGCCGCTCAGCAGCAGGGTGAGCGCGATGCCCGAGAGGCGGAGGGCGGTGTCGCGTCGACCGGTGCCGGCGAGCTCACCGGCGCCGGTCGGAAGTCCCGGTTCCCGTACGCCGGGGACGGAACCGGGCGTGGGCGGTACGGGTGCGGCCGACGCCGGGTCGGTGTCGATGTCGGTGTCGGTGTCGGGGACGACATGGAAGCGGTAGTCGTTGGACTCGCCGACCCAGTCGCCGTCGTTGTCCTTGTCGTGCCGCTGGACCACCGCGGCGTTGGCGACGACCTCGTTGGCCACCGCGCCGGCGCCGATCGCGAGCCGCACCTTCACGGAGACGGTCCGTCCGGGCCCGACGGTGAATCCGGGAAACCCGTCGCCCTCGAACACTCCGATGGTCTCGTCGGCGTCGGTGGCCTCGAACCGTACGGGATAGGGGCGGGCGCGGTGTCCGTCGTAGAACTCCAGGCTCGGCTGAGCCGTCGTCAGGGCACGGCGCTCGTCGACGAGTACGAGGACGGGGTGGATGTCCGTGCAGGTGAGCGCGGTGTTGTTGGTGAGGTCGAGGCGCCAGGTCTGGTGCTCACCACCGGCTTCGTAGGTGGCGGGCCCGCCGTGGATCCGGGTCGTGAGGGGGAAGGTACGGGCGCCGGGGGCGGTGCCGCAGCCGGCCGCGTACGCCGGGGCGGTCAGGGCTCCGGGGGCGGCGAGGAGGGCGGCGGCAGCGGTGAGGGTGACGGTCACTGGCGCGGTCACGCGGGTACACAGTCGCATGAACACATGACCATGCCGGGCCGGTGGAGTCGGTGAGCGGCACCGCTCCGGAGGGTCCGCCGCTACGCCCCGAACGGGCTCGCACATGCGCCCGATCGGCGGATGCGGCACAGCGGGTTCGGTCGCCGGTTCAGGTCTCTTCGTCGGCGTGGCCGAGGTGGCCGTCGGTGAGGTGCCAGTAGCGGAGGTGGGAGGTCTGGCGCCAGGTCTCGGGGGCGGCGAGGCCCTGGGTGATCCAGGCGTGGAGTTGCGGGAGGGCGGTTTCCTTCAGGACGGCACGGGTGGCGGCGCGCTCGGCCGCGTCGACCGGGTGGACGTCGACGGAGAAGCCGACGTAGTCCGGGTCAACACCTCGGCCGTAGTTGGGGGAGTCGGAGGCGACCCAGCGGGCTCCGAGCACGCTCGTGCCGCTGTCGGACCCGGTGAGGAAGCGCAACTCCCTTATGTGGGAGACGAGTTCACCGAGGGACTCGTTGACGTCGGTGGTGGTCAGCGACCAGGCCAGGTGCCGGGGAAGTCTGCGGCGGGGTCGTCTGCGCCGGTTGCGTGCGGTCATGAGGGAAGGGTCGCAGGGCGGGGGCGGCTGACCCCAGGGATTTTCTGTACCGGGGCGAGCGGGGAGGGCGGGGTCCCGCTACCCCTCCGCCCGTCCGAACAGCGGTGCGAGGAGCAGTTGGGCGGCGCCCTCGGCGACTGCGCGTGCCCCTCCGGGGGCGACCCGTACGGGTACCGGCTGGTCGGCGCCCTCGCGCCGGGCGCGTTCGGCGAGGACGGTGGCGACTCCTCGTACGAAGCGTTCCGGGTCGGCGGCGATGGTACGGCCGCCCAGCAGGACCCGGTCGATGTCCAGCAGCCCCACGAGGTTCGCGGCGCCGACGCCGAGCACCCGGGCCGCCTCGTCCAGGTCGCCGCGAGCCACCGCGGCGAGACACAGCGCCTCGATGCAGCCACGGTCGCCGCAGCCGCAGGGGGGTCCGTCCAGCTGGACGACCTGATGCCCGAACTCGCCCGCCCCGGTCCTGGTCCCCCGGTGCAGGGTCCCGCCGAGCACCAGACCGGCCCCCAGCCCCGTACCGAGGTGGAGGTAGGCGAAGGACCCGCCCTCGCCTCCGAGCGCCAGCCCGAACGCGGCGGCGTTGGTGTCCTTGTCGACGGCCACCGGCACCCCGAGCCGCCGCGCCAGCGCGTCCCGCAACGGAAACCCGTCCCACTCGGGAAACCCGGTGACCCGATGCAGGACGCCTCCGGCGTGATCAAGGGGGCCGGGAAGAGCAACACCGACCCCGAGAATGCCGACGCCTCCCCTACGGGACCCACCGAAACCGCCGGCCCCGCGCCCCCGCTCAGCCAATTCAGCGAGCGCCACGCCGGCTCCCCCGGGCCCCTGACCGGGCAGCGCCCCAGCCTCCCCGGACCCCTGACCGAGCGGCACCCCAACCTCCCCGGGTCCCGGACCGAGCGACGCACCGGCCCCTCCCAGTCCCTGACCGGGTTGCACGCCGGCACCCCCAGGTCCCCGGCCGGGCAGCGCCCCAGCCTCCCCAGACCCCTGACCGAGCGGCACCCCAACCTCCCCGGGTCCCGGACCGAGCGACGCACCGGCCTCCCCGAGTCCCTGACCGAGCGACGCACCGGCCCCTCCCAGTCCCTGACCGGATTGCACTCCGGCACCCCCAGGTCCCCGGCCGGGCAGCACCCCAGCCTCCCCAGACCCCTGACCGAGCGGCACCCCAACCTCCCCGGGTCCCGGACCGAGCGACGCACCGGCCTCCCCGAGTCCCTGACCGAGCGACGCACCGGCCCCTCCCAGTCCCTGACCGGGCAGCGTTCCGGCCTCCCCGGATCCCTGGCCGGGCAGCACACCGGCCGTCCCGGGGGTCTGACGGAGCGCCGCCTCGCTCTCCCCGTGTTGGTCGCCGGGCAGCGCGCCGCTTCCCACGGGCTCCTCCGCAAGCAGACCCCCGGCCTCCCCCGCTCCACGCCCGAGCCGGACCCCGCCCTCCCCCGGCCCCCCGCCGAGCAGTGCCTCGACCACTCCGGCCACCCCCTCGACCACCGCATCCGCGCCCGCGCCCAGGTCCAGGGGGGCCCGGCGTTCCGCCAGCGCCGTCCCCGTGAGGTCGGCCAGTACCGCTCTCACCTCGTCGCGGTCCAGGTGGACGCCCACCGCGTGGCCCGCCTCCGGTACCAGGCGCAGGACCGTGCGGGGCTTGCCGCCTGTCGAGGCGCGGTGGCCGGCCTGGGCCGCGAGGCCCTCTGTGCGCAGGCGGGCGGTGATCTTGCTGACCGCCTGGGGGGTCAGGCCGGTCCGCTCGGCGAGTTCGAGGCGGCTGATGCCCTCGGTGCCGGCCGTGCGCAGGAGGTCGAGGACGAGCGCGGCGTTGTGGCTGCGCAGGGCCAACAGGTTCACCCCGGGGACCGTGCCGGAGGCGGCGACGGTCGTGGCGGCGGAGGCGTTCGTCCTGTTCACCTGAGTCATTGTCCCCGCTGCTTGCACTTTGGCAACAGCGTTGCGAAAGTGGACGGCATGACTGGTACGACTGGTACGACTGGAATGACCGGCACGTCCGGTGCCCCCCTCCGCCTCGGCCTCGTCGGCTACGGCCTCGCGGGGTCCGTCTTCCACGCCCCGCTGATCGCCGCCACCGAGGGCCTCGTCCTCGACACCGTCGTCACGGCGAACCCCCAGCGGCAGGCGCAGGCCCGCACCGAGCACCCGGGCGTACGGGTCGCAGCCGCCCCGGACGAGCTGTTCGCCCGCGCCGACGAGCTGGACCTGGTCGTCATCGCGTCGCCCAACAAGACGCACGTCCCGCTCGCGACCGCCGCTCTCAAGGCTGGCCTGCCGGTCGTGGTCGACAAGCCGGTCGCGGGCACGGCGGCCGAGGCGCGTGACCTCGCCGCCCTCGCCGACCAGCGGGGACTGCTCCTCTCCGTCTTCCAGAACCGCCGCTGGGACCACGACTTCCGGACGCTCCGAAAGCTGATCGCCGAGGGCGAGCTGGGTGACGTGTATCGGTTCGAGTCACGGTTCGAGCGGTGGCGCCCGCAGACCAAGGGCGGCTGGCGCGAGTCCGGCGACCCGGCGGAGTTCGGCGGACTGCTGTACGACCTCGGCAGTCACGTCGTCGACCAGGCACTGGTCCTCTTCGGCCCGGTCGCCTCGGTGTACGCGGAGACGGACATCCGCCGCCAGGGCGCCGAGACCGACGACGACACGTTCATCGCGCTCACCCACACGAGCGGCGTGCGCAGCCATCTGTACGTCTCCGCCACCACCGCCCAACTCGGCCCGCGCTTCCGGGTGTTGGGCGCACAGGCGGGGTACGTGAAGTACGGCCTCGACCCGCAGGAGGCCGCCCTGAAGGAAGGCGGGCGGCCCGGGGACACCGGCTGGGGGCTCGAACCCGAGGGCATGTGGGGACGGGTCGGGTCCGGGGAGTCCCCGCTGACCGGCGGCGGCCGGCCGGAGCCGACACTGCCGGGCGCGTACGAGAAGTACTACTCTGCGATCGCCGCGGCCCTGCGCGACGGCGGCCCCAACCCGGTGACCGCGCTGGAGGCGGCAGCCGCGCTCGACGTACTGGAAGCGGCTCGGCGTTCCGCGAACGAGAAGGTGACGGTGACCCTGCGATGACCAGCCAGAAGACCGGCCAGCACCTCGGCCACAAGGCGACCGGACAGCCTTCGCTCGGGCCGCGCATCGCGCCCGAACTCACCCCGAGCCTCGATGAACTCGAAGCACAGCAACGGCACTTGGTGTTCCGCCAGTTCACGCACGAGGACGCGTGGACACTGGGTTCGCTGCTGGTGGAGCTGGCGCGGGAGCGGCAGGCGCCGGTGGTCGTCGACATCCACCGGGCCGGCCAGCAGCTCTTCCACGCGGCCCTGCCCGGCTCGACCCCGGACAACGACGCCTGGATCGACCGCAAGCGCCGGGTGGTGGAGCGTTACGGCGCCTCCTCCTACCTGGTGGGCGCCCGGTTCCGCGCCAAGGGCACGACATTCGAGGACGACTCGCGCCTCGACCCCGACACCTACGCGGCCCACGGCGGCTCGTTCCCGATCACGGTCGAGGGCGTCGGCGTGATCGGGTCGGTGACCGTGTCGGGGCTGCCCCAGCTCCAGGACCACCGAATGGTCGTGGAGGCGCTGGAGATCTTCCTGAAGGTGTAGCGGGGTGTAGCAGGTAGTAGCGGGAATTATCCTGAGGGACCCTCCGGTTGGGACTGCACACAGGGCAGGGCACCGACCGACCTCGGAGGACGCGGAACCGATGGACAACGTCAACTCGCTGAAGGAGACCGTCGGGCGGTACGGCATCTGGAGTTTCGGGATGCGTTCGGAGGACCCCGAGGGGCTCACCGAGCGTGCCGAGGCCGCCGCCGAAGTGGAGGAACTGGGCTTCGGCGCCCTCTGGTTGGGCGGCAGCCCGGGCGTACGGCACGCCGTTCCGCTCGTCGAGGCGACCTCGCGGCTCGTCGTGGCGACCGGCATCCAGAGCATCTGGCAGTACGAGGCGGCCGAAACGGCGTCCCTGTTCGCGGAGTTGGAGTCGTCCCACCCCGGCCGCTTCCTGCTCGGCCTCGGGGTGAGTCACGCCGGGATGGCGGACCGGTACCGTCGCCCGTACGCCGCGATGGTCGAGTACCTGGACGCCCTGGACGCGGCCGGGCAGCCCGCCGAACGCCGGTTGCTGGCCGCGCTCGGCCCGAAGATGCTGGAGCTGTCACGGAACCGCGCCGCCGGCTCGCACCCGTATCTCGTCACCCCCGAACACACCGCGCAGGCCCGTGCGGCCCTGGGTGAAATACCGCTGCTGGCACCGGAGTTGAAGGTCGTCCTGGACTCGGACCCGGACCGGGCCCGGGCGACCGCCCGCGGCACCCTCGCCATGTATCTGACGCTGCCGAACTACACCAACAACTTCCTGCGCATCGGCTTCACCGAGGACGACATCGCGGACGGCGGCAGCGACCGTCTGGTCGACGCGGTGTTCGCCTGGGGCAGCGAGGACCGAATCCGTGAGCGGATAGACGCCTTCCACACGGCGGGCGCGGACCATGTCACCCTCCAGATCATCGACGGCCGGTCCAGGGAGGTCCTCCCCCGCGACGGCTGGCGCCGCCTGGCCGACCTGCTGAAGTAACCGGGAGACGTGAGGGACTGGAGGGGATCTGGCACGCCCTGAAGCGGTGGCGTTTCCTCCGGATGCATCCGGTCGTTGGTCTGCACGTGTCATCGGGCGAGATCCAGGAGCCCGGTGACACGCATGCGAACGGAGAAGTCCCGTGCGATTGACCGATATCCACCGTTGCGAGATCCGGCCCGGACGGCTCGTGACCTGGACCCTGCATCCGACGACCGTCGAAGGCGCCGCCCGACTGCCGGACGACACCCGCCCACCCGCGTACGTGCAGGAGGCTCATGTCCGAACCGCGCGAACGGTGCGCGAGGACGGACTGTTCGTACCGACCTGGCTCGGCACGGCCTTCGACATCCCCGGGCGGGTCGATCTCGACGTCCTCCAGGACGCGTTGCGCGCCTGGACGCTGCGGCACGAGACGCTGCGCAGCGGTTTCCGCTGGGCGGACGGCCCGCCCGGGTCTCCCGAGGACGAGCTGCGGCGCTTCACCCTCGCACCCGACGCCGTCGTCCTGCACCGTGAGGACGTCGGCGACTTCCGCGACGGGGCGACGCTCTCGCGCTATCTGCAGGATCGGTTCGACATCGCGGCGGACGCGCTGACCTGGCCGAACTTCATCTACAGCGCGGTCGTCAGGGACGACACCACCAGCGTCTACATCGCGTTCGACCACACAAACGTCGACTCGTACTCGATCTTCCGCATCGCCCACGAGATCCACCAGCTCTACACGGCCGGCCTCGACGGCAAGGCCGTGGACACGGCGCCGGTCGCCAGTTACGTCGACTTCTGCGCGAGCGAGCGTACGCACGCCGACGGCATCGACGAGACGCACTCGATCGTCGCCGAGTGGCGGAAGTTCATCGCCCGGTGCGACGGCAAGCTGCCCAACTTCCCCGTCGACCTCGGCCTCGACCCCGAAGGGCCGCTGCCCACACAGAAGTTGATGCGGGAGTGGCTCACGGACGACGCGGACGCGGCGGCGTTCGAGGCGTACTGCCGTCCGTACGGCGGCAGCATGGTCGGCATCCTCGCGGCCACCGCCCTCATCGTGCGCGAGATCAGCGGCCGGCAGGTGTACCGCACCGTCGTCCCGTTCCACACCCGGGCCAGGTCGGAGTGGTCGGACTCGGTCGGCTGGTACGTGGGCGGCGCGCCGCTGGAGATCCCGGTGGGCGAGGTCTCGGACTTCGACGGCGCGCTCGACCTGGTCCGCACCGCGCTGCGGGCCAAGCGGCCTCTGTCGAGGATGCCCATCGCCCGGGTGCTGAAGCTGCTGGGCTCCGACTTCCGGCCCACCTCACCGGACCTGTACTCGATCGTCTCGTTCGTCGACACCCGGGACATCCCGGGTTCGGAGCGGTGGGACGAGCTGAAGGCGTACGGCCTGATCCGGGTGTCGTACGGCGACCAGGTGTGCGCCTGGACCACCCGCCTCCACGAGGGCCTCCAGTTCGCCGCCCGCCACCCGGACACGGACGTGGCGCAGAAGAACATGCGCCTGTACGTCGCCAGGCTGCGGGAGCTGATCACGTCGGTGGCCGCCCCGGCCCTTGAGGAGGCGCGCAGCGCCGTCTCAGGGGCGCGGGGACCCGCGCGACAAGCCCCCACCGGACCGGCACTCGAATTCCCCGCCCCCAGCGGAGCGCTCACGCGTCCTTGAACTCCTGACGCTGCCGCCCGAGCCCGTCGATCTCCAGCTCGACCACATCCCCCGCCCGAAGGAACGGCTTGGGCTCGGGCGCACCCAGCGCGACTCCGGCCGGCGTACCCGTGTTGATGACGTCACCCGGGTACAAGGTCATGAACTGGCTGACGTAGCGCACGACTTCGGCGACCCCGAAGATCTGCTCCGCCGTGGTGCCGTTCTGCTTCAGCTCGCCGTTCACCCACAGCCGCAGCCCGAGCCCCTGCGGGTCCGGCACCTCGTCCGCGGTCACCAGCCAGGGCCCGAGGGGGTTGAACGTCTCGCAGTTCTTCCCCTTGTCCCAGGTGCCGCCCCGCTCCAGCTGGAACTCGCGCTCGGACACGTCGTGCGACACCGCGTACCCGGCGACATGCGCGAGCGCCTCCTCGTGCGAGCCGAGGTAGCGGGCCGTACGTCCGATGACGATCGCGAGTTCGACCTCCCAGTCGGTCTTCGTCGACTCGCGCGGGACGAGCACCGTGTCGAACGGCCCGACGACCGTGTCCGCGGCCTTGAAGAAGATCACCGGCTCGGCGGGCGGCTCGGCGCCGGTCTCCCGGGCGTGGTCGTGGTAGTTGAGCCCGATGCACACGATCTTGCCGACGCGGGTCAGCGGCGGCCCGATCCGCAGGCCGGTCGCGTCCAGCTCGGGCAGGTCACCGGCGTCGGCGGCGGCCCGGATCCGGCCGAGCGCCGCGTCGTCGGCGAGCAGCGTTCCGTCGATGTCCGGGACGACCCCCGACAGGTCCCGCAGGGTTCCCTCGGCGTCGAGGAGCGCGGGCCGCTCCGACCCCGCCGTACCGACTCGCAGCAGCTTCATGGTCGCTCTCTTCCTGGGTGATGCCCTTGGTGGTGCCCTCGGTCACGTCCTCGGTCGTCACGCGTCACGTGCGTCGCGCGTCATTCATCGGAGGACTGGTCGATCGTCCAAGGTGGACGTCCGGTCCGCAATACCCGGTTCACGTACTGGACTGGGGGCGGGTCGACGCACCGGACAGCGCGCCGGTCTGCGCGCCCGTCTGCGGCGCGAGCTGCCAGCGGTAGAGGACCGCCCGTTCGACCGCGCTCCAGGTGGTGCTGGTCACCATGTAGAGCGCGGCGGCCAGGGGCATCACGGCCACGGAGAAGAGCGTGAAGAAGGACATGAAGGGCGCGAACTTGGCGGCGGACGCGAGCCCGGGCACCGCCTCACCACCGCCGGTGTTCACCGACATCGGGTTGGCGGCCATCACCAGCTTCATACGGCGGTAGTTGAAGGTGGCCACGGCGGCGACCAGGACGAACAGTCCGAGGTAGACGAGCCCGGCGGCCCCGAAGATCCCGTCCCCGCCGAGCGCGTCGGCCCAGCGGTCGCCGAGCGGCGCGGCGAACAGCGTGTGGGTGAGGAGCCCGTTGGTCCGGCCGCCGATCTCCGGGTTGGAGAAGAGGTGGTAGAGCAAGAAGAACGCGGGCAGCTGGAACAGGCTCGGGAAGCATCCCGACAGCGGCGAGACCTTCTCCTCGGCATGCAGTTCCATGACGGCCTGCTGGAGCTTCTTGGGGTCCTTCGCGTGCCGTTTCCGCAGCTCGGCGACCTTGGGCTGCAGTGCGGCACGCGCCTTCTGGCCACGCGCCGCCGCACGGGAGAGGGGGTGCACGAGGAGTCGTACGAACGCCGTGAACAGGATGATCGCGACGGCCGCCGAGGAGTTGTGGAAGAGGGGCTGGAGCAGGTCGGCGAGACGGCCGACCAGGTCCGCGAACGCGGACAGGAAGCTGGACATGGGTGAGTGAGCCCTCCGAGGGTCTCGTCGTACCGGAGATCCCGTGGATACGGAGATCGATGCAGCTCGGTATGACGACCCGCGCGGGGATGTCAGCTGTCGGTGCTGAGCTCGATGCTGCGCCCTACGCGGTGGTCGTCCGGAGGGCGAGTCCGGGGGCGCGGGGGCGGGTGCGGCCACGGGCGTCGGGGTCCCGTTGCGGCAGGAAGGCCGTACGGCGGGCGCGGTCGCGGATGGCCGTACGGACCCGGGTGGGCGGCGCGGCGGGCGCGCAGCGGGAGACGATGAGCGAGCAGGCGGCGAACGCGGACCCGGCCGCGGCGGTCGCCGCGAGGGCGACGGCGGCGGAGAGGGTGCCTGCGTCGAGCAGCGCGACCTCGATGAGGAGGAGGAACAGCGCGGCGGCGGTACGCGGGTTCACCCGGACCGGACTCCAGCTCCGGATCATGCCCATTCCCACGCCCCCCTCTCGAACGTACGACTGACAACCGACGCTGATTGTCGGCTCTGCTGTTCGTTATACAGGATGCCCGGTCCAGGATGCCCGGGTCGGCTCAGCGGGGTCGCATCGACGTGAGCGTGCCCCAGACGACCAGACGGTAACGGGACGTGTACTCCGGGGTGCAGGTGGTGAGGGTGAGGTAGTGGCCAGGGGTGCGGTAGCCGTAGGCCGGCCTGACGGTGGAGCGGGGGACGGCCCTGATCACGCCGTCGTCGCGGGCGGAGGTCTGCGGAAGTGTCCGGTCGACGGTGTACGTGTACACCGCGTCGGCCGTCTCGACCCGCACGGCGTCCCCGCGCCGCAGCCGGTTGATGTACCGGAAGGGCTCGCCGTGGGTGTTGCGGTGCCCGGCGAGGGCGAAGTTGCCGGCCCGGCCCGGCTGCTGCGTGCCGGGGTAGTGGCCGACGTACCCCTTGTTGAGAACGTCCGGCTTGCTGACGCCCTCGGCGACGGGGACGCGCAGACCGAGCCGGGGGATGCTGAGGATGGCGTACGCCTGCGACCAACTCGCGCTGGATGAGCGGGAGTTGGTGAAACGGGTGCCTTCCTGGCCGGCAGTGCCGGAGGACCCGGCCGGGCTGTCGGAGCCGGAGTCCGAGCCGCTCACCGGGTTCGCCGGATCCTCCGGGCTCCCGCCCGGACCGGCGGGGTTACCCCACTCCTTCTCCAGCGCGCGCACCTCGCGCTGGGCGCCCTGTTCGGCCTGGCGGTTGGTCCACCACAGCTGGTGGACGACGAGGAGGGCGAGGACCGTGCCGAGGGTGACGAGGAGTTCGCCGCAGCTCCACAGCGCACGGCGGCGAAGGGCACGCCGGCGGAGTGTCCGGTGCCGTATCACAGGAGCCCGAGCCCGCATGCGTACGCCTCCTTCGCCGCCCGTTCACGGGGGCGCCCGGCCGCACGATAGGGCAGACCTCTCCAAGTAGCCAGGCCCGTCCGGCGCCGGACCTGTCCGTCCGATCCCCGTCGGCCCCCTTTGTCCAGTGGTTTTAGAAAGGGCTGTCACAACTCTCGACAGAATCGCTCACCGCACCTGATGCTTCCTCGTGACATGAACGGAAGGTCGTAATCCGGACGGAGAAGTCATGATCCGACGCAGATCCCTGCTGGCTGCGGCAGGTGGCACGGTCCTCGGCAGCGCCCTGGCAACGGGCACCGCTCGAGCCGACGCGACCATCACAGTCAATCCCGCTACCAAGTACGGGACTTGGGAAGGCTGGGGCACTTCGCTCGCCTGGTGGGCGAATGTGTTCGGCGCCCGGGACGACTTCGCGGACCTCTTCTTCACCACCAAGTCGGTGACGTACAACGGGACCTCGCTGCCCGGCCTCGGACTGAACATCGCCCGCTACAACCTCGGCGCGTCCAGCTGGAACAGTGTGGGCGGCACGACGATGGTGGCGTCGCCGAACATCCCGGCGTTCAAGCAGATCGAGGGTTTCTGGCAGGACTGGAACAACGAGGACCCCACGTCCTCGGCCTGGAAATGGTCCGCCGACGCGAAGCAGCGGGCGGCGCTGACGAAGGCGGTGGCGCGCGGAGCGACCACCGAGCTGTTCGCCAACTCGCCGATGTGGTGGATGTGTTCGAACCACAACCCGTCGGGCGCCTCGGGCGGCGGCAACAACCTGCAGACCTGGAACTACCGCCAGCACGCCTCGCACCTGGCCGCCGTGGCCCTGTACGCCAAGAACAACTGGGGCGTGAACTTCGCGACGGTGGACCCCTTCAACGAGGCTTCGTCGAACTGGTGGACGGCCACGGGTACGCAGGAGGGCTGCCACATGGACTCGACGGTCCAGGCGGCCGTACTCCCGTACATGCGAAGCGAGTTGGACAAGCGAGGCCTGACGGGGATCAGGATCTCGGCCTCGGACGAGACGAACTACGACACGGCCCGCTCGACCTGGGCGGCCTTCGGTTCGTCGACGAAGGCCCTGGTCAACCAGGTCAACGTGCACGGCTACCAGGGTTCCGGGGGCCGCCGCGACCTCCTCTACACGGACGTGGTGACGACGTCCGGCAAGAAGCTGTGGAACTCGGAGACGGGCGACAAGGACGGGACCGGCCGGACCCTGGCGTCGAACCTCCTCCTGGACTTCCGCTGGCTGCACCCCACGGCCTGGGTGTACTGGCAGGTCATGGACCCGACGGCGGGGTGGGCGATGGTCGCCTACGACGAGAACACGTTGCAGCCGACGACGGTCCAGACGAAGCACTACGTGATGGCCCAGTTCAGCCGCCACATCCGCCCCGGCATGACGATCCTCGACACGGGCGTCGACTACGCGGTGGCGGCGTACGACGCTAGCGCGAAGCGCCTGGTGATCGTCGCCCTGAACACGTCCACGTCGGCCCAGACCCTGACCTTCAACCTCGGCAACTTCACCACGGTGACGGGCGGTTCGGGCGGTGTGGTCCCCCGCTGGAACACGGTGACGGGCGGCGGCGGTGACCTCTACACAGCCCGCTCGGACAGGTTCCTGAGCGGCAAGACCGTGGCGGTGCCGTTCTCGGCGGGCGCGGTGCAGACGTTGCAGGTGGACGGGGTGACCATCTGAGTCGCCGAGGAGCCTGAGGGGAGTCGCTGGGGAGGGGAGGCGCCGCCGGGCCGGGTCGCCTCCCCTCCCGGCGACCACTCTCATGGACGCCCCTCTTCTTTGACGGGCGTCGGCAGTACGGTGATCCCATGCGCCCCGACACGCCTCCGGAAAACGTCGACCACATCGCCGAAGCGGCCCGCCTGGAGCGGACCGCCGGCCTCTACCCCGAGGACGCCGAACACCTGCTCGTGCAGGCCTCGGCCCATCTGGAACTGGCCGGCGACCGCCCCGCCGCGACAGCCCTGTACGACCGCCTGCTCCAGTCCCCGATCGCCCTGGAGAGCCCCCATCTCGTACGGGCCCTCAAGGCGTCGAACCTGTGGGAGTACGGCCACGAGGCCGAGGCCCGGGCGATCATCGACGGCGTCCGCGCCGAGGCCCCGCGTGATCCGGCCCCCTGGGTGATCGTCGCGGAGTCCCTGGAGTCCCATGACGAGCTGGAGGCGGCCCAGGAGACGTTCACACAGGCGGCCCGCCTCCTGGTCTCGGACGCGCAGGAACCCCCGTACTCGACCCATCCCCTTCTCTACGGCCGCCACCGCGTACGCCGGATGCTGGGCGTGGCCCACGACGACTGGGACAGGCTCGCGGACACGCTCCACTCGTCGTCGGTGTCGCTGGACGAGCTCCACGACCCCAAGCGCGTCTGGTCCCTGGGCTCGGACAACCCGGCGGAGCTGCAGGCCGAGATCTCGCGCCTGCGGGCCGAGTTGGGCGCGTTCAGGGAGGCGCTGTCCCGCCCGTTCCCGGTGGCGGTACTGCACTGGCCGGCGGAGGAACTGGCGGAGCTGGTCGCCGCGTATCCGGGCCTGGCGGACGAGTACCCCTCGCATGAGGAGCACCTCGCGACGATAGAGGCGTCCCTGCGCGAGCTGGCCGCGTCCGGCACGGCGAACCTGGGGATCGTGACCGGGACGGTGCCCTCCTACGAGGCGTTCGCGGCGTCGGAGCAGGCCTCCCCCGGGGAGGTGGCACTGCTGCCGCAGTACGCGACCACTCTGGCGGCCCGGGGGTTGGCCGTGGTGTGGCCTCCGCAGCGGGGCGCCGAGTGCTGGTGCGGGTCGGGGTCGGCCTACGAGGGGTGCCACGGGCGGGTCTCGGTATAGGGGCACAGCGGCGTGGGCCTCCCCGGGGAGGCCCAACCGGCGGCCGTCAGCCCGTTGTCGTGGTCGGCCGGATCAAGTAGCGTCACCGGCATGAACACCGGACCGGCGCTTCGACGCCACGCACGGATCGGCTATCCGGTGGAGAGCTGATCACTCGGCGGGTGCGGCGAAGGCACCCGCTCGATTCGGCAGACGCTTCGGCCCGCGGACCTCCCAGTACTTGTGCACCACGAGTCCCTTTTCCGTGTCGCCAAGTCACTGAGGTCAGCCGAATGACAGTCACGTTCAACCACACCATCATCGCCGCCAGGGACCGCCACGAGTCGGCCCGCTTCTTCCGCGAGCTGCTGGAACTGCCGGAAGCGCCGTCCTGGGGTCCGTTCATCAACATCCAGCTCTCCGACGGGGTGTTGCTGCAGTTCGCCGAGCCGCCGGTGGACATCCAGATGCAGCACTACGCGTTCCTGATCGACGACGAGCTGTTCGACCGCGCGTACCAGCGCCTCCGCGACGACGGCGTCGAGCACTGGGCCGACCCCCAGATGCGACGCCCGGGCGAGACCAACACCGAGCACGGCGGCCGGGGCGTGTACTTCAAGGACCCCGGCGGCCACGCGATCGAGCTGATCACCCGCCCGTACCTGTAGCTGACTGCCGAGACACCTTGGGGGTTTGGCATGTTCGGTTCTGGTTAGGGGCCTGGGGGAACACCTGAGCAAGAAGTGAGAAGCAACGAGGGGGTCTACAAGGTGTCTCAAGACAGGCTGGGACATGCTTGACGTTCTTGGGCTCGATACCGTGACCGAGGCTGTGTACCGGGGGATGCTCAAGCATCCCGACGATGGTGTGACGGAGCTGTGCGGCCGACTGGGCCTCACCGAGAGCGTCGTACAGGCCACACTCGACCAGCTCAGCGAGTTGGGGCTCATCCGTCCCACGAGCAGGGACGCACAGTACGTGTACGCGGTCAGACCGCACCTCGCCATGGAGATCCTGCTGGCCCGGAAGCAGGCGGAAGTCGCCGCGCAGCAGCAACAGTTGGAGGAGAGTCGGGCCGCAGCTGTCCGGCTCATCTCCGAGTTCGCCGGCCACACCCCCAACTCCCTCCACGACGACGTGGAACACCTCAAGAGTCTGGACCACATCCGCGATCACCTCGCGATGATGAGCAGCAGCGTCGAGTCGGAGCTGATCAGCTTCGCGCCGGGTGGGCCGCAGACCCCCGAGAACATGCGCAACTCCCGGCCGTTGACAGAGAAGTTATTAGCCCGTGGCGTGACCATACGGACGATCTATCTGGACAGCATCCGCAACGACCCGGCGACCGTCACGCACGCCGAGTGGCTCACTTCCGTCGGCGCCCAGGTGCGGGTCGTACCCACGTTGCCCAACCGGGTGGTCATCTCCGACCGCCGGGTCGCCGTCCTCGCCACGGACAGCGAGAACACCGCGGCCGGGGCCGTCACCATCCGGACGCCGGGCGTTCTGGTCACTCTGTGCTCCCTCTTCGACACCATCTGGCAGACGGCCGAGCCGCTCGGTTCCACCGTCCAGGAACACCAGGAACCCTCCGGTGACACTCTCACTCCGCAGCGGCGCGAGGCGTTGAAGCTGCTGGCCCAGGGTGCCACCGACGAGACGGTCGCCAAACGGCTGGGCGTTTCCTACCGTACGGCGCGACGCATGGCCACCGGTCTCATGACGCACCTTGATGCACGCAGCCGTTTCGAGGCCGGTGTGCATGCCGCTCAGAGAGGACTCATCGACAGCTGATCCGCGCGCTGTCGGACATTCGTTCAGAGCCGGGACTTCCAGGCCTGCTGCCGTCGACCGGACGGCAGCAGGCCTTCGCCGGTTCAGGGGAGTTCGCCAAGAGGATTTCGGATTCCAAGGTTATTCCTTGGCCGGTTCAGGCCAAGAGATAAAACGTCCAGCAGTAACGCATCGTGACAATGCTCCGTACGCGACATAGTCGTCGTATGTTTCTCGTTCATCTCACCCTTGATCCGTGTGCGGGCAATGCCCCGTTGCCCGGCGACATCGCCGGTCTGCTCCGGTCCGGCGCCACCGCCGAGGACGGGCTGGAACACGTCGCCGTACATGCCTCCGCCCGGCCGTATCCGGTCCTGGGCCTGTTCCTGCTCAGCCCTGACCTGGCTGTTGCCGAAGCGGCGGCGGAGCGACTGTGGCGGCGCGCCGCAGCCCGTCATCCAGGGCTCGGGGCGTGGCGTCTGCGGCGGGCGGAAGCGCCTTTGATGCACCCTGAAATCATGTGGCCCGAGGGCGGGGTGAATCCGGGTCGCGGGCAGGGTGCGGGGGCCTGAACGGGCCAAGGTCGGTTCTGGCCATCGAATTGCTCTTTCCGGGAGCTGCCGAGGCTGCGAAGAATTCTCTTCGAGAGGCAACGCAACCCGCAGATCCGAGGGATTCAGATAATGCAGAAGCGCATCCTTTCCATCATTTCCGCCGGCATATTCGCCGTAGCGGTCGCTGCCGGACACGTCGCTCAGAACACTGCGGACTCCGGTGTCGCCGCCGCCGTGCAGACGTCCGCGCTGTCCGCCGACTCGGACACCACGGGACCGAGCGAGGAGCCCGGCTGGCAGTAGCCGTCGTGCGGTCAGCCCTCGCCCAGCTCCCCCACCGCGCCACCCTCCAGAAAGAGGCCGCCGCATGAGCGCCGACGAAGGCCGAGGAAGTCCGACGACCGGCGGTGAAGCCCGGTTCCAGGGCGTCACGGTCACCGCCCTCGCCGAAGAGTTCGGCACCCCCCTGTTCGTCTACGACGCCGATGTCCTGGAGGCCACCTACCGCGGGCTGCGGGCCCGGCTGCCGAAGGAGGTGGATGTCTTCTACTCTCTCAAGGCCAACCCGAACATCAGCGTGTGCGCCTTCCTCGGCCACCAGGGTGCCGGCGCCGAGGTCTCCTCACACGCCGAACTGGTCACCGCCCTGCGCGCGGGAGTGGCTCCGCAGGACATCATCTTTCTCGGGCCAGGCAAGGACACGCGGGAACTGGCGGCCTGTGTGGATGCCGGCATACACGCCGTGGTCTGTGAGTCCCTGGACGAACTGGTCCGGCTGGACGCCCTCGCGCGGCAGCGCGGGGTGAGCGAGCCGTGTCCGGTGCTGCTCCGGGTGAACCCGTCGTTCGGCAGCAAGGGTTCCGGGCTCGCCATGGGTGGCAAGCCACGGCAGTTCGGTATCGACGAGGAGGAAGTGCGTCGGGCCAAGGACACCCTGGCTGACCTGCAGCATGTACGGGTCAGGGGCGTCCACGCCTACATGGGCACGCGGTTCCTTCACCATGCGGACGTCGTCCGCAACACCGCTGGAATCCTCGCCATGGCCGAGGACCTGGCCGGGCAGCTCGGAGTACCGCTGGAGACAGTGGACTTCGGCGGCGGGCTCGGAGTCGCGTACTTCGACAACGAGGAGGACCTGGACCTCGACGCGCTCGGTACGGGGATGAGGGAAGCGGTCGGCGCCTTCGTCGCACGGCATCCGAAGTGCCGGCTGATCATGGAACTGGGCCGCTTTCTCACCGCTGCGGCCGGCACCTACGTCGTCCGTGCCCGCGAGGTGAAGCAGTCCCGGGGCGAGTGGTTCATCGTCGCCGACGGCGGCACCAACCACCACATGGCGGCGGTCGGCATCGGCAGCTTCGTCAAGCGGAACTTTCCCGTACGGCATCTCGGGCACCCGGCCGAACCCGCCCTGTGCTCCTACACGTTGACCGGTCCGCTGTGCACCCCCAACGACGTCATCGCCAAGAAGTTCCCACTGCCCGCGGTCAGACCCGGTGATCTGCTGGGCGTGGAGCGCTCGGGGGCGTACGGGCCGACCGCTTCCCCCGGCCTCTTCCTCAGCCACGGTTTCCCCGCCGAGGTACTGGTCCACCGCGGCCGCGCCCGGCTGGTCCGGGAACGGGACACGACCGAGGACCTGCTGGCGAAGCAGCACCTCGTCGGGTTCGGGCACGACGGAGTCGGCAGCCGATGAGCGGCGCGGGCGGTGAAACGGTCCGTATCGGCGTGGACGTCCTGGACCGCACCGAACTCCGCCGTCTCGTCGAGTGGCCCTGGTTCCTGCGCTTCAGCTTCGCTCCCGAGGAGGTGCGCCGCGCCGAACGCATGGGCGAGGAACGGCGACTGGAGTTTCTCGCCGGACGGTTCGCGGCCAAGGAAGCCGTGTTGAAGGTGCTGGGCACCGGGTTCCTGCAGGGCGTCGTCCCCCGCGACATCTGCGTGGACCAGGCCGGCGACGGTTCACCCGTGGTCTCGCTCCGTGGCAGCGCGGCCGGCCTGGGGCCCAGCACTCCCAGTTCCATCGCCCTGTCCATCACGCACAAGCGGGACGTGGTCGCCGCCGTGGCCCTCGGCGTGGTCCCGCCCGCCGATCCCATGCCAGTGACTCCGACCCAGGTCGGTACGGAGAATTCCTCAGCGCACAGAAAGGGCGATGTCCCCATGTCTCTGGCGGACCCTCCCGAGGAGGCCGAAGTCTCCGCCTTCCTCCGCGTCCGCGTCGGTCAGGAGGCCGCCCACTACGGGGGCGACCTCGTGGACGGTGCCCATGTCCTGCGGCTCTTCGGGGACCTCGTCACCGAAATCACCGCGCGGACCGACGACGACGAGGGACTCCTCGCCGAGTACTCCGGCGTCCGCTTCCTCGCCCCGGTACGACCGGGCGACTACCTGGAGGTACGCGGGCGTGTGGTCCGCAGGACCCGGCTGCGCCGGGTGGTCGAACTGGAGGCGCACAAGGTCATAGAGGCCCGGCCGGAGGACGGCGAAAGCGCCGTCCGGGTGCTCAGCGACCCGCGCCCCGTGTGCAGGGCCACCGCGACGACGGTGGTCCCCCGGCGCAAGCCCACCGTCAAGACGTCCACCGCCGCGAAGGAGTCCTGAGATGACGGCACCGCCTCTGCTGCTGCACGATCTGCTCGATCAGGCCGCGGAACGGGCCCCGCGGTCCGTCGCCTTGAGCACCAGCGGCGCCCGGCTGACCTACCACGAGTCCGCCCGGGCCAGCGTCCGCCTGGCCGGCCGGCTGCACGAGGCGGGCGTCCGCCGCGGCGACCGTGTCGTGGTGAGCGCGTCGGACTCTCTGGGCACGGCCCTCCTGGTGTACGCCGTCTCCCGGCTCGGCGCCGTTTTCAGCATCCTGCACGAGGACGTGCGCGGCGGCCCCCTGGAGCACGTCCTGCGCGACTGCGAACCGGTCCTGCTTGTCTCCGACGCCCCGGACGCCGGCCGAACCGCCGCAGCGCACCAGGTGTCCTGCCTGACCATCGCCGAACTCGTCCGGGACGCCCTCGACGGCAGCGCCACCTCTCCCGCCCCGAGCACCCCGGAGGCCCTCACCGTCGACCCGGTGTGCCTCATCTACACGTCGGGCACGACCTCGCTGCCCAAGGCGGTGGTCAGTACCCACCAGCAGGTCCTGTTCTCCGCGTCGGCCATCCAGGCCTGTCTGAACTACCGCGACGACGACATCGTCTTCTGCCCGTTGCCGCTCTCCTTCGACTACGGCCTCTACCAGCTGTACCTTGCCGCGCTGAGCGGGGCTCAGCTCCACCTGGGCGCGACAGCCGAGGTCGGCCCGCTCCTGCTGCGCAACCTGGAGCAGACCGGGGCGACTGTCCTGCCCGGCGTCCCCTCGGTCTCCGACCGGCTGGCCTGGTTGCTCGGCCGGAGCAGCGGTACGGAACCGCTCAGGCGCCTCCGTCTCCTCACCAACACCGGTGCCGCGCTGTCGGAGAGCACCATGAGTGCCCTGCGCCGGGCGCTGCCGCACCTGCGCGTTCAGGTCATGTACGGGCTCACCGAATGCAAACGGGCGGCGATCATGCCGCCGGACGGCGATCTGGAGCACCCCGGCTCCTGCGGGTATCCGCTGCCCGGCACACAGATCCACGTCATCGACGACGACGGCCGGCGGCTGCCGCCCGGCGAGGTCGGGCAGATCGTGGTCCGCGGCCCGAACGTGATGGCCGGGTACTGGCGGCGTCCGGACCTCGACGCCGAACGCTTCTTCCGCGCCGAGGGACTTTTCCCCGAGCTGCGCACTGGCGACTACGGCTGGTTGGACGACCAGGGCTTCCTCTACTTCGCCGGTCGCCGCGACGACCTGTACAAGGAGCGGGGCTTCCGGATCAGCGCCACAGAGGTCGAGGCGGCGGCGCACCGGGTCGAGGGCGTGACCTCCGCGGCCGTCCTGACGCCGCACGGACAGCGGGGCGCGGTCCTCGCCGTGGTCGTCGACGCCGTGGAGGCCGAGGCCGTACGCGACCGGATGCGGGAGCACATCGAGCCGTTCAAGATTCCCCGCCGCTGCGTCCGGCTCGACGCCCTGCCCACCAACGGAAACGGAAAGGTCGACCGGAAGAAGCTGGCCGCCCTGCTCGATCGGAGCGGCACAGCCACAGCCACAGCCACCGACAAGTAGCCACGCCAGTCACCCCCGTCAGTCACGAAGCAAGCCATCACGAGGAGAGTTCCAATGAACCGTCAGACCATTGTCGAGGCGCTCGAGACCGCTCTCACCGACGTGCTGGAGCGTCCGGTCACCGGGCTGAGTGGTGAGGTCCGGCTCTTCGACGATCTGCACCTGGACTCCACCACCATGCTGGAAATGCTCATGGCTCTGGAGAACTCCATAGGGCTGGTCGTCGACCCGGAGGAGCTGGAGGCGGACGACTTCGTGTCGGTCGACACGTTCACCACCTTCGCCCTCTCCTCCTTGGGCGGCCAGGTGCCGGCATGACCACCACCCAGCCGGACCTGAGCGTTTTCGAAACCCTCGAGTCGGAGGTCCGCAGCTACTGCCGCGGCTGGCCCACCGTTTTCGACCGGGCCCGAGGCAGCTGCCTGTACGACGAGGACGGTCACGCCTACCTGGACTTCTTCGCGGGTGCCGGATCCCTCAACTACGGCCACAACAACCCCGTACTGAAACGGGCGTTGATCGACTACCTGATGCGCGACGGCATCACGCACGGCCTGGACATGTCGACCACCGCCAAGCGGTCCTTCCTCCAGACCTTCCACAACCTCGTGCTGCTTCCGCGCGACCTGCCGTACAAGGTCATGTTCCCGGGACCGACCGGCACCAACGCCGTGGAGTCCGCGCTCAAACTGGCGCGAAAGGTGAAAGGGCGCGAAGCCGTCGTGTCGTTCACCAACTCCTTCCACGGCATGTCGCTGGGTTCTCTCGCCGTCACCGGCAACGCTTTCAAGCGCGCCGGCGCCGGTGTCCCCCTCGTGCACGGCACGCCGATGCCCTTCGACCACTACTTCGACGGCCAGGTCCCGGACTTCCTCTGGTTCGAGCGGCTCCTGGAGGACTCGGGCTCCGGGCTGAACCACCCGGCCGCGGTCATCGTCGAAACCGTGCAGGGCGAGGGAGGTGTGAACGTCGCCCGCCCCGAGTGGCTGCGGGCGCTGGCAGACCTGTGCGCACGGCAGGACATGCTGCTGATCGTCGACGACATCCAGATGGGCTGCGGACGGACCGGCGCCTTCTTCTCCTTCGAGGAAGCGGGCATCGTGCCCGACATCGTCACCGTGTCGAAGTCCATCAGCGGATACGGACTCCCCATGTCCCTCTGTCTGTTCAGGCCCGAGCTGGACATCTGGGAGCCGGGCGAGCACAACGGCACCTTCCGCGGCAACAACCCCGCCTTCGTGACCGCCGCCGCCGCACTGGAGACGTACTGGGCGGACGGCTCCGTGATGGAGAAGCAGACCAGAGCCCGCGGCGAGCAGATCGAGCGGGAGCTCGTCTCCGTCGCGGAGGAGAACGCGGCCGGCGTCAAGGAGTACCGCGGCCGAGGCCTGGTCTGGGGCCTGGCGTTCCACGACCGGTCACGGGCCGGCCGGGTCGCTCGGCGCGCCTTCGAACTCGGGCTGCTCATCGAGACGTCCGGCCCCGAGAGCGAAGTCGTGAAGGTACTGCCGGCCCTGACCATCACTCCCGACGAGCTCGACGAGGGCCTGAAGACCCTCGCTCGCGCCGTCCGTGAAACCGCATGAGCCACCGGAGCACAACACGCACAGAAAGGGCAACAGCGACGTGATCGTCCGTTCGTTCAAGGACATCGAGGGAACCGAGCGCCACGTGAAGTCGGCGTCCGGCACCTGGGAGAGCAAGCGCATCGTTCTGGCCGGGGAGAAGGTCGGCTTCTCCCTCCACGAGACCACCGTCTACGCCGGTACCGAGACATCGATGTGGTACGCGAACCACATCGAAGCGGTGCTGTGCGTCGAGGGCGAGTCGGAGCTGACCGACGAGGAGACCGGGGAGAAGCACTGGATCACCCCCGGCACGATGTACCTCCTCGACGGCCATGAGCGGCACACCCTGCGCCCCCGGACCGACTCCCGCTACATCTGCGTGTTCAACCCGCCCGTCACCGGCAGGGAGGACCACGACGAGAACGGCGTCTATCCACTGCCCACCGCCGAGGAAGCGGCTTGACATGACGACCAACCCGCTGGCGACAGCCGGCACCCCGACCCAGGCCCGGCCGCAGACGGTCTTCCGCACCCCCACCCCCGAAGACGGCTCCGCAGTATGGGAGTTGGTGAAGAACACGCCCAACCTGGACGCCAACAGCCGGTACGCGTACATCCTGTGGTTCCGCGACTTCGCCGACTGCTGCCTGGTGGCCACCGTCGACGACGAGATAGTCGGCTTCCTCACCGGTTACCGCCGTCCCGAGGAGCCGGAGACGTACTTCGTGTGGCAGACCGCGGTCAGCCCCCGGCACGGCATTCCGTTCCTCGGCGTGAAGCTCTTCGAGGCCGCGGCCGAGCGGCAGCGCGCCCGTGGCGCACGTTACGTCGAGGCCAGCGTGTCGGCCGACAACCGGTCCATCCTCATGGTCCTCAAGCAGTACGCCCGACGCCGCGCCGCGGTTGTCACCGAGCGGGTTCTCTTCCCCGCGGAGTGGCTGGGAGAGGGCCACCACGACGAGGTGCTCCAGCGCATAGGCCCGCTGGACGCCCCCCTCGGCACACACACCACCACCTCCTGAAGGAGACACACAGCATGAGCACCACCGTGCGCCCCGACCTGTACCCCACCCGCGTCGCCGGCGAGGCCGTCGCGCAGCCGCGGGTCGACCCCAGCGTGTGGGGCGACCGCCCGGGCCCGCTCAGCAAGGAGCAGGTGGACCGCTACGAGTCCACCGGATACCTCGTCCGCGACAACCTGCTGTCCGCCGACGAGATGGGAGTCTTCCGCACCGAACTGGAACGCCTGGGGCGGGACCCGGTTCTGCGTGCGAGCGACCGCGTGGTGATGGAGCCGGACTCCGACCGACTGCGCTCGGTGTTCGAGGTCGAGAAGGTGAGTGAGGTCTTCGCCCAGCTGCTGCACTCGCCCCGGCTCGTCGACGTGGCCCGACAGGTGCTCGGCTCCGACGTGTACATCCACCAGAGCCGGGTCAACTACAAGCCCGGCTTCGGCGGCGCCGAGTTCGACTGGCACTCGGACTTCGAGACCTGGCACGCCGAGGACGGGATGCCCCGCCCGCGCGCCTTCAGCGTTTCCATCGCGCTGAGCGAGAACTACGCGTTCAACGGCCCGCTGCTGGTCATGCCGGGCACACACAAGACGTTCATTCCGTCGGTCGGCGAGACGCCGCCCGAGTTCCACAAGGAGTCGCTGCGCGTGCACCGCATCACCGTGGGCTCGCCCGGCCAGGAGCACCTGACGCGGATGGCGGAGCGCCACGGCATCGAGCAGATCACCGGCCCCGCCGGGTCGGCGGTGATGTTCGACTCGAACCTGCTGCACGGGTCCAACGGCAACATCACGCCCTTCCCGCGGTCCAACATCTTCATCGTCTACAACAGCGTGGAGAACACGCTCGAAGAGCCGTTCGCCGCGCCCAAGGCGCGTCCGCAGCACCTCGGGAACCGCGAGTACATGGCATAGGTCAGGAGCCGGTACGGACATCACTGTCCTTCACGTGGGTCCCGGCAGCCGATTTCCGAGGGCTGCCGGGATCAGTGCTGTGTCAGGCAGGCATGTCATCGGCTGGGTGAGGGCGTGGTCAGACGGGCTGCCACAGCTCGATCCGGTTGCCCTCGGGGTCGGTGACCCAGCCGAATCGACCGACGCCCTCCATGTCCTGCGTTTCCGCGGCCACGTCAGCCCCCTTGGCACGCAGCTGAGCGAGAATCGCGTCCAGGTCGCGGACCCGGAAGTTGAGCATGGCCTGCTGGGTGCGGGACCCGAAGTAGTCGGTGTCGGACTCGAATGTCGCCAACACGGTCGGGCCGGCCTGCTGATGCCACAGGCCGTTGTCGTCGGCGTCCACGCCCAGGCAGTCGCGGTACCACGAGCTCAGGGCCGCCGGGTCCGCCGCCCGCA
>NZ_AEJB01000046.1 GCF_000331005.1 Streptomyces turgidiscabies Car8
GAGACGATGCAGCAAGCCCTACCCGCTGTGCGCGCGCCTATGCACTGAGTTCCCGACCGCTGAGGCTCCAGGGCACTGCCGAGGCATCGCGACCTGACCGAATCCCTACCGAATCCCTTCGGGTGCGACCGAATTCACAACCGTCAATGACCCAGGTGTTTGCGCGAACCCCTGTCGACCTTGCGGGAGACGCGGTCGAGGACGTCCTCGATCATCTTGCCCCGCTTGGGTTTCGCCTCGACGTTGCCGAGTATGGCCAGCCCGTCCACGTAGACCACGGGCGCGTCGGGATCACCCGAATCCAGCGTGCTCACCTCGAAGTTGCCGAGCACACCGCCGCCCGTGCCGCGCAACGAGACGTTCTCCGGGACGCGGATCTCGACGTTGCCGAAGACCGAGATCGCCTTGATCACGATCTGCTGGTACTCGAACATCGCCTCGCTGAGGTCGATCTCGACAGTGCCGAAGATCGCGTACGCGTGCATACGGCGGCCCGCGCGCCAGCGGCCCTTGCGGACGGCGCTGCTGAAGACCGCCACCACGTTGTCGTCCGGGTCGAGCGGGATCGCGCCCGGGGTGGGGTGGTTGGGAGCGGGGGTGTATCCCCACCCGGCGGCCCGGGGCCCGTGGGACTGGTGGGACGCGTGGGACTGGTGGCCGGCGGGGAGGTCCCGTACGAAGACCTCCAGTTCGCCGACCGTCTTGGCGCTCAGGACGCCCTCGACGCGCTCGGCGTGCTCGTCGGGCGTGAGGCGGCCCTCGGCCAGCGCCTCGCGCAGCAGGTCCGCGATGCGGTCGCGGTCGGCGTCCGACGCGCGGAGTTCGTCGACGCGCGGTTCGGTGTGCTTCTGAAGGTCCACGGAAGCAGCGTACCCAAACGCGATAGATCGCGACTAGGGGTGTGGATGGACGGAGTGGCGCGCAGCGCGGGCGGACGGCGGGCGATCTCGTTCGAGCCGCCCCCCTCTCAACTGAGTCTTACCTAACAAGCTGTTCCCGTCCGGCAGGTCATACGCTGGTGGGCGCCCGCCGATGAAGGCAGGCCGCTGTCTTCGTCGAGTGAGGAATGGGCGAGATGCCACGTAGTTCCCCCCCACCCAACCCTGCGTTCGCGTACACCGATCTGCTCCCCATGGGAGAGGACACCACCCCGTACCGGCTGGTGACCTCCGAGGGTGTCTCCACCTTCGAGGCCGACGGGCGGACGTTCCTCAAGGTCGAGCCGGAGGCGCTGCGCAAGCTTGCCGCCGAGGCCATCCACGACATCCAGCACTATCTGCGGCCCGCCCACCTGGCGCAGCTGCGGCGCATCATCGACGACCCCGAGGCGTCCAGCAACGACAAGTTCGTGGCGCTGGACCTGCTGAAGAACGCCAACATCGCGGCGGCCGGCGTGCTCCCGATGTGCCAGGACACCGGTACGGCGATCATCATGGGCAAGCGCGGGCAGAACGTCCTCACGACGGGCGGCGACGAGGCGGCCCTGTCCGAGGGCATCTACGACGCCTATCTGAACCTGAACCTGCGCTACTCGCAGATGGCTCCGCTCACCATGTGGGAGGAGAAGAACACCGGCTCCAACCTGCCGGCGCAGATCGAGCTGTACGCGACCGACGGCGGCGCCTACAAGTTCCTCTTCATGGCCAAGGGCGGCGGCTCGGCCAACAAGTCGTTCCTCTACCAGGAGACGAAGGCCGTCCTGAACGAGGCCTCCATGATGAAGTTCCTGGAGGAGAAGATCCGTTCGCTGGGTACGGCCGCCTGTCCGCCGTACCACCTGGCGATCGTGGTGGGCGGCACGAGCGCCGAGTACGCGCTGAAGACCGCCAAGTACGCCTCCGCGCACTACCTGGACGAGATCCCGGCGGAGGGTTCGCCGCTCGGGCACGGTTTCCGGGACAAGGACCTGGAGGAGAAGGTCTTCGAGCTGACGCAGAAGATCGGGATCGGCGCGCAGTTCGGCGGCAAGTACTTCTGCCACGACGTGCGCGTGGTGCGGCTGCCGAGGCACGGTGCCTCGTGTCCCGTCGCCATCGCGGTGTCCTGCTCGGCCGACCGGCAGGCCGTCGCGAAGATCACGGCGGAGGGTGTCTTCCTGGAGCAGCTGGAGACCGACCCCGCGCGGTTCCTGCCGGAGACGACGGACGAGCACCTCGACGAGGCGTCGGACGTGGTCAGGATCGACCTCAACCAGCCGATGGACGACATCCTCGCCGAGCTGGGCAAGTACCCGGTGAAGACGCGGCTGTCGCTCTCCGGGCCGCTGGTCGTGGCGCGTGACATCGCGCACGCCAAGATCAAGGAGCGGCTCGACGCGGGCGAGGAGATGCCGCAGTACCTGAAGGACCACCCGGTGTACTACGCCGGGCCGGCGAAGACGCCCGAGGGGTACGCGTCCGGGTCGTTCGGGCCGACCACCGCCGGGCGTATGGACTCCTACGTCGAGCAGTTCCAGGCGGCTGGTGGGTCCAAGGTGATGCTGGCGAAGGGGAACCGGTCGGCGCAGGTCACCAACGCGTGTGACGCGCACGGTGGGTTCTATCTCGGGTCGATCGGGGGGCCCGCTGCCCGGCTGGCCCAGGACTGCATCAAGAAGGTCGAGGTCGTCGAGTACGAGGAGCTCGGGATGGAGGCGGTGTGGAAGATCGAGGTCGAGGACTTCCCGGCGTTCATCGTGGTCGACGACAAGGGCAACGACTTCTTCAAGGATCCGGCGCCGGCGCCTACGTTCACGTCGATTCCGGTGCGGGGGCCGGGGCTGGCGTAGCCCCTGCGGGGCGGCGCGGAGGGATCATCAGCATGTTCAGCGCCGTCGCGGACTCGGCGGCGGGGATGCCGGACAGAGTGATCGCAGCCAGCGCCGAGGAGAGGTCGTCGAACTCCACGCCGGCCGCCGCCGCCATCGGCACCACGTCACCGAGTTGCTGCGCCA
>NZ_AEJB01000047.1 GCF_000331005.1 Streptomyces turgidiscabies Car8
TGAAGGCGATGACGAGGCGGAGCAGCCAGCCGCGGTTCCCACCGGGCCTCATGGTGTTGTCCTTCCGGACGGATGCGCGAATCAGTTGCGGTACGGATTCCGATCAGATGATGCCGAACAGGATTCCCGCTCCGAGGATGGCGAGCGAGGTGAGCACGGCCCACTTGACCACGAACTTGGTGTGGTCGCCGAACTCGACCTTCGCCACCCCACCACCATCCCCGCCCCCCTCCGCTTCGGGTACGGAACCAACGGCCTCACCGACCTCCGTCTCGACGACGCCCTCGGTCTGCTGGCCGACCTCGGCTACGACGGCGTCGGTCTGACCCTCGACCACATGCACCTCGACCCGCTCGCCCCCGACCTCGCCGAGCGCACCCGACGCGTGGCCCGCCGCCTGAACGCCCTGGGGCTCGGCGTCACCGTGGAGACCGGCGCCCGCTACGTACTCGACCCACGCCGCAAACACGGCCCCTCGCTCCTCGACCCCGACCCGGACGACCGCTCACGACGCGTCGACCTCCTGCTCAGGGCCGTGCGTGTCGCCGCGGACCTCGGCGCCCACGCCGTGCACTGCTTCAGCGGCGTCAACCCCGCCGACACGCACCCGGACACCGCCTGGCACCGCCTGACCGAAGCACTAACCCCCGTCCTGGAGGCGGCCACAGCAGCAGACCTCCCACTCGCGATCGAACCCGAACCCGGCCATCTGCTCGCCACCCTCGCCGACTTCCACCACCTCCGCCACGCGCTCGACGACCCTGCGGCGCTCGGCCTCACCCTCGACATCGGTCACTGCCAGTGCCTCGAACCCCTCCCTCCCGAGGAGTGTGTCCGCGCCGCCGCACCCTGGCTGCGTCACGTCCAGATCGAGGACATGCGCCGAGGAGTCCACGAACATCTCCCGTTCGGAGAAGGCGAGATCGACTTCCCGCCCGTGCTCGCCGCACTGTCCGCCACCGGCTACCAGGGCCTGACCGTCGTGGAACTGCCCCGCCACTCACACGCGGGCCCCCACTACGCCGAACACTCCCTCCACCACCTCCGCCGCGCAGCTCTCTCCCCCTCGAATCCACCCGCCGACTCCCCTCAAAGCGGGCCTGCCCAGGCAGCACCGGCGTCCAGGTCCGCCCCAGGCCCGCAGCCGGCCACGCCGACCCGGGCCGCGCCGGCAGCACCGCAGACCGTTCACCCCCCGACCGCCCACACCCCGGTAGCCGCTCCTGTCACCCTCTTCGCACCACCGACCAGGCCTTCCACCGCCCGCGCCGAAGGGAGCACCCCGTGACCCGGCCCCACACCGGACCGGGCGCACCGGCGACCGACGGCCCCCTCTCTCTCGTCCCGTTGGACGTTCTCCCCACCCAGGTCACCGCCCACCTCGGTGAAGCCGCCCGCGCATGGCTCGCCCTCGCCCTGGACGAGGCAGCCGCCCACTCCCACACCCAAGGCCCCGTCTCCGCCTGGGAGTTGCGCCTCGCCGAGGCCGGTCGCCGGTGCGGCACCGACCACGCGGACGCCGTACGCGTCCTCATCCTGAACGCCGCCCAGGCCGGCCCGGACGCCCTCACCCGCGTCTACCGACAGGGCACCGCCGCCGAACGCCGAGCCGTCCTGCACGCCCTGCCCCTCCTGGTCGCGGGCCCCGAGGCGCTCCCCCTCGTCGAGGACGCCCTGCGCACCAACGACACGCGCCTCGTCGCCGCGGCCGTCGGCCCGTACGCCGCCCGTCACCTGGACGCCCACAACTGGCGCCACGCCGTGCTGAAGTGCCTGTTCACCGGTGTGCCCGTCGACGCGGTGGCCGACCTCCACCACCGGGCACGGGCCGACACGGAACTCGCCCGCATGCTCGACGACTACGCCGCCGAACGCACCGCCGCCGGCCGCCCCGTCCCCGGCGATCTGCACCGCGTCCTGGCTCTGACGGCGTCCGAAGCGAAGGAGTCCTGATGCGCATCTTCGACCCCCACATCCACATGACGTCCCGGACCACCGACGACTACCAGGCCATGTACACCGCAGGCGTCCGCGCCGTCGTCGAGCCCTCCTTCTGGCTCGGCCAGCCCCGCACCTCGCCCGCCTCCTTCTACGACTGCTTCGACTCCCTCCTGGGCTGGGAACCCTTCCGCGCCGCCCAGTACGGCATCGCCCACCACTGCACGATCGCCCTCAACCCCAAAGAGGCGAACGACCCCCGCTGCACCCCCGTCCTCGACGAACTGCCCCGGTATCTCGCCAAGGACCGCGTCGTCGCCGTCGGCGAGATCGGCTACGACTCGATGACCCCCGCCGAGGACACCGCGTTCGCCGCCCAGCTCCAGCTCGCCGCCGACCACGGCTTGCCCGCACTCGTCCACACCCCGCACCGCGACAAGCTCGCCGGCCTCCGCCGCACCCTGGACGTCGTACGGGAGTCGGCCCTGCCCCCGGAACACGTCCTGGTCGACCATCTCAACGAGACCACCGTCAAGGAGGCCAAGGACAGCGGCTGCTGGCTCGGCTTCTCCGTCTATCCCGAGACCAAGATGGACGAGGAACGGATGGTCGCCGTCCTCCGCGACCACGGGCCCGAGCAGGTCCTGGTCAACTCCGCGGCCGACTGGGGCAGAAGCGACCCCCTCAAGACCCGCAGGGTCGGCGACCTGATGCTGGCGGAGGGCTTCACCGAGGACGACGTCGACCGTGTCCTGTGGCGCAACCCGGTCGCCTTCTACGGGCTCAGCGGCCGACTGGACCTCCAAGCCGACGCGACCGGCGCCACCCACGAGGGCAACTCCGTCCTGCGCGGCGGGGAGTGACCGATGCGCTTCCGCCACCCCGACGGCTCCACCGTCCACCTCGCCTACTGCACCAACGTCCACCCCGCCGAAACCCTCGACGGCGTCCTCGCCCAACTCCGCGACCACTGCGAACCCGTACGCCGACGCCTCGGCCGAGACCGTCTCGGCATAGGACTCTGGCTGGCCAGGGAGGCGGCCCACGCCCTGGTCAGCGACCCCTCCGCCCTGCGCCGGCTGCGCACCGAACTCGACCGGCGCGGGCTCGAAGTCGTCACCCTCAACGGCTTCCCCTACGAGGGATTCGGCGCCGAAGAGGTCAAGTACCGCGTCTACAAGCCGGACTGGGCCGACCCCGAGCGGCTCGCCCACACCACCGACCTGGCCCGGGTCCTCGCCGGTCTCCTCCCCGACGACGTCACCGAAGGCAGCGTCTCCACCCTGCCCCTCGCCTGGCGCACCGCCCACGACGAGAAGCGCGCGGTCACTGCCCTGACCGCTCTGGGCACCCTCGCGCAACGCCTCGACGCCCTCGCCGAACTCACCGGCCGCTCCATCCGCGTCGGCCTGGAACCGGAACCCGGCTGCACCGTCGAGACCACCGCCGACGCCATCGCCCCGCTCACCGCGATCGGCCACGACCGCATCGGAATCTGCGTCGACACCTGCCACCTCGCCACCTCCTTCGAAGACCCCCACACCGCCCTGGACGCACTCGCCCAGGCAGGCGTCCCCGTCGTCAAGTCCCAGCTCTCCGCCGCCCTGCACGCCGAACACCCCCATCTGCCCGACGTCCGCGAGGCTCTCGCCGCCTTCGACGAGCCCCGCTTCCTGCACCAGACCCGCACCGCCACCGCCGCCGGACTGCGCGGCACCGACGACCTGGGCGAGGCACTCGGCGGCGACGCCCTGCCCGACGCCTCCCCATGGCGCGCCCACTTCCACGTCCCCCTCCACGCGGCCCCGGCCGCCCCCCTCACCTCCACGCTCCCCGTGCTCAAGTCCGCCCTGACCCGGCTCGTCGGCGGCCCGCACCCCCTCACCCGGCACCTGGAGGTCGAGACCTACACCTGGCAGGCCCTCCCACCCGAGCTACGGCCCCGCGCCCGCGCCCAGCTCGCCGACGGCATCGCCGCCGAACTCACCCTCGCCCGCAACCTGTTGACCGACCTTGGCCTCAAAGAGCTGCCATGAGCCCCGGCCGCGCCGACGAAGCCCCCGTCCGCTCCCCCCGTCCCGTCGACGGCCGGCACCCGGCCACCGACGTGACAGCACCCCCGCCCCGACCGACCGGTTTCTCCTGACCGATCACCAGTGAAGCACCCACCACTGACAACGGCCCTTTCACCCAGAGGAGCTCCAGGCATGAGCCGCACCCAGCACACCGACCCCGAACTCGCCCACCGCCTCAGCAGAAGAGGCATGCTCGGCGTGGCCGCAGGCGCCACCGCCGCCGCTCTCCTCGGGGCCGCCTCCCCGGCCACCGCGGCCACCTCGCCACAGACCGCCGGTGGCGGCCGCGGCCGTCCCGTCCTGCCGCCCGGCCGGCTCGGCATCCAGCTGTACAGCCTCCGCGACAAGGTCTCCACGCTGGGCTTCGCCCCCGTCTTCGCCGAACTGAAGAAGTACGGCTACGACGAGGTCGAGTTCGCCGGATACACCCAGGGCTCCGCCGGCCCCATCACCCTCGCCCAGCTCAAGCGGCTCGCCCGCAACCACGGCCTGAACCCGATCGGCAGCCACGTCGGCTACTACTCCGACGACCCGAACGCGTACACCTTCGCGCAGAACCTCGACAAGGTCCTCGACGACGCCCAGGCCCTCGGCCTCAAGCACATCGGCACCGCCTCCGGCCCGTTCCGCTACGGCTCCACCGTCGACGCCTGGAAGCGGGCGGCGGAGGAGTTCAACACGTACGGCGCGGCGGCCCGGGCACGCGGCATGAAGTTCTACCAGCACAACCACTCCGAGGAGTTCTCCTTCGCCACCGACAACCCGAAGGTCCGGCTGTACGACGTCCTGCTCGCCGAGACCGATCCCAAGCTCGTGTACCTGGAGATGGACATCTTCTGGGCGTACTCGGGCCAGTTCCGCTTCTCGAAGCGGCCCGACGGCACACCGGCGCCCTTCGAGCCCCTCGACTACGTCCTCAGGCAGCCCGACCGCTACCCCCTCTTCCACGTCAAGGACGGCGTGAGCGACCCGGGCAACCAGTACGGCTACCGCATGACCGACGTCGGCGACGGAGACATCGACTACCAGCGGTTCATCTCCGGCGTCACCCGGCTGCGCGGCCACCGCCTGGCGCACCACTGGCAGGCCGAGCACGACAACCCGACCGAGTCCTTCACCTTCGCGCGCCGCTCCAGCGAGCACCTCCACTCCCTGCGCGAGAAGTGCTGACGCAGCCCCGTACACATGAGGAGGTCTGGTCGCCGGCTTCTACCGGGGCCGCTTCGAGGCCGCTTCCGGATTCGCCGCCGACGTCGTCATGTCGCTGCCCGGCGTCGTCCTCCTCATCGCCCTCTACTCCCTCACCGGTCCCGACATCCCCGTCGCCATGGCCGTGTTCGGTCTCCTCGTAGCTCCCGGTTACTACCGGCTCGTACGCGGCGTGGTCGTGGGAGTGCGCTCCGAGTTGTACGTGGATGCCGCTCGCGTCGTGGGTCTGTCCGACCTGCGTATCGTCGGGCGCCATGTCCTGTGGGCCGTACGTGTACCTGTTGTCATCCAGAGTTCCTTCGTCCTCGCCGCCGGCATCGGCATCGAGGCCGGCATCTCCTTCCTCGGCCTCGGCGACGCCAACGCCGGCTCCTGGGGGGTGGTGCTCCA
>NZ_AEJB01000048.1 GCF_000331005.1 Streptomyces turgidiscabies Car8
GGATCGCCCCGGCCTGGGCCGGTTGATCATGCTGGCGGGCCTCGGAAGCAGATGAACACGGCACCTGTGGATCATGGAGTTCTCTACGCTGCAAGATCCACGAAGGTGCCGTGTTCGTTCCTCCATCATCCCCTGCCGTCGTTCCCGTCTCTCCGGCGCCCCGCCTGGAGGCCCTCGGCTCGGATGCCGCGCGAGACCAAGTCCGCGGCCTGGTTGCCGAGTTCGAGTCGGTCACCGATCCTCGCGGGGCGTGCGGGGTGCGCTACCGGGTCTCCTCGCTGCTGGCCCTGGTGGTCTGTGCGATGACCCCGGCGGGCCATGACTCCATCACCGCGGCGGCGGAGTGGTGCCGACGTGCGACGCCTGAGGAACTGGCCGCTTTCGGTCTGCCCTACCATCCGTTGCGCGGCCGCTACCGGATCCCGAGCGAGAAGACCTTGCGCACCGTTCTGGGGCGGCTCGATCCCGGTGAGGTCAGCGCGGCCGGCTACGACCACCTGCGGCCCCTGCTGTCCACGGTGTCCCACTCTCCCGAGCCGCTCATGCCCGACGGCGGCATCGAACGCGAACAGCGCCGCGCCCACCGGGCGGCCGCCCGCGCCGAACCGGTGCGCTCCCGGCGCCGGGCCATCGCGGTGGACGGCAAGTGCCTGCGCAGTGCGAAGCGCCCGGACGGCAGCCGCGTCTTCGTGCTCTCCGCCGTCCGGCACGGCGACGGCATCACCCTCGCCTCCCGCGAGATCGGCGCGAAGACCAACGAAATCCCCGAGTTCCAACCCCTGCTCGACCAGCTCGACGACGCCGATCTCAAGGGGGCCGTCGTCACCGCCGACGCCCTCCACGCCCAACGCGACCACGCCACCTACCTGCACGAACGCGGCGCCCACTACCTGCTGACCATCAAGAACAACCAGCGCGGCCAAGCCCGTCAGCTCCACGCCCTGCCCTGGAAGGAGATCCCCGTCATCCACCGTGACGACGCCCGCGGCCACGGCCGCCACGAACAGCGTCTCGTCCAGGTCGTCACCGTCAACGGCCTGCTCTTTCCCCACGCGGCCCAGGTCCTGCGCATCCAGCGCAGACGCCGTCTCTACGGAGCGAAGAAGTGGTCCAGCGAGACCGTCTACGCCATCACCGACCTGCCCGCCGAGGAAGCGAGTGCCGCCGAGATCGCTTCATGGGCTCGCGGGCACTGGACCGTGGAGAACACCGTCCACTGGTGTCGGGATGTGACCTTCAACGAGGACAAGTCCCAGGTCAGACCCACAACACGCCCTCAGTCCTCGCCGCCGTCCGCGACCTGATCCGCGGTGCGCTCA
>NZ_AEJB01000049.1 GCF_000331005.1 Streptomyces turgidiscabies Car8
ACACCATGAGCGGGAACACCGAAGTGGTCGTGATCGGCGGCGGCTACGCCGGCGTCATGGCGGCCAACCGGCTCACACAGCGCACCGACGTGACCGTCACCCTCATCAACCCGCGCCCCACCTTCGTCGACCGAATCCGCCTCCACCAACTCGTCAGCGGCAACCACGACGCGGTCACCGACTACCGGAAGATCCTGGCAGGGAACGTCCGGCTGGTGGTGGACACCGTGACCCGGATCGACACGGCCGGGCGCGGCGTCACACTCGCGAGCGGCGACACCGTCGGCTACGACCACCTCGTCTACGCCGTGGGCAGCGGCAGCGCCGACCCACGGGTCGCAGGCGCCGCCGAGTTCGCGTACCCGATCGCCGGCCTGGAGGAGGCACAGCGACTGCGGCCGGCCCTCGACGCCGCGCCCGCCTCCGCCCCGGTGACCGTGGTCGGCGCCGGTCCGACCGGCATCGAGACCGCCGCCGAGCTCGCGGAACAGGGCCGCACCGTGACCCTGGTGTGCGGCGGCCCGCTCGGCCCGTCCCTCCATCCGCGGGGCCGGCGTGCGGTGGCCAAGCGGCTCGCCGCACTAGGGGTGAGCGTGCTCGACGGCCCCGACACGAAGGTGACGGAGGTGACCCGAGACGCCGTACGCCTCGCCGGTGGCCGCGAGCTGCCGAGCGCGGTGACCATCTGGACCGCCGGTTTCGGAGTCCCCGACCTGGCCGCCCGCAGCGGACTGCGTACCGACGCCCTGGGCCGCCTGCTCACCGACGAGACGCTGACCAGCGTGGACGACGAGCGCATCGTCGCGGCGGGGGACTCGGCGGCCCCGTCGGACCTGCCGTTCCGGATGAGCTGCCAGGCGGCGGTCCAGCTGGGCCCGCAGGCCGCCGAGACGGTGCTCAGCCGGATCGCGGGGGAGCGGCCCGCTCCCGTCGACGTGGGTTTCGTCGGCACGTGCATCAGCCTGGGGCGGCACGCCGGCGTCTTCCAGGTCATGGGCAAGGACGACACCGCCAAGAGGTACTACGTCGGCGGCCGGACGGGCGCGAAGGTCAAGGAACTCATCTGCAGGAGCATCCCCTGGCAGCTGTCGTACGAGGCACGCAAGCCCGGCGCGCGCACCTGGTGGAGCAAGGACGCCAAGCGCCGGCAGCTCCTCCAGGCCAAGGCCGGGCAGGAGCCGGTCGCCGCCGAGCGGGCAGCCTGAGACACTGCCCGGCGTGTCACCGCCGGGCGCCGGGCAGTGTTCCCCTGCCGATCGAACGGCTGTCCACGACAACGAAAAGGACCTCGCTGTGGAATCACGCCCGAGAACCGACGGCGGCCGACGCCGTCCCCCGCGCCGGACAGGGGCCGGGACATGAGCGACCACGCCACGGCCCCCGGCAGCGGCAGCGGCACCGGCCCCGGGACCGACCCGGCGACCGGGACGTTCGTCGCCCACCGCAACCTGCTCTTCACCGTCGCCTACGAGATGCTCGGGTCGGCGGCCGACGCCGAGGACGTCCTCCAGGAGACATGGCTGCGCTGGGTCGCGGTCGACCTCGCACAGGTCCGCGACCAGCGCGCCTACCTGGTCCGGATCACGACCCGGCAGGCCCTCAACCGGCTGCGTACGATGAGCCGCCGCAAGGAGGCCTACGTCGGCCAGTGGCTGCCCGAGCCGCTGCTCACCGCGCCGGACGTGGCCGACGACGTCGAACTCGCCGAGAGCATCTCGATGGCCCTGATGCTCGTCCTCGAAACCCTCTCGCCCACCGAACGCGCCGTCTTCGTGCTCCGCGAGGTCTTCGACACGGGCTACGACGAGATCGCCGCCGCCGTGGACAAGAGTCCCGCGGCCGTCCGTCAGATCGCCAGCCGCGCCCGTCGGCACGTCGACGCCCGGCGCCCCCGCCAGACGGTTTCCCCGGCCGAGGGCCGGGCCGTCCTGGAGTCGTTCCAGCGCGTACTGGAGACCGGGGACCCGCAGGTCCTCCTCGACGTACTCGCCCCGGACGTCGTCCTGGTGAGCGACGGCGGCGGCATCAAGCAGGCGGCGCTGCGGCCGATCAACGGCGCCGACAAGGTGGTCCGCTTCCTGTTCGGCGCCGCGGGCAAGAAGGACAGCCCGATCACCTTCGTCCCCACCATGGTCAACGGCGGCCTGGCGCTCGCCGTACACCTGGGCGACGAGCTCGACGGCATCATGGCGATGCGCTTCGAGAACGGCCTCGTCACCGGTCTCTACTACGTCCGCAACCCCGAGAAACTGACCCGCGCCGGAACGGAGACCCCCCTCACCCTGCGCTGAACTCACCCCGCGCTCAAGGCCAGGGCCGGCGGCGCGGGGGTCAGAGGGCCGCCGTGGCCTGCCGTACGTGGTCGGCGACGAGGGGGTAGACCTCCCGGGCCTTCTCCTCGTCGTCGAGGTCGTAGCCGTGGTCGACCCCGGCCATGTCGTGGTGCTCGACCAGTGCTCCCACCTGGCGCAGCCGCTCGGCGTAGCGCACGGCCTCCGCCCGGAGGCGGTCGTGCGCCGCCGTGACGACCAGGGCCGGGGCGATGCCCTTGAGGTCGGCGGTCTCCTTCGGGTGGGCGGGGGAGACGAGCCGGTCGGCGCGCTCGCGCGGGTCCGGTACGTACGCGCTGTCGAACACCTCACCCATCCACGGGCGCAGCATCGGCTTGGCGATCGCCGCCCGCTTGTCCTTCGCGGCGGTCGCGAGGTCGAGGGGCGCGTAGTGCAGGACCTGGAGCGCGATCGCGGGGCCGCCCTCCTCCAGGGCCTGGCGGGCCACGGCCGCGGCGAGACCGCCGCCGGCGCTCTGCCCGCCCACGGTCAGCCGGGCACCGTCCCAGCCGTGCTCGGCGCCGTGCGCCGCGATCCACCGGACGACCTCGTACGCCTGCCGGGGCGGGGCCGGGAACGGGTGCTGCGGGGCGACCACGTAGTCGACGTTGACGACCACCACGCCCGCCAGTGCGGCCAGGGCGCGGCAGAAGGCGTCGTCCGACTCGGTCAGCGGAAGGATGAATCCGCCGCCGTGGAAGTTGACGTGAACCGGCGGGGCCGGGTCCTCGGTCGCGGGCCGGTAGACCACGACCCGGGCCGGGGCGACCGAGGTCGGGATCGTCAACTCACTTGTGGTGCGCGGGAATTCGGGGAGGCGGGCGTGGGAAGCGGCGGCCGATCCCCGTCCGCTGGGCCGTCGGTCCGCCAACATGACGAGACGCTGCATCGTCTTGGCGATGAGGGAGGCCACCGCAGGCCTGGCGAGGAGGGACACGCGGTTCCGTTCGGTCGGGCTATTGCCAGGAATCCTGTCGATCGACAGGCTGACATTAAACACGACCGACCGGTACAGCGGAAGCGGCTAGCCCTTGTACGCGATGCCTCCGTACACATCTGTCGGCTGCGGCGAGGTGCCCGGCTCCGGGCGCCACAGGGGGCAGGAGACGATGCCCGGCTCCACCAGTTCCAGCCCCTCGTAGAGCGCGGAGAGCTTGTCGGGGCTGCGCAGCACGTAGGGGACCGCGCCCGTGTCGTCGTACCCCTGCTGGGCGCGCTTGAGCTCCTCGTCGGTGTCCGTACTGTCGTAGTGCACGAAGTAGCTGCCCGACGGCAGGGCCGCCTGGAGGCGGCGCGTGATCGACTTGGCCTCCTCCCAGTCCTGGATGTGGCCGAGGATGCCCATCAGCATCAGCGCCACCGGCTTGTCGAAGTCCAGATACTGGCGTGCCGTCTCGATGATCTTCTCGGGTTCGCGCAGATCCGCGTCGATGTAGTCGGTGGTCCCCTCGGGGGTGCTGGTGAGCAGGGCCTGCGCGTGCCGCAGGACGAGCGGGTCGTTGTCGACGTAGACGATGCGCGACTCGGGGGCCACCTTCTGTGCGACCTGGTGCGTGTTGTCGTACGTCGGCAGGCCGGTGCCGATGTCGAGGAACTGGCGGATCCCGCGCTCGCGGGCCACGAAGGTGACCGCGCGGATGAGATAGGTGCGCGAGGCGCGGGCCATCGTCTCGATGTCGGGGGCGATCTCGCGGTACTCGTCGCCCGCCGCGCGGTCGACCTCGTAGTTGTCCTTGCCGCCCATCCAGTAGTTCCAGATGCGGGCGGAGTGGGGCACCGTGGTGTCGATCTTGGACAGTGCTTCCTGGTCGGGGGTGGGCCGGCCGTCTGTCATCGGAGTTCTCCTGACTTGCCTCGCGCGGACTTCGCTAACCTATCGTCAACTGCCGGGTAGATCGCCGGAGTTGGGACAGATGAGGCGCGGGGGCACGGATGCGGCGAGTCCGCTCGGCGACCACGTCGGTCCGGGCGGAGGTGACGTCCACGCGCACCACGGGAACATGCTGGGCGAGCGTCCGGAACACCCGCGCGTAGGCGAGGGCGGCGGCAGCGCTCTCCGACCCGTCGTCGCCGTGGTCACCCCCGGTGAGGTGCACCAGTGCGCCCTCGCGTTCCGCGACCGCCTCGGCGAGGTCGAGCACCTGGATCCAGGTCACCCGGGACCGCCCGCGCCGCAACGGCCCGTACACGAGTTCCCCGATGATGCCGCCGTCGACGACGAACCGGCCCGGCGCCGCCAGCAGGTCGCGGAAGGGCCGGGTGGGATCGAGATGATGCAGTCCGTCGGGCGGCTGCCGTGACGGGAAGCCGAGCAGGGCAAGTTCGGCGTACAAACAGGCGCGGCGAAGGCCCTCGTGTCCCTCGACGACCAGGATCCGGTACGGGGTGACGGTCTCCGTGACGGCCCGCGGAAGGTTCATCGCGTGGGCACCGCCGTCCTGGGGGAGCGGCCCGGCAGGGGAGTGCCGGCGCGTCCGGACGGCATGGCTCGACCCGGGGCGTGAGACGGCGTACGCATGCCGCTCCCTTCGGACCTCTGAGTGACGCGCGCACAGCGGTGCGCGCGGTGGAGCGTCAACTCCCTCAGTGTGTACGGGACTCCCGCGCGGCGGGAGTCCACGAACGGGTTGTCCGGTTGTGCGGATGTGGTGGTGCGCCGTACGCGGACCGCTCGCGCCGTAGGCGTACGGCGGACCGAGGCGTCAGGCGATCAGGAAGTCCGCCTGGCCGGACTTGGCGCCCTCCAGGAACGACACGATCTCGTCCCGGGAGTAGACCAGCGCGGGCCCGTCCGGGTCCTTGGACTGCCGGAAGGCGACACTGCCGTCGGGCAGTCGCTTGGCCTCGACGCAGCTTCCGCCATTGGTGCCGCTCCAGGGCTTGTGCCAGCCCTCGGAGCCGAGTTCTGTCGCGGGCATGCCGCTGTGGACGGGGTTGTCGGTTGCCATGGTTCACAACTCCTTACGCAGTGCTGCCAGGATCTCCCTGGTCCGAGCGACCGGGTCCGCCTGAACGGACATCCGGTCCAGTACCTCCAGGTACGTCACGACGTCGGCGGGCTGGTCGAAGTACTGCGCGCCGGCGAGGCTCTCCGTGTAGACGACGTCGGGCAGTTCGGAGAAGCCGAAGCGGAAGTAGTGGAAGGGGCCGAAGGCTCCCGGATGCGGCCCCGAGGCGAAGCGCATGATCTGGAGCCGGACCTTCGGATACTCCAACACCTCGCTGAGGTGGTCGATCTGAGCCCGCATCACCCCGGCCCCGCCCACGGGCCTGCGCAGCACGGTCTCGTCCAGTACGGCCCAGACGGCGGGCGCCTCGGGCTTGTCGAGCAGATCCTGGCGCTTCAGCCGCAGGGCGACCCGGCGCCGGATGTCCTCGGGACTGTCGTTGGGGAAGCCGATGCGCAGCAGCGCGACGGCGTAGTCCTCGGTCTGCAACAGGCCGGGGACGTAGTGGGGTTCGTACAGCCGGATGACGGTGGCTTCGCTCTCCAGGCTCACATAGGCGCTGAACCAGTCCGGCAGCACATCGCGGTACGTGTACCACCAGCCCGGCTGGTTGGCCTCCCTGGCGAGGTGGAGGAAATCGTCGATCTCCTTGGCCAGGACCCCGTAGGTGCGCAACAGCTCCTTCACGTAGGGGATGCGGAGGCCGACCTCGGCCTTCTCCATCCGGCGGACCGTCAACGGCGTGACCTCGATCGCCCGTGCGGCGTCCTCGAACGACACCCCCGCCCGCTCCCGCAGATGCCTCAGGCGCTTGCCGAGGACCATCCGCAGGACGGTGGGGGCACTTCCGCCTGAGCGGTTGTCGCTCACGTGGGACCTCCGGGGACCGCCGTCACAGCGGGCAGTGTGCCATGTCTTCGGTTGACACCGACAGGGCTTTGCGCTTCATTCTGAAATTATCAGAACGAAGGTTGCGAGCTGTGCCTGTCGGTCACAATAGTGATCGAGTGACCTGCCGCACATCGCGCGGTGGCGTCACCGAAGCCCGTCCTCCGCCGGGAAGTTGACGTCCCGACAGATCCGGACGAGTACGCAGCCTTACGCCGACGTGATGCGAGACCTGGATGGCCGCCGTGACGAACGGACAACCGAGAAGCCCCGGCAGGGGCGCGGGCGGAGCCAACACGGCGCTGGCGACCGCGCTCAAGGACGCCGGCTGCTCCTACGCGTCACTCGCGCACCGCGTCAACGAACTGGGCCGCCGGCAGGGCGTGGACACCAACTACGACAAGGCGTCGGTCACCCGCTGGCTCCAGGGCCAGCAGCCCCGGGGCGGCACCCCCGAGTTGATCACCGCCGTCCTGTGCGAACGGCTGGCCCGCGCACTGTCCCCGGCGGACCTCGGCTTCGTGCCCGACCAGCAACGCCCCGTCGTGGGCCGGACACTCGTGTACGGCGAGGATGTCGCGGAAACCCTGCACGCCCTCGCGGAACTGGGCTCCACCGACATCTCGCGGCGCACACTCCTCGGCACGGTCCCCTTCGTCCCGGCCGCCCTGACGAACCCTCAGCGCGACTGGCTGCTCTGGCTGTTGGAGAACGGCGAGAGCGGCGATAACGGCCGGACGGGCGAGACCGGTGACGGAGGCGTCGGTGGAGGCGGTGACACGGGCCGCGTCCGCCCCGTACCCAACGCTGTGCCGCCACCGGACTGTGCCGGTCCCGTGGAGCAGGTCCACGCGATGATCGGCATGTTCGACGAGATGGACAACCACTATGGGGGCGGCGGGGTCCGCACCAGCATCGTGCACTACCTGTCCACCGAGGTGATCCCCATGCTCCAGCAGCGCGGTGTCGCCCCGGCCCGGCTGCGCGAGCTGTTCGCCGGCGCGGCCCGGCTGGCGGCGATGGCCGGCTGGAGCTCGTACGACGCGGGGGAGTACGGACTCGCGCAGCGCTACATGATCCAGGGCCTGCGGCTCTGCGCCGAGGGGTGCGACCGGGTGCTCGGCGGGCAGATCCTGGCAGGCCTGTCCCATCTGGCGACCAGCCTCGGCCGTCCCGACGAAGGTGTGTGCCTGGCCCGGGCCGGCCTCGCCACGGCGAAGGGTTCGGGCAGCCCGCTCGGCCTGATGCGCCTGTACGCGATGTCCGCCCGGGGGCATGCGGCGCTGGGCCGTGCTCGTGAGGCCTCCGCGGCCCTGTGCGCGGCGGAGCGGCAACTGGCCGCGAGCCGGGGGAGTGCGCAGGAATCGCCCTGGGTGCGTTTCCTGGACCACCACTACCTGGAGGCGGAGTCGGCGGTGTGCTTCCGCGACCTGGGCTGGGCGGCACAGGCGCAGGACACCGCGACGCAGTCCGTGCGCGCGCATGCCGACCGCCGTCGGCGCCAGGCCATCAGCCGTTCCGTGCTGGCGACGGCTCACCTGCAACAGCACCGTCTCGACGAGGCGCTAGGCACGGCGACCGAGGCGCTCGACGCGCTGAGCGGCGTCCACAGCGAACGATCCATCCAGGCACTTCGGGACTTCCGCGGCCGGCTCACCCCGCACCGCGCCGAGCCGATGGTGCAGGAATTCGAACGCAGGTCACGACCGGTGCTGGGAGCGGTGGCATAGCCGATGCCGCCACCACTACGCATATGCAACCGGACAACCCCCGCACTCCCTGGTCTGTCAGGCCACCGGTG
>NZ_AEJB01000050.1 GCF_000331005.1 Streptomyces turgidiscabies Car8
CAGGTCCGTCGGCCCGTTGCCCAGCTCACGCACCGGCCGCCGCGCCGGCGGATCCCCCATCCGCTGCCAGTCCAGCGCGGCAACCGTCGGCCGCAGCGTCGCCGTACGCGGGATACGCCCCGTCACCCGCCCCCCTTGGAACGGGATGCCCTTTCCGCCCGCCCCGCTCAACCGCCCCCGCCCAGCCGCGGGCTCGTCCGGCCCCGGCGCGGGCGCGTCCAGGACGACCCGCAGCGCGGCCCCCCGGGCCAGTTCCGTCTCCGCCGTACGCCCACCGACGCCCGCCGCGGCCACCAGATGCACCCCGAGCCGCTCGCCCTCCCGGGCCACCGCCTCCAACGCCCGCACCACGGACCCCGCCGACGGCCGCCCCGGGGAGCCCAGCGCGGGCGACACCAACGCGTCCAGATCGTCCACGACGACCACGAGACGGGCCAGGGGCGGTGTCTCCGTACGCCGCCGACTCGCCGCCGGCCGCAGGCGCAGCGTCGAACTGGGTGGCGTGTCGAGATCCCCGGCCCCGCCCCCACTCCCGGACATGTCCACCCGCGCACCCGCACTGGCACCCGCGTTCGAGCCATGAGCGCCCGAACCCGACCCTGACACCGAACCCGATCGCTGCGGACCGATCCGGCCGGACAGCTCGCGCCCTGTGTGCCACTCGGCGAACCCGACCCGCCCGAGCAACTCGGCCCGGCGCTTCAGCTCGGCGCTGAGCGACTGGGCGAACTCCCGCATGCGCACAGGGTCGTTGGCCGTGAGGTGGGTGGTGACATGCGGAAGGTCGGTGCACACCCGCAGGCCCTCGCCGTGCTGCGCGCCCCCGCCACCGCTCCCGCCGCTGCCACCTGTGCCGTCCCGGCCGTCCATCAGCACGATGCCCAGCCGGTCGGGCCGCTCGGCCGCCGCCAGCGACGCGACGACCGCCCGCAGCAACTCCGTACGCCCGCTGCCGGGTGGCCCCTCGATCAGCAGGTGGGGTCCCTCTGCCGCGAGGTCCACGCCGACGGGCCCGCGCGGACCGGCGCCGAGGACGGCCCAGGCCCGGCCGCCGAGGGTCTCCTTGTCGTCGGCCGCGTCCGCCCAACGGGCCATCAGGGACGCCGGGGTGGCCCGGGCGAGCCCCAACTCGTCGAGCAGCCGCGCCGCTTGTGGCAACGGCGCGGAGACGCGCTGCTGCCGTGCCCCGGCGGCACCGTCGGTGCGCAGCGGAGCCAGCGCCCGCGCGAACCGTTCGGCCCAGGGCAGGGACACGGCGTCCACGGCGGCGACGGAGCCCTGCCCGACCAGCCCGGCGGTCGACGGGGCCCGCACACCAGGAACGTCCGAGTCGGCGGAGCCGGTGCGCCCGGGCGAGTTCGCTCCCGCCCGTGCCACCCGCATCACATGCAGCGCGGTGGCCACGTCGCCGCTGAGCAGCGCCACCGCCCCGCACTCACGGAACGGGGGCGAGGCCGCGCACGCCGCCTCGTACGTATCCGTCACCGGTGACGCGGGCGACGCCGCCTCCGTCTCCGCGAGGCACAGGACGTGGATCCCAGCCCGCGGTCCTTCCTGCGCCAGCCGCGCCACGGCCTCCCGGACCGCCGCGCCGCCAGGGTCCCCGTCCACCACGACCACGGTGTACGGGCCTGCGAAACCGTCCGCCGACTCGGCGGGTTCGTCGTCCCGGGCCCAGGAGGGCCGCCGGGCCGCTCCCCGGTCACCGGGGGCACTGACGTCCGGTTCTCCGCCGGCCTCGGCGGGTCCTGCGGGGCTCTTCGCCGCCGCCTCCGTGTCGTGGTCCTCCAGGCGCCGCAGGAGTTCGTCGGCGCGGGCCGTGGCCTGTTCGCGGTCGTAGGCGAGGAGGAGACGGCAGTCCTGACCGTGCCCGGGGCGCAGATGCGGGAGCCAGCCGAGCCAGGCCCACTCGGCGGTGCGCTCCTCGGGGGTGCGCGAGCGGTCCGTGCTGATGAGGACGATTTCCAGGGCCTCGGGGGAGTGCAGCGCCGTCAGCTGGGCCACCACCGCGCGGGCCAGCCCCGCGAGCCGCGCGCGCGGCCCCGCCAGCCCCAGTGCCCCGACCTCACGCAGACCCGCGGTCACCGGTACGGCGGGCAGCAGCCCGGAGCCGTCGGGGGCCGCCCGGTCCGCCGTACCGAGCCGGACCGTGAGTGTTTCCGGGTGTCCCGGGCCGCGCTCCCAGAGCCGGGGGCCGGGGCCGAGAGCCGTGAGCAGCAGCGCCGCCGGGTCGGGCCAGCTCTCCGGTGCCTGCGCGGGGACCTCCGCGAACTCCGGGGCCGCCTGGTCGGACGCCGGCTCCTCGTCGTCGTACGCCTCGCCCTCGGACGGCTCCTGCTCCGCGCGCCCGCCGGTCAGCCGGCGCGCCCACTTGGAGAGCCCACCGCGCTTGCGCACGCCCTGCGGGACGTCCGTCCCCCGGAGGGGCGTCCCCTTGCGCCCGCCGCCCGCGGAAGCATCCGCGTCGGGCGTGTCGGCCGTGCCTTCCCTGTCTGCCTCGTCGTGAGCGCGGGCTCGCGGTACCGAGCCCGCGCCGGACATCGACCCCGGCAGGGTCAGCCCGGCGCCGTGGGTCTCCCCGGCACCACCCGACGCCCTGGCCGCGCCGGTGGAGCCCCTGTTCTCGATCCGCGGTGCCCGGCCCTGCCCCGGGACGAGTGGCTGCTGCGCGGCCTCCGACACACCCCCGGCCGCTCCCCAGCTCGCCGAACCGTAGGCGTGATGGGTCTCACCGGAGGGCGGCTTCGCCGTGCCACCGGGCTGCACGCGCGCGGACGGACGGGACGGGGACGCGGACGGGGAGGAGGAAGGAGGAGGGGATGAGGATGTCGTGGGGGTGGCCGCCGTGCGCCCCGAAGCCTTCGCGTGACCTTCGGTGACGCTCACGCGTACGTGGCCCTCGCCGTCAGGGGTGGTGTCCACGCGGGCGCCCGCGTCGCCGGGCGGCGTCAGCCGCAGGGCCGACTCGCCGATGCGCAGCAACGCGCCCGGTGCGAGGCGGACCGGGCGGGTGCCGAGGCGGGCGCCGGACAGCGTCGTGCCGTTCGTCGAGTCGAGGTCGGCGACCGCTATGCGGCCGTCCTCGGAGACCGTGACCGCGCAGTGCAGCCGGGAGACGTCCGGGTCGTCCAGGGGGACGTCGGCGTCGGCGGAGCGGCCGATGGTGATCTGGCCGCCGTGCAGGAGATGGACCCCGCCCGCGTCCGGTCCCGCGACCACGTGCAGCTGGGCCGCCACCTCGTCCGCCTCGGGGTGCGGCTCCGGCTCGGCCGGGGTGCCCAGGGCGAGCACGGCGCCGTCCACCAGTGGGGGCTCGCCGAGGGTGCAGCGCTGGGTGTCGAGACGCTGGTCGCCCGCGTAGAACACCACCGCGCCGCCGCTCTCGCGCTCCCGGCCGCGCTCGGGCAGGGAGGAACCCCCGTCGCCCGCGACCACCGACGCCAGGGCCGAAGCGACCGTGGCCAGCGCCGTGCCGGCGGGAGCGGTGACCACTACATCGCAGCTCGCGGTACGCGCCCACGGCTCCGAGGGCGGCCCCAGCGGGTCTACGACGGTCAGCCGGATCTGCATCGCCGTCAGCGGTCCCTTCTGCACGGACACCCGTAAAGGAGGACGAAGCCACGCCACGGGTCCCACCACCGCGGACTTCCCCCACCGCACACGAGCACGTAGGCCAGTACTGGAGGCATCCTCGCACCTGCCACTGACAACGCGCCCGCCCCCCACCCATAAGTGATCTTGAATGGTCACCTCTGCCCGTAAAAGTGCCTGACCAGTGACCGGCGGCAGTCCGTTTGGGATCGGTTTGGTAATCGATTTGAGATCGGTCACGTTCGGGATTAGGCAACCGGGGGGACCGATCGAGACGTCTTTCCCATCGACTTTCCGACGACTTTCCGGCCTCTTTCCGTCGAACGCGCGCAGGAGGCCGTACGTAGCCGTCTGTGGAGGCGGCCGTTGCCCAGGGTGTCCTGGGGGCGCGGCACTACAGTGGGACGGAAACACCGTGTACGGGATGTACGTATGTAAGGGAGCCACGACGTGCGGCCGGTAGGGAGCAAGTACCTCCTTGAGGAGCCGCTGGGACGCGGCGCCACAGGCACCGTCTGGCGCGCTCGCCAGAGGGAGACCGCGGGAGCCGAGGCGGCCGTGCCCGGCCAGCCCGGCGAGGCCGTCGCGATCAAGGTCCTCAAGGAGGAGCTCGCCAACGACGCGGACATCGTGATGCGCTTCCTGCGCGAGCGGTCCGTGCTGCTGCGGCTGATCCACCCGAACATCGTGCGCGTACGGGACCTGGTCGTCGAGGGCGATCTGCTGGCGCTGGTCATGGACCTCATCGACGGCCCCGACCTGCACAAGTACCTGCGCGAGAACGGTCCGTTCACGCCCGTCGCCGCCGCCCTGCTCACCGCCCAGATCGCCGACGCGCTCGCCGTCAGCCACGCCGACGGTGTCGTGCACCGGGACCTGAAGCCGGCCAACGTCCTGCTCATGCAGGACAACGGCCGGATGCACCCGATGCTCACCGACTTCGGCATCGCCCGCCTCGCGGACTCCCCGGGCCTCACCCGTACCCACGAGTTCGTCGGGACGCCCGCGTACGTCGCCCCGGAGTCCGCCGAAGGCCGTCCGCAGACCTCCGCCGTCGACATCTACGGCGCCGGCATCCTGATGTACGAGCTGGTCACCGGCCGTCCGCCGTTCGGTGGCGGGTCCGCCCTCGAGGTGCTGCACCAGCACCTCACCGCCGAACCGCGCCGCCCGTCCACCGTGCCCGAACCCCTGTGGACGGTCATCGAGCGCTGCCTGCGCAAGAACCCGGACGAACGGCCCAGCGCCGAGAACCTCGCGCGCGGGCTGCGCGTCGTCGCCGAGGGCATCGGCGTCCACTCCAACTCGATGCAGATCGCGGCGGCCGAAGGGGTCGTCCACCTGCTCGCACCGGATCCGGCGCCGACCGTGGTGCCCGGGTCCGGCGACCCGACGCAGGTGCTGCCGTACGGGGCGGGCGCCCCGGCGGCGTACGACCCGAACGGCGCCACCAGCGTGCTGCCGCACACCGGGGGGCCCGGCGGCGCGGGGGCGATGGGCGCCGCCGACCCCACGGCCGTCATGCCGCCCGTGCCGCAGAACCAGCCCGGCGGATCCGGTGGGCCCGAGGAGCCGCACCCCTGGCAGAACCAGCTGCGTGCCGCCCGCGACCGCAACGAGCAGACGCAGGTCCAGTACCTGGACCCCGGCGAGGACCCCCTGCGCCGCCGGCCCCAGCGGCAGCCGGGCCGGCCGCCGCAGCAACAGCCCCAGCAGCAGCCGTACCAGCAGCAGCCACCGCCGTCGCGTCAGCAGCAGCGGGGCCCGCAGCCGCAGCCCGGTTACGGCTATCCGCAGGGGCCGGGACAGGGGCAGCCGCCCCAGCACCAGCAGTACGCGCCCCAGCAGCAGCCGCAGCAGCGGTACGCGCCCCCGGCGCCCCAGCAGCCCCAGCAGCCCCAGCGCCCTCAGCAGCCCGAGGCCCGGCCGCCGCGCGAGCCGAGGGAACCCCGGCAGCGCAGCGCCAACCCGATGAAGATCCCAGGGCTCGGCTGCCTCAAGGGATGCCTGTTCACGATCGTCATCCTGTTCATCGCCGCGTGGCTGATCTGGGAACTGAGCCCGCTGCAGGGGTGGATCGGGTCGACCAAGGGATTCTTCGATCAACTCGGTGACTGGTACGGCAAGGTCAGCGATTGGGTGGGCAGACTGTGAGGCGATTCAGGGGCTTCCGGTAACCCGGCGGGCCAGTAGACCGGCGGATTCCCGCCTGCGGGAGGCTGTTCACGCAATCGGGTCGTAGCCAGGGCATTTGCGGATCAGTCGGTCGGCGCTCCGGCCGTGTTCCGGTGCGACTCTGGGGATTTGTCGACACCTGGCGGGTGATTTCCGTCCCGGCGGTGAAGGTTATGGCTCCGGACGCGTAGTTTTATCGGCTGAGGTCGAGGTCTGTCGGCTGGAGGTCCGGGGAGAGTGCCCCGGACCGGCGCAGCGTAGGCAACACGCGTCTGTAGGAGCAGTCTTGGCACGGAAGATCGGCAGCCGGTACACCGCCAACCAGATCCTGGGGCGGGGCAGCGCCGGCACGGTGTGGCTGGGTGAGGGTCCCGAGGGGCCCGTCGCCGTCAAGCTGTTGCGCGAGGACCTGGCGTCGGACCAGGAGCTCGTCGGACGCTTCGTGCAGGAGCGGACCGCGTTGCTCGGCCTCGAACACCCGAACATCGTGTCCGTACGGGACCTGGTGGTCGACGGCAACGACCTCGCTCTCGTCATGGACCTGGTGCGGGGTACGGACCTGCGCACCCGGCTCGACCGCGAGCGCCGGCTCGCCCCGGAGGCCGCGGTCGCGATAGTGGCCGACATCGCCGACGGCCTGGCCGCCGCACACGCCGCAGGGGTCGTGCACCGCGACGTGAAGCCGGAGAACGTGCTCCTGGACATGCAGGGCCCCCTGGGCCCCGGCGGCTCGCACCCCGCCCTCCTGACTGACTTCGGCGTCGCGAAACTCATCGACTCACCGCGGCGGACCCGGGCCACGAAGATCATCGGTACGCCGGACTACCTGGCGCCGGAGATCGTCGAGGGCCTGCCTCCGCGCGCGGCCGTCGACATCTACGCGCTGGCGACGGTTCTGTACGAACTGCTGGCCGGTTTCACGCCCTTCGGCGGCGGCCACCCCGGCGCGGTGCTGCGCCGCCATGTCACGGAGACGGTCGTCCCCCTTCCGGGGATCCCCGAGGAACTGTGGCAGCTGCTCGTGCAGTGTCTGGCGAAGGCGCCTGCGTCGCGGCTGCGGGCGTCCGAGCTGGGGGCACGGCTGCGGGAGCAGTTGCCGTTGCTGGTGGGGATGCCGCCGCTGGACGTGGACGAGCCGGACTCGGAGGACGGGGAGGAGTCCGGCCAGGGCCCGAACCAGGGTCACGGCCATGGTCCGGGCCCTGGCCATGGCTCGGGGCAGGGTTCGCGGGGCGAGGCGTACGACGAGGCGACCGTGCCGGCGGGGGAGCGGGTGCGGCGGGGTGCGGTGCCTCTGGTGCGGGGCGCGAAGCCGGACTCCAACCGGGACACGCACACGTCGATGCGGGTGCCGGGGCCGGACGAGCTGGCGGGCGGGGCGCTGGGCACGGCCCGCGTGCCGCGGCCGGCGGGTGCGCCCCGTCCTGGTTCGGCGCGGCACCGGGCGTCCGCGCGGCGGCGCAGGGTGACGTTGGGGGTGGTCGCGGTGGTGCTGGTGGCTGTGGCGGGGGTCGGTACGTGGCTGGGCCTGTCGGGCGACGACGCGGGGGCGACGCCCCAGGAGACGGGGAACTCGGCACCGGCGTCGCCGTGAGGGGTTCTCTCGCCCCCGCCGCCCCTATCCGTCCCATCCCGGG
>NZ_AEJB01000052.1 GCF_000331005.1 Streptomyces turgidiscabies Car8
GGCCGAGGAGACGATGCCGGCATGTCCGAATCCGAACAGCGAATCGATACTTCGGTACCGCACTCCGCCCGTATCTGGAACTACTGGCTGGGCGGCAAGGACAACTACCCCGTCGACGAGGCAGCCGGCGACGCGTACACGGCTGTGTTCCCCGGCATCGTCACGATCGCGCGCAGCAGCCGCGCCTTCCTCGGCCGTACGATCCGACATCTGGCCGGAGAGGCGGGCATCCGCCAGTTCCTGGACGTCGGCACGGGCCTGCCGACGGTGGACAACACCCACGAGGTGGCACAGTCGGTCGCCCCCGACGCACGCATCGTCTACGTGGACCACGACCCGCTGGTCCTGACCCACGCCCGAGCCCTCCTCACGTCGACCCCCGAGGGCGCGACGGACTACGTGGACGCCGACCTGTACGACACGGAACGCATCCTGGCGTCGGCGGCGAAGACCCTCGACCTGACCCGCCCCACCGCCCTGATCCTGAGCGGCATCCTGGGCCACGTGGCGGACTACGAGGCGGCCCGCGGAATCGTCCGCGACCTGATGGCAGGCCTCCCGTCGGGCAGCTACCTCTCCCTCAACGAGGGCTCACGCGGCACCGACCCCGCCTACGAACAGGCGCAGGACGCCTACAACGAGACGGGCGCGGTGCCGTATTTCCTGCGGCCCGTGGAGCAGATCGAGGCGTACTTCGAGGGGCTCGACCTGGTGGCGCCGGGAGTGGTCTCGGTGCCGCTGTGGCGGCCGGAGGCGAGCGCGTCCGGGGTGGCGGCGCCGGCCATCGGCCAGCACGGAGGGCTGGGGCGGAAGCCCTGACCCAGGGTCCGTACCCGCTACGGCGCGCCGAGTACGGCTACTGCGGCTCGGCGCGCGACATCGGCGGACTCAGCCCCATTTCCTACTTCGGGGCGGCCTGCTGGACCACTTCGAACGACCAGAGGGTCGACCCGGAGGCGGCGGGCTTGGGCTGCTCCCCTCCGGCGGAGGCGGGCCGGTGCGCCGACTGCATCGGGCCCGCCATCCAGGCCTGGAAGTCCCCCTCGCTGCGCCACCGCGTGTACACCAGGTAGCTGTCGGTGCCCTCGACGGGCCGAAGCAGCTCGAACCACTCGAACCCGTCCGACCCCTCGACAGCACCGGCCCGCGAAGCGAACCGCTTCTCCAGCGTCTCGCGCTGCTCTTCGGGGACCGTGAGTACGTTGATCTTTACGATGCTCATGCGGTCCATCTTGCCGCAGGGGGGTGTGTGGTCCGCGTGGGGGCGGGGGTGGATCCGGGGAGCTGGGACAAGTACCAGGTTGCGTACGGGGGCGGTCCACGCACACCCCACCGCCCGGGAGACGTTCGGGACCGCCTCACAGCCACCCGCACGTGAACAATGCGGCTGCACCTTCCATCCTCACTCCATCCCTCCATCCCCAGCCTTGCCATATCTATCGAATTTCGATAGATTCCCATCGCGATTCGATGGAAGGATGGGTCATGGGAAAGCTGACCGTGCGTGCGCTGCGCGCTCTGCTCGTGGTGGTGCTCGTCGGCACCGTGTTCGTGCAGGCATTGATGGTGTGGACCCTGGTCAGCGGACGTGACCCTGAGGACGGGTCGCTCCCCCTGACCGCGCTGCGCGTGATCACGATCCTGGGCATGCTGTCGGCCCAGGTCGCTCTGGTCTGCGTATGGCGGCTGGTGACGATGGTGCGACGCGGAACCGTGTTCTCCCACGCCGCCTTCCGGTACGTGGACGGCGTGATCGGCGCGATCGTGGCGGCTGCCCTTCTGTGGTTCGTGGTCACGGCCCTCAATGCGCCGGGCCAGCGGGACGACCCTGGCGTCACCGTCATCATGGGCGGGGTCGGATTGGCCATCCTGGGGGTCGCGCTCATCGTGCTCGTGCTGCGCATGCTGCTCACCCAGGCCGTCGCGCGTGACGTCGAAGCGTCGCAGATGCAGGCCGAGTTGGACGAGGTGATCTGATGCCGATCGCCGTCGACATCGACGTGATGCTGGCCAGGCGGAAGATGTCCGTGGGCGAACTCGCGGACCGCGTAGGGATCACGCCCGCCAACCTGGCGGTACTCAAGAACGGCCGCGCCAAGGCGGTGCGCTTCGCGACGCTCGCCGCGCTCTGCGAGGTGCTCGAGTGCCAGCCGGGCGACCTGCTGCGCTGGGAGGCCGAGACACCGCAGGCGAATGACGTGCCCTTCCGTGACGACGGAGTTCTCGACGCCCCGTGATCCGACCGAAGACCCGCCGCCTGCCGACGCATCGGCGCCGACCCGGTCCGCCTTCGACGAACTCCGCGAGCATCCCCGGGCCGTACGCCAGGAGACCCCGGGCCGACTGAACCGACTGACCGAGGCGCCGACCCTCGCGATCCGCGTGCGGTGATGTTCGACGTCGCGGCTGCCCTTCGGCCTCAGCGGATTCGAAATACGTTGGCCGGTTGTGACGGAGCTGCGACGATGCCCTCTGATTCTCTGACGGAGGGCATTTGTTCGTTTTCGTGTGTGCGGGATGCGGCGCCGAGCTGACCACCCCGCTGTCGCAGGTCGCCCTGCCGGCGCACGCTCATCAGAAGTTCGGGAACGGGCTGCAACTCCCGGTACTCATGGAGCCGGGCACTTTCGCTGAGGACCCCGAGCCCTGGGGTCCGCCGTGGCGCAGATGGGAGGAGATCCAGCCGGACGAGGCGGTGGCCCGCGGTGTCTACGCGCCGGTCTACGCCCTCTCCGACGGCGCCCCCGGTTCGATCGTCATCGCGCCCGGTGATGCCCGCGGCACCGTGCTGATCCCGGAGAAGGCCGGCGGCTACTGTTGCGGCCTTGGCGGAGCAGACGGCCTCAACATGGCCTGCGAGGCGTGCGGCCAGCCCGTGGCGAGCCGGATCGACGACTGCTCACTCTGGCAGGCGGTATGGCTCGCGCCCGACGCCGTGCGCCGCCTGACCGTCGGTGACGCGGACCTCGCACCGCTCTCCTGGGCAGAGCTGGTGAAGGAAGGGAAGTCCACACCCCCGTTCGTGCCGATCGCCACATGGGGGTCGCGGCTGGGGACGAACCACTTCTGGTCCTGGAATCCGCAGTGGGAGGCCGCGGTCGGCCGGGCGCTCGCTCACCTGCTCGCAGCTTCGCGAGGCCGGCCGGTGACCGTCCCGGACGGTCTGAGCAAGGAAGTGTTCCAACGCGCCCTCGACGCCATGCTGCCCTCGGGTCCACCGACACGGCGCGCCGTTCTGGCCGGACCAGGGCAGCCCACCCCCGACCCGGACGGCGACATCGTCCTCGTGCCGACCCATCCGCAGACCGGAGAAACCTGGGCACCGGCCGGCCCGGACACCACGGCCTACCCGGTGCCGCTGCCGTTCGGAGTGTGGCTGTGCCTGGCCTTCCCCAAACCGCACCTGCCGGTTCCCGCGTCTGGCGGCATGCCCGACGGCGTCCTCCGCGACGATCCGCTCGCACCCCGCCCCCGGTACCTGTTCCGGGCCGATTGGGGCGCCTTCCAGCACACCCTGGTGCGGCTGCCGGCCGTCCGCAGTCCCTGGCTGCGCGAGATCCCCGAGAACCACACGCAGCACATGCGCGCCGGCCTCTTCTGACGGACCTGGCGCGAACTGTCTGGCGTCAACCGTCCTGGCAAGCCTTGGCTTTGAACTCCGCCACCGGGACGGTGACCGAGGAGTCGGCGCCCTCATAGCGGACCGTTCCCGGGGCAAGCCGGTCCCGGTCGGCCAGGGTGAAGGAGACGCTGCTCGACGACCACGAGTTGTCCTCGGTCCAGCCGTACAGGGTGTAACTGGTCCCGGCGGTAAGCGGTTTGAGAGGTGTGGTCGCGGTCCAACCGGCGGCAGTCGTATCGAGGGTCCAGGTCGCGAGGCCGGACTTGAGGGGGCGCGCGGCGGTCCATGAACCGACCGTCACCTGCTTGTCGGGGTCATCGCTGTCCACGTAGAGCTTCGCGCCGTCGATGTGATGTCCACAGACCATCATGACGCCGACCAGCTGACCGTCGTCCGTCACCGAGATCCCCGCGACGGCATCAACAGGAACCGTGCACCCCGCGGTTGCGGCCAGAGCAGCGCAGGCCGCGAGGGCACCGACGGAGCGCCGGATCAACGGCCACGAAACTGTCGACTGCACGGTGCCCCCTGACTTGGGGTCACTATTCGTACCCCTGTACGCCAGAGGGTAGGGACGCTCCGGGCCGAGCGGCGGCACCGCCGCCCACCCGTTGCACCCTCGTTGTGGCCTCGTAGCCGGAGGTCCTGAACCTGGGTGGTGGTGTCGGTCCGTCATCCGCCGAGTTGCGTCCCCGTCGGTGCGCGCGTACAGGACAGCGCGTGGGGTGCCCGTTCTCAGCGATACGCGGCGAGGAAGGCCCTGACGCCGGCGGCGGCGTAGTGGTCGAGTTCGTCCTGCGTGTGCTGTGGGCTTCCCGTGAACATGGCCTTGTTCACGGGGATCCAGAGCAGCAGGCCGGAAAAGTGATTGGCCGCCAGGTGGGGGTCGGCGGTGCGGAGGAGTCCGTGGTCCGCGAGCCGTTGGAAGGTCGCCGCGAGAGTCGCCAGGACGCGCTCGAATCCCTGCTCGTACCAGGCGGCGCCGAGCTGGGGGAACGTGTCGGCGTTCGCGATGATCAGGCGCCGGAGTTGCAGCACTTCGGGCTGGGTGAGTGCGGTGAGGAACTGGCGGGCCAGGCGGGTGAGGTTGTCGTCGAGGGCCTGGACGTCGGCCGGGATGTCGGCCACCAGGGCGACCATGTCGTCAACTCGGTCGGTGGTGGCAAGGACGATCTCCGCGAACAGCTTTTCCTTGTCGGTGAAGTGCTTGTAGACGGTCTGCTTGGAGACCGCGGCGAGCCTGGCGATGTCGTCCATGCTGGTCCCGGCGTAGCCCTTGTTCATGAACGCCTGGGTCGCCGCGGCCATGATCGCCGTGTGCTTGCGCGCCGACCGGCCTTCCTCGCTCGCGGTCATGCTCCATCCCATCACCAGTACCAGTACTGGACAGTCTAGTTTTTTCGTGACTACTCTAGCGCCTGATCCCGAGTGAGTACCAGACCGTCCAGTTCTGCACGGGAGACTCCGTGACCCGGGCCAGACGGTGCTCCAGTTGCCCCGCACGACTTACGCCGCGGCATCCGGCCGGCCCGGTGAGCACAAATCGACAGCACGAACTCTTCGAAGCGAACAGGTAGGACAACGCCATGACGGCACCGGTGAAAGGCCCCGCCAGCTACTTCCCCTCGATCGAGAAGAAGTACGGCCGCCCGATCGCGGAGTGGAAAGAGCTCATCCGCGCCTCACCCCTGACCAAGCACATGGAACTCGTCACCTGGCTCAAGTCCGAGCACGGTCTCGGCCACGGCCACGCCAACGCACTTGTCGCCCACACCCTCGCCGAAGGCAGCGGCAAGTAACCGAGGCACAAGGGCGAGGGCGTCGCCTCCGCCCTACGGCTCCACCCGCCGCCCCACCCCGGCCCCGTCCGCGCTACCCCCCGTACGCCCGCACCGCCCGCCCCTCCCTCAACGCCTGCCCCCACCAGACCACTTGGTCCAGCATCACCTTCGCCGCCGCGTCCGCGCCGCCCGCGTTCTTCAGGTGGCCCTCGGCGTCGAAGGCCGCGCCCGCGTTGTGGAAGGACACCGTGTCCCGGACCGTCGTCGCGTGGAGTTCCGCGAAGACCTGGCGGAGGTGTTCGACCGCACGGAGGCCTCCGGAGACACCGCCGTAGGAGACGAAGGCGACCGGCTTGGCCTGCCATTCCGTGTAGTGCCAGTCGATGAGGTTCTTGAGGCCGGCCGGGTAGGAGTGGTTGTACTCGGGGGTCAGGACGACGAACGCGTCCGCCGTCGCCAGTTTCGGGTTGATTTCGGCCAGCTGGGCCTTCGCGTCGGCGTCGGTCGCGAAGCTCGTCGGGAGGGCGGTGTCCGCGACGTCCACGACCTCCGCCGTGAGGTCGTCGCGTTCGCTGATCCGGTCCAGTAGCCAGGCGGCGACGACCGGGCCGAAGCGTCCCTCCCGGTTGCTTCCGACGACGACAGTGACGCGTACGGGCTCGACAGATTCAGTCAGTGTCTGCATGTGTCACAGCGTCGTACCTCAAGTTTTGTTGAGGTCAAGCCGTTCGTCCGCCTCCTTCGGGTCACCCGTTCACCCCCTCGGTCTCCGCCCATCGGGTTCTCCTCCTCAGCGCGCCCGCAGTACGGCGATGACCTGCCGGAATGCCGTTGTGGGGCCCTCTTTCGGGCGTTCCGCGCCACCCGTTCACCGTATTTCTGACTGGTCATCAGGGAGCGCTTCCCGGCCCCTGCCACTTACCTCGGAAGCAGACCACCTCGTTCGCACGCTCTTGGAGGAGCAAGCCCGATGCGACGTACCGCCGCCGCCCGTCTGCTGACCGGTACCGCGCTCGCCGTCGCCCTCACCGGACCGGCAGTGGTCCTCACCGAATCCCTCACCCTCGCCGCCCCCGCCTACGCGAGCAGCGGCGGGACGCTGGAGGTGTACCCGGCGACCGTCACCCCCGGCACCCGGGTCACCGTCAACACGACCGCCTGCGGCAGCGGCGCCACCGCCGCCGGGGACGCCAGTGCTGTGGGCGCCGGGGTCTTCGTTCTCGCGCCTGGTACGCACAAGGAAGTCGCCGTCGGGCAGTTCCGGGTGCCGCCGGGCGCGCAGCCCGGGACGTACGAGATCGTCGCCCGGTGTGACGGAAAGGCGGATGCGCGGCAGGTCAGTGGCGATCTCGTCGTCACGCTGACCTCGACCCGGCCGCCGGTGCAGCCCCCTGTGCGGCCCAGGGGGAGTGTGAAGACGGGGGTCGGTGGCGCGCTCGGTCCCGACCCCGTGCAGACCACGGCCGGTGTGGCGGCTCTCGCCGTCGCCGCCGTGGGCGGTACCTGGCTCCTGCATCGCCGGGCGAGAGGCGACAGGTTCTGACGGACATCCTCCGCCGTCCGTCGGCCGGTACCGCATGTCCCCTCCCCTCCGGGCCC
>NZ_AEJB01000053.1 GCF_000331005.1 Streptomyces turgidiscabies Car8
CCGCCCGACGGTCCTCAGTCCGCCGCGCTCTCCAGCAGCTTCGTCGTGTCGACCGAGCCCTCGCGCGCGGCGACGAGGCGGCCCTCGCGCACGACCTGGAGGGTCACCTGCGCGTTGACCAGGCGCGGGAAGCCGACCACCGACAGCAGATCCTCGAAGCGCCAGCTCAACGTCGGGGTGAGGCCGCCGGTGGGGACCCGGACACCGTCGTCGAGGGCCCGCCGGACCGTGGTCGAGGACACCTCGCCCTCGCCCAGCGACTCGACGACCGCCTTCAGGACGGTGTACGCGATCCAGGTGGTCTGCACCCCCGCGTCCTGCGGGTCGATGCGGTTGTCGCCGAAGGCCTCCTCGTTGATGACCTTCCTCATCCCGTCCCAGCGGGCGTCGCCGGCCACCGGGTACCAGCCGGTGATGTACGAGCCCTCGTACGGGCCTGTCCTGCCCCCGGTCGCGTTGATCACCGTCTGGTCGACGCTGCCGAGGACGGTGGCGGTGCGCACGGCCGGGTAGTCCTCGCGGTCGCGCCGGAAGGAGTCCATGAAGGTGTTCGTACGGTCCCCGAGCGCGGGCACGACACAGCCCTCGTGCCCGGCTTCCGTGCCCCCAGTGCCCGCTGTGCGCTCCAGGGCGAGCTTCGTGTGCGTCCCGTACTCGGTGGCGGCCTCGGCCGCCAGCTGGTCCCGCGCCTCGGCGTGGCCGCCCGCCCGCAGCCCGGAGTCGAGGAGCTGCGGCAGCTGGTCGCCCGCGATGGTGTCGGGGCGGACCAGGGCGACGGGCCCGCAGACGGTCGCGAGTTCCTTGCCGAGGCCGGCCAGGAGGGCGGGCGAGCCGCCGTTCACCGGGTAGGACATCGGGTTGGTGAACTCGTCGTTGGTGACGCCGTACCCGCCGATGTAGGGGATTCCGGCGGAGACCAGCGGGCGCAGGAAGTCGTCGCCGTACTGGCTGTACGAGCCGACGACCGCGACGACGTCCTCGTCGGCGGCACGCCGGGCGCACTTCGCGGCGGCCACCCGTTCGTTGTGGTCGTTGCAGGTCAGGACCTTGAGCTTGCGCCCGTTCAGGCCCCCCGTGGAGTTGATCCAGCGCGCGTACGCCTGCGCCATGGCCGGCATACCGGGCTTGTTGGTGGCGTCGGTGCCCTCCGGCGCCCAGGTCATGACGGTGATGTCGCCGCCCTCGGTACCGGCCGAGGTGCCGGGGACGACCCCGCACCCGGCGGCGAGCGCCGCGCACACGGCCAGCACACCCATCGAGGTGGGGAGCGACGTGGGGAGTCTGGTGCGGAAGGAACTGCGAGTGCCTCGCCTGCCGGTCATGGACACGCACGATTCCGTCACACGGCCAACCCGGATGTGACCCTTGGTCGACAGGCGGTGACGGGGAGGTGAATTACGGGGGGTGTTGATCTCGTTTTCACAGGGACCGTACGATCGATGACCGTGCAAGGTTCGGAAGACTCTTCCCGTCGCGGCCGTCGCTCCCCCACCATGGGCGGCATGCCACTCAACGACATGCCGTGGTGGCGCTGGCGCAGCAATGTGCGCTCCGCGCTGCACATGCTCTCCGATCCGGTGTTCCAGCGAGACGTCTGGCTGGCCGGCGTCGACGGCTACGGGGACGTCACCGACGCCGTGTACCGCCTGGTCGAGGACACCTGGCTGGACAGCTGGTCCGCCGAGAAATACGTCGGCACGATCTTCCGGGACTCCCAGGAAGCCGCCCTCGTCGACACCGCCGTACTCCGCGTCCTGCGGATCATGCACCAGGTCGGCCCGGACGCCCCCGTCTCGGCCTACCTCGACCACGCCGGCTGGCCGGAGGCCGTCCGCGCGGCCCGGGACGCCCACGTGCGCCTCGCGGCGAGCGACGGCGAGGAACCGGACGTGCCGCCGCGCACGCTGGAGGTACTGCGGATACTGACGCGCTCGGCGTAGAGCATGGGCCGGGGCGTCTCGTCCGGTCTGTTCCGGGTGGCGGACGGGAGTCGGCCGTGTCAGGTGGATATGGGACCCTGTCCGGCATGAACGAGCAGTCCAGCCAGGCCGCGCCCCCCGCCGAGCAGTACGTCCTCACCCTCTCGTGCCCCGACAAACAGGGCATCGTGCACGCCGTGTCGAGCTACCTCTTCATGACCGGCTGCAACATCGAGGACAGCCAGCAGTTCGGCGACCGGGACACGGGACTGTTCTTCATGCGCGTCCACTTCTCGGGAGAGACGCCGGTGACGGTGGACAAGCTGCGCGCGAGCTTCGCGGCGATCGGTGACGCCTTCCACATGGAGTGGCAGATCCACCGGGCCGAGGACCGTATGCGGGTCGTCCTCATGGTCAGCAAGTTCGGCCACTGCCTGAACGACCTCCTCTTCCGCGCCCGCATCGGCGCGCTGCCGGTCGACATCGCGGCGGTCGTCTCCAACCACACGGACTTCGCCGAGCTGGTCGCCTCGTACGACGTCCCCTTCGTCCACATCCCGGTGACGAGGGACACGAAGGCACAGGCCGAGGCTCAGCTCCTGGAGCTGGTCCGCGAGAAGAACGTGGAACTGGTCGTCCTGGCCCGCTACATGCAGGTGCTGTCGGACGACCTGTGCAAGGCGCTGAGCGGCCGGATCATCAACATCCACCACTCCTTCCTCCCGAGCTTCAAGGGCGCCAAGCCGTACCACCAGGCCCACGCGAGGGGCGTCAAGCTGATCGGAGCGACGGCGCACTACGTCACGGCGGACCTGGACGAGGGCCCGATCATCGAGCAGGAGGTCGAGCGGGTCGCCCACGACGTGACCCCGGACCAGCTGGTGGCCCTCGGCCGCGACGTGGAGTGCCAGGCGCTGGCGCGGGCCGTGAAGTGGCATGCCGAGCGACGGATTCTGCTGAACGGGCGGCGGACGGTCGTTTTCGCGTAGCCGCCGTTCAGTCTTCGTCGCACCTCTCCAGCACGAGGCTCACGGATCCTTCTTCGAGTCCGGAGTGCTCATCCAGGTGGAGACGAGTCCCGTCCGGCGTGCCGTCCTGGGCGAGTGTGAGCAGGTGGCCGGCGAGGGTCTTCAGCCCGGCGGCGTTGGCCTCGATCACGATCTCCGCGCCCAGGTCGCGGACTTCGACACGCGCGCCTTCCTCCCACGTGAAGACTCTGGTGATTCCGTCGGTCACCGTTCTGACGTGGATGGTCGTCGGCGGAGCGATGTCGGGTTCAGCGGCCATACCCAAGCGTCCCGTACTCAGCTGCCGGGGGAAACCGCAGTCGCGGGGCGGCCTCAGGCGTCGCCCCCGACACCGCGATCGGGGGCGCTCATGTCCCCGGTCCTTGGCGTGCCGTCGGCGAGGCCGTAGCGCAGGTACACCGTGCCCTTGGGGCCGGCTGCCGGCGGTTCGAGGAGCGTGATGTTCGTGGGCACCGCGCCCTCGTCGAACACCTTCTTGCCGACGCCGAGGACGACCGGGTGCACCCAGAGGTCGAGACGGTCGAACAGCTTCTCGCGCAGCAGGGTCTGCACCAGGTCCAGGCTGCCGACGACCTTCACGTTCTCGTGCCGGTCCCGGATCTCGCGCACCGCGCCGGCGAGATCCGGGCCGAGCTGCGTGGACCCGGCCCACGGGAGGTCGGGCGTGCCACGGGACGCCACGTACTTGGGGACGCTGTTGAAGAGCGTGGCGATCTCGTTGTCCTCGCCGCCCTCCTGGTGTGGCCAGTACCCGGCGAAGATGTCATACGTCCGCCGGCCGAGCAGAAGAGCGTCCGTGCCCTCGTACGCGGCAAGGATCTGCGCCCCGGCGACCTCGTCCATCAGCGGCGCCTGCCACCCGCCGAACGGAAACCCCGCCGGATCCTCCTCGGGCCCACCGGGCGCCTGCCCGACGAGGTCGAGGGTTGCGAACATCTCGATGTGGATGAGGCCCATGACGTACTCCCGGTGTGGGTGAGGGTGAGCTGGCTGTCTCGGTCGGGGTGTAGACCTGGGAGAGCCGGGAAACTCATCGCCGGGGCGGGGCCCGGCAAGTGGTGAGGTCATAATTCCGGTGGCGAGTGCGTCAGGCGTCATGCCGAAAACCAGGAGGTGGGGAACCGTGTCGCGTCGGGATGCTGGGCTGGTGAGCAAGTCCGTGGCTGAGTACGACGCGGTTACCGAACCGTTGATGCGAAGGGTCTACGTCGGCCTGCGCGAGGACAGTCTCGACCCTCGCCAAGTTGTCGCTCTCGCCTGCGAACTCCTCGACTGGTCCCACTCCACCGACGCCATCCTGGAGGTCGTCGAACGGAATCCGGCCGAGGTGCCGCGAGTAGACATGACAGCCCTGGCCCGGCGCATCCTGGACGACATGGGGTTCGAGCCGGATTTCGACCTCGCCCCCGAGCGTCTGGAGACGCTGCGCGCAGCGCTGCGCATCGTGGCCCGCGATCTGCCCACGCGTGGGATCGAGGGTGAACCGGAGATCGAGGTCCTGGAGGACTGGTTCCCGGTGGGAGCCGGTGTCCGCCTCGCCGACGGCGAAAGGCTCAACTGGGGCGGCCACATCCTGCCGAGCATGTGCGACGACCTGGTCACGGCACTGACCTGTCTGACGATCATGATCCAGGAGAGCCTGCTCGAACGAACCTGGCAGGTCTGGCCTGTGTGCCCCCGCCATGACCTCGGCGTCCACGTCTCGGAGCGGGAGCGCGAGGTGGTGTGGTGGTGCACGGCCGACGCCGGACACGTGCTGGCGCCAGTCGGCGAACTCGCAGGCTCTCTCGGCGGTCCTCGCCACAAGTAGCACGGTAGAGACGAACGGCCCTCAACGCAGCCTCGCGCAGCGCTCTTTCAGCTCACCCTTTCCCTTTGGAGGGACGCCCTCATCGGGGTCACGGCAGGACAATCGGCAGGACAATGAGGTGACTCGACCATGGGGGAGTCGTCGTGGGAGACGGTCGACAGAGCGACACGATCATTGGCGTGGGCCGCGAACGGGTCTTCAGACCTCAACGGGGCGAGGGGATCCGCAGATCCCTCGGCTACATGGTGGGCCTCCTGGCCGGGTTGATCTCCGTCACCTTGGGCTTCGCTCTCGGTTTTGCCAACGGGGCCGCACGACTGCACTTCGATGACGCGGAGAAGATGCCAGCGGTAGTGGTCACTGCCGACTACGCCAAACCACAGCTGAAAGAGAGCCCCTCCTCCATCAGAGTCAGCCTCGCCGGCGTCCCGGACGGTTGGGCGTCGATCGACAACGTCCTGCTGGCCCCGGGCGGTCTGTCGACGGGTGACCGTGTCACCGTTCTCTACGACGCGGAACGACCTGGGCACGCCCTGTTCCCCAGCCAGCTCGGCTGGACGAAGTTGATGTTTCCCGGCGGACTGCTTTTCCTTGTCGGTCTTGTTCCGACCATCGGCTATGGCCTGGCGATTGCCAGGAAGGTCGCGGTGTACTTCCGAAGGTGACCCCGTCGTCCCCTGCCAGACGGGGTGGGCGTCACGGGGGTGCGCCCTCGCCGCCTTCATCGCGGCCTCGGGCAACCTGCCGCGTCGACTGCGATGGCATGCGTTGATTGGGTTCGCGTCGCCGTGTACCGGGAGGCGTTGATGGCTTGCCCCGCCTCGCCCTGCCGTTCATATCAACGACAGGTCGACCGGCGGCCATGGGTAGCCCAGTTGCTCCGCATCATGCGAACCTCCCCAGACCTCGGCTGTGGCACGGGGATCGCCTGCGGTCAGCCGCGCTTCAAGGTGCTCGGCTTGGACCGACGGGTCGTCCGCGGAGACCGGGAGGGTCATCCCGAACTGGAGCCACGGCAGATCTGAATCGGCCAGTTCACGGGGATGCCTCAGGACGACGCGAATGCGATCTGGTTCCTTGCGGGAGGCCCAGACACCTTCCAACTCGCAGTCCCACCTGGCGAGCCAGTCCCCGCGCCCTCTCAGCCCCGCCTCAAGCAGCCGCGCAACCGCTCCTGCCGGCCACTCCCAACTGCGGTCCTCTACGGCTCGCATGACCTCGGCCTCGTACTGAGCTGCGGTGAACCGAAGCTCCGGCAGGCCGAGGTCCTGATTGGCCAGGTCGCGCCAGCCCGCCCAGACAACATGATCCCCGTCGGGGGTGAGCGTCATGTACAGGGCGCCACAGCACTCCTCCACGCCGCACCCGGACCAAGCGATACGAACCGCGTGGGGCGTTGCCGTGACATGCAACGGCCCGTCCTGGCCCAGCAGATTTCTGGGGCTTGCTCCCACGTACCGGGAGCTTTTCCCGCCACCGGGGACCACCTCGGCCAGAAGATCCCGACCGTTGACGATCGGGCGTACCTCCACGACGCCCTCGTCGGGTGGAGGGCACGCGATGCTCAGCCTGAGAAGGTCCGGTCTCATGGTCATTGACCAATGATCGCGGAGTCGGCTCGCAACTGGCAGGTGAATTCGCGTGGCCGCCGGACAGAGCGGCAGTCCTGTCGGCTCCGCCGTCCCGGAGAAGCTCCGGTGACGTCGACACATGTTCGGAGGCCAACTGCGCTGAGGCCAGGCCGGTTTCGCGTCTCGGTCGGGTGCAACGGCCCGGGCGATTCGATCTCATTCCGGCGAGGACCGTAGCCCTCCTGTAATGCGGTGGTTCCTCGGGCTGTCGGTCGGTAGCGTGAAGGTCTTGATGACCGATACCGATTCCTGGGACACGATCGCAGATTGGTATGCCGAGCGGCTGCGGTCCGGTTCGGCGATGCACGAATTCGCCCGCGACGTTCTGCTCGACGAACTTCCACGTGACCTGCGTGGTCAGCGGATCCTCGATCTGGGGTGCGGGCAGGGGCTCATCACTCGTGCCCTGGCCGCTCGCGGCGGTTCCGCTGTCGGTATCGACCCTTCACCTCGCATGATCGAGCATGCTCGGGCTGCCGAGGAAGGCGGATCGAGCGGTGCCCGCTATGCCGTGGACGACGGGTGCTCCCTGGCCACGGTCGCCACCAGCAGTGTGGAGTGGGTGACCGCCGGGTTGTCCTTGAACAACGTGCCCGACCTGGCCGCCGCGCTCACTGCCGTGCGGCGGGTTTTGGTGCCAGGAGGGGTTCTGGTCTTCACCGTTCCGCATCCGTGTTTCGAGGCGCCGCATGCATGGTGGGGCGATGACGGGGACGAGAGGCCGTGCCGCGTAGTGGGGGACTACTTCGCGGAGGGATTCTGGCGCTCGGCCAATCCGGATGGCGCCCGACGGGCCGGGAACCAGCACCGGATGCTCTCCTCGTATGTGACCGATCTGCTTGAGCACGGGTTCGCAATCGAAAGCGTGGCGGAGTCGACTCCGGACGCGCGGGTGGTCGCCGAGCAGCCGCTGCGGGCCGGGTTGCCGCCTTTCCTGCTCATCAGCGGTCGTCGGAGCTGACGGGATCTGGCCTCACAGGTTCATCGGGCAGGGGCGCAGCGAGTCACGGGTGGTCGGCTGAGTTTTGACGTCGGGAGAGGGTCAGCCTGTGTCGCTCTCGGTCGATCTCGGTGACGACGACAGTGATCTCGTCGCCGACCTGGACGACGACTGATGGAGTTTCCACGGGCGTCCAGGTGAGTTCTCGCAGGTGAACCAGTCCCTCGCATCCGTCGGCGACCTGGACGAAGACGCCGAACGGGACCAGCTTGGTGACCTGTCCGTGCAGTTTCTGGCCCACGGCGATGCTGTCGGCGAATACATGAAAGGGGTCCGGTTGCATCGCTTTCAAGGAAAGTCGGGCTTCCAGGTTCCATGTGTCGAACTGGAGGAACTCGCATGAGACACGCTGCCCGACCTCCACGACGTCGGAGGCTGCTTCGAAACGTCGCCAGGACAGTTCAGCGAAGGAGATGAATCCGACGCCGGGGAAGACCGGATGGTCGGGGCCGTCGTCGAGTGCCACGAACACCCCGAACCGTTCGATCGCTGTGACGGTGCCGGAAAGGAACTCGCCGCGGCGCAGTGATTCCAGGAACGCCCAGAGTTCCGGGTTCTCAGAGGGCCCGCCCATCATGCGCCCCACCTTTTCACGAGGGACTGCGAACTGGGCAGGGGGTGCGGTCACGTTGCGGATTCGCCTGCCAGTTGACGGTCCGGACCGCTCCTCCGCGTCAAGGACGTCTACGGCGGGCAGGCTTCCGCTCTGCCCGCCGGTGCGGATCGGCATCTGCCGCTCTACCGCTCGGCCGTGCCCTCCTCTCCGTCGATCTCGTAGATCCGCTCTCGAAGCCGTTCACCGGCCCAGTCCAGTCCGACGCCCAGGTCGAACCAGTTCTGATCTTTGCGGGCTTGGGGTCGTGCGAGGTTCACCGCCGCCCAGGAGAACACCCCCAGGAGGATGGAACGCCCGTGCTGCGCTGTGTGGACAGACAACGCAAACGGCGCGGCGAGTGCCGCGCGGGTGACCAATATGGTCTGCTCGTCCGCGGCGCGTCGACGCCCGCCCGTGAGGAACCGGGGCGTTTCGAGGATCTTGACCCACTCGACCACTGCGTCTTCCGCCTGGGCGCGCAAGGACTCCTCGATGCCTTCCCGGACGGCGGTCGCGGGATCATCGCCGAGCCAGCCGAGCCAGTGCTCAGGATCAGTGAGCTTGGTGAAGTCGTCCTGCGGCACCCCGTGACGCGGATTCTTCTGGTACTCGCCCGTCAGTTTTCCGCTGCCGTCCACCACCCACGCGCCGCGGATCGCCTCGGGAGGCACATAGCCGTTCGGGTCGTCGATGTACGTCGGGTCGATCTCGGCGACACTGCCACCGGGATTCGCCGCGGCCTCGGCCAAGAGCGTCGGCTCGTTCGGTATGCCCTTACGTCGGCCTCGCGAGCCAAAGAGCTTCACGTCCCACCCCCATCATTCGCCCACCCAGTTGACCGCGATTGTTCCGCATGGGTCAGGCCCGTATGAGGCGGGCTGAGTGAGGGCGACGGGGTGTCCACGAGTTCCACGAGTACTGGTGACGTGCGGCGACAAGAGGTCTTGAAGATCGTCCCCGGGTAGTAAGTAGGGGACCGCACGTTCCTCGATCGGCCACACAGCTCGGTGGACAGCGGAACGGGGTCGGCAGAGAACGGACACCAGGAACGTTCGGTCGTGCCCTTCACGCCACAGCAAGAAGCGGCGAGTTCGTCGCCGACGTCGAGTGTGCCGGTGTCGACGGCGGGCTTGATTCGGCGCCACTTCGGTCGGGTGGCTCCGCTGGACCGGGTGTGCGTCAAGCGGGATGTTCGGCCGTGGGCGTCCAGAGGTCCCGTTGGGACAGGTGGAGTACGAGGGCCGCGATGTTCCAGGCGTCGTCCTCGCCTCGGTGGTGACGGCCTTCGAGTTGCCGGCCGGCGATCTTCAGGGCCTGTGCCATGCCGGGGCGTTTGCGCAGGCCGTATGCCTCGGTGAAGACCGCCTTGGCGTTGGTGTGGTGGCGGCCGAAGGGGTACGACGTCCGTGTCGCCTGGCACTGGCGGGTGAACTGGTGGCGGTCGTAGTCGCCCCAGCTGACCCACGGTCGGGTGCCCGCACGGTGCTCGGCCGCCAGCAGTCGGCACGCCTCGGCGAAACTGACCCCTTGGTCGACCTCGTGCTGGGTGAGGCCGGTCAGCTCCGTGCAGAACTCGCTGACCGTGGACCGGACGGGTTTCACCAGAATCCGGTGCCGGGCGAGACGCTCACCGGCGGCCAGGTCGATGACGGTCAGTCCCACCTCGATGATCTCGCTGACCGCGCCGGGCGGCTGGGAACCCGCCCAACAGGTCGCTTCGACGTCCACGACGTTGACGAGATACTCGGCCGAGGTGCTCTCCATGGCGGGAAGCGTAGAGAAGCACAGCGGCTGGAGCATGTGGTTTTCGGGGCTGCCTCCGGCGTCGGCCGCTCTCCTCCGTTCCCTACCCTCCTCTCCTCTCCTCTCCTCGACGGGAGATCCCGTCCATCTCCCCGTCTACATCCGGCTCAGCGAAGCCGCCGCGAACAGCACGTCCCTGATCGCCTCCCGGTCTCCGTCCTGGCCCGCCGCGGCCTCCTCCGGTGAGACGTGGCCTGCCGCCAGTTGGCAGAACTCCACGCCGTCCAGGGCCACATGGGCGACCTCGTGGGCGGCTGAGGGGACGGCGGCCGGGGAGTCCAGGGGGATGAACCATTCGCCCCCGCCGGAGCCCTCGATCTCCAGGCGGAGACTGCGACCGGGTTCGCCGGCCGGGACCAGGTGGCGGGTCGTCCGGTCCGGGGAGGCCAGGCCTGCCTGGCGGCGGGCGGCCAGAACTTCCGGGAGCATGCGGGCCGCGAGGTCGATCATGTCGTGGAGGTGGCGGGGGGCCGGCGGTTCGTAGGGGTAGTCGACCGCCTCCGCGATGTCCCCCGCATGCACCCAGCACTCGAAGGCGCGGTCCAACATCGAGTCCCGCAAGGGCAGTTCGAAGTCGCCGTACGGCACAGGCAGCTTCCCCGAGCCGCCGCCCGCGAACGCCACCGTCCGGACGATGCCATGGCTCTGCTCCCGCCACGGGAGCCGTACGGACCGGGTCGGCGGGAAGTACGAGGCACGCCAGTACGCCTCCGTACGGCCCGCCGGAGTCGGGGCGACCGGGGTCTTCTGCTCGCCGGTGAGCGGGTCGTCGAGGCCCAGCGCGACCGCGACCAGGCCGTCCACGCTCAGCAGGTGAGCGATGACCCCGGCGACCGTCGTACGGCGGGTCGTCTGCTCGTCGCGCTCGAACCAGCGCAGCCGCACGGGCGCGTGCCACTCCGCGTCGCCGAAGTCCTGCAGCAGGGCGTCGAGTCGGGCGGTCTCCGCGTCGTACGGGGCCGCCCACTCCGGTACCGGGATGCGCGGCGGGCGGCGGTCGAGGCAGCTCTGCAGGACGCGGGTACGCAGGTTCGGGTCCAGGTCCAGCGGCTCCGGGCGTTGCAACAGCTCGACCGCCTCGCGCAGCCGCCGCGCCTCGTCCGCGCAGGCTCCGCACTCCCCGAGGTGCTCCTCGACGGCCAGCGTCTCCTCCGGCGCACAGGCGGCCAGCGCCCACGCCCCGAGCAGCGACCTCAGTACGTCGTGTTCCAGGACGAGGGGCGCAGGGGGGACGGGGGGTACTGGCGCCACGTGGGGTACGTCGGGCAGGGGGCGCCCCGTGTCCTCCACCGAGGAGCGCGGCATCGGTATACGGCGCGGGCTGCCGCCGGTGCCCGAACCCCGGGCGTCGAAGTCACCGTCACCACCGTCACCGCTGCCCTCGCCGGTGTCGTTGTCGTCGTTCGGTCCCTGGGCGCCGTACCCCTCGTACTTCTCCCAGTCCCCCTCCTCGTGACCCGCGCCGCTCACACCGCACCCCCGTATTCGGGGGGTGCCCCTGGTGTGCCGGTGTCGTGGGCCGTGGACAGGAGCTGAAGGCCGAGGCGGAGGCGGCGGCGGGCCTCGGCCTCCGTGACGCCCAGGTCGGCGGCGGTCTGGCGGTAGTCGCGCCGTTGGAAGTACGCCAGCTCCAGGGCGGCGCGCAACGGGGCGGGCATCGACGTGACGATGTAGTCGGCGCGGGCGGCGACGGAGGCGCGGCGGACCCTGCGTTCCAGTTCCTCCATGGAGCCAGTGGCTCCCGCACATTCCGTGGAAGCACTGGAAGAGGTTGCCGGGTCGGTCGGGTCGTCGTGGGCCAGTGCCGCTGTTTCCGTCTGGCGGAGGCGCTGGACCGCGAGGCGGTGGGTCAGGGAGGCCAGCCAGGAACGCAGGGGGCCCTGTTTGGGCTCGTAGTCGTCGGGGTGCTGCCAGACGTGGGCGAAGACCTCGCGGGTGATGCGGTCGGCGGCCTGTTCGTCGCCGAGGACCCGGTGGGCCAGTCCGTGCACGAGGGACGCGAACCGGTCGTACAGCTCACCCAGCGCGGCTGCCTCCCCGCGTGCGAGCCGTTGCTGCATCTTGCGGTCCCAGCGGGGCGGTGTGTCCCTCTTCGGCATGCTGCCCCCTCACCCCCCGTACGTCTCGGTCGCGTCAGTTGTCCCAGTCGTGCCGTGCCGTGCCGTCCGTGTTCGTGTCCAGGTCCGGTGGCCGCCCACCCTCTCGTCGAATGTAGTCGGCCCCTCTGACAGCCCACTCCGCTTTGCGGCATTGTGCGCCCTCCGAAGGCCTCCGGATGGTAGAGAACCGACGGAGACCGACCAACCATGACGTAATCTGCACCATTTTCGATCGATCTGGATCGCGGGTGACCGAAACAAGCCCCTTGCAAACCGCCTGCAAGTCTCTTGCGGTCCGGGCCGAGCGGATGTGCGGTGTTTGATGACATGGCTGTTGGGAAGCCGCGTCGACAGGAAGCGTAAGTAAAGCTTCCGTTTCTGCCGGACGAGTCGGATAGAGGCGTGATGGTGGCGTTCAAGGTGACCGACGGCGAGTGCGGCGGCTGGACCGTGCTCCGGGTGTCCGGGGAAATGGATCTGGTCACCTCGCCGGAGCTGCGGCAGCGGGTGCACGACGCGGTGGCCGACGGCCGCCACAGCGTCGTCCTCGATCTCTCCGAGGTCGTCTTCTGCGACTCCAGCGGCGTCGGCGTCCTCATCGCCACCCGTCGGCTGCTGCGCTCCTGCCAGGGTCGCCTGCGCCTGATCCTGCCCGCGCAGGGAGCCGCGGAGAGCGCCCACGCCCATCACGTCAACCGGGTCCTCGGCGCCCTGGGGGTCCGTCGGCTCTTCGACGTCTACGGGGATGTCACCACGGCCGCCGACGAGGCCGCGGCGCCTCTCCAGGCGGCCTTCACGCGCGCGTGACCGGCCCCGCACCCGCACCACCAGATCCCTACGCGCCCGTGCCCGACCCCCACGCGCGCGTGACGCCGTTGTCGCGGAATTTACCCAGTCTCGGTACAGGTGTCGTTTTCCTGCTCCGGCGGTCACCCGCGCGTCGTACGCTCCGTGCGGGAAGACGACCCAAGACCTGGACCCAGGACCTCGACCCAGGACACCGGCGTAGGACGCAGACGTAAGGCAGGCCCGACAGACATGGTCAGCTCCGAGTACGGGCGGAAGATCGCCGCCCGGTTCGCCACCTTCGACCAGGACGGCAACGGCTACATCGACCGTGCGGACTTCAGCGTGGCGGCCAAGGCGCTGCTCGCCGAGTTCGGCACCCCCGCCCGGTCCGACAAGGGCCAGGCCCTCTACAGCGGTGCCGAGGCCTTCTGGCAGGGCATGGCGGGGATAGCGGACCGGGACGGCGACCAGCGGATCACCCGCGACGAGTTCGTGAACGGCGCCGTGAAGCGGCTGCACGACAGCCCGGGCCGGTTCGCCGAGATCGCCCGGCCCTTCCTGCACGCGGCCCTCGCGGTCGCGGACCGGGACGGCGACGGCGCGGCGACTCTCGAGGACACCGAACGCGTTCTCAAGGCGCTCGGCGTCCCCGAGGACGTCGCCGCCATGGCCGCCGCGACCCTCGACACCGACGCGGACGGCAAGGTCGGCGAGACGGAGATCGTCGACGCGTTGGCCCGCTACTTCGACGTCTCCGACTCGGACGAGGGCTCGGACTAGGACTCGGACGAGGGCTCGGACTAGGACTCGGGCGAGGGCTGGGGCGAGGACAGGGGCGGCGGCCCGGACGCGGGCTCGGACGCGGGCTCGGACACCGGCTCGGACGCGGGCTCGGACACCGGCTCGGACGCGGGCTCGGACACCGGCCCGGACGCGGGCTCGGACACCGGTCCGGACGCGGGCTCGGACACCGGCCCGGACGCGGGCTCGGGCACCGGTCCGGACGCGGGCTCCGGCGCCGCCGCCCCCGGCTCCGAATAGCGTTCGCGCAGCTTGTACTTCAGCACCTTCCGCAGGGCGTCGTTGCGCGGAAGGGCGTCCACCAGCTCCAGCCGCTCCGGCAGCTTGTGCACGGACAGCCCTTCCGACCGCAGATGCGAAGTCAGCCCGGCGAGGGTCAACTCACGTGCGCCTGCCGCCTGTTCCACCACCGCGCAGACCAACTCCCCGCGCTCCGCGTCCGGCAGCCCCACCACCGCCACGTCACCCACGCCCGGATGCGTGTGCAGCAGGTCCTCGATCTCCTTCGCCGAGATGTTCTCGCCCTTGCGGATGATGACGTCCTTGAGGCGGCCGGTGAGCACCAAGTGCCCGCTCCCGGTGAGGAATCCCAGGTCGCCGGTGCGCAGGAAGCCGTCCTCGTCGAAGGCCTCGGCGGTCTGCGCGGGGTCCAGATAGCCCTGGCACACGGCCTCGCCCCGCAGCCGCACCTCGCCCTCCGCCACCCGTATCTCCATGCCCTCCGGCGGACGCCCCTCCGTCGTCGCCAGGTTCTCGACCGTGTCGTCCGGCGCCCCCATGGTGATCATCGGCACCTCGGTCATCCCGTACCCGTGCGTGAGCTGCACGCCCATCTCGCGTACGACGGAGTGGTAGACCTCCGGCGGTTTCGGCGCCCCGCCGCCCGCGAGCAGCCGCAGGGAGGGGATCACCGGTTCGCCCGGCTGCTTGCGCTGCTCGGCGAGGAACATGGAGTAGAAGGCCGTGGACCCGCCGGCCACCGTGACGCCGTGCTTGCGGTAGCCCTCCAGCGCGTCCGGCAGCGCGAACTGCTCGAACATCACCGCCGGGAACCCGTACAGCAGGAGCATCACCGTGTAGTCGGGGCCGGCGATATGGGCGTACGGGAAGGCCATCGAGCCCACGTCCGACTCGGTGAGCCGCAACGCGTGGGCGAGGCACGAGCCGCCCGCGATGAGCGAACGGTCCGTGTGGAGCACACCCTTGGGGTCGGAGGTCGTGCCGGAGGTCCAGTAGATCCAGCGGACCGAGGTGCCCTCGGAGGGCGGGGGCGGTAGCAACGACGGTTCGCCGTCGGGGAGTTCGTCACTGTCGTACGCGCGGAAGACGCCCTTCGCGCCGAGCCGGTGAGCCATCTCCGTGTGGTCGAAGCCTCGCCAGACGCCCGGCACCGCGAAGAACTGCGCCTTCGACTCCCGTAGTGCGAAGCCGACTTCGCGGTCCCGGTAGAAGGGGATGACCGGCGACTGCACGGCGCCCAGACGGGCCAGCGCAAAGGAGAGCAGAGCGGTCTCGATACGGGTGGGCAGCTGCCAGGCGACGACCGTGCCGGGGCGTACGCCCATGTCGTACAGGCCCGCCGCCACCCGTTCGGAGCGGGCGCGGAGTTCGCCGAAGGTGAGGGCGCGGTCGTCCTGGAGGAAGACCGGCCGGTCGGGGGTGAGTTCGGCGCGGCGGGCCACCAGTTCCCAGAGGGTACGGGCCGAACCCAGGGCGTGTGCGGTGTCGACGACGTTCACGTTGCCCCCAGTTGCCAGTGCGAGTTGCCAGCTGACCGGAAAGTGTTCTGACGAACAGTCAGATTGTGCGGGGAGCGTAGGGCCTGGCGCCTTGTCGGTCCATAGGTGCGGGACTAACCTTCTAGAGGCGTAGAACTGACGGACCGTCAGATAATCAACACCGGCTGGCCAGGCGGAGGGGACCCATGACCGAACTGCCCCGCATCATCAGCGTCGACGACCACGTGATCGAACCCGCGCACCTCTTCGAGACCTGGCTGCCGGCCAAGTACCGGGACAGGGGGCCGAAGCCCTTCACCGCCGGAATCGGCGAACTCGCCTACGTGGGTGGCAAATACCGGATCACGACCGACCCCGACGGTCCGGTCACCGACTGGTGGCAGTACGAGGACCTGCAGTTCCCGTACAAGCGGATCATCGCGGCCGTCGGGTTCTCCCGGGACGAGATGACCCTCGACGGCATCACCCGCGAGCAGATGCGACGCGGCTGCTGGGATCCGAAGGCCCGGCTCGCGGACATGGACCTCAACCATGTCGAGGGCTCCCTCTGCTTCCCCACCTTCCCGCGGTTCTGTGGCCAGACCTTCGCCGAGGCCGCCGACAAGGAGGTCGCGCTGGCCTGCGTACGCGCCTACAACGACTGGATGGTGGAGGAGTGGTGCGGCGACAGCGGCGGCCGGCTGATCCCGCTGTGCCTGATCCCTTTGTGGGACGTCGAGTTGGCGGTCGCGGAGATCCGGCGCAACGCCGAACGCGGGGTGCGGGCGGTCACGTTCTCCGAGATCCCGACGTACCTCGGGCTGCCGTCGATCCACTCCGGCTACTGGGACCCGTTCTTCGCGGTGTGCGAGGAGACCGGGACGGTCGTCAACATGCACATCGGCAGCAGCAGCCAGATGCCCGCCGCCTCCCCGGACGCCCCGCCCGCCGTCCAGGCCTCGCTGAGCTTCAACAACGCGATGGCCTCGATGATGGACTTCCTGTTCAGCGGTGTGCTGGTGAAGTTCCCGACGCTCAAACTCGCGTACAGCGAAGGCCAGATGGGCTGGATCCCGTACGCCCTGGAACGCGCCGACGACGTGTGGCAGGAGCACCGCGCGTGGGGCGGGGTGCGGGATCTGATCCCGGAGCCGCCCTCGACGTACTACTACCGGCAGATCTTCTGCTGCTTCTTCCGCGACAAGCACGGAGTCGCCTCGATCGACGTCGTCGGCCGGGACAACGCCACCTTCGAGACCGACTACCCGCACGTCGACTCGACCTTCCCGCACACCAAGGAGGTCGCCCTCGACCACGTGAAGGGCCTCGACGACGAGACCGTCTACAAGCTGATGCGCGGCAACGCCATCCGCATGCTCGGCCTCGACCTGGACAAGTAGTGGACCTCGCAGACACCCCCCAAGAGGCGGAGTTCCGGGCCCGGTTGAGGGACTGGCTGGGGAAATCCCTTCCCTCGCTGCCGGCCAAGCCCTCGCCCGACGACTGGCCCGGGCGGCGCGCGTACGACCTGGGCTGGCAGCGGACGCTGTACGACGCCGGGTACGGCGAGGTCCACTGGGGCGCCGACCCGGCCGTACGGATGATCTTCCTGGAGGAGACGGAGAAGGCCGGTGCGCCCTATGTGGGGGCGAACTTCGTCGGGCTGCTGCACGCCGGACCGACCGTCGCCGCCGAGGGGAGTGACGAACAACGGGCGCGCTGGCTGCCGCCCGTGCTGCGCGGCGAGGAGGTCTGGTGTCAGGGGTTCAGTGAGCCGGACGCCGGTTCGGACCTCGCGGCGCTGCGCACCCGCGCGCGGCGCGACGGCGACCACTACGTGGTCAGCGGCTCCAAGATCTGGACCTCGCACGCCGAAGTCGCCGACTGGTGCGAGCTGTTGGTGCGCACCGACCCGGACGCGCCCAAGCATCGCGGGATCACCTGGCTGGCGATGCCCATGGACGCGCCGGGCATCACCGTACGGCCGCTGCGCACGCTCGCCGGGTCGAACGAGTTCGCCGAGGTCTTCCTCGACGAGGTCCGGGTGCCCGTCGCCAACCGGGTCGGCGAGGAGAACGACGGCTGGCGCGTGACCATGGTGACCCTGTCCTTCGAGCGCGGCACGGCGTTCGTGGGGGAGGTGGTCGCCTGCCGCCGGGTGCTCGGCGAACTCGCCCTGTCGGCACGGGAGAACGGCCGCTGGGACGACCCCGTCCTACGTCGTCGCCTCGGGCGGCTGAACGCCGAGTTCCGGGCGCTGTGGCGGCTGACCCAGTGGAACGTGAGCGAGGCGAGCGAGGGCGTGCCCGGGGTCGGCGGGTCCGTCTTCAAGCTGCGGTACTCGCATGCCCGGCAGGAGCTGTACGAGGCGGCGGCCGAGGTGCTGGGAGGGGAGGGCGGCTCGGCACTGGATCTCGAACAGCCCTGGCTGCTCGACCGGTTGTCCTCGCTGTCGTACACCATCGCCGCCGGCACCTCCCAGATCCAGCACAGCATCGTGGCCGAACGCGTTCTCGGACTGCCGAAAGGACGGTGACCCGAACCCATGCGCTTCCAACTCACCGAGGACCAGCGGGCGTTGCGGGCGGGTGTACGAGGGCTGCTGGCGGCGCGGTTCGGACGCGAGCGGCTGCGGGCGACCATGGACGTCGCCGACGGGCCCGAGCTGGACCGGGGGCTGTGGCGGGAACTGGGGGACGCCGGGTTCTTCTCGCTGCGGTTGCCGGAGGAGGCGGGCGGGGTCGGACTCGGGCTGCCCGAGGCGGTGTTGGCGTTCGAGGAGGCGGGGCGCGTACTGCTGCCCGGGCCGCTGATCGCCACGCATCTCGCGGCGGGGGAGGTGCCGGGGGCGGCGACGGGGGAGACGGTGGTGACCGGCGTCGACGGCGGCGGAGTGGTGGAGTGGCTGGAGGCTGCCGACGTCGTACGGGGGGACGTGGCCGGCGCGGTGCCGATGCGGTCGGTGGATCCGCTCACGCCACTGCACAGAGCGGGGGATCCGGACTCCGGCGACGGGACGGACGTACTCCTGACGTCTCTTCTGACCGCCGCCGAGCAGCTCGGCACCGCCGCCCGGGTGTGTGAGCTGGCCGTGCAACACGCGCGGACCCGTGAGCAGTTCGGGCGTCCGATCGGGGCCTTTCAGGCGGTGCAGCACCTGTGCGCCGGGATGCTGGTGCGGGCCGAAGTGGCGCGGGCGGCGGTGTACGCGGCTGCCGTCACCGTCGATCCGGCGGACATCGCGGCGGCCCGGCTGCTCGCCGACGAGGCCGCGGTGCGCGGCGCCCGCGACTGCCTTCAGGTGCACGGCGGGATGGGCTTCACCTGGGAGTCGGACGTCCATCTGTATCTGAAGCGGGCATGGGTACGGGCCCGCCGACCTGGCGCGGTGACGGAGTGTGAGGAGATGCTCGCCGCCGCGTTACTGGCCGAGACGCTGTGACCGGCGGTCGGAGCGGTGCTGGCCGGATTGATGTCGCCGATCGTGGCGCGATCGAACCGTGACCGAGGTGTTGTGAGATCACTCAGCGTCGATACCGGGTTGTGTCCTTCGCGGGACTCGTCACGGCCCGGAGTCGTGTGTTCCCTCCGGTACCTTCTGTGGCATGCGAGTGGTTCCGAGGTCGAGCCATCCCGGTGTCGCCCCTGAGGCGGCCCCGGATTCGGCGGTGCGCGCCGCTCGCGGGGCGGTTAGACGACTTCAGCTCGCCTGTTCGACTATGCGCGGCGAGCGTCGCACAGTATGCCGCAGGCGTACTCCTTCGCGTTGGAATATGCCCGAAGCGCTTGTTGGCGTGACTGTACGTCAACCATGCTTTCTCGTAAGGGACTCACGTTCTGTGATCCCCGATCTGGCCGCCGGCCCAACCGTTGTTCTGGGCATGCAGAAAATGGCTACGATCGTGGCCCTCGTGCGGCGCGAGGCGATGTGTCCGCCGGTTCGGATGGTGTGAGCGGTGCAGGTGCTTCAAGTGCAGCTGGAGATCCGGCCCGACCCCGCAGAGGTGGGGCGGGCCCGGAGATGGGTGCGGTCGCGGCTTGCCGGGTCCGGGGTGTCGGACGACGAGCCACTGGCCGAGACGCTGATCCTGCTCGTTTCCGAACTGGTCACCAACGCGGTGGTGCACACCGGGCGTCCCGCCGTGCTGCGGCTGACGTTCAAGGGTGTGTGCGCGGCGCAGACCGGCGCCCAGGGCGTGGCCGGCGGAACCGTACGGCTGGAGGTCGTCGACCTGAGCGCCTGCCCGCCCGCGCCCCGGCACGCCGAGCGTGACGAGACCAACGGGCGCGGGCTGGAGCTGGTCGACGGGCTCGCCGACCGCTGGGGGTGGAGCCCCGAGGGGGTCGGCAAGCGCATCTGGTGCGAACTGGACCGCTGCCCGGCTCCGGCGCCGTGCGGGGGCGGGAACGCCGTCGCCGCGCCGGGGGTCGCCGCGGCCGTCGTATCGGCCGCTGCGGCGGCCGGCACCGCGGCCGCGACCACCGTCACGGCTTCCGCGTACGGGGGCATGGCGGCGTACGAGGCCGTCTGACCGGGACGGCCCCCTGGCGGTGCCGGGCATGGGGTCGTACGTCATGCCCCGTCGTGTCGTGTTCGGTGCCGTGCTCAGTGCGGCGCTCGGCGGGGCAACGGGTGCAGAAAAGCCCGGCTTTCCGGTCCGGTGTGGTGCGGTGCGCCGGGGTGTGCCCCTGTGCGCGGTTGTCGCAAAACGGACGTAAGCGATAAATCCCCGAACGGGTGTTGACGTGACGTGACCGGGTGAACACGCTTGTGTTCAGCGCGATCCGCCGTGAGGGGACGGCGAGGGTTCGGGGACGGGGGCCCTCGGCGAGTGTGGATCGTGATTCGGCGTCGGCTCCTTCAGGGCCCGGGGGGGTGGGGCGGGAACGCCGAAGGCGGGTGGCGGCGCGCGATGCCGTACTTGGGGTGGGCAATGGCGC
>NZ_AEJB01000054.1 GCF_000331005.1 Streptomyces turgidiscabies Car8
CCCCGGAGTGCGGTGCGTGCGGTGAGGAACCGTCAGCCCATCGGCGCCGGTCCTCGGACGGTCAGCGGCCCGCGCCAGGGAAGAGCGCCAGGAACGGATCCGCCGTGGCCGTGATGCCGCGGCTGTAGGGCGCGTCGAAGTCCCAGATCAGGAAGAGCAGGAAGGCGATCAGGGTGGAGAAGAGCCCGGCCAGGATCAGTTCGCGGGGTGTGCGGCGGATCTGGAGGGCGAAGATCATGCCGACCGTGATCACGGCGCCCGCGATCAGGCCGAACCAGACGACGCCGGGCATGGTCGGCCCGGTCGAGTCGGCGCGGGCCGTGCGTGCCTGGTCCGCGGTGGTCACCTGGTCGAGGAGCGGCTGGTAGGCCTGGGCCTGGAAGTCCGTCGTCGGCTCGTAGTCGGTGACGTCGACGCGGACCCGCTGCAGCAGCTGGTCGCCGCGCTTGGTGACCTGGCCGTTGTCCGCCATCTCCTGCCACTCGGTTTTGACGACGTGTCCGACATAGGCGTTGACGTCGGCCCGAACACGGTCACGGACGTCGGGCGGGTAGACGCGGACCCGCTCGGAGATCTCGTGCAGTGCGTGGGCCTCCGTCGAGACGTGGTCCTGGGCGACGCCGCGCGCCTCCCAGACGCCGGCGATGGCCAGGCCCAGCACGATGGCGTACACCACGCCGATCCACATCGTCATGTACTCGATCACGTCCGGGGTGTCGGACGGATCCTCGTCCTCGGGGGCCCTGCGGTCCCGTACGAAGGTGATGAGGATGACGACCGCGCACGCGGCCGCGATCGCGAGGGCGAGAACAAGCCATTCCGACAAGGGGATGCCTCCAAGGGGTCAGCGCGGACGCAGCGCGGCGACGGCGATCACGGCGGGCAGGGTGATGAGCAGGGTGAACGAGACCAGCGAAGGGCCGCCGCGCACGGTCCGCTCGTGCGCGGACACGCGGTAGGGCGGATACGTCACCGCGGTCGGTGTCGCGGTCGGGCTCGGGCTCGGCTCCGGGGTGCGCGTCGGTGTGCGCGCGGGTGCGGGTGCGGGTGCCGGCGCGGGGGGCGGCGGACTCGGGGTCGGCCGGGGGGCCGGAGCGGGCGGCGGGGCCGGTGGCTTCGGCTCGGGCGCCGGCGTCGGCTGCCGCGGGGGAGTGGGTTTCGGGGTGGGTGTGGGAGTGGGAGTGGGCCTCGGTTTCGGTGGCGGAGGGGGTTCCGGCGTGGGCGTGGGTGTCGGCGTGGGTGTCGGCGTCGGTGGGGGAGTCGGCGTCGGTGTGGGGCAGGGCGGTGTCGGTGTCGGGGTCGGGCACCAGGAACCGGTGCCGACGACGACCGCCGTACCGTTCCCGGTGACGGCCGCTCCACCGTTGCCCGTGCTGACCGACCAGCCGTCCGGGGCGGCGACCGGGACACCGGTGCCGACCGTGACCGTGGCGCCGTTCCCGGTGACCGTCACCGAGGTGTCGCTGCCCGAGCCGGTGGAGACGGAGACGCATGTCGTCGCCTCGGCCGTCCCGACGGGCATGCCGACGAGCAGCCAGGTCAGGCCCAGCAGCGCCAATACCCGTATGGCGGGGGCGAATCGGGTCCGTGTGGGTCCATACACGACGAAGATCATGTGTGCTGGGCGCTCCCGCGCGCGCGGGAGCGCGAGGAGATTGCCCCGAACGAGTGACATATGTCGTGCAGCGGTTTGGATCACCCGTTCTAGGTGGGGCCGCTGATCGTCCTCGTGTACGAGCTGTGACGGGTGTGGCCACAGGTTGCGGAAAGAATTTTGTGCCGCGGTTGAACACAGTGACCGTCGCCGCCCGTACCTAGGACCGTGCGGCGGCCCAGCAGGGCGTCGCAACACCCTAACGATTACGGGGAGTACGTAATGAAGACCTCCTGGCGGAGCGCCTCACTCGTAGCGTCAGCTGCGGCCGTGCTGGTGCTGACGACGGCGTGCGGTCAGGACAAGGGCACGGACACGAGCAGCCAGAACGTCGGCGCGGCCGCCCCGGCCGCCGGTGGTTACGGCTCCGTGGCCGGTACGGGCACCGCCGGAACAGGTACGGGTACGGACACCGGCACCGACACCGGGGCGGACACCGGTGCCGGGGCCGACGGGGAGCAGGCCGCCGCGGGCAACTCGGCGTCGGCGGGCCAGTTGAACGTGGTCGCCAGCGCGGCGGTCGGCAAGGTGCTGGCCAGCAGCAGCGGCCGTACGCTCTACCGCTTCGACGCGGACACGGCCGAACCGCCGAAGTCCAACTGTGACGGCGACTGCGCCACCGCCTGGCCGCCGGTTCCCGCGGACGACGTCTCGGCCGGAGCCGGTGTCGATTCCGCGCTCCTGGGCGAGGTGACCCGTTCCGACGGCACCAAGCAGCTCACCGTCGGCGGCTGGGCCGCCTACTACTACGCCAAGGACACCTCGCCCGGCGACATCAAGGGCCAGGGTGTGGGCGGCAAGTGGTACGGCCTCGCGCCCGACGGCAAGAAGGCGACGCTCGCCGCGCTGCCCGGCCTGTCCACCCGCAACGACCCCAAGCTCGGCACGATCGTCGTCGACAAGAAGGGGATGACGGTCTACCGCTTCCTGAAGGACGAGGCCTGGCCGAAGCCGGTGTCCGCCTGTGTCGGCGCCTGCCTGGACAAGTGGCCGGTCGTCTCGCCGGTCGCCTTCAACGACACCAAGGGCATCAAGGAGAAGGGCTACATGAACTTCACCCGGCCCGACAACGGTGCCAAGCAGCAGACACTCAACTGCTCGCCCATCTACACCTTCATCAACGACAAGGAGCCCGGCGACACCAACGGGCAGGGCGTCGGCGGCACCTGGTACGCCGTGGCACCCGACGGCAAGCTGGTCGGAGCGCCCAACCAGTAACAGGGCGAACGGACTTCTCCGGGCCTGCTCCCTTCCTGAGGGGCCGGTAGCACCGCTCGCAGCCCTGACAGGCCGTCGTGCCGAAGGGGCCAGAGGTCTCCGGTCCAGCCGGATCGAGCTCGACTTCGGCTCCCTGGGACGGGATCGCGGCTGCGACCGGGTTCTGCTGGCCGCGCCGTTCCTTGGTTCTGCAGTCGAACGAACACCACTCGCGGGGCCGGCCGTCGGCTCTGGGAAGGAGTGGTTCCTGGCAGTGACGGCAGGTCGCGGTCGGAAGCGGGCTGCGGGTCCAGTGGGAGATCCTGATACTGCAGCGTTTCGAGCATGCTT
>NZ_AEJB01000055.1 GCF_000331005.1 Streptomyces turgidiscabies Car8
GCACACCGCCTCGGTGTGCCACGGGGCGTCCTGGTCCCTTTCTCGCACCGGCTCCCGTTGGGGCGGAACGGCAGCGACCTGCAGGGACGAATGCGGCGGTTGCAGCACGGTCTACTCCTGACGACGGCTTCTTCGCGAGCTGGAGGGAGCCGTGGGGCCCACGTGGGCCGGGGCAACGGGTCCGGAGCGTCCGGGGCGTGCGATCGCAAGGCGCGCGCGTGCCGGGCGTACCGAGTCCCGCGTGAAGCCCACGGCACCCTCCAAGAGACGATGCAGCAAGCCCTACCCGCTGTGCGCGCGCCTATGCACTGAGTTCCCGACCGCTGAGGCTCCAGGGCACTGCCGAGGCATCGCGACCTGACCGAATCCCTACCGAATCCCTTCGGGTGCGACCGAATTCACAACCGTCAATGACCCAGGTGTTTGCGCGAACCCCTGTCGACCTTGCGGGAGACGCGGTCGAGGACGTCCTCGATCATCTTGCCCCGCTTGGGTTTCGCCTCGACGTTGCCGAGTATGGCCAGCCCGTCCACGTAGACCACGGGCGCGTCGGGATCACCCGAATCCAGCGTGCTCACCTCGAAGTTGCCGAGCACACCGCCGCCCGTGCCGCGCAACGAGACGTTCTCCGGGACGCGGATCTCGACGTTGCCGAAGACCGAGATCGCCTTGATCACGATCTGCTGGTACTCGAACATCGCCTCGCTGAGGTCGATCTCGACAGTGCCGAAGATCGCG
>NZ_AEJB01000056.1 GCF_000331005.1 Streptomyces turgidiscabies Car8
CTGTCGACCGACCATGCCTCGACCGCTACTCCGGCATCATGCGGCGGTCCCCAGGGCGAGGAGGTCGCTGATGGCGTGGACGGTCCGGAGTGTGGGGACGTCCACGCCGGTGATGTCGGCGAGTTCGATGACGGCGGTCAGGAGGACGTCGAGTTCGAGGGGCTTGCCTCGTTCGAGGTCCTGGAGGGTGGAAGTGCGATGGTCACCCACGCGTTCGGCGCCGGCCAGGCGGCGTTCGATGGAGATGCCGATGCGGCAGTTGAGCGCTTCGGCCACGGCGAGGGTCTCTTCCATCATGGTCCGGATGACCTGACGGGTACCGCCGTGGTGGCACATCTGGCGCATGGTGGCGCGGGCGAGCGCGCTGATGGGGTTGAAGGAGATGTTGCCGAGGAGTTTGAGCCAGATGTCGTTGCGGAGATCGGGCTCGACGGGGCATTTCAGCCCGCCGGCCTGCATGGCCTCGCTGAAGGCCTGGCAGCGCGGGGAAAGGGTGCGGTCCGGTTCGCCGACGGAGAACCGGGTCCCCTCCAGGTGCCTGACGACGCCCGGCCCTTCCAGCTCGGTCGCCGCGTACACGACGCAGCCGATGGCCCGCTCCGGCGCGAGCACCGCACTGACCGCGCCGCCGGGGTCCACACTCTCGATGCGCTGGCCGTCGTGAGGTCCGCCGTGGTGGTGGAAGTACCACCACGGGATGCCGTTCTGGGCGGCGATGACGGCGGTGGACTCGTGGAGCAGCGGCTCGATGAGCGGCCCGCACGCCGCGTACGAGTTTGCCTTGAGCCCGAGAAAGACGTAGTCGACGGGGCCGATGTCGGCGGGGTTGTCGGTGGCGTGGGCATGGGCGGTGAAATCACCGCGTGGGCTGAGCACCCGTACGCCGTCTCGCCTCATGGCCGCGAGGTGCGGTCCACGGGCGACGAGGTGGACGTCGGCGCCTGCTTGGTGCAGGGCGGCGCCGACGTAGGCGCCGATGGCTCCGGCGCCGAGGATGGCGACTTTCACTGGTGGCGCTCCGTTCGGTCGAGGGTGTACCGCGGAACTGTCGAAAAGTGTCGACGAAATATTGTCTACAGGATGGAGTTGCTGGCAGCAAGGGTTTGGGCCCGGGCCCGCGCGGCCACCCGTGCGGCGTGAGCTGGGTTTCCGGGCCTTTGTGCGCCGTAGACTGTAGGCGAAAGCCAATTCATACTTGGCTCTCACACGCGTGGCGACGACGCTGCGGAGGAGGGGCTGTGATGTTGTCGACGACAGGACTGCCGCAGGGCGCGGTGCCGAAGCTCGAACGCCCCGGCCCGTTGCGTGACCGGGTGTACGAGGCCCTGCTCGAACTGATCACGACCCGTGCCCTGCAGCCCGGGCAGCATCTCGTCGAGAGTGAACTCGCCGGGCATCTCGGGGTCTCACGGCAGCCGGTGCGCGAGGCGCTCCAGCGGCTGAACACGGATGGCTGGGTAGATCTGCGGCCCGCGCAGGGCGCCTTCGTACACGAACCGACCGAGGCGGAGGCGGACCAACTCCTCACCGTACGCACCCTGCTGGAGGCCGAGGCGGCCCGGCTCGCGGCGGCCAACGCGGGCGCCTCGGCCATCGCGGTGCTGGAGGAGATGTGCGCCGAGGGTGAGCGCGCGGTCGCCGACGACGACGTGGACGCCGCGGTCGCCATGAACGCCCGGCTCCACGCGAAGATCATGGAGCTGGCCGGCAACACGGTCCTCGCCGAACTGGCGGCACAGGTCGACCGCCGGGTGCGCTGGTACTACACGCCGGTCGCCCGGCAGCGCGGCCGGCAGTCCTGGATCGAGCACCGCGACCTGATAGCGGCGATCGCGGACCGCGATGAGCGGCGCGCGACCGAGGTCATGCGGGCCCACACGGAACACACGCGGAAGATGTACCACGAACGGGAGAAGTAGCCCCGGACCTGGGACATCCCGTAGCCGCCCGGTCGCTCGCGGTGAGAGATATGCAGGTGAAAGCCAGTCCGAAAGCTTGGTATCGTTGGTCATGTCGCCGCAGGGAACACCCCTGAAGCGACAGACACCTGGTCCGGGTGGCGGAATGGCAGACGCGCTAGCTTGAGGTGCTAGTGCCCTTTATCGGGCGTGGGGGTTCAAGTCCCCCCTCGGACACATGTAAGGGACGTTCGCGGAGCGTCCTGAGCCTTCACGAACTACCGGTCGAGTCAATGTACTCGCCGGTATTTCGTCGTTTCTGGGGCTTTCGCCATCGGTGAAGAAGAGCGCACCCGGTCACGTCGGTGGCGGGCTCTCTGGTACTACCGACACATGGGGATTGAGCGGTTCATCGGTATCGACCTCGCCTGGGCGCTGGGCGGAACCGGTACCAAGCCCAACGAGACCGGCGTAGCTGCCGTCGACGGGCATGGCGTGGTGATCGACTGCGGCTGGACGTCAGGGCTCGAAGGGACGATGTCGTGGCTTGCCAGGACGGTCGTCGACGGATCGACCCTCGCCTTTGTCGACGCGCCGCTGGTCGTCGACAATCCGGCCGGACAGCGGCTGTGCGAGCGGGAGGTCGGCCGGAGGTACGGCCGTTGGAAGGTGAGCGCGAACAGCACCAACCAGAGTTCACCCCGCCAGGCCGGCGTTCTCCTGCGGGAAAGGCTTCAGCAGTCCGGTTGGGTCTACGACGACGGCAGGGGTGGTCCGCCGGCGGGCGGCCTGGTCATGTCCGAGTGCTATCCGTACACAACCCTGGTCGGGGCCTCGGAGTTTGGCTACGACCAGGAACGCCCCACCTACAAGCGCCGACCCGCGCGAGTGCCGACGGCGCAGTGGCGAGCGGTCCGGGCGGAGGAGTGCGACAAGCTGATCGCGCGCATGGCGGGCCTGGCCGCCGCCGATCCGCCTCTGCTCCTCTCCTCGCATCCGGTGTCCCGTCGACTGCTCGACGAGCCCTCGCCCCAGCGGGCTGTCGACTACAAGCATCGTGAAGATCTCATCGACGCTCTGCTCTGCGCGTGGACGGCCGCACTGTGGTCCCGGCACGGCCTGACGCGCTGCCAAGTCCTGGGGGCGGACAGCCTCGTACCCCTCGGATGTGCTCCCACCATCATCGCGCCGGCTCGCCCCGAACAACGGCGTGGCAGCGCGGCGAGCTGACCGAAGGGAGCACAGCCGTTCACCGTGGCCAGAGTTCTCTACGGTCGGTGGGACGGCTGGACCTCGTTCGTGCGGTACGCCGTGCACGGCTGAGCCTCTCAGGGAAGCCCAGCCGTACTCGGCGTCTCGGCGCTACGACGTTGTTCAGTCCCGCAACCTGTCGATCTGGCGCAGCTTGTTCGTCGCGTCCAGGGCTGCCACCTTGTAGGACTCCGCGAGCGTCGGGTAGTTGAAGACCGCGTTGACCAGGTAGTCGACCGTGCCTCCGCAGCCCATCACGGACTGGCCGATGTGGATCAGTTCGGTCGCTCCGGTGCCGAAGCAGTGGACGCCGAGGAGTTTGCGGGTCTCCGGGCAGACCAGCAGCTTGAGCATGCCGTGGGAGTCGCCGATGATCTGGCCCCGGGCCAGTTCGCGGTAGCGGGAAATGCCCACCTCGAACGGGATGCTCTCCTCGGTGAGTTGGTCCTCCGTCCGGCCGATGAAGCTGATCTCGGGGATGGTGTAGATGCCGATGGGCTGGAGGTTGTGCATTCCGTCGACCGGCTCGCCGCACGCGTGGTACGCCGCCGCCCTGCCCTGTTCCATCGAGGTCGCGGCGAGGGCCGGGAAGCCGATGACGTCGCCGACGGCGTAGATGTGCGGCACCTCGGTGCGGTAGTGCTCGTCGACCGTGATCCGGCCACGCCGGTCGGCGGACAAGCCGGCCTTGTCGAGGTCGAGTTCGTCGGTGAGGCCCTGTCGGCCCGCCGAGTACATCACGGCGTCCGCGGGGATCTTCTTGCCGCTCTCCAGGACGGTGAGGGTGCCCCGGGAGTGACGTTCCACCGCCGCGACCGTCTCCCCGAACCGGAAGGTGACCGCCAGGTCCCGCAGGTGGTACTTCAGCGACTCGATCACCTCGACGTCGCACATGTCGAGCATCCCGGCCCGCTTCTCGACCACCGTGATCTTGCTGCCCAGCGCCGCGAACATGGAGGCGTACTCCATGCCGATCACCCCGGCACCCACGATGACCATGGAACGCGGCACGCCTTCGAGGTTGAGCACATTGTCGGAGTCCATGATCGTGCGTTCGTCGAACTCGACGGTGTCCGGCCGGGCCGGCCGGGTCCCCGTGGCGATGACGATGTGCTCGGCAGTCAACAGCCGTTCGTTGCCGGTCACTTCGTGCAGTGCCACGGTGTGGCCGTCGACGAAGCGGCCGGTGCCGGCGAACAGGGAGACGTGGTTGCGGGACAGCTGGCTGCGGATGACGTCGACCTCGCGACTGACCACGTGCGAGGTGCGCGCGGTCAGGTCGGCGACGGTGATGTCCTCCTTGAGGCGGTAGCTCTGGCCGTAGAGATCGCGCTGGGTGAGGCCGGTGAGGTAGAGCACCGCCTCGCGCAGCGTCTTGGAGGGGATGGTGCCGGTGTGGATGGAGACCCCACCGACCATGTCGGGGCGGTCGATGACGGCGACCCGGCGGCCGAGCTTGGCCGCCGCGATGGCAGCCTTCTGGCCGCCCGGGCCGGATCCTATGACAAGCATGTCGAAGTCGGGCACCCTGGTGAGTCTGTCAGCCGGAGGCCGCCGCCCGGAAGGGTGAACGGGCAACGTCTGGCGTCCGGTTCGACCTAGGAAGGCCGCGGAGTGAGGCGCTTGAGACCCTTGCGGTCGTAGTAGCGGGCCATCGCGAAGCCGAAGAGCAGCGCGAGTACGACGCCGATCGCGATCATGATCCAGGCGCGGGTCAGCCCGGCGTCCCCGCGGGCGTCGAAGTAGAGGATCGCCCGGGCCCCGTCGCCGAGTTGGCGCATGGGCTCGAACACGGACAGGAAGCGGTAGAAGCCCGGGACCGCCTGGAGCGGGACCGTGGCACCGGACGACGGCAGGCCCAGGACGATGAACACGAACATCGACACGAGCTGCCCGATCCCGCCGAACGCCGCGTTGATCGCCTGGACGCCGAGGCCGACGGCGAGGGTGGCGCAGTACGAGTACAGCCAGAGCAGGGGCAGATGGTCGGCGTCCATGCCGAGGATGCCGACGGTGGCGACCATGATCAGGGAGACGCTCAGGAGTGTGATCCCGGCGGTCATGCCCATCTTCAGCAGCAGTGTCTGGGTACGGCTGACGGGCACGGTGGGCCGGCGCGTGTGCCAGGGGCCGATCTCGTTGTCGGCGTAGCCGAGGGAGGTGTCCACACCGTTGCTGATGACGTTGGCGCCCAGGAATCCGGCCAGCACGAGCAGCAGCGTGTAGTAGAAGGTGCTCAGGCCCAGGCCGCTGTGGGTGCCGATGGGGTGACCGACCTGCGGGGTGACGGTGACCGGGTCGGCCAGCAGCAGCTTCGTCGTCGCGCTCGCCCCCTTCGCGCTCGCCGTCAACTGCTTGCCGATGGTCTGTGAGGCCTGGTGCGCGGCCAGCGTGGTGATCTGACTGGCGAGGGACGAACCGAGGCTGCCCTTGCCGGGGTTGGTCAGCACGGTCAGCGCCGGTCGGGCGGTGGCGCTCGTGCCGGTCAGCGCGGCGACCGAGGCGGTGAAGCCGTCGGGTACGACCAGCGCGCCGTAGAGCTTGCCCGAGTCCAGCTCGTCCTGCGCCCGGGCGAGGCTCAGTTCACGCCACTCCGCCTTGTCGCCGTTGGAGGTGTCGGTGGTGATCGCGGTGACGATCTGGGCGCCCAGGTTCTCCTTCTGCCCGGGCAGCGGCGCGCCCCGGTCGGCGTTCACGATGCCGATGGGCAGGTCGTGCAGGTCGCGGTTGGGGCTCACGATGCCGCCCATGTAGAGGAGCGACAGCAACAGCGCGAGCAGCCCGGTCAGGACGGTGGGCAGCAGCCACAGCTTGGGGCGGCCCAGCAACGCGGTCGCGCGTGCCTGCGTACCGACGACGGGGGCCGCAGCGGGTGTGTCGGGTGTATCCGATGAGTTGGACGTACTGGATGTGCCGGTCGTACTCGACGGGCTGTCGGACGGGTCGCTGTTCGATGTGCTGTCGTCGGCTGGCATGGTGCTCCGGTGGCTCCTGGGCGGGACAGGGCGGGCGAGGCGAAACGGGACCGGTTGGGCCTGGGCGGGACTGTACGGACTCGCGTCGTACCGGTCGCACCCGGGTGGTCGCGCCCGTGCGGTCAGGATCGTGTGTACGGCCGCACGGCCGCACGAGCGACTCGCCGAACCGGAGTCGACGAACGTATGACTACGGGGTGACGTGCACGCGAACCCCGTCGAGGGCCACCGCGAGGATGCGGTCACGCTGGGTGTCGTCGAGGAAGTTCGTCGAGGTGATGCCGGCGAGCATGCGTACCAGGTCGTCGAAGCTCATGTCCGTACGCGCCTCCCCGGCCCGCTGCGCCCGCTCGAACAGCGGGCCGCCCGCCTGGTACATCGACTCCCGGCAGGCCAGGAAGATCTCCGACTCGTGGTCGAGGGCCTCTCGGACGGCCCGTTTCGTCACCGTGTAGCCCACGAAGCGGCGCAGCCACGCGGTCAGCGCTTCCCACGGCGGCAGTTCGGCGACGTCCAGCGCGAACCGGCAGAGGGCGTCCACCTCGTCCGCGTAGACGCTCTCGAAGAGATGGCGGCGGGTGGGGAAGTTCCGGTACAGCGTGCCGATGCCGACGCCCGCGCGCCGGGCGATGTCCTCCAGGGAGGCCGCCGAGCCGTGCTCCGCGAACGCCTCGCGTGCGGCGGACAGCAGGGCGTCGTAGTTGCGCGCGGCGTCCTTGCGGTGCGGGCGCTGAGCCGCGACGAAGTCGCTGACGGGGTACGGCTGTGCCGGCACGGATGCCTCCCTGGCCGGGCGGATGCAGGACGAACGCCGGGCCCGATCGAAACGGATGCGAGCCTCCGCTCTTGAAGCGGAGGTGCGCCTCCGGTAGAGTGGAGGCGCACCTCCACTTTAGCAGTCGGGGTGCGTTCCCCCTGCGACGCGTCGGCACGTATACAGCCGAGCGCCTCGCCGACGTGCGCGAACGCGCACCCGTGCCCGTGCTCGTTCCCGTACCCCTCAAGGCTCCGCCATCTCTGTTCGGAGATTTCTGCCATGCCCCGCAAGTCCACTCGCGCCACCCGTCTCACCTTCGCCGTCCTCGCGACCGGTGCCGGTGTGTTCTCCATGCTCCAGTCGCTGATCGCGCCGGCCCTGCCGACGGTTCAGCAGGCCCTGGACACCTCGCAGTCCACGGCGACCTGGGTGATGACGGCCTTCCTGCTGTCCGCCTCGGTCTTCACCCCGATCCTCGGCCGGGTCGGCGACCTGATCGGCAAGAAACGCACGCTGGTCGCCGTGCTCGTGGTGGTGACCCTCAGCTGTCTGCTCGCCGCGCTCGCGCCGAACATCGGCGTACTGATCTTCGCCCGGGTCCTCCAGGGCGCCGGCGGTGCGCTGTTCCCGCTGTCGTTCGGCATCATCCGCGACGAGTTCCCGCCGGGTGAGGTGAGCGGAAGCATCAGCAACCTGTCCGCCGTCATCGCCGCCGGCGGAGGTGTCGGCATGGTGGCCGCCGGGCCCATCGTGGACGCACTCGGCTTCCGCTGGCTCTTCTGGCTGCCCGTCGGCGTCGTCGCCGTCACCACGCTCATCGCCCTGCGCTATGTTCCCGAGTCGCCCAACAGGGCTGTGGGAAGCGTCAGTTGGCTCGGCGCCGTACTGCTGTCGGGCTGGCTGGTCGCCCTGCTGCTGCCGCTCAGTCAGGCGACGCGCTGGGGCTGGGGCTCAGGGCGGACCGTCGGCCTGTTCGCCGCTGCCGTACTGCTGTTCGTGCTCTGGCTGTTCACCGAAGCGCGGTCCCGCACCCCGCTCATCGACCTGAAGATCATGAGCCTGCCCGCCGTGCGGACGACGAACACGGCCGCGCTGCTCTTCGGTGCGGGCATGTACTCGATCTGGTCCTTCCTCCCCGGCTTCGTCCAGACGCCCCGCTCCGCCGGGTACGGCTTCGGCGCGAGCGTCACCTCCGCCGGACTGCTCATGCTGCCGATGCTGGTCGCGATGTTCCTCTCGGGCGTGCTGAGCGGCCGGCTGGAGCCGGTCCTGGGCGCCAAGAAGCTGCTCACGGCCGGCGCCGCGCTCGGCGCTCTCGCCTGTGGGTTCCTCACCTTCTGGCATGACGAGCAGTGGCAGATCGCCCTGGTCGCAGGCGTGTTCGGCCTCGGTATCGGACTGGCCTTCGCCTCGATGGCCAACCTGATCGTCGGCAGCGTCCCGCCCGAACAGACCGGCGCGGCGACCGGTATGAACGCCAACGTCCGCACCATCGGCGGCTCCGTCGGGGCGGCGCTGACCAGCATCCTGGTGACGGGCAGCGTCCAGTCGTCGGGTCTGCCGTACGAATCCGGCTACACCCAGGCCTTCGCGCTGCTCTCCCTGCTCTGTCTGGCCGCCGCGCTGGCCGCCCTCCTCGTACCGGCCGCCCGTGGCGCCAAGCCCCTCGGTGTCGCCCGGGCCGCTGCGGAGACGTCACCCGCACTGCCCGAGACCGCGGCCCGGAGCTGACCGGCGACAGGGCTAGCTGCTGCTCACGTTGACCGTGAGCAGCCGGAGCAACTGCTTGGCCAGCGCGTCCTGCTCCTGCGTCAGGCCCATCGCGTCGCCGATGGCCACCGGAACCGTGTGGGCCCGGTCGCGCATGGCGGCCCCGGCCTCGGTGAGGCGGAGGGCGACCGAGCGCTCGTCCTCCGCCCGCCGCTCGCGGCGCAGCAGGCCGTTGCCCTCCAGGCGCTTCAGCAGCGGGGAGAGGGTGCTGGACTCCAGTTGCAGGGCGTGACCGAGGTCCCGTACGGAGATCGAGTCCTGCTCCCACAGCGCCAGCATCACCAGGTACTGCGGATAGGTCAGGCCCAGCTCGTCCAGCAGTGGCCGGTAGCGGGCGGTGACCGCCCGGGAGGCCGCGTAGAGGGCGAAGCAGAGCTGATCGTCGAGAAGCAGGGAGCCCTCCTGCGGCGGTTCACTTCCGGCTGCGCTCACGGTGCGACTCCTGATCTCCGGTGTTTCTGCTGGTCTCTGCCTGTTTCGTGCCGAACGGGCGCTCGGTACGACGATCTCAGCCTACCGTTCACGTCCCCTCGATTCTATTGAGAGCGAATTAATCGAGTGCGAATAAGTTGTGCACGACTTAATCGAGCGCTACTCTTCCGGTGTGTCGCCGCTCCCCAGCGAAAACCGCAGGTGGAGTCGGTCCGACCGGCACCCGATCCGAGGAGATCACCATGACCGACACCGTCCGCCCCGTTCTCGAACCCGCCGCCGCTGCCTTCGCCGAGGCGACCGCGAACCCGCCGTATCTCTTCGACCTCGGTCCGGCCGAGGGCCGCAAGGCGGTCGACGAGGCGCAGTCGGGCGAGATCGCCAAGCCCGCCGTGGACGAGGAGTGGATCACCGTCACCGGCGGCCCCACCGGCGAGGTCCGGGCACGGATCGTCCGGCCGGCCGGGGTCAGGGGTGTGCTGCCGGTGATCGTCTACATCCACGGCGCGGGCTGGGTCTTCGGCAACGCCCACACCCATGACCGTCTGGTGCGTGAACTGGCTGTCGGAGCCCGGGCCGCGGTCGTGTTCCCCGAGTACGACCTCTCGCCGGAGGCCCGCTACCCGGTCGCCATCGAGCAGAACTACGCCGTCGCCCGCTGGATCGTCTCCGACGGCGCCGACCACCACCTGGACGCGACCCGGATGGCGGTTGCCGGCGACTCCGTCGGCGGCAACATGGCTGCCGCGCTGACGCTGATGGCCAAGGAGCGCGGCGACGTGCCTCTGGTGCAGCAGGTCCTCTTCTACCCGGTGACCGACGCCGCCTTCGACACCGGCTCCTACCACCAGTTCGCCGAGGGCTACTTCCTGCGCCGGGACGCCATGGAGTGGTTCTGGGACCAGTACACGACCGACGAGTCCGAGCGCGCCCAGGTCACCGCGTCCCCGCTGCGCGCCACCACCGGTCAACTCACCGGACTGCCGCCGGCGTTGGTCATCACCGCCGAGGCCGACGTGCTGCGCGACGAGGGCGAGGCGTACGCGAACAGGCTCCGCGAGGCCGGCGTACCCGTCACGGCCGTCCGCTGTCAGGGCGTCATCCACGACTTCGTGATGCTCAACGCCCTGCGTGAGACCCAGGCCGCCGAGGCCGCCATCAGTCAGGCGATCGGCACCCTCCGTACGGCACTCGGCACCGCCTGACCGGAACGACCCACAGGGGAGCCGGCCCGGTCACATGGCGTCGAGGTAGTCCCTCAGGACCTGGGAGCGGGACGGGTGGCGCAGCTTGGACATCGTCTTGGACTCGATCTGGCGGATGCGTTCGCGGGTCACGCCGTACACCTGGCCGATCTCCTCCAGGGTTCTGCTCCGGCCGCCGAACAGGCCGTAGCGCAGGGAGATGATTCCGGCTTCTCGCGGGGTCATCTCCGCGAGGATGGACTGGATGGTCTCCTGGAGGAGCAGGAAGGTGACCATCTGCGTGGGGGTGACGCTGTCCCTGTCCTCGATCAGGTCGCCGAACTCGCCGTCGCCGTCCTCGCCGAGGGCGGTGTGCAGCGAGACGGGCTCCCTGGTGTACGCGGCGAGTTCGGGCAGCCGCTCCACGGGAACCCCCGCCTTGTCCGCCAGTTCCGCCGGCGTGGGTTCCGTCCCGAAGTCCTGGATCAGCTCGCGGCGGGTGCGGGCCACCCGGTTGATGACCTCCACCAGATGCACGGGGATACGGATGGTCCGGCCCTGGTCGGCGAGCGCGCGGGAGATCGCCTGCCGGATCCACCAGGTCGCGTACGTCGAGAACTTGAAGCCCTTGGTGTAGTCGAACTTCTCGACGGCCCTGATCAGGCCCGTGTTGCCCTCCTGGACCAGGTCCAGGAACAGCAGTCCGCGGCCCGTGTAGCGCTTGGCGACGGAGACGACCAGGCGGAGGTTCGCCTCGATGAGGTGGGACTTGGCGCGCTCCGTGTCCTCGGCGAGGATCTTCAACTCCCCTCGGCGGACGGGGTCCTCGGGCGGGTCGTCCAGCAGCTTGTGCTCCGCGTACAGTCCGGCCTCGATCCGTTTCGCGAGGTCGACCTCCTGTTCGGCGCTGAGGAGCCGGACCCGGGCGATGAGCCGGAGGTAGTCCCGCACCTGGTCGACCGAGCCTCCCGTGGTGGTCAGCCGGGGGAGGGGAGCATCGCTCTCGTCCTCGGTGGCCGGGTCGAACACGTCGGTCACCTCGGTATCGGTCGCCATCGTGCTCACTTCCTCTCCAGGAGTGCACGCGGGAACGTCCCTGTAGGAGAACGAGGCACGACCCCCGCGTGTTCCGGAGTCCCACGGGCAATCACCCGGCCGCTGCCGGGCCACCCCTCGGGCGCACCGCCTGTGCCCTGGTGATTCCCCGGAGATTCCGGTTTCCCCTGTACCCGGGGAATCACCATCGGGCGTGGGCCCGGGCGTCAGCAGTCGCGGAACTCCGGCGACTGGTTGAGGATCTGCGAGCGCAGCGAGGTGAAGCGGGCGTAGGTCGCGCCGTTCTGTGCGCCGGGGTGGAAGGCCGCGACCCGGTGGCAGTTCTGGAAGGCGAGCGCGACGCCGAAGTGCCGTTCCAGGCTGCTCCGGATCGCGTCACTGGCCAGCGCCCGCAGCAGCTGACCGCGCTCCTTCTCGGAGGGCGGCGGGGTCTGGTTGTCGGCGAACTCGGCTGTGCCGGCCTGGAGTTCGGAGGTGAGGTCGGCGATGAGCTGATAGGCGTAGGGGAGCGAGGTGCGGACGGTTTCGACGAAGTCGTCCTCACGGATGTCACCCTGCTCGGCTTCGGCGAGGAGCTGGGGGGAGACGTCGAGCGACATGTGTGGGTGTCCTGTTCTCTGGTCTTTGTGCGTTCGTGCGTTCGTGCGGTTGTTCGTCTGTGCGGTCGGGCGTCCTACGTTCCTGCTTGTTCTGCGGTCGTGCGACCGAGGTCGGATCAGGCGAGCGCGGCAGGTCCGTGTTCGAACTCCGGGTCCACCTGCTCGGCCAGGTTCAGGCCCGTCGCCCGGTCCGCCCACGCCCGGGCGTTGCGCAGATGGAACTCGACGGCGTGCCGCTGGAAGGTGGCCCAGTCCTTGGGGCGGGCGTCGACGGCCTCCCGGAGCAGGTTCAGCGCGTGCAGGTTCTGCGGCTCCAACTCGCCCTGATCGCGGCCCTGTTCGGCGGCGCGCACCCAACTGGACTGGACGAGGTGGGTGAGCAGGTCGTCGCCGGTCTCCTCCTTGAGGAAGAGCAGGTCGTCCTCGCCGGTGACCTTGTTGCCGATCACCGCGAGCGGAATCCCGAACTCGCGGGCGTGGTCGCGGTACTGGCGGTAGACGGAGACGCCCTTGCGGGTCGGTTCGGCGACCAGGAACGTCATGTCGAACCGGGTGAACAGTCCGGAGGCGAAGGCGTCGGCCCCGGCGGTCATGTCGACGACGACGTACTCGCCGGGACCGTCGACGAGATGGTTGAGGTAGAGCTCCACCGCGCCCAGCTTGGAGTGGTAGCAGGCCACGCCCAGGTCGCTCTCCTCGAAGGCGCCGGTCGCCATCAGCGGTACGCCGCCCACCCGTTCGACGTGCCGGGTGTGGATCTCGTCGTCACCGAGCGGGCGCAGCAGCCGTGAGCCCCGGCCGGCCGGGGTCGTCTTGACCATCGCCTCGCGCGACGCCACGCGCGGGTTGGTGCCGCGCAGATAGTCCTTGATGTCACCGAGGTGGGCACTGAGCGGGGGCGCGGCGAAGGCCTCACCGCCGACCGGGTCGAGCGCCTCGGCCAGATGCTGGTTGATGTCGCCGTCGATGGCGACCACGGGCGCGCCGGAGCGTGCGAGATGGCGGGCGAACAGGGCGGACAGCGTGGTCTTGCCACTGCCGCCCTTGCCGACGAACGCGACGCGCATTACCTGGCCGCTCCTCGTTCTTTACGAGCGGTTTTGAAAATGAATGTCATGTGGCAAGTTTTTATGCGGCCCGGGACTCTGTCAAATCGCCTCGCCCTCAACTGGACTGCATCGATGTGGAGTTGGCGACTATTTGTTCGATCAAATTAAATGCATATGATGTGCAGGTGCGTGACTACTGCATCAGGGCTGCGTCCCCCGGCGACCTCGACGGCGCGCGAGCCGTCATGCTCGACACCGTCTACCGCGACTTCGGGACGGGCTACGTGCCCCGCTGGCACGGCGACATCATCGACCCGGCGTCCGCATATCTGACGCCCGTCCGCCATACCCTCCTGGTCGCGGTCGACGAGCTCGACGCGAGCGTCGTGGCCACCGCCGCGCTCGACTCGCGCGGCCCCCTCCACCCGCCGAACCCGCGGCATGTCGCCGAGCGCTACCCCTCGGGCGTCACCGCGCAGTTGCGCCGGGTGTACGTCCGCCCCGAGCACCGCAGGCGTGGTCTGGCCCGGCGGCTCGTGACCGAACTGCTGGCCTTCGCGGCGGCCGACGGCGCCTATCGCGCCGTGTATCTGCACACGGACCCGGCCGTGACCGGCGCGGAGGGTTTCTGGCGGTCGCTGGGCAAGGTCGTGCACGACGAGCGCGAGGGTGCGGGAGTGGGTGCGGGTGGCGGGCAGAGTGTCGTGCACTTCGAGGTTCCGCTACCTCGGTGATGGGCGGAGGCGGGTGTGGGTGGGTGCGGGCGGGCGGTGATCGCCGGTGGGTCGACCCGGGGTGGCTATTGGAAATGATTATCAGATAGGCTCCCGTTTCTGTGCGGCCCTCATCCGCGCCACTCCGTCCCACCCCCATCCCATCCCTCTTACGGAACCGAGGACCATGCGCACCCCCCGCCGTCGCCGACTGCTCGTCGGACTGTTGCTCTCCCCGCTGCTCACCGGCTGTTTCGCCTCCGGCGGCGACGACGACAGCGACTCGTCGTCCGACGCCGGGTCCGGCTCCCGGCTGCGGGTCGCCCTCGCCTTCCCGCCCACCGAGAACCTCTCGCCGTACGGTGCCGACGCCACCCTCCTCAGCCGCCTCGGCGTCACCGAGGGGCTGACCGCCCTGGACGCCAACGGCTCCGCCGCGCCCGCGCTCGCCGAGTCCTGGACCCGCGAGGACGACCGCACCTGGCTGTTCACGCTGCGCGAGGCGAGCTTCCAGGACGGCACCGACGTCACCGCGGCCACCGTCGCCGCCGCCCTCACCCGCGCTACCAGGGCCGAGCCCGAGCCGGCCGCCCTCACCGGCGTCACCCTCACCGCGAAGGCCGCCGCCGACGGACGTATATCCGTCACCACCGCCGAGCCCGACCCCGTGCTCCCGCTGCGCCTCTCCAGCCCCGGCCTCGTCGTCCTCGCGCCCAAGGCGTTCGCGAAGAAGGGCGCCGTCGATCCGGTCGGCACCGCCACCGGGCCCTTCGAGCTGACGAAGACCACCGGATCCACCGCGGCGACCCTCGACCGCTTCGACGACTACTGGGGCGGACGCGCCCAGGCCGCCGGGATCGACGCCCGGTTCATCGCCGACGGCACCGCCCGCGCCAACGCCCTGCGCACCGGCGAGGTCGACATCGCCGAGGCGATCCCGGTCGCCCAGGCCGCCTCCCTCGACAAGGCGACCCGCCGCGAGACCGCCACGGCCCGCACCACCTATCTGCACCTCAACACCGCGTCCGGCGTCTTCAAGGACGCGAAACTGCGTGCAGCCGCCCGCGCCGCCGTGGACACCTCCGCCCTCGCCGACGGTGTCTACGAAGGCCACGCCGACGCAGGCCAGGGCATCTACGGCCCCGCACTCACCTGGGCCGAGGGCAAGCGCGTCCAGCCCGCCGGGCGCGCGAAGGCGACGGCGCCCGACGGTACTTCCGTCACCCTGGCCACGTACGACAACCGGCCCGAACTCCCCGAAGCCGCCCAGGTGTTGAAGCAGCAGCTGGAGAAGGCCGGCTTCAAGGTGAAGCTGGAGGTACGGGAGTACTCGCGCCTCGAAGGCGACCTGCTGGCCGGGAAGTTCGATGCCGTCGTCGCCGCCCGCAACACCATGCTCGACTCCGGTGACCCCGTTTCCGTCCTCGCAAGCGACTACACCTGCGACGGCGGCTACAACCTCTCCCTGCTCTGCGACAAGAAGGTGGACCGGGCCGTCGCCAAGGCCGAGGGCGTCGCGGACACCGGCGAGCGCCAGGACGCGGCCATGGCGGCGGAGGCCCTGATCCTCGGGGACGACGCGGTCGTCCCGCTGGTCCACCAGCGGATCATCACCGGCATCGACGCCGACGTACAGGGCGTGCTCCTCGATCCGTACGAGCGCACGCTGGTCGGTACCGGAACGCGGCGCTGACCCCGTGCGGGGACGTGCGGGCACGCTGCTGTGGCGTGCCCTCCTCGCCGCGCTGCTCGTGTGCGGGATCGGCCTGCTGCCCTGGCTGACCCGCACCGACCCGGCGTTCACCGTGCTCAAGGCCCGGTCGGCGGAGCGTGATGCCACCCCGGCCGTACTGGCCGACATCCGGCAGCAACTCGGCCTGGACGTCGGGCCGTTGCGGTTGCTCGGTGACTGGCTCGGCGGGCTGCCGCGCGGGGACGCCGGACGGTCCTGGATCTCCGGTGCCGAGGTCATGCCGGACGTACTGGAGGCGCTCGGCGCCTCGCTGCTGCTGATGGCGGTGGCGCTGGTCATCGCGTTTCTCGTCGCCGCGCTGGTGTGCGCCCGGACGCTGTACGACGGCGGGCGTCGGCGCGGCGGCAGCGGGTCGGCGATGGTCGCCGCGCTGCCCGAGTTCCTCACCGCGTCCGTGCTGGCCACCGTCGTCGGCGTCCAGCTCGGCTGGCTGCCCGCCCTCGGCTGGTACGGACTCCAGTGGACGATCCTGCCCGGCCTCGCCCTCGGCCTCCCCGCCGGCGCGCTCCTGGGGCGGCTCCTCGACGATCTGCTGCCCGGCGCCTTCGCCGAGCCCTGGGCACTGGCCGCCGCCGCACGCGGTATCCCGGCCCGGCGCATCGCGAGCCAGGCGGTACGGCGATGTCTGCCCGCACTGCTCCCCAACGCCGGGCTGTTCGTCGTCGGACTGACCGGCGGCTCGGTCGCCGTCGAGCAGATCTTCGACATCCCCGGCCTCGGCCGCACCGCCCTGCAGGCCGCCATCGCCCAGGACCTGCCCGTCCTCCAGGCGAGCACCCTCGCGCTCGTCCTGCTGGCCGCCCTTGCCGCGGGTGCGACCCGGCTCACCGCCCGGCTGCTCATCGGCCCCGCCCTGCGCGACGGCGGCCTCTCCTCCCTCCACCGGCCCGCGCCGCCCGCCCGCCGCACCCCGCCCTTGCTGTACGCCGGTGCGCTGCTCGGCGTCGTCGCCCTCGGGCTGCCGCGTGACCCGCTCGCGCTGGACACCCGGGACCGGCTCCAACCCCCCTCCTGGGCGCACCCGTTCGGCACGGACGCCCTCGGCCGTGATGTCCTCGCCCGCGTCGGGCACGGCGCCCTCGACACGCTGCTGCTCGCCACCGCGATCAGCGCCGCCGGCCTTTTCATCGGCCTGGTCCTCGGGCTGGTGCCCCGGCTGTCCGGACCGCTCGTCGACACCGTCAACGCGATACCGCCCGTACTCGCCGCCCTGCTGGTCACGGCGGTCGTGGGCAGTGGCGGGGCCACCCCCGCGCTCGCCGTGACCGCCGTCGCATGGGCGCCGCTGGCCGCGCACACCGCCGCCCTGCTGCGCCAGGAACGGGCCACCCTGCACGTCACGGCCACCCGGGGACTCGGCGCCGACCGCTGGTACGTCCTGCGCCACGAACTCCTGCCCGCCGCACTGCCCCCGGTCACCCGGCACGCCCTGCTGCGGCTGCCCGGTGTCGCCCTCGCCCTGGCCGCCCTCGGCTTCCTCGGCCTCGGCGCCCAACCGCCGTCCCCGGAATGGGGGTTGCTCCTCGCCGAGAACCAGCCGTACGCCGAACGCGCTCCCTGGGCGGTCCTCGCCCCGGCCGCCGTACTCGCCCTGCTCGGCGCCCTGGCGGTGACCGCGGCGGGTCTCACCGTCCGGCGACAGCGGGGCAAGCCGGTGCGGGCCACCACCCAACCAAGCCTGGAGAAAAGAGAGTTGGTCTTTCAGTGACCGTCGGCCCCGCACTCGCCGTCGACGACGGGGCGCCCGCCCGGATGCGGCTCTCGCCGCTGCTGCGGCTGCTGATCCTGACCCAACTCGCCTTCAACGTCGGCTTCTTCGCCGTCCTGCCCTTCCTCTCCGAGCACCTGGGGCGCACGATCGGCATGGCGGGGTGGCTCGTCGGATTCGTGCTCGGGCTGCGCACCTTCAGCCAGCAGGGGCTGTTCGTGGTGGGCGGCGCGCTCGCCGACCGGTACGGCATCCGGCCGGTGGTGCTCGCGGGCTGCGCCCTGCGCATCGCCGGCTTCGGCTGGCTCGGTTACGCCGACTCCACCGCGACCGTCATCGGCGCCGTCCTCCTCATCGGCTTCGCCGCCGCGCTGTTCTCGCCCGCCGTCGAGTCCGAGGTCGTCCGGCAGGCGGTGGTCTGGGAGGAGCGGGGCAACGGCTCACGCACCCGGGTTCTCGCGCTGTTCACCGTCGCCGGGCAGGCGGGCGCCTTCGTCGGGCCGCTGCTGGGCGGACTGCTGCTGTCTGTCGACTTCCGGGTGGTCTGTCTCGCGGGCGCCGGAATCTTCGTCCTCGTCCTCGCCGGACACGCCTGGCTGCTCCCGCAGCACATACCCGGCCGGGAGCGCGTACGCGCGAAAGGGGGCGTGCGCGCACTGCTGCGCAACCGTCGATTTCTGGCACTCTGCTGCGCGTACGGCGCCTATCTCCTCGCCTACAACCAGCTGTATCTGGCGCTGCCCGACGAGGTGGAGCGCGCGACGGGCTCACAGACCGCGCTGGCCTGGCTGTTCGCCCTGTCCTCCCTGCTCGTCGTGACCGCCCAACTGCCGGTCACCCGCCTGGTCGGCGACCGGCTCGCCCTGCGCCGCTCCATGGTCGCCGGGATGCTGCTGATCTCCGCCGGGTTCGCGGTGGTGGCGCTGGCCAGGCCCGCAGGGTGGACCGGTATCGCCGGGCTGCTGCCCGCGGCCGGCTTCGTCGTCCTGCTCACCTTCGGCCAGATGCTGGTCGCGCCCGTGGCCCGCGCCTGGGTGCCCGACCTCGCCGAGGAGGGCCGGCTCGGCCTCTACACCGGTGCGCTGTCGTCGGTTTCCGGCCTGATCGTGCTGGTCGGCAGTTCGCTGACCGGCACTCTTCTCGACACCGGCCTGCCTGCGGCCGTTCCGTGGCTGATACTGGCCGCCGTACCCCTGGCGGCGATCGCCGTACTGCCGCGCCGGGCCTGAACCGTGGCCGGGGAAGCACCCCGGGGGTCTGAGCGGCACGGCCGTGGGGCATGCCGCATTGGTAGCGTCACACCATTCGCGCCGACAGGCACGGGTGAGCACCGAGCAGCACCATCGAGCAGTACCACCGAGCAAGATCACGCAACACGACCACGCACAGCGCACCACGACCGCGACCGCGGATACGCGTCGCGCTTTCGTACAGGGGGGCCCATGGCCACGATTCGCAGGGCAGTCATTCCCGCAGCCGGACTGGGGTCCCGGCTGCTGCCGCTCACCAAGGCGACACCGAAGGAGATGCTGCCCGTCGGTGACAAGCCCGTCATCGAGCACACCGTCCGGGAGCTCGTGGCGTCCGGCATCACCGACATCACCATCGTGGTGTCCGGTGACAAGGGGCTGATCCAGGACCACTTCCGGCCCAACCCCGGCCTTGTCGACCAGCTGCGGGCGGACGGCAAGTCGGCGTACGCGGACGCCGTGGAGGAGGTCGGCGAGCTCTCCCGGCTCGGCCACATCACCTACCTCTACCAGCAGGGCCCGTACGGCAACGGCACCCCCGTCCTCAACGCCTCGCGCAACATCGGCGACGAGCCGCTGCTCGTGCTCTGGCCCGACGACGTGTTCGTCGCCGAGGTCCCGCGTGCCCAGCAGCTGATCAGGGCGTACGAGGCGACCAACTCGCCGGTCCTCGCGCTGATGCCGATGGACCCGGGCGACTCGCAGCGCTACGGCGTCCCCGTCGTCAAGGAGGACCTCGACGACGGTCTGCTCCGTATCACCGGCCTGGTCGAGAAACCCCGCCCGCAGGACGCGCCCTCCTCGTACGCGGCCATCGGCGGCTACGTCATCACGCCCGGCATCATCGACGAACTCCGTGACCAGACCAAGCGTTGGTACGACCATCGCACCGGCGAGGTGTACCTCACCGACGCCATCAACGCCTACGCCGCGAGCCGGGCTGTCTACGGCCAGGTGATCCACGGCCGCTGGTACGACACCGGCAACCCGCTCGCCTACCTCACCGCCCAGTTCGCGGCGGCGCTCAACGACCCGGAGTACGGGCCGCATCTGCGCCGCCTGGCGAAGGAACTGGAGGACGAGGAGACCGGCGGGGCCGAATGAACGCCGGTCACCATCC
>NZ_AEJB01000057.1 GCF_000331005.1 Streptomyces turgidiscabies Car8
ACGGACCCGGAGAACCCGACGATCACCGTGGACGGCACCGACGTCGGTGGTCCGATCCGTACCCAGGAGGTCACCTCCAAGGTCAGCGCGGTGAGCGCCGTACCGGAGGTGCGTGCGCTGATCACGGAGCTGCAGCGGTCCATCGCCGCGTCGGCCGAGAAGGGGATCGTCGTCGAGGGGCGGGACATCGGGACGACCGTTCTGCCCGGCGCCGACCTGAAGATCTTCCTCACCGCGTCCCCGGAGGCGCGTGCCGCCCGCCGCAGCGGTGAGCTGAAGGGTGCCGACGTCAACGCCACCCGTGAGGCGCTGCTGAAGCGGGACGCGGCCGACTCCAGCCGTAAGACCTCGCCGCTCGCCAAGGCGGACGACGCGGTGGAGGTCGACACCTCCGAGCTGACTCTGCAGCAGGTCATCGAATGCGTCGTCACCCTCGTCGAGGAGAAGCGGGACGCGAAGTGAGCGTTCCGTCGAAGACGTCGAGGGAGTCGAAGGCGGCCGAGGTTCCCACGCAGCGGGGTGCCGAGGTCGGGCGGCGTATCGGTGTCGGTCTGATGTACGGGCTGTGGAAGCCGCGCGTCCTGGGCGCCTGGAAGGTCCCCGCGACCGGTCCGGTGATCCTCGCCGTGAACCACTCGCACAACATCGACGGCCCGATGGTCATCGGTGTGGCGCCCCGGGCGTCGCACTTCCTGGTCAAGAAAGAGGCGTTCATCGGGCTGCTCGGGCCCGCCATGCACGCCCTCGGACAGGTCAAGGTGGACCGCTCGACCGCCGACCGGACGGCGATCGCCCAGGCCCTGGCGGTGCTGGCGAACGGCGGAGTCCTCGGG
>NZ_AEJB01000058.1 GCF_000331005.1 Streptomyces turgidiscabies Car8
GTCCTCGCGCGAAAGGCGATCTCCGTACGCCGTCAGGAACGCCGGCGATGCGAACGACTCTCGTTCACCTGGTCCAGGGGCAGCCACAGCACCGTGCTGCTCGTGGCCGCCGCCTCGTCCACGGTCGCCGTCATGGAGGCCGTGGACAGTTCCGCGGTGTCCAACGCCCGGTCCCAGACCCGGACATCGTCGATCGCACCGCTGAAGTGCTGCAGGCTGTCCACCCGCTGCCCGAGGTGCACCCCGAACACCGAGTTGCGGCTGACCGACCCGGCGACGTCCGCCACACTGACCGCCGTACCGTCGACGAAGAGGGTGAACTGGCCGCCGCCACGGCGCAGGGCCGCGAAGTGCCACTGGCCGTCGTTGTAGGTGCCCACGGAGGTCGCGGAAGCCGTCCTGACGGCCGACGCGCCGTCCCGGACGGTCATCAGACCCCGGACCCGGTTGCTCGCGGGTTCGGCGCGCAGCCAGACCTGCGGCTGGGTCGAGCCGACCCCGCCCATCCACAGGAGCGGCCGGTCACCCGTCGTCGCCGTGGTCCGGAACCAGAGGGCCACCGTGAAGTCCTTGGTGCCGAGCGGCAGACGGTCGCTGTACGGGAGACGTACGGCGTCGTCCACACCGTCGAACTCCAGCGCGCCGCCGCCGAACACCCCGGTGGTCTGCGTGGCACCGCCGAGGACGGCGGCCGGACGGGCGCCCGGCGCCAGGTCACGGGTGGTCGGGTCCGGGCCGCGCGCGGGCGTCAGCCAGCCCTCGGTGAAGCGGGCGAAGCGGATCTCGTCGCGTGCGTCCACGGCGCCGCCCTCGTACATCAGGCCCACCGTCTCGCTGTCGATCTTCACCAGGTCGGAGTAGCCCGACCAGTCCCGCGTCACGACCGTGCCCCGGTCGACGCTGTCCCAGGTGCGCCCGCCGTCGTAGGAGGAGCGGATCATCATCGTCCGGCGCCGGTCGGGGTCGCCCGGGCAGGCCAGCAGCACACGGGCGCCGAAGCCCACGGTGGAGCACTGGACCTGGGGTGCGTAGAGATCCGGGAGGGCCCGGAACGGGGTGAGGAAGCTGCTGCCGCCGTCCGCGCTGAAGGCCTGGGTGCGGTGGCCGAGATCGGTACCGTCCTGTTCACGCCCGCTGACCAGGATCACCCCGTCCGAGCGCTCGGTGAGCGTCACCTCGGACGGTTTCTGCCGGAAGGTGCCGTCCGCCGCGATCGGCCAGCTGTCGGTGGCGCCGACCTTCCAGTGGTCGCCCCCGTCGTCGCTGATGATCAGCGCCGCGTGGTTGGCGCTGATCCGACTGCCGTCCCAGGTCTCGGTGTTGACGCCGAAGACGAGCCGGCCGGCGTGCTCGCCCCGGGTGAGCTGGAGGCCGTGCACAGGGCCCGTCGCGTACCAGGAGTTCCACTCGGGCGGCATGATCTCGGCGCTCAGGTCCCGAGGGTCGGACCAGGTCACCCCGTCGTCGTCGCTGTACTGCAGATGCGGGCTGCGGTCGCACGGCACCGGGCAGTTGCCGCCGCCCCGGCCGGTGTTCCAGCTCTGGGCCAGGAGGATGCGGCCGGTCTCCCGGTCCACGATGGGCGCCGGGTTGCCGTGCGTGTCGACCCCGCCGTCCTCGACCACCTGGACCGGGCCCCAGGTGCGCCCGTCGTCGGTGGACCGCTTGACAACGATATCGATGTCACCGGCGTCCCCGCAGTTGTCCTTCCGCCCCTCGGCGAACGCCAGCAGCGTGCCCTTCAGGGTCCGGACGATCGCGGGGATCCGGTAGCAGGCGTAACCGGGGTCCTGGGAGGCCCGGAAGAGCACCTGCTGCTCGAACGTGGCCGTGGGGGTGGCCTGTTCGGCGCCTGCGGGGCTCGGCATGGCGAGCAGCAGAGCGGCCGTGGTGAACACGGCCGTGAGGGTGTATCTGAGACGTGCGCGAAGACTTGACGGCATGTACGGCCCTGCCCTTCAACGTCTGGACTTCATGCGTCTGGACTTCAGAGTTCGTGACTTCAGAGGTCTGGACATCTGAACAATTGGGCATCCGAAAATCTGGACATCCTACGTCCAACGTGCGCGCATCAGACGGTAGTTGGATGCTCAGCCGCCCCACAAGAACCGTGTGTCAAGGGATCAGGACAACCTTGCCGAGGTTGGTCCGGGACTCGATGACCCGGTGCGCGCCGGCCGCGTCCGCAAGCGCGAACTCCCCGTGCACCACCGGTCGTACGGCTCCTTCGGTGAACAGCCGCCACAGTTCGCGGCGCCACCGCTCGTACAACTCGGGTCGCTCGAGGGCTATTCGGCGCAGCTGGAAGCCGGTGACGGTCGTGGAGCCCACCCGCAGGTCGTACGCCTGGACGGTCCCGCCGCCCGAGCTGTACGCGACGAGCCGTCCGCCGGGCGCGAGGGCGGCCAGCGCCGGGGTGAGCAGTTCCCCGCCGACCGCGTCGAGGACGTAGTCCACGGGCGCGGACCGGTCGCCGCGCCCCATGCGGTCGTACGTGACGACCTCGTCGGCTCCGAGGGAGCGCACGAAGTCGGCCTTGGCCGGGTCGGAGACGGCGCCGGCCACCCGGGACGCGCCGCGCGTCCGCGCGAGCTGCACCGCGAGATGCCCGACACCGCTCGCCGCGCCTGTGATCAGCGCTGTTTCGCCCGCTGCGGGGCGGGCGGCGGACAGCGCGCCGAGGGCTACCAGCCCGCTGCGGACGAGCGCGACCGCCTCCACCGGGGAGGCGTCGTCGGGTACGGGGGAGGCCATGGCCTCCTGGAGCACCGCGAAGTCGGCGTAGGCGTGGCCGAAACAGAGCCCGGTCACCCGCTCACCCCGTCGGAAACCGGTCACTCCGGCGCCCAGCGCCACGACCTCACCGGCGATCTCGCCGCCCAGCGCGGCCGGCTCGGCCGCCTCGGTCACCTTGCGGACGGCGGGGAGGGTGACGCCCACCGCCTCACAGCGCACGAGGAGCTCGCCGGGCCCGGGCTCCGGCAGGGGGGCCTCCTCCAGGAACAGGGGACCACCTGTGTGCCCGTACCGAACGCGCCGCATCCGCACCTCTTTCCTCGCACGACCAGAAACCGTTGGGAGCCCCAACGATAAACGTATAACCATTGGGAGGTCCAATGATTATTGGTTAGTCTTTCCGCATGTCTGTCGAACTTCGTTCCATACGCGTCCTCCCCAGCTGGATCCTGGGGAGGGCCGCCGACCGCGGACGGGCGCTGGTCGCCGCCGCACTGGCGGACGAGGGGCTGAAGATGTGGCATCACGTGGTGCTCTCCGCCGTCGCGGAGGTGGGCCCGGTCGCGCAGGCCGAACTGGTGCGCGGGGTGGGTCTCGACGCCAAGGACATGGTCGGCGTGCTCAACGACCTCGAGCACGCCTCACTGGTCGTGCGCACACCCGATCCGCGCGACCGGCGCAAGAACGCGGTGACGGTCACGTCGGAGGGACGAAAACTGCTGGCCCGCTGTGAGCGGGCCGCCCGCAGGGCCAACGACGAACTGCTGGCGCCGCTCTCGGGCGTGGAACGCGAGCTGTTCCTGGGCCTGCTGACCCGGGTGTCGGGCACGCGCTAGCGGCCGGCGGCCCGGTGGGCAGAAGCGGGGCCCCACCGGCGCAGGGGGCGCTCCCCGCCGTTCGAGGCCCCGCCGCCGTGCCGCGGGGAAACCGCTCAGCCCTGGGAGGCCGCGGCCTGCAGGGCGATACGGTCCTCGCCCGCGTACACGTTCATGTTGCTGCCCCGGAGGAACCCCACCAGGGTCAGCCCCGACTCGGCCGCCAGGTCGACGGCGAGTGACGAGGGCGCCGAGACGGCTGCCAGCACCGGAATCCCGGCCATGACCGCCTTCTGCGCCAGCTCGAACGACGCCCGGCCGGAGACCAGCAGGATCACCCGGGACAGCGGCAGGTCGCCGTTCTGCAGCGCCCGGCCGACCAGTTTGTCGACCGCGTTGTGCCGGCCCACGTCCTCACGGATGTCGAGCAGTTCGCCCTCCTCCGTGAACAGGGCCGCCGCGTGCAGACCCCCGGTCCGGTCGAACACCCGCTGGGATGCGCGGAGCCGGTCGGGGAGGCTCGCGAGCAGCTCGGGTGCCAGCCGGACCGGGGGAGCGTCGGCGCCGTCGTCGATCGCCCAGCGGGCCGTCGTACGCACGGCGTCCAGGCTGGCCTTTCCGCACAGGCCGCACGAGGACGTCGTGTACACGTTCCGCTCCAGCGTGATGTCGGGCAGCACCACGTCCGGAGCCGTCCGCACATCCACCACGTTGTACGTGTTCGAGCCGTCCTCCGTGGCCCCCGCGCAGTACACGATGTTCTGGAGTTCGCGCCTCTCGCCGAGCACGCCCTCGCTCACCAGGAAGCCGGCGGCGAGCGCGAAGTCGTCGCCCGGGGTCCGCATGGTGATGGCGATCGGCTTGCCGTTCAGCCGGATCTCCATGGGTTCCTCGGCGACGAGCGTGTCCGGCCGGGTGGAGATCGCCCCGTCCCGGATCCGGATCACCCTGCGGCGTTCGGTGACTCGTCCCATGTCCTGATCAGCCCCGGTTCTGTACGTGCTGGTAGGTGACCTTCTCGTTCTCATTGTCCTGCACGCGCGAGGTGGCGCCGCGGGCCCGGAGTTCTGCCGTCGCGAGGGAACGGGTTGACGACATATTGTCTACAGTATGGGAGTTGGGTCGGCAAGAGGTGCGGCACGGGTCCGGTGCGGCGCCGGTGGGCCGGGAGGCGGAGAGACGGTGGCCGGGAAGGGGTGCTCCGGGCGACCGGGGATGCCGTTCGTCCGGTCCGAACGACCGTTCGGCGCAGTGCGGATACCGTTCACCGCATACGGTCGGCGAGTTCGACCGGCCGCCTTCCCAACCGTGCGGCCGGTTCCTATCGTCCGGGATCATGAGTCCCCCTGTAGCACCGCCCGGCTGGAGCCGCTGGCTCGTTCCTCCGGCCGCCCTCTCGGTCCACCTCTCCATCGGTCAGGCCTACGCCTGGAGCGTCTTCAAGCCGCCGCTGGAATCCGCGCTCGGCCTCAGCGGCACCCAGAGCGCGCTGCCCTTCCAGCTCGGCATAGTGATGCTCGGCCTGTCCGCCGCGTTCGGCGGCACCCTCGTCGAGCGCAACGGGCCGCGCTGGGCCATGACCGTCGCCCTGGTCTGCTTCTCCTCCGGCTTCCTCCTCGCCTCGCTCGGCGCCGCCACCGAGCAGTACTGGCTGATCGTCTTCGGCTACGGCTTCGTCGGCGGCATCGGCCTGGGCATCGGCTACATCTCGCCCGTCTCCACCCTCATCAAGTGGTTCCCCGACCGGCCCGGCATGGCCACCGGCATCGCGATCATGGGCTTCGGCGGCGGCGCGCTCATCGCCTCGCCGTGGTCGGCGCAGATGCTGGAGTCGTTCGGCTCCGACAGCTCCGGGATCGCCCTCGCCTTCCTCGTGCACGGACTGTCGTACGCCGCGTTCATGTCGCTCGGAGTGCTCCTGGTCCGCGTGCCGCGCGGTGCGAAGCCCGCCGTCGGCGAACCGAGCGGACCGAGTGCCCTCACGGGCGTCCAGGTCTCCGCGCGCAGCGCCGTGCGGACCCCGCAGTTCTGGTGCCTGTGGGTCATCCTCTGTATGAACGTGACCGCCGGCATCGGCATCCTGGAGAAGGCCGCGCCGATGATCAAGGACTTCTTCGCGGACAGCTCCACACCCGTCTCGGTGTCGGCGGCGGCCGGCTTCGTCGCGCTGCTCTCGGCGGCCAACATGGCGGGCCGGATCGGCTGGTCGTCCACCTCCGACCTGATCGGCCGCAAGAACATCTACCGCGTCTACCTCGGCGTCGGGGCGCTGATGTACGCGTCGATAGCCTGGTTCGGGGACTCCTCCAAGCCGCTGTTCATCCTGTGCGCCCTGGTGATCCTCTCCTTCTACGGCGGCGGGTTCGCCACCATCCCCGCCTACCTGAAGGACCTCTTCGGGACCTACCAGGTCGGCGCGATCCACGGACGGCTGCTCACCGCCTGGTCCACGGCCGGGGTCCTCGGCCCGCTGATCGTCAACTGGATCGCCGACCGCCAGGAGGAGGCCGGCAAACACGGCTCGGCGCTCTACGGGACGTCGTTCGCCATCATGATCGGACTGCTCGCCGTCGGCTTCGTCGCCAACGAACTCGTCCGCCCCGTCGATCCCCGTCACCACGTGCCCGCGCCGAAGGAGGCCGCCGATGTCCAGCGAGAGCAGTCCGTCTGAGAACGCGGGGCCGCCCGACCGTCGGCCCCTGATCGCCTTCGCCTGGCTGTGGGTGGGGCTGCCGCTCTGTTACGGCATCTACGAACTGGTGCAGAAGGCGACACAGCTGTTCACAGGGTAGGTGTTCGGTCACAGACAGGGCTGATGGAAGCCGACAACCCGGCCGCGTTAATCCTGTGGCATCGCGTGCCGTCGTACTGGTGAGTCACTGATCAGACTGGAGGATCCCGCTACCGCAAAGCAGCAAAGGGGACCCACCCATGAACGGCTCGCGCATCGCCGCCGTCGGTCACTACCAGCCCGCCAAGGTACTCACGAACGAGGACCTGGCGGGCCTGGTCGACACCAACGACGAGTGGATCAGAAGCCGGGTGGGCATTCGTACGCGCCACATCGCCGGGCCCGACGAGCCCGTGGACGAGCTGGCCGCGCACGCCGCCGCCAAGGCGCTCGCCGCCGCGGGCCTGGCCGCGAGCGAGATCGACCTCGTCCTCGTCGCCACCTCGACGGCCGTCGACCGCTCCCCGAACATGGCCGCCCGGGTCGCGAACCGCCTCGGCATCCCCTCGGCGGCCACGATGGACCTCAACGTCGTGTGCGCCGGCTTCACCCACGCCCTGGCCACGGCCGACCACGCGGTCCGGGCCGGGGGATCGGTGCGGGCCCTCGTCATCGGCGCCGACAAGATGTCCGCGGTGACGGACTGGACCGACCGCACGACCTGCGTACTCGTCGGAGACGGGGCGGGCGCCGCCGTCGTCGAGGCCTGCCCGCCCGCCGCCGCGGACGCTCAGGGGCCCGCCGGAATCGGGCCCGTGCTGTGGGGGTCGGTGCCCGAGATGGGCCACGCGGTACGGATCGAGGGCACGCCCCCCGTGTTCGCGCAGGAGGGGCAGAGCGTCTACCGCTGGGCCACCACCCAGCTGCCGCGCATCGCCCGCCAGGCCTGTGAGCGCGCCGGTCTCGCCCCCGAGGACCTCGCCGCCGTCGTCCTGCACCAGGCCAACCTGCGCATCATCGAGCCACTGGCGGCGAAGATCGGCGCGGTGAACGCCGTCGTGGCCCGCGATGTCGTCGAGTCCGGCAACACCTCGGCCGCCAGCATCCCGCTTGCCTTCTCCAAACTGGTCGAGCGCGGCGAGATCTCCACCGGCGACCCCGTCCTCCTGTTCGGCTTCGGCGGCAACCTCTCCTACGCCGGGCAGGTCGTCCTCTGCCCGTGACGGTTGCGGCTCCGGAACACGTTCCACGAGCCCTCGCCGCGTCCCGTTCTTTGTCCTCTAAATGGAAGAAGTCAGCCTCAATCTGTGCTCAACTTCTTCCCAGCCCCGGCAGTCGCTGCTACGTTCCACTCGAAAGCCCGGCGAAGTGGCCGGAAATCGTGGCAGGTTGGTGCCCGACCAGGCTGGGAGGGGCTTGTGAGACGTATGACCGCACGACCCGCGAACTCCCACCAGGCCCGACTGCTGCGGCTGCTGCGTGACGGAGGGCCCAACTCCCGGGCCCAGCTGGGGGACCAGGTCGACCTGTCACGCTCCAAACTGGCCGTGGAGGTGGACCGCCTCCTGGAGACGGGCCTGATCGTGGCCGACGGACTCGCCGCCTCCCGGGGTGGCCGCCGCTCCCACAACATCCGGCTCGCCCCGGCCCTGCGCTTCCTCGGCGTCGACATCGGCGCGACCTCGATCGACATCGCGGTCACCAACGCCGAACTGGAAGTGCTGGGACACCTCAACCAGCCCATGGACGTACGCGAGGGCCCGGTCGCGGTCTTCGAGCAAGTCCTGTCGATGGCAGCCAAGTTGAGGGCGTCCGGGCTCGCGGAGGGGTTCGACGGCGCCGGCATCGGCGTCCCGGGCCCGGTCCGCTTCCCCGAGGGCATACCGGTCGCCCCGCCGATCATGCCCGGCTGGGACGGCTTCCCCGTACGGGAGGCACTCAGCCAGGAACTGGGCTGCCCGGTGATGGTCGACAACGACGTGAACCTGATGGCGATGGGGGAGCAGCACGCGGGCGTCGCCCGTTCCGTGGGCGACTTCCTCTGCGTCAAGATCGGCACCGGTATCGGCTGCGGCATCGTCGTCGGCGGTGAGGTCCACCGCGGCGTGACGGGCAGTGCCGGCGACATCGGGCACATCCAGGCGGTGCCCGACGGGCGCCCCTGTGCCTGCGGCAACCGGGGCTGCCTGGAAGCCCACTTCAGTGGCGCCGCTCTCGCCCGCGACGCCAAAGAGGCGGCCCAGCAAGGACTTTCGGCGGAACTCGCCGCCCGGTGGGAGGCGAGCGGCTCCCTGAGCGCCGTCGACGTCGCCGCCGCCGCTGCCGCCGGGGACGCCACCTCGCTCGACCTGATCCGCGAGGGCGGCAACCGCACCGGCCAGGTCATCGCCGGTCTCGTCAGCTTCTTCAACCCCGGCCTGGTGGTGATCGGCGGCGGGGTGACCGGCCTCGGCCACACCCTGCTCGCCGCGATCCGTACCCAGGTCTACCGCCAGTCGCTGCCCCTGGCGACCGGCAACCTGCCCATCGTTCTGGGGGAGTTGGGCCCCACCGCTGGAGTAATCGGCGCCGCCCGGCTCATCAGCGACCACCTGTTCTCACCCGCGTAAGCCGACTCCGTACCCACGTCACCTGACGCACACCACCAGCACAGCGCCCCGCTCTGCCCTGCCTGAAAACGCCTGCCCAGCAAGCGATCCACCCTGCAACCGGCCCGCACGCCCGCCAAGGGGAACCGTCATGGCACCAGAACCACCGCTGCTCAGCATGTCCGGCATCACCAAGTCGTTCCCCGGAGTCCGGGCCCTCGACGGCGTCGACCTCGACGTCCAGGCCGGCGAAGTGCACTGTCTGCTCGGCCAGAACGGAGCCGGCAAGTCCACCCTCATCAAGGTCCTGGCGGGCGCCCACCAGCCCGACGGCGGCACCATCAACTGGCGCGGCGAGCCGGTCACCCTGCGTTCGCCCATCGCCGCCATGCGCCTCGGCATCGCGACCATCTACCAGGAACTCGACCTGGTGGAGGGCCTGTCGGTGGCCGAGAACGTCCACCTCGGCCATGAACCCACGACCGCCGGCTTCGTCGTACGAGGCAAGACGGCGAAGACATCAACCGCAGCTCTCCTCAAGCGACTCGGTCATCCGGAGGTCGGTCCCGGGCGCCTGGTCGGAGAGTTGTCGGCGGCGCAGCAGCAGATCGTGTCCATGGCGCGGGCGCTCTCCCACGACGTACGGCTGATCGTCATGGACGAGCCGTCCGCCGCGCTCGACCCGGAGGAGGTCGACAACCTCTTCCGGATCGTCGGCGACCTGACCGCCGCCGGGGTCGCCGTCGTCTACATCTCGCACCGCCTGGAGGAGATCCGCCGCATCGGCGACCGTGTGACCGTCCTCAAGGACGGCCGGGCGGTGGCCGGCGGACTCCCCGCGAAGTCCACCCCGACCCGCGAGGTAGTCGCCCTGATGACGGGCCGCAACGTCGAGTACGTCTTCCCGGAACGCCCCACCACACCGGCGGACGCGGCCGGCACACCCGTCCTCGAAGTCCAGGGGCTCGCCAGGGAAGGCGAGTTCGCGCCCGTCGACCTCACCGTGCGGCCCGGCGAGATCGTGGGCCTCGCCGGACTGGTCGGGTCGGGGCGCTCGGAGATCCTGGAGACGATCTACGGCGCCCGCAAACCGACCGCCGGCCAAGTGCTGGTCGACGGAAGGGTGTTGAGGCCGGGCAGTGTGCGGGCCGCAGTGCGTGCCGGGCTCGGGCTCGCCCCCGAGGAACGCAAGGCGCAGGCCCTGCTGATGCTGGAGTCCGTCACCCGCAATGTGTCGGTCTCCTCCATGTCCCGTTTCGCACGCGGCGGCTGGATCGACCGGGGTGCCGAACTGGGCGCCGCCCGAGCCGCCACCCGCGAGCTGTCACTACGGCCCGACAACCCCTCCGTACCGGTGCGCACCCTCTCCGGCGGCAACCAGCAGAAGGCGGTCCTCGCCCGCTGGCTGCTGCGCGGCTGCCGTGTCCTGCTGCTCGACGAACCGACCCGGGGCGTCGACGTCGGTGCCCGTGCCGAGCTGTACGCGGTCATCCGCCGCCTCGCCGACGAGGGCCTCGCCGTCCTGCTGGTCTCCAGCGAAGTGCCCGAGGTGCTCGGCCTCGCCGACCGTGTCCTGGTCCTGCGCGAGGGCCAGGTCGTCCACACGGCACCCGCCCGCGAACTCGACGAACACCGCGTGCTCGACCTCGTGATGGAAGGAGCCCCTGTGGCCAGCACAAGTTCCGCGGGCGGCAGATCCGCGACCGGCAGCTCCGTGGCCGGTGAAAGGGGCCCCGCGTCATGACACAGCCCGTGTCCCCGCCGCGCGACACCACCGACAAGGTCCCGGCGGCCGGTCAACTCCCGGCCTGGCGCGGCATGGTGGCCCGCGCCGACGTCCGCACCCTCTCCCTCCTCGGTGTCCTCGCCGCACTGATCGTCGTCGGCGGCATCACCAAGCCCGACGAGTTCCTCGACACCCGCAACCTCCAACTCGTCCTCACCCAGGGCTCGGTGATCGGCGTCGTCACCGTCGGCATGACCTTCGTCATCATGTCGGGCGGAATCGACCTGTCGGTCGGCGCGATCGTCGCCCTCTCCTCGGTGTGGGCGACCACCGTCGCCACCCAGGAGTACGGCTTCGCGGGCATCCTCTTCACCGCGGTGCTCGTCGGCGTGGGCTGCGGACTGGTCAACGGCCTGCTCATCGCGTACGGCGGGATGGTCCCGTTCATCGCCACGCTCGCCATGCTTGCCTCGGCGCGCGGACTCGCCCTCCAGATCACCGACGGCGCGACACAGATCGTCACCATCGACAGCGTCCTCGACCTCGGCGAGCGCGACGCCTACATCTTCGGCATCCCGCCCCTGGTACTGGTCTTCGCGGTAGTGACGATTCTCGGCTGGCTGATCCTGAACCGCACCACCTTCGGCCGCCGTACCGTCGCCGTGGGCGGCAACGCGGAGGCCGCCCGTCTCGCCGGCATCGACGTCCGCCGCCAGCGCCTCTACCTCTACCTCCTGTCCGGACTGTGCTGCGGGATCGCCGCATTCCTGCTGATCATCCTGTCCGGCTCGGGCCAGAACACCAACGGCAACCTGTACGAGCTGGACGCCATCGCCGCCGCGATCATCGGCGGCACCCTGCTCAGCGGGGGTCGCGGCACCATCGTCGGCTCAGTCCTGGGCGTCCTGATCTTCACCACGATCACCAACATCTTCGCCCTGAACAACCTGCAGAGCGATGTGCAGCAGATCGCCAAGGGCGCGATCATCGTCGCCGCCGTGCTCGTCCAGCGCCGCACCGCAAGCACGACCTGAGGAAAGGGTTCACCGCCATGCCAGAGCCGACGCCTTTCACAAGCCGCAGAGGACTTCTCTTCGGGACCGCCGCCGTCGGGGCGGGAGTCCTGCTCACCGGTTGCACCAGCAACGAGCCCGCCGACGAGCCCGCGGCGAACGACAAGCAGCCGGCCGCCGCCGACACCCCCGGCAAGGCCGTCACCATCGGCTTCGCCGGACCGCAGGCCGACCACGGCTGGCTCAACGCGATCAACGACAACGCGAAGAGCCAGGCGAAGAAGTACTCCGACGTGACGCTGGAGATCACCGAGGGCTCGAACGACACCGCCGCGCAGATCGGCCAGATCGAGACGCTGATCAACAAGAAGGTCGACGTTCTGGTGATCCTGCCCGCCGACGGCAAGGCGCTCACCCAGGTCGGCCTGAAGGCGATGCGCGCCGGAATCCCCGTCGTCAACCTGGACCGGATCTTCAACACCCCGCAGGCTTACCGCTGTTGGATAGGCGGCGACAACTACGGCATGGGCCTCAACGCCGGTCACTACATCGGCGAACAGCTCAAGGACGTGGACGACGCCAAGGTCATCGAACTCGCGGGCCTCGACAACCTGGAGCTGACCAAGCAGCGCACCCAGGGCTTCGACGACGCCCTGAAGAACTACCCGAACATCAAGAAGGTAGCCCGCCAGGCCGCCGAGTTCACGGTCGAGTCGGGCCAGGCCAAGATGGCCCAACTCCTGCAGGCGCAGTCGAAGTTCGACGCCCTGTGGAACCACGACGACGACCAGGGCGTGGGCGCGCTGCGGGCCATCGAACAGGCCGGCCGCGACGACTTCCTGATGGTCGGCGGCGCGGGCGCCCTCTCCGCCTTCCAGGCCATCAAGCAGGACAACGGCGTCCTGAAGGCGACCGTGCTCTACCCGCCCACCATGGCCGCCTCCGCGATCGACCTGGCCCGCGCACTGGGCCAGGGCAAGGGGGTGAGCGGCCTCGCCGAGTTCGAGATCCCCTCGTCCCTCACCCTCTACTCGGCGGTCGTCGACAAGAACAACGTCGACCAGTACATGCCGACCGGCTTCAAGTAGAGGGACCCCGACAAGGGGTTTTCAAGGGGCGCGGGGAACTGCGCGACCAGCCACGACGCACCCGCAGCCGACCCACTGGATCACCCCCCACCACCACGAGGAGGACCTCCGCATGGCACAGCCGCAGGCAGACGCCGCCGAGGACGGAAAGCCGGTCCTGGGCGTCGGCATGGTCGGATACGCCTTCATGGGCGCAGCCCACTCCCAGGGCTGGCGCACCGTGAACCACGTCTTCGACCTGCCCCGGCGCCCGGTACTCGCCGCGATCTGCGGCCGGGACCCCCGCGCCGTCCGAGCGGCAGCGACCAGGCACGGCTGGGCGGCGGCCGAGACCGACTGGCGCGCCCTGATCGAACGGGACGACGTCGACCTCGTCGACATCTGCACCCCCGGCGACAGCCACGCCGAGATCGCCCTCGCCGCCCTCGCCGCGGGCAAACACGTCCTGTGCGAGAAGCCCCTCGCCAACACCGTTGAGGAAGCCACGGCGATGACAGCGGCGGCCGAAGAAGCGGAGCGTCGCGGCCAGTTGGCGATGGTCGGCTTCAACTACCGTCGTCTGCCCGCCACCGCGCTCGCCCGTTCCATGGTCGCCGAGGGCAGGCTCGGCAGCCTGCGGCACGTACGGGTGACGTACCTTCAGGACTGGCTGGTGGACCCACAGTTCCCCCTCACCTGGCGGCTGCGCAAGGAGACGGCCGGGTCGGGCGCGCTCGGCGATCTGGGCGCCCACATCGTAGACCTCGCCCAGTACCTCGTGGGCGAACCCCTCGCCGGAGTCTCCGCCCTCACCGAAACCTTCGTACGGGAACGCCCGTTGCCCGGCGGCACGGTCAACGGACTGACCGCCACCGCGACCGTCGGTGCCGGACAGGTCACCGTGGACGACGCCGCCGTCTTCACCGGCCGATTCGCCTCGGGCGCCCTCGCCTCCTTCGAGGCCACCCGGTACGCGACCGGCCGCAAGAACGCCCTGCGCATCGAACTCAACGGTGAACACGGCTCGTTGGCCTTCGACCTGGAACGCCTCAACGAACTCGAGTACCACGACGGCACCGAGCCCGGCACACACGCCGGTTTCCGCCGCATCCTCGTCACCGAACCCGATCACCCCTACCTGGACGCGTGGTGGCCGCCGGGCCACGGACTCGGCTACGAGCACACCTTCGTCCACCAGGCCCGCGACCTCGTCCTCGCGATCGCGGCGGGAAACCGGCCCAGGCCGTCCTTCGCGGAGGGCCTCCAGGTGCAACGTGTCCTGGCGGCGGTCGAGGAGAGCGCGGAGAAGAACTCCGTCTACACGCCCATAGCTGTCTCATCCGCATCGGTCTGAGGAGGCTCGACGAGAATGCCGCGCGACTTCACACTCTTCACCGGCCAGTGGGCCGACCTGCCTCTCGAAGAGGTCTGCCGCCTCGCCCGTGACTTCGGCTACGACGGACTCGAACTCGCCTGCTGGGGCGACCACTTCGAGGTCGACAAGGCCCTCGCGGACCCGTCCTACCTGGCGGGCCGCCATCAACTCCTCGACAAGTACGGCCTCAAGTGCCGGGCGGTCTCCAACCACCTGGTCGGCCAGGCGGTCTGCGACGCCATCATCGACGAACGGCACCAGGCGATCCTGCCCGGCCGTATCTGGGGTGACGGCGACGCGGAGGGCGTACGGCAGCGGGCGGCGGCCGAGATCGCCGACACCGCGCGGGCCGCCGCCGCCTTCGGCGTCGACACCGTCATCGGCTTCACCGGCTCCGCGATCTGGCATCTGGTCGCGATGTTCCCGCCGGCCCCCCAGCCGATGATCGACCGCGGCTACCAGGACTTCGCCGACCGCTGGAACCCGATCCTCGACGTCTTCGACGCCCAGGGCGTGCGGTTCGCCCACGAGGTCCACCCCAGCGAGATCGCCTACGACTACTGGACGACCCAGCGCGCCCTGGAGGCAGTCGACCACCGGCCCGCCTTCGGCCTGAACTTCGACCCCTCGCACTTCGTGTGGCAGGACCTGGACCCGGTCGGCTTCCTGTGGGACTTCCGCGACCGGATCTACCACGTCGACTGCAAGGAGGCCCGCAAGCGGCTCGACGGCCGCAACGGCCGCCTCGGCTCACATCTCCCATGGGGCGACCCGCGTCGCGGCTGGGACTTCGTGTCGGCCGGCCACGGCGACGTCCCCTGGGAGGACATCTTCCGCATGCTGCGCTCCATCGACTACCGGGGTCCCATCTCCGTGGAGTGGGAGGACGCCGGCATGGACCGGCTCCAGGGCGCCCCCGAGGCGCTGACCCGGCTCAAGGCGTACGACTTCGACCCGCCGTCGGCCTCGTTCGACGCGGCGTTCGGCAGCAACGACTGAGCTGCTGCTACTGACCGTACTGACCGTACTGACCGTTCTGACTGTTCCTGACTGTTCCGGGGTGACGGCGCACCCCGGCGTATCGCACCCGCATGTACCACGAGCTCCATTCTGGAGGCATTCGTGCACGCGAAAGTCGGCACCACCCGCACCGGCAGAACCGCGAGTCGCAGACGACACCCCCAAGTCCGCAGAGTGCTGGCCCTGTTCACGGGCGCGCTGCTGGCGGGAGCGTCACTGACCCTTGCCGTACCCCAGGCCGGCGCAGCCGTCGCCGAGCCCGCGGACAGCCCCGCGGTGACAGCCGCGGAGGACTTCCAGCAGGTCACCCTGGCCAAGGGGGAACCGGAGGTCGGCGAACCCATGTCGCTCGCCGTCCTCCCCGACCGTTCGGTCCTGCACACCTCTCGCGACGGTGAACTCCGCATCACCGACGCCGCCGGAAACACCCGGATGGCCGGCAAGCTCGACGTCTACTCCCACGACGAAGAGGGCCTCCAAGGCATCGGCGTGGACCCGCAGTTCAGCTCCAACCGCTTCGTCTACCTGTACTACGCGCCCCCGTTGAACACCCCGGCGGGCGACGCCCCCGAGACGGGCACCGCGGCCGACTTCGCGCCCTTCGACGGCGTCAACCGGCTCTCCCGGTTCGTTCTGGGCGCCGACGGCACCCTCGACAAAGCCAGCGAGAAGAAGATCCTCGACGTCCCCGCCTCGCGCGGCCTGTGCTGCCATGTCGGCGGCGACATCGACTTCGACGCGGCGGGCAACCTGTACCTGTCGACGGGCGACGACACCAACCCCTTCCAGTCCGACGGCTTCACCCCGATCGACGAGCGCGCGAACCGCAACCCGGCCTTCGACGCCCAGCGTTCGGCCGGCAACACCAACGACCTGCGCGGCAAGATCCTGCGCGTCAAGGTCGCCGCGGACGGCTCGTACACCGTCCCCGACGGCAACCTGTTCGCACCGGGCACGGACAAGACGCGCCCCGAGATCTACGCGATGGGCTTCCGTAACCCGTTCCGCTTCAGCGTCGACAAAGCGACCGGCATCCTCTACATCGGCGAGTACGGCCCCGACGCGGGCGCCGCCGACCCGGCCCGAGGACCCGCGGGCCAGGTCGAGTTCGCCCGGGTCACCGGCCCCGGCAACTTCGGCTGGCCGTACTGCACCGGCGCCAACGACGCCTACGTCGACTACGACTTCGCGACCGGCGCCTCGGGCGCCGCCTTCGACTGCGCCGCCCCCAAGAACAACTCGCCCCACAACACCGGCCTGACCGACCTTCCCCCGGCGCAGGCCGCCTGGATCCCGTACAACGGCGCGTCCGTACCGGAGTTCGGCGACGGCTCCGAGTCCCCGATGGGCGGTCCCGTCTACCACTACGACGCCTCGCTCGACTCCCCGGTCAAGTTCCCGGAGGCGTACGACGGCGACTTCTTCGCCGGCGAGTTCGGCCGCAAGTGGATCAAGCGGATCAGCAGCGACGACAACGGCACCGTCCAGGCCATCAACGACATCCCCTGGACCGGCACCCAGGTGATGGACATGGCCTTCGGTCCGGACGGTGCGCTGTACGTCCTCGACTACGGCATCTCCTGGTTCGGCGGCGACGAGCACTCCGCCCTCTACCGCATCGAGAACGCCACCGACGGCCACTCCCCGGTCGCACAGGCCGCAGCCGACGTCACCTCCGGGCAGGCCCCGCTGAAGGTGAGGTTCTCCTCCGCCGGCACCACCGACCAGGACGGCGACGCCCTCACCTACAGCTGGGACTTCGGCGACGGCGGAACGTCGACCTCGGCGAACCCCTCCCACAAGTACAAGAAGAACGGAACGTACACGGCGACACTGACCGCCAAGGACGCCACCGGCCGCACGGGCAGCGCGAGCGTCCAGGTCGTCGTCGGCAACACCGCACCCAAGGTGACCCTCCAACTCCCGCAGGACGGACAGCTGTTCGCGTTCGGCGACGCGATCCCGTTCAAGGTGAAGGTCACCGACCGGGAGGACGGCCGGAGCATCGACTGCACCAAGGTCCAGGTCACCTTCATCCTCGGCCACGACAGCCACGGCCACCCGCAGACCTCGGCGAACGGCTGCTCCGGCACCATCCAGACCAGCGCCGACGGCGGCCACGACCCGAACGCCAACATCTTCGGGGTCTTCGACGCCCAGTACACCGACCTCGGAGGCGGCGGCCAGGCACCCCTGACCACCCATGACCAGAACGTCATCCAGCCCACCCACCGCCAGGCCGAGCACTTCAACAACTCGTCCGGCACGACAGTGAGTTCACGCGAGTCGGCGAACGGCGGCAAGACAGTCGGCGACATCGACAACGGAGACTGGATCGCCTTCACGCCCTACGCCCTGGGCAACGCCAAGTCGCTCACGGCACGCGTCGCCTCGGCCGGCGCGGGCGGCAAGCTGGAGATCCGCGCGGGTTCCCCCACCGGCAAGGTGCTGGGCCGTACGACCGTACCGGCGACCGGGGGCTGGGACACCTACCAGGACGTCACCGCCACCCTCTCCCACGCCCCGCAGAGCACGACCACGCTCTACCTGGTCTTCAAGGGAGCGGCGAGCGGCGACCTGTTCGAGGTGGACGACTTCGCCTTCACCACGGGCTGAGGGGAGGCGCGCCATGCGATCAACAGAACGGACGGGACGAACAGTATCGACCGAACGAAAGGGATGGGCCGGACGAACAGGAGTATCTGTCACCGCTGTTGTGGGCGCGGCACTTCTCCTCGGAGGCATCTCGACCCCGGCCGCCTCCACGCCCGCACCACGGCACGCCGACCGGGTGCTGGTCTTCTCCAAGACGGCGGCCTTCCGGCACGACTCCATCCCCGACGGCGTCACGGCACTCAAGGAACTCGGCGCGAGCGCCGGTTTCAGGGTCGACGCGACGGAGGACGCGACGGCGTTCAACCCGAAGAACCTCCGCCGGTACGCGGCCGTCGTCTTCCTCTCGACGACCGGCGACGTACTGACGGTTCGTCAACAAGCCTCCTTTGAAGGCTATATCCACCACGGCGGCGGCTATGTGGGCATCCACGCGGCGGCCGACACGGAGTACGACTGGGCCTTCTACGGCGGCCTGGTCGGCGCCTACTTCCAGGGGCACCCGGCCATCCAGCCGGCCCGGATGAAGGTGGAGGACCGCGCCCACCCGGCGACCTCGACCCTGGGCGCGGACTGGAACCGTACCGACGAGTGGTACAACTACCGCTCCAATCCCCGGAGTTCGGTGCACGTCCTGGCCTCCCTCGACGAGTCGTCGTACACCGGCGGCACGATGAACGGCGACCACCCGATCGCCTGGTGCCACAACTACGCGGGCGGACGCTCCTTCTACACCGGCGTCGGCCACCTGTCGTCCGCGTACACCGAACCGGCGCTCAGGCAGCACCTGTTGGGCGGTCTGCGCTGGGCCACCGGCAAGGCCCAGGCCGACTGCCGGCCGGAGAACGGCTACCAGCCCCTCTTCGACAGCACCTCGCGGGAAGGGTGGCAACAGGCGGGCCCGGGCACCTTCACCGTCTCCGACGACGGCACACTGACGTCGTCCGGCGGCATGGGCCTGCTCTGGTACGCCGACCGGAGCTTCGGCGCCTACTCGCTGAAACTGGACTGGAAGGCCCGAGGCGACGACAACTCCGGTGTGTTCGTGGGCTTCCCGCCCTCGGACGACCCGTGGTCGGCGGTCGACAAGGGCTACGAGATCCAGATCGACGCGACCGACGCCCCCGACCGCACCACCGGGGCCGTGTACGGCTTCCGCTCCGCCGACCTGAGGAAGCGCGACCGTGCGCTGAATCCGCCGGGGGAGTGGAACACGTACGAGATCCGCGTGGAGGGCGAACGGCTCCGCGTCTGGCTCAACGGCGTACGGATCAACGATTTCACCAACACCGATCCCGCCCGCAGCCTGCGGGACGGTCACATCGGCATCCAGAACCACGGAGCCGACGACCAGGTGTCCTTCCGTGACATCCGGATCAAGGAACTGCCCGTGAACGCGCCGGTGAGTCAGGCCACCGCGGGCGACTGAGCGGCGGCGGGCGGGGGACGCCGGACCTCCAGGAGGGGCGCCTTCCTTCCCCTCCCGGCCCGCGCCCAGAGGGTGTGAACACCGCGAACGCCGTGAACTCGGCGAACACCCTGAACACCGTGAACGACAAGGAGGCCGCCCATGTCCACGTCGTCGTCCCGTCCTCCAACTCGCGTGGGGGTATGGCTGATCGGAGCCCGCGGCTCCGTCGCCACCACCGTCGTCGCGGGCTGCGCCGCCGTGACAACGGGACTGCACCGGCCCACGGGCATGGTCACCGAGACACCCCCGTTCACGGACTGCGACCTCCCGCCCCTCTCGGCCCTCGTCTTCGGCGGGCACGACACCGTGGACTGCCCGCTGCCCAAACGTGCCGAGGCACTGACGGCGGCCGGCGTCCTGCCCTACGGACTCACCCCGGCGATCGCCTCCGAACTGGCCGCCGCGGACCGGGAGATCAGACCCGGCGGTCCCGCCCCCGGCGACACCACCCGAACCCCGGACGAACTGGTGACGGCGTTCGCCGCGGACATCCAGGACTTCGTACGACGCCACGACCTGGCCCGGGCGGTGGTGGTGAACGTGGCTTCCACGGAACCGGCCCCCACCGGCATCGCACTCCCGCCGAGCTCCCTGTACGCGGCGGCGGCCCTCCGCGCGGGCTGCCCGTACGTCAACTTCACCCCGTCGACAGGGCTGCACCACCCGGCGCTGGCCGCCGAGGCGGCGACCAGCGGTCTGCCCCACGCGGGCCGGGACGGCAAAACGGGCCAGACCCTGCTCAGGTCGGTCCTCGGCCCGATGTTCACGCAACGGGCACTGGAGGTTCGCGCCTGGTCGGGCACCAACCTCCTCGGCGGGGGAGACGGGGCCTCCCTCGCCGACCCCGCCGCTGCGGCGGCCAAGAACGCCGGCAAGGAACGCGTTCTCACCGACACCCTCGGCACCACACCGGAGGGCGTGGTCCACATCGACGACGTCCCGTCCCTCGGTGACTGGAAGACCGCGTGGGACCACATCGCCTTCGACGGCTTCCTCGGCACCCGCATGATCCTCCAGACCACCTGGCAGGGCTGTGACTCGGCCCTGGCGGCCCCCCTGATCCTCGACCTGGCCCGCCTCACCGCCCGCGCCCACGAAGCCGGACTCTCCGGCCCTCTCAGCCAACTCGGCTTCTACTTCAAGGACCCGATGGGCGAAGGCCCGCCGGGACTGGGGGAGCAGTACGCGGAGCTGCTGGCGTTCGCGGCACGGCTGCGGAGTGGAGGCGGGGGAGAGGCCGCGGGCCGGCCCGCCCACCCGGGAATGGGACCGGACCGGCACGCGGACACCCGGGCGGAGGCCCTGGGCCCCCGATCGTCCGGCGACGAGGAGGAACGCCGATGAGCCCCCGACCTGGCGCGCCCTCCGCAGCCGGCGCACGTGACC
>NZ_AEJB01000059.1 GCF_000331005.1 Streptomyces turgidiscabies Car8
GCGTCCGTCCGGCGAGTTCAGGCCGTCGCTTCGGCCTCGGCCCGCCGCCGCATCAGCTCCCGCTCCCGCTCGCGGCGCGCGGTGACGTCCCGGATGACCGCACCGACGTACGTGCTGCCGTCGGGGGCCGGCAGGAGCACCACGCTGAACTCGATGGACAGCTTGCGGCCGTCCGCCGCCAGCGCCGGAACGTTCAGCAGATCGGCGTCGCCGTACTTGGTCGTGCCCCGGTCCATGGCTTCCTGGAAGCCGTCCCAGTGACGCTTCCGGTGCCGCTCCGGGATGATGACGTCCAGGCTGCGACCGTCCACGTCGCCCGCCGAGAACCCGAAGATGCGCTCCGCGCCACGGTTCCAGAAGCGGATCAGGC
>NZ_AEJB01000060.1 GCF_000331005.1 Streptomyces turgidiscabies Car8
CGATCGGGTCTTCGCCCACCGCAGCCATGTCATCGGTGAAAGACCCTCTCACCACAGCAACACCGCACCAGGGAGCTGTTTCCATGAGCGCCGAGACTCCTGTCGCCCCCAGTCTGCCCACTCGCTGGAGGCTGCAGTTCCGCGCCTGGCGGGGTTCGAGGCCGTTCTGGGCCGGCGTACTTGTCATGATCGGCGGTGTCCCGATCATGTACTTCCCTTACGCGCACCTCTCGATCGGTCAGCTGACGATCCGCATGTCCACAACGGCGGGCGCGGGATCACTGATCATCGGAGCCCTGCTCGTGGTCCTGGGCTTCAGCCTCTGGTTCCAGAAGCACGTACGGACCTTCGCCGGTACCGCCGCGATCCTGCTGGGACTGGTGTCCCTCCCGGTCTCCAACTTCGGCGGGTTCGTCATCGGCTTCCTGCTGGCCCTGATCGGCGGCGCGCTGGCCATCGCCTGGGCGCCCGGTGTGCCGGAGGAGTCGACGAAGTACGGGGTGCCCGCAGGAGACGGCACGGATGCGACACCTACCGCTGCGGAGCCTGTCCTCCCGATGTCCGCCGAGGCCGGCGACGGCACGGATACGGCGGCCGAGCCGGGCGGACTGAACATGAGCAAGTCGAACGAGCCGTACGAGCCGAACGATCTGTCAGGAACGAGCCCGGTGAACGGGGCGAACGGGAGGCACAGTGCCGGCTGACGAGGTGACCCACGGGACTGACGTGGAAGCGTCCCGCGGGAGAACCGGGCCGCGGCACGCGGCCCCGAGGAAGCCGCTGTTCACCAGGTTCCATATGCCCGCCGGAAAGGCGATAGCCCTGGCGGCTATGCCCACCGCGGTGCTCATGGGCATGGGGTTCACGCCGACGCTCGCACGTGCCGATGACCAGCCGACGACGAACAGCATGACGGCTGAGGAATACCAGAAGTGCGTCGAGGTGGTGACCGGCGCCGCGGACGGTACGGACACGGCGGCGACACCCTCCGCGTCCACCAGCTCCTCCCCCTCGTCGTCCGACGGCGGGGACACGGAGCCGAAGCCGTCCCCGTCGGCCACGGACTCGGGCTCTGACTCGGGTTCCTCGGGCGACTCGTCGGATTCAGGTTCCGACGACGCGGCCGAGCCGACTCCGACGCCGTCCGCGAGCAAGACGACGTCCAGTGGCAGCACCGGCGGCGACAGCGACAAGGCCACCCCCACGCCCTCGGCGAGCGCGAGCGCCACCGAGGAGAGCGGCGGAGGCCTGCTGGACACCATCGGCGACGCGATCACGGGCATCTTCACGGGTGACAGCGACTCGTCGAGCGACACGGCGTCCTCGACGGGCACGGAGTCGACGGAGACCAGTGAGGCCGCCGACAGCGCCACTCCGACGCCGACCGCGTCACCGGCGCCGACCGCGGAAGCGGCCGGCAAGGGCACGACCGGCAGCACCACGGTGAAGGACACGACGGCGAAGGTCACCGGGGTCCTCAAGGACACCGTCAAGGACACGACCAAGGCGTCCGAGGCCACCAAGGAGACGGCCGAGAAGGCGGTCACTGCCGCCACCGCGTCCCCGAGTCCCTCGGCCAGTTCGAGCGTGGACCCGGACGACTGCCCCGCCGAAGCCACCGACGACGAGGGCGGCGTCGACAACTCGACCACGCTGCCTGCCGACCCGTGGATCCTGCAGGCCAGTTCGCTGACGCTCAACGGCGCGGACTACCAGGGCATAGTCAAGGTGCGCACCGCCGACGGCACGGTCAAGGAGGTCCTGAAGTACGTGATCTCCGGCGGCACGACGATCGGTGACCTGCACCAGACCTTCAAGGACCCCCTGTCGGGCAAGACCTACCACGCGCAAGCGGCCAAGGGCACGGACTCCACGATCAAGGGAGGCAAGACGATCATGTACACGGAGAGCATCTCCGGCAACCTGCTCGGCCTGATCCCCGTGACGTTCAGCCCGAAGAGCCCGCCGCCCCTGAACATCCCGTGGATCTACTTCACGAACGTGAAGGTCGTCCAGGCAGGCCAGTTCGGCGGCACGTTGACGATCGACGGCCTGCACCAGTACACGACCTGAGCGATCAGAACCCCGTTCGGGAGCCGCACCGAGACCTGTGGCCCGGCCGTACCGCCTCTGGCGGGGGTCGGGCCACAGGTCTGTGCTGGGGCGCGGCTAGTGTTCGAACGAACTGGCGAATTAAAGGTTCCTTAAAAGCTTTTCCAATGTCATGATGATCCGGTCCCTGCAGGAAGAGGGGCACGGGGGGCGCGTGTTGACCGCACGGGCAGCAGAGACGGGGGTCTCAGAACTTCCTGACTTTTCCTACGCGGCAGGCCGCCGGTGACACAACCGGTCGGCTGTGGCCGAGTGTTCGTTGTGCTTTCTTCCTGCCGGACGTGAGACCGTCCATTCGGATCGACCATCCAGGCAGGCATCAACGTGCGAACAACTCCAGGAAGATCTCAACGAAGCCGTCCGCGAAGAGTGTTCGCGACCATTGCGCTCGCGACTGCCACTGCTGTGCTCGCCGGACTGGTGTCCGCCGCACCCGCGGCCGCCGACGAGCCGGGGGACAACCCGGCCGACCCGTGGCTGCGCGACCTCCGTATCAGCCTTGGTGAG
>NZ_AEJB01000061.1 GCF_000331005.1 Streptomyces turgidiscabies Car8
CACTCGTTCCTCCGTCAGTCCGCGAACGTCGCCGACAGTGCCTCCGCCAGGCCCGGCACCAGACCCGCCCCCGTGAGCACCTCCGTCGCCGCGTCCTTCTCGCGCAGACGCACCGCCGAGTCACGCGTGCCGTCGCGCAGGACCGCGACCGTCATCCGGACCTCCTGACGGTCGGGGTGCGCGGCGACCCAGGCCGCCAGCTTCTTGTCGCTCAGCCCCTGCGGGACCGCCGCCTCCGCGGACGGCGGGAGCATCAGGCGCTCGACGGTGAGGGCGCAGCCCATCACCGAGTCGGGCCAGGCGATGGTGGCGAGGAACTCGTCCAGCGGCTTGCCCGCCGGGATCTCGTCCTGTTCGATCGGGGTCAGACCGGTGGTCGCCTGCTCCTCCGCCAGGCCGAGCTGGGCCGCGAGAGCGGGTTCCTGGACCCGCAACCGGGCAGTGTCTACGAGGGCGAAGAGACGAGCCGGCTGGTCCCAGCCGAGGCCGGAGGCGTACTCGTCGATCTCGAGTACGGCCCGGGTGAGCGGGTTCGCCGCCATGGGAGTGTTGGACATGGTCACAATCCTGCCTCGTTCATGGCCCGAAACGGGAACCGAGTAAAGCGTGAGTAAGTTGCATAGGTGAGGCCCCTACGATCACGGGCCTGACGGATGGTCCGCGATCACGGGGGCCTGACGGACCGACAGCGACTTTTGAGGTGCCAACCTTGGCTTTCCAGATGCCGGACCGCGGCGGAGGCCCGCAGGGGCCACGGATCAGAGTGGGCCGCCCGTCCCGGCGCGTCCGGACCCTGCTCATGACACTGGGTGTCCTTGCCGTACTCGGCATGGCGTTCATCATGTTCGCGGGCTTCTGGACGGAGTGGCTCTGGTACCGCTCGGTCGACTACTCATCTGTCTTCACGACCACGCTGTGGACCAAGATCGGGCTTTTCCTCGTCTTCGGTCTGCTGATGGCGACAGCGGTAGGGGTGAACATCTGGCTGGCGCACCGGCTGCGCCCGCCGCTGAGCGCCATGTCGATGGAGCAGCAGAGCCTCGACCGGTACCGCATGGGCATCGCCCCTTACAAGAAGTGGCTGCTGCTCGGTGTCACCGTCCTGGTCGGTCTCATCGCGGGCGCGTCGGCGTCCGGACAGTGGCGGACCTGGCTTATGTGGGTCAACGGAGTGTCCTTCGGACAGAAGGACCCCCAGTTCGGTCTGGACGTGTCCTTCTACGCCTTCGACCTGCCCTGGTACCGCTTCCTGATGGGCTTCGGCTTCGCCGCCACGATCCTCTCCCTGATCGCCGCCGCCCTCACCCACTACCTGTACGGCGGGCTGCGCGTCACCAGTCCGGGTGCCCGTGCCACGGCCGCGGCGACCGGGCACCTGTCCGTGCTGCTGGGTATCTTCGTCGCCCTCAAGGCGGTCGCGTACTGGCTCGACCGGTACGGCCTCGCGGTGAAGTCGAGTGACTTCAAGGCGACCGGCAACTGGACGGGTCTGCGGTACGTCGACGCCAACGCCTATCTGCCGGCGAAGACGATCCTGTTCTGCATCGCCATCATCTGCTCGCTGCTGTTCTTCGCGACCCTGTGGCGGCGCACCTGGCAGCTGCCCGTCATCGGCTTCGGACTGATGGTCCTCTCGGCCATCCTCATCGGCGGGCTGTACCCGGCGATCGTGCAGAAGTTCCAGGTCCAGCCGAACGAGCAGGCGAAGGAAGCCCCGTACGTCGAGAAGAACCTGAAGGCGACGCGCGAGGCGTACGGCATCGACGGCGCCAAGGTCAGCGAGTACGCCGGCCGCAGCGACACCGAGGACAAGACCAAGCTGCGGGACGACGTGGACGCCACGGCCAGCATCCGCATCATGGACCCGAACATCGTGTCGCCGACGTTCCAGCAGCTCCAGCAGATGCGTAACTACTACGCGTTCCCGACCAACCTGGACGTCGACCGGTACAGCAAGGACGGCAAGGACCAGGACACGGTCATCGGGCTGCGTGAGCTGAACCTCAACGGCATTCCGAAGAACAACTGGATCAACGACCACTTCCGTTACACGCACGGATTCGGTGTGGTCGCGGCCAAGGGCACCACGGCGGACGCCGAGGGACGCCCGGTCTTCACCGAGTCCGACCTGCCGTCCACGGGTGACCTCGGGACGTACCAGCAGCGGATCTACTACGGCGAGAAGACCAGCCAGTACTCGATCGTCGGCGGTCCCCAGAAGGAGATCGACTACTCCGACGACGCCGGCGAGAAGACCACCAGCTACAAGGCGAAGAGCGGTGTCAGCCTCTCCAGCCCGATAAACCGCGCAGCGTACGCGGTCGCGTTCAGTGAGCCGCAGATCCTCTACTCCGGTGCCATCGGCGAGGGTTCGCGGATTCTGTACAACCGCACGCCCAAGGAACGGGTCGAGGCTGTCGCTCCCTGGCTGACCATCGACGGCGACGCCTACCCGGCCGTCGTCGACGGTGAGATCCAGTGGATCGTCGACGCGTACACGACGACGAACGGGTACCCGTACGCCTCCCGCACCACCCTGGGGGACACGACGGCCGACTCGCTCACCGCCAACAACAACCAGCGTGCGGTGGTGGCCCAGCAGAACCAGGTCAACTACATCCGCAACTCGGTGAAGGCGACCGTCGACGCGTACACCGGCGAGGTCAAGCTCTACCAGTGGGACACCAAGGACCCGGTCCTGAAGACCTGGATGAAGGCGTTCCCGAACACGGTCGAGCCGAAGAGCGACATCTCGGCCTCGCTGATGGCCCATCTCCGGTACCCGCAGGACCTGTTCAAGGTCCAGCGCGAGCTGCTGACCCGCTACCACGTGGCGAGTGCCTCGACGTTCCTCAGCGGTTCCGAGGTGTGGCAGGTGCCGGACGACCCGAGCAACAAGTCGGGCGACGCGGTGCCGCCGTACTACCTCAGCATGAAGATGCCCGACCAGCAGGCGCAGGCGTTCTCCCTGACGACGACGTTCACGCCGAACGGCCGGGACAACCTGAGCGCCTTCATGTCGGTCAACGCCGAGGCGGGGACGAGCGATTACGGCAGGATCAGAATCCTGAAGCTGCCGACGAGCAGAACAGTCGACGGACCCAAACAGGTCCAGAGCCAGTTCAACTCCGAACAGGACATCGCCGAGTCCATCAGGCTACTGAGAGGCGGGGACTCGGAGATCGAGTACGGCAACCTGCTGACAGTGCCGCTCGACGGCGGGCTGCTCTACGTGGAACCCGTCTACGTACGCGGCAGCGGCCTCAAGTACCCGCTGTTGCGCAAGGTGTTGGTGACGTACGGCGGCCAGACCGCCTTCGAGGACACCCTCGACGCCGCGCTCAACAAGGTCTTCGGCGCGCAGGGCACGACCACCGAGCCACCGGACGAGGGCAGCGGCACGACGACACCGCCACCGGCGTCCGACAGCCCGACGGTCCAAGAGGCGCTCACAGACGCCCAGAAGGCCTTCGCCGACGGCCAGACGGCTCTCCAGAAGGGCGACTGGGAGGCGTACGGCAAGGCACAGGCGGCCCTTGAGGACGCCCTCAAGCGGGCCGAGGAGGCACAGGCCGAGGCAGGTAAGACCGACAAGACCGACAAGACCGACAAGACCGACAAGGCGAGCCCCAGTCCCAGCGGCAGCCCGAGCGGTAGCCCAAGTAGCAGTCCCAGCAGCAGTTCGAGCAGCGGTTAGTGCTGGTCGGGCCTGCTGAGGCTGCGGCCTCCGCTCCTCCCGCGCCGTGGTACGGTTGGAACACAACGGCGCGGGGTGGAGCAGCTCGGTAGCTCGCTGGGCTCATAACCCAGAGGTCGCAGGTTCAAATCCTGTCCCCGCTACTGATTGCGAAGGCCCGGATCCTCCAAGGATCCGGGCCTTCGTGGTGTGCGAACGCATGTGCCGACCAGGTTAAGGTCGCGCCTTCCAGGGGCACTTGAGGGGAACTGTGTTTGACTTGTCTCTCTGTGGGCATGTCGACAAAACGCTGAATTGACCTCACTGGCTGCGGTATACCAGGTGTACCCAGGTTGCAGGTGGTGCGACGATGGACGTTATGGGGGACAAGGCAACTCTGTTGGAGACAGGGCGATTTGTGCAGCCTTCCGACCGGGACGAAACCGGCGAGGCGGTAGAAGAGGCACGCCAACGGCTCGCCGCCGAGGCCGGCGACGTCGAGGCGATGAGTGTCCTCGGAGCCATGCTGCTGCGTCGCGGTGATCTCGACGGAGCCGAGCCTCAGCTGCGTGCCGCCACCGCCGCCGGTGACCGTGCCGCGGCCAACAACCTCGGTGTCCTCCTCCATCAGCGCGGGTACGCGGACGACGCCGCCGGATGGTGGCGGATCGCCGCCGTCGCGGGATCGGCTCCCGCCGCCCACGCGCTCGGTCGCCACCACCGTGAGCGCGGCGACGAGCCGGCCGCCGAGTACTGGCTGCGCCAGTCCGCCGAGCAGGGGCACGTGCTGGGCGCGTACGCCCTCGCCGATCTGCTGGAGCACCGCGGGGACGTGGCCACGGAGCAGTGGATGCGCGTCGCCGCCGAACGGGGACACCGGGAGGCCGCGTACCGGATCGCCCGCGCGCTCGACCGCAAGGCCGTTGCTGACGCGGGTGTCGAGGAGGGTGCCGGCGACGGCGGCTCGGGAGAGGCCGAGCAGTGGTACCGGCAGGCTGCCGCGCGGGGACATCAGCGGGCCGCGCTGCACCTCGGGGCCATTCTGGAGAAGCGCGGTGAGCTGAAGGAGGCCGGGCGCTGGTATCTGACGTCCGCCAAGGACGGCGAGGCCAGGGCCGCGTGCGCGCTCGGATTCCTGCTGCGCGACGCGGGCGACTCCGAGAGCGCCGCCGTGTGGTGGCTGCGGGCTGCCCAGGACGGGGACGGCAACGCGGCCAACGCGCTGGGCGCGCTGCACGCCGAGCGGGGCGAGACCCAGACCGCCGAGCGCTGGTACCGGGCGGCCATGGACGCCGGGGACGTGAACGGCGCGTACAACCTCGGGCTGCTCTGCGCCGAGCAGTCGCGTACCGCGCAGGCCGAACAGTGGTACCGGCGGGCCGCGTACGCGGGGCACCGCGAGGCCGCGAACGCGCTCGCCATTCTGCTGCTGCAGGGCGGGGACGCGGCGGGGGCCGAGCCGTGGTTCTCCAAGGCGGCCGAGGCGGGCAGTGTCGATGCCGCCTTCAACCTCGGGATCCTGCACGCCGGACGGGGCGAGGAGACGGCCGCGCTGCGCTGGTACGAGCGGGCCGCCGGCGCCGGGCACACCGAGGCGGCGCTGCAGGTCGGCATCGCCCGGCTCCGCGACGGGGACGAGCGGGAGGCCGAGCGGTATCTGCGGTGTGCGGCGGGCGGGGGGAGCCCCGAGGCCGCGTACCGGCTGGCCTCCGTGCTCGACGCCCGGCGTCCGCAGGCGCCCGCGCACGAGCTCGGTGAGATCGCGCACGAGAAGACCGAATGCGAGGAGTGGTACGAGCGGGCGGCTTCCCAGGGGCACCGTCGGGCGCAGGTGCGGGTGGGGATGCTGGCGTCGGCTCGCGGGGACGTGGTGGAGGCGGCTCGTTGGTATCGGGCCGCCGCTGAGGCGGGTTCTCGAAACGGGGCGTTCAACCTGGGACTGTTGCTGGCCCGGGAGGGGAGTGAGCCCGAGGCCGCGGTGTGGTGGGCTCGGGCGGCTGAGGCGGGCCATGGGCGGGCCGCGTTGCGGTTGGCGCTGGTGTATGCGCGGCGGGGGGAGTTGGCGGAGGGGCAGCGATGGGCTGATCTCGCCGTTTCTCTGGGGCCGGGGGAGGTCGCTGAGCGGGCGGCGCGGTTGCGGGACGCGTTGCGGGAAGAGCTTTCTGCGTGACCGGGTGGG
>NZ_AEJB01000062.1 GCF_000331005.1 Streptomyces turgidiscabies Car8
ACCGCCGTTGCCGTTTCCGGCGCCCGGCACACGCTCAACCGGTGCTGACCACCACCGTCTTGGCCGCCTTGTCGTGCAGGCCCTGCTTGTACGGCTTGTCGAAGAAGCTCCAGCCACCCGAGATCGCCGTCCAGATGCAGGCGCAGCAGAAGGCGAACGGGATCCACAGCACGAGCGACCGGACGAGCGCGCTCTGCACGGAGGGCGTGGCGCCGTTGTCGAGGTTGGCCACCCGGAGGTGGAGCCACTTCTTGCCGAGGGTCTGCCCGGTCCGGGAGATCAGGATCGTGTCGTACGCGATGTAGAGCACGGCGGCGATGGCCGACTGGCCGATCGAGCGGCCGTACTCGATCTTGTCGCCGTCGACGTCGTACTCGTTGACGTTGAAGCCCCAGGTGAGCAGCCAGACGACGACACCGACGAGGATCATGTCGATGAGCCGCGCGAGCACCCGCCGGCCGCCGTCGGCGAGCGGGGGCATACCCGAGAGGGGGTCGGCGGCCCCGCCGTAGGGATCACCGCCGCCACCTCCGTACGGCGCGCCACCTCCGCCGTACGGCGCACCGCCGCCCCCGTACGGCGAGCCGCCGCCGGAGGGGCCTGAGCCGCCGTAGGGATCGCCTGCGCCGTACGACGGAGGCGGGGGCTGCTTCCTGAACGGGTCGTCGTCCGGTGGCTGCTGACCGGCGCCGGGGGGCGGTTCGCTGCTCATGGCCCGAGTGGACCGCGAACCGCCCGGCTCCGCATCCGGCGAGCGGCCGTCCGGGGTACGGGATCCGGTGAGGCGTACGTCGTACCGGGCCGACCCGCGTCGGACGTACTGCCAGCGCTCAGCCGGCCGTACGGTCGTCCGTGCTCAGCCCGCCACGAAGGTGTGCGCCGCCTTGTCGTGCCAGCACTGGTGCCACGGGCGGTCGAACAGGCACCACAGGACGCCCACGACACCGATACCGAGCAGCCCCGGGACGCCGTAGACGAGCCAGCGGCGCAGGGCCGCGCCGAACGACGGGGGTTCGTGGCCCTCGATGTCCCGGACCTCGAGACCGAGCAGCTTCTTGCCGAGCGTGCGGCCCCACTTCGCGGTGGGCCACGCCTCGGTCAGGACGCCGGCCAGCAGCAGTACGGCCAGCACGATGCCCAGGTACAGCCCGGTCGTGCCGTCCAGCAGCCATACGGTCACGGTCTCGCCGGAGAGCTTGGCCGCGTCGACCTTCTCGGTGATGTGGTCGACGGCCATGGTGCTCATCGGTACGGCGGCCACGGCGGTGAGGGCGCCGAGCACGAGGGTGTCCACGAAGCGGGCGACCAGCCGCTTGCCGAGGTTCGCCGGACGGGCCGAGGCCTGTCGTCGGGCGGCGGCCTGGAACACGTCCTCGACGGGCGGCTTCCAGGGCGCGAGGCGCTGTTCACCGCCCTCGTCGGATCCGCCCGGGCGGGGTGCCTGCATGGCCCAGGAGGGCTGGCCACCGCCGACGCCGTGGGCCATCGGCGGGCCGGTGCCCGGAGAGTTCTGCTGGGGGACGGCCGGGGTCGCGGGCAGCAGGGCGGGGTTGGCGCCCTGGGCCGC
>NZ_AEJB01000063.1 GCF_000331005.1 Streptomyces turgidiscabies Car8
ATCAGATCCCGTTGCCGCCAAGTCCGTTCGGGATCGAGTCCGATCAGCGCCCGGGGATCACGAGCGGCGAACAGCCGATAGCTCCGCAGGCTCTCCTCCCGCGAGGTGGCCACGGGCCCGGCGAGACGGGCGGCCAGGAGATGGGCGCGGAGGGCGCCGGCGCTCAACACGAGAGAGATCGTGGCGGACGCGGGCGCCCGGCACGGCGAGAACGCCGAAAACACCGCACAGTTGGCGTAATGCCGCGAACCCCGCCCCCGAGCGGCCTGTTACACGGATGACAGGACCGTGACAAAAGCGGCCACAACTGTCCTACGCGCTCCCGGGTCTCATCTCACGTGTGCGGCAGCAGCCGACCGACCGCCGGCATCCGCGGCCCGCACACACCGACCAGTCATCACCACAGGGGGAACACCATGAAGCTGTCCCGTCGTACGGCCGCCACGGCCACCGCGCTCGCCGCCCTCAGCCTCGCCGGCACGGCCGTCGCGACCGCACCGGCCTCGGCGGCGGCTGAACCCGGTGCCTACAACGGCGCCTGCGGCACCGGCTACCGCGTGCAGAACGTGCTGCCCGTGAAGTCGTCCCAGACCACCGACATCGGCATGCTGTACGTCACCTACAGCCGTACCGACCACAAGCACTGCGCCGTCCTGCTGTCGTCATCCCCCTCGGAAGACCGGCGTTCGGCCTACGAGGGCGGCCGTGATGCCCTCGGCGCGGTCCTTTGCCTCCCCCAAGCGAGCCCGTTCGGACTGCTCGCGTTCAAGAGCTTCGCGGACCCGGTGGGGAGGTCGGCGCGCAGGGGCGTGCGGATCGACCGAACGGTGATGGGCGCCACCGCGGCCGGCGATTGCGGTGCGAAGCCGCTTGACGCCGCCTGCCCCGCAGGCAGAACCTGCGGAGCACCAGAGCGCAATCGACGGCGCCGCTCACCAGCGTTCTACGGTCGGCCGTCGCCCTGCAGCGCGGGCACAGGCTACGACATCGGGTGGGGCATGTCCGCCCCGCTCAGCCGCTCGGCGGCGCATCAGCCGTTCGCCTTCGATGTGGCGTTCGGCAGGACGCGTCGGGAGGTGAGCGCGGCCAGGAACAGGGCCCCGGCCTTGCTCGCGGTGTCCATGGTCTCCCCGACGGCCCGCACCGCCACCGACCCCGGGACCGCGAAGGTCAGGGTCGAACCACAGCCCGCCTACTGGGGCAGGTGACCTTCGCCGACATGGCCACGAACGCGCCACCCAATGGGCGAGGAACATCGGGCATCGCTGTTCAGCAAACGTGGAGCGCGGTGGCCACCATGGCAGTAGTGGGCTCGTCACAACCGTGGGTCGCGCTGGCACCCCGAGCTCTCACCAGCGCCCACTGCAGACCGTGCATCAGCTGCCAGTTATAATATTACGCACGTCAGGTATTAGGCCAGGCCCTGTGCGTGGGAGCGAAGGGAGGAGCCTGTTGGCGCGCTACGCCAAGGAACACAAGCAGGTGACGCGGCAGCGGATCATCGAGAAGGCGGGCCAGCGGTTCAAGCAGGACGGGATCGACGGCTCCGGCATCTCCACGCTCATGTCGGATGCCGGGCTCACCAACGGAGCCTTCTACGCCCACTTCGAATCCAAGGAGGATCTCCTCGCCGCCGTCATCGCAGACCAACTGCGTGCGCAGGCGGCGAGCTTCGGCACGCTACGGCCCGGTCGCGAGGGTCTCGAGGATCTTATTCGCGAATATTTGTCGCCCGAGCACCGTGACCATCCCGGCGCTGGATGCCCCTCCGCGGCACTGCTCGACGAGATCGGCCGCTGCAAGGACGGGGTCAAGCGCGCCTACGCCGACGGAGCGACGGCCATCCTGGAAGAGTTTTCCGCCCGCCTGGCCCCCGAGGATCCGCGATCCGCGCACGGTAAGGCCATAGGGCTCTTCACCGTGATGGTCGGGACGCTGCAGCTGTCCCGCGCCCTCACCGACCGGAAGCGCGCCGATGAGGTCCTTGAACGGGGAATCGAGAACGCCCTGACATTCATGACCCGAGAGCAAGAGACGACACTCTCGCGGACGGGCCTTGCCCCAAGGCCGGGTAGTTAACGAACCTGCAGGTCGCGCAAGGGGTGTTGGGGTCCATGCTGTCGCGGCGTAGAGCCCGGGGCCGAGTTTGTGGATGAGGCCGGTCTCGGCCCATCTGGAGAGCTGTCGATACATGGTCTCCATGGTGATGTCGCCGAAATGAGTGGCGATGTCGCGCGGACGCCAGAGGCGGTGGGGTCCTTCTCGAGCAGGGCCAGGATCCGGTGACGGCGACGGTCGGCGAGGACCTCAAAACCGGCCGCCAACTGCACACACTCCATGGCCACAAAGGACTTCACACCGCCGAGGCGCTTGAAATCGACGGCCATGCGCCGGCATTGACCACTGACCGGCAACGGCCGGGCAACGAGCTGATCTGGGACCTTGAGACCGGCGCCTGCCTCAATCCTCGCAAGAATGCTTCCCCGGCACCAAGCCCGGCCCACTCCACGTAGCCCTCCCCAACAAGCCCGTGCTCACCATCACCACCGACGCTGGTGGCGTGACTCGCGGTGAAGACCGTGTCACCGGCGAGGTCGCGCGCACAGCAGCGCGTTCCCGAAAGGCGATCGATCGACGGGTGATGCTCCGCGATCCTCACGCCGACGGTGGTTGGATCTTCCGGGACCCCGACAGCGAAACGTTGCTCAGGGGCGTGATCGGTTCACCCCGATCGCAACCGGTGGAAGACCTTCTCGAGCAATGGCAGAACCACCCCGCGCAGCAAGGTGCCGAGATTCGACGATGGCTGGACAGGGCCGACTTCAGGCGTGGCCCGTACGAGAGATCGCAGGATCCACGGACACGGACCCTCTTTCTCGAGCGTCTACGGTGGAGCGACAACCGCTACGCCCGGTACGTCCACCACAGGGTTGAGGCCTATCCCGGCGACCCCGAAAGCATCGATGACTTGCACCGTTACCTCCGCTGCGACGCTCTAGAAGCCTCACAGAGCCGAGTCTTCGCAGTATTCGACGCCATGCATGCTCCGAGGTCTGGGAACTGCCAGGACACCGAGACATCTACCGACTACGGCACTACACCGGTTCAGTGAAAGCGATGACCGTCACGCATCTCCCTGACGGACGCCCTGCAGCCGTCCTTGCCGACCATGAAGGGGAGATACGCCTCTGGGACCAGGCCGAAGATCGCCAGATCGGCTCCCCCCTCACCCTGCCAGGCCAGCGCTGATCGTGACCGCGACAACTGCTGGGCTCATCGCGGGATACGGGTCCGAGATCGCTTACCTGTCATGGAACACGAACAAGGACGGCCCGCTGAATCCACACTGGACTCCCTGATGCTCAGGCAGGCCTTCACGCTTCCGCGCACGTGACCTTCGCTACCGCAAGGTCGATACTGCCGACAGCAGCGTTTTCGCCGACCCGTCCCGGTCCAGCCCCGCCGATCTGACGATCCGTCACCAGAGTCAGCATTGAGTCAGCATCAGTACCGCCACGGACCGCCAAGATCAACTACTTGCGTAAGCTTTCCCCATCTGACAACGCCACCAGGAGGTACCCATGAAGATGCTCATCAACGTTCCGGAGACCGTGGTCACGGACGCGCTGCGGGGCATGGCGGCGGCCCATCCCGAGTTGACCGTCGACGTGGAGAACCGGGTGATCGTACGGCGGGACGCGCCCGTAGCCGGGAAAGTGGCCCTCGTCTCCGGTGGTGGGTCGGGTCATGAGCCGCTGCACGGGGGGTTCGTGGGACCGGGGATGCTGTCGGCGGCCTGTCCGGGTGAGGTGTTCACCTCTCCGGTGCCCGACCAGATGGTGCGGGCGGCGGCTGCCGTGGACAGCGGGGCCGGCGTCCTGTTCGTGGTGAAGAACTACACCGGCGACGTCCTCAACTTCGACATGGCGGCCGAACTCGCCGAGGACGAGGGCATCCAGGTCGCGAAGGTCCTCGTCAACGACGACGTCGCCGTGACCGACAGCCTCTACACGGCCGGGCGGCGCGGTACGGGCGGCACCCTGTTCGTGGAGAAGATCGCCGGTGCCGCGGCGGACGAAGGACGTCCGTTGGAGCAGGTACGCTCCGTCGCCCAGCAGGTCAACGACCGTTCCCGCAGCTTCGGCGTCGCGCTCGGCGCCTGTACCACCCCGGCAAAGGGCAGCCCCACCTTCGATCTGCCGCCGGGCGAGCTGGAGTTGGGCGTCGGTATCCACGGCGAACCGGGCCGGGAGCGGCGGCCCATGATGACCTCCGGCGAGATCGCGGACTTCTCGGTGGAGGCCGTGCTGGAGGATCTCGACCCGCGCAATCCGGTGCTGGTCCTGGTCAACGGGATGGGCGCGACTCCGCTGCTGGAGCTGTACGGGTTCAACGCGGAGGTGCAGCGGGTGCTGGCCGCGCGCGGCGTCGCCGTGGCCCGCACTCTCGTCGGCAACTACGTCACCTCGCTCGACATGGCCGGCGCCTCGGTGACCCTGTGCGAGATCGACGAGGAACTGCTGCGGCTGTGGGACGCGCCGGTGCGGACGGCGGGTCTGCGCTGGGGCATGTGAGGGGCTGTGGGGTCATGTGAACCCGGCCGGACGCGCAGAGCATCACGCCCGTCCCCCGGGGTACGACAGAGACCGGCGTACCTACCACGCAAGGAGATCCTGTGCTCGACGCCGACTTCTTCCGCCGCTGGATGACGGCGACGGCCGTGTCCGTCGGCCGCGAGGCGGAGCGGCTCACCGCTCTGGACTCGCCGATCGGCGACGCCGACCACGGCAGCAATCTGCGGCGCGGGTTCGATGCCGTCGCCGCCGTCGTGGCGGAGAAGGTACCTGACACCCCCGGTGCCGTCCTCGTGCTCGCCGGAAGCCGGCTCATCTCGACGGTCGGCGGCGCCTCCGGACCCCTGTACGGCACGTTGCTGCGCCGCACGGGCAAGGCGCTGGGCGATGCGCCCGAGGTGAGCGCGGAGCAGTTCGCGGACGCGCTGCGTGCCGGAGTCGACGCGGTGATGGCGCTCGGCGGTGCGACGCCCGGCGACAAGACGATGATCGACGCCCTGGTACCCGCCGTGGACGCCCTCACCGACTCGTTCGCCGCCGCACGCACGGCCGCCGAAGAGGGCGCCCTAGCGACCGTACCGCTGCAGGCCCGCAAGGGCAGAGCGAGTTACCTGGGCGAGCGCAGCATCGGTCACCAGGACCCGGGGGCCACCTCGGCGGCCCTGCTGATCGCGACTCTCGCGGAGACCGCCGGTGAGTGACGCGACGGGAGTGAGCGGCGAGAAGGGCGGACAGTTGGTCGGGATCGTGCTGGTCTCGCACAGCGCGGCGGTGGCCGCCTCGGTGGCGGACCTGGCCCGGGGGCTCGTCGGTGGCGGTGCGACCGTTCCCGTCGCTGCGGCGGGCGGCACCGAGTCCGGCGACCTCGGCACGAGCGCCGAACTGATCACCGCGGCGGCCCGTTCCGTGGACCGGGGTGCCGGGGTCGCCGTCCTGGCGGACCTGGGAAGCGCGGTCCTCACCGTGAAGGCGCTTCTCGCGGAGGGCGACGGACTCCCGGACGGAACCCGCCTGGTGGACGCCCCGTTCGTCGAGGGCGCGGTGGCGGCCGTCGTCACGGCGTCGACGGGGGCCGACCTCGCGGCGGTGGACGCGGCGGCCGGGGAGGCGTACGCGTACCGCAAGGCATGAGGGCGTAGGAAGCGAGGAGCAGGGAGGGGAGGGAGCGGCGGCGAGCGGTTCACAACCGGGACCGGTCCGCCGTCGGCCCTCCGCCCTCCGCTCCTCCCCTCTCGTGCCGTCGGCTCAGTCGCCGGCCACAACTGCGTCGCTCTCTGCGCGCTCTGTGCTCTCGGCGCTCTCGGCGCTCTCCGCCTCTTGGCCCACGAACTGTCTCGCCAGCCGCTCGCCCATCTCCACCGCCGCCGTGTGGTCCTCGATCGGCGACACCCTGGCGTTCTTGAAGACGATGTACGTGACGCCGGAGGCCGCTCCGCCGCCGTGCGGGTCGGGGTTGATGCCCAGGGACGCGGCGGCGGCGTAGGACGCCTCGCCGATGATGTCCTGCGGGCCGGTGTCGCCGACGACCGCGTACTGGACGCGGTCCTTGTAGATGACGGCGGCGACCGAGCCGCCCCGGATGCCGTGGTCGCGGTAGTTCCAGATGCCGCTGGCCACCGGGACGACGATGAACGGCAGGCGTTCGGGGTCCAGATAGCGGCCGTCGGACTGCTGGTAGGCGGTGGTGTCCGCGAAGTACGGGTCGGTGCGCGCGTTGCAGCGCGGCCCGGCCTGGCCGTCGCAGTCGATGTCCATGTCGGCCTTCCAGAAGACGACGTCGTCGGTACCGCAGACGGGGATGTCCGCGGCGGCTCCGGCGTCGCTGCGGTAGTGGCCGCTGGACACGGGCGCGCACTCACTCACCTTGGCCAGCAGGTCGGCGGCCCGGACGCTGCCCTCGTACCGCACCGGCTCGTTCGGGTGGACGGCGGCGGGCAGCGCGGTCGGGGCGAGCAGGGCGGCGCCGGCCACGGCGAGCGTCAGCGTCTGGACACGCACGATAGGGGCCTCTCCTGGGGGATCTGACGGACACTCGGTCCAATCTGGTGCCGGTCCGATCACGCGTCCACCGTTAGGGGGCCGTACGGTGCACGCCCCGAACTCCCGACATGGGCCGGGCACCTGAGTCCGTGTCGGGTGCGGCCACCACCGCCCACGGCGCGCTCGCACCCCTCTTGATGCGCACGTACCGCCGGGTCCATATTGGTCCGGACCAATACCGTGCGGGATGGGCGGAGGAGGGATCGGCTGTGCGACGCGCCGTCAGGTACGTCATGTCCGGCTGCGGAGCGCTGTTGTTCACCGTGTCCTGCGCCTGGAGCGGGGACGGGAGCGGCACGGAGAGCCGGCCCCCGTCGGCACCGGCCGGAGTGACGGCCGCCGCGGGCAGCGCGACCAGCGTGCACGTGATGTGGAACCGGTCGCCGGACGGGCCCGAGGCCGTGGCGTACGAGGTGTACCGCGGCGAGGTGAAGGTGAGGGAGGTGACCGGCTCGGAGCGCATGGTGGACGTCGTCGGCCTGACCCCGTCCACCGCCTACGTCTTCACCGTGCGGGCGCGGAACAGCGACGGGCGCTCCGGACCGCGCAGCGAGGGCGTCCGCGCGACGACCCCCGCCGCGTCCGCCGCGGACACCACGGCCCCGACCCGCCCCGGCCGCACGCGGGGCCGGCCCCTCGGCAGCCGGTCGGTCCAGTTGTCCTGGGAGGCGTCCACGGACGAGCGGGGTGTGGTCTCGTACGACGTCTACCAGGGCGCGTCGAGGATCCACACCGTGGCCGGGGACCGGACGACGGCCGTGGTCACCGGGCTGCGTCCGGGTGCCCGGTACACCTTCGGCGTCCGTGCCCGCGACGCCGCCGACAACGTGTCACCCGCCGGTGCTCCCGTACGGCTCACCACCGCTCCCGGCACCGATGACGGCCGCGCCACCGCCCCCACCGGCTTCCGCGCGGCGACCCGCCGTACGGACGGGGCGTACTACCTCGACCTGTCCTGGATCGCGCCGCGAGCGGACGGGGTGATCACGGAGTACGAGATCCAGCTCGACGGACGTCCGGCGACCTCCCTCGTGTGGGGCGGGCCCGCTCCGCGCGGACGGGCTTCGTACGGCTTCTACGTGGGCCGGGACGCCGGGGTCGCGTACCGGGTGCGGATCAGGGCGCGGCTGCCGGACGGGACGTGGGGCGGGCTCTCGGCGGAGCGGACGGCGGTGACGGCTCCGTAGTACGGCGCCGTGGTACGACGACGCCCAGCCGGTTCCGGATCGCCTTGACAGCCCATCAGTGGTCCGCCGTACGAACGAATCCGTCACCTGCCCGGTGGCTGTCCAGGTGCGGGCACGGGCGAGGGCACGTTGGCTGGCCCCGAAGCAGCACGGGCGATCCCCGACCTTCGGCGGCGCATGGGACGTACCGCCAACCGTGCCGCCGAAGGGCAGTCCACATGCGAACCGTTCCTCTCCTCCTCCGATCCGGTCTGACCGTGACAGCCGCCGCCGTGCTCACGCTCGCCCTGACCGCCCAGACGGCCTCGGCGGCCGGGATCTCCGTGAGCACCAGCGGAACCACGGTCTCGGTGACCACCACCGCGTGCCCCACGAGCAGCGGCAGCGGCTACGGCAGCGCCTCGCTCCTCAACAGCAGCCAGCGGTCCTTCACCGAAGGGCGTGTGGTCACGCTCTCGGGGACGACCACCAGCCAGTCCGCCGTCTGGTCCGACGTCGGCACCGGCACCTACACCGTCATCGTGCGGTGCTCGAACGGGGCCACCGCCGGTTCCCAGGCCGTCATCGTCAGTACCGCCTCGACGCCCACCATCTCCGCCACGGCCTCCCCCACCCGGGGCGTCATGGGCGGTCTCGGCGGCGCCGCGAGGGACTACGGCACCCTCACCTTCGCGGCCGGCGGCGCCCTGATCGCGTGCGGTGCGGTGGCGACGGCCTGGGCGCTGCGACGGCGCTCCAAGCCCTACCGGCTCTGAACGAGGACCACACACGGCCGGTGGCCGTCGCACGATCATCGCCTGGGACCCGCCGCACCTCTTTTCGCGCGGCAGCACCTACCGGCACGCCTGGGGCCGGACTCCGACCACCACGTGCGCGTACAGCTCGTCGGACTCCGCCAGGCGGGTGACCAGGCCGCCGGTCTCGAAGGCGGCGACCGCCGACGGTGCCTGGCGTTCGCTCGTCTCGACCAGGAGGCAGCCGCCGGGTGCCAGCCACTCGGATGCCCCGGCCGCGACCCGGCGCAACACGTCGAGGCCGTCGCCGCCGCCGTCCAGGGCGACCAGGGGTTCGTGGTCGCGCGCTTCCGGCGGCAGCAGTCCGACCTCCTCGGTGGGGACGTAGGGCACGTTGGCGGCGAGGATGCCGACCCGGCCGCGCAGGTCGGCGGGCAGGGCGTCGAACAGGTCACCCTCGTGGGCGTGTCCGCCGTACGCGGCGACATTGCGGTGGGCGCAGCGCACTGCCGCGGGGTCGATGTCGGCGGCGTGCAGTTCGACTCCGGTCAGTACGGCGGCCAGCGCGGCGCCGACCGCGCCCGAGCCGCAGCACAGGTCCACGACGACGGACGCGTCCGGCGCCTGGGCGAGGGCCTCGGCGACCAGGAACTCGGTGCGTCTGCGGGGCACGAAGACGCCGGACCCGACGGCGATGCGCAGTCCGCCGAACTCGGCCCAGCCGAGGACGTGTTCGAGGGGCAGGCCCGAGGCGCGGCGGGCGACCATGGCGGCCGTCTCCTCCGGATCACGGGCGGTGGCGAGTATCAGCCGCGCCTCGTCCTCGGCGAAGACACAGCCGGCGGCGCGCAGGGCGGCGGCGACGGAGGCCGGGGCGGAGTCGAGCGAAGCGGACGCAGAACTGGAGGGGCTGGAGGGCATGTGACCGAGAACCTTTCGGAAACCGAAGGGCGCTCTCGCGGTCGCCTAGCGGAGGCGGTCCGCGCTGCCTTGAGGTGAGAGCACCCGACCTGACACAGCGGTAATGGGTCTCACCTCCCAGGTGATGTCCGGCCGGGGCGATCCGCAGCCGGACGGCAACATTACCCGAACAGTTGGCCCCAGGCGTCCCCGTACGGATTTCCGTGGTCTCCCGCGCCTACGATCGCTCCCCCTGTTCTTCTCCTGCTCTCCTGCCGCCCTCCTACTGCACTGCCAACTCCCTTTCTTCGCCGAGGCGTTCAGGTACCCGGGCGCCCATGAACACGGTGGTGCGGCGCAGCCGGAAGCCCAGCGACTCGTACAGCCGGATCGCGTTGGTGTTCTCGGCGGCGGTGTGCAGGAACGGGGTCTCACCCCGGGCGCGGATACCGTGGGCGACGGCGAGGATCAGCCGGGTGGCGAGGCCCTCTCCACGGGCCGCCGGGTCGGTGCAGACCGCGCTGATCTCGGTCCAGCCCGGCGGGTGCAGCCGCTCCCCCGCCATCGCGACGAGCGCGCCGCCCCGGCGGATGCCGAGGTAGGTGCCGAGTTCGACGGTGCGGGGCAGGAAGGGGCCCGGCCTGGTGCGGGCGACCAGGTCCAGCATCTCGGGCACGTCGGCCGGGCCCAGCTCCACCGCTTCGGGGTCCGGCGCTGCGGCCACGCCGTCGTCCACCAGTTGCACGCCCTCCGCGTGGAAGGTGATGTCCCAGCCGTCCGGGACCCGGCCCTGGAACCCGAGCAGCGGGACATCGGCCCCGGGCCCGGCGAGCGCGGCGAGGTCCGCCCAGTCGCGGTCGTCGAGTTCGGCGGGCAGGGCCAGCCAGGGCGTCACGTCGACGGGGTAGCGGACGATCCGGCCCCGCCATTCGGCGAAGTGGGCGTGCGGGCCGGTGAGGGCGGCGAGCGCGGGATGGTCGAGGGGGTGTGCCGTGCTCATACGGCGGCCTCGGTGTCCGCGGGCGCCGCCTCGACCACGATGACCGTCTTGCCGCGCGCGTGGCCCTCCTCGACCGTGCGCAGGGCCTCACCGGCCCGTTCGAGCGGGAACGTGCGCGTCACATGCGGGGTCAGGTCACCGCGTACGACGAGGCCGGCGACCGCTTCGAGCACGGCGGCGTTACGGGCGCGGAGGACCCGGGCCCCACCCAGTGCCTCCACGACGTCCGCGGAGGCGCCCGCCGTGACCAGCTTCGTGCGGTCGGTCAGCAGGGTCGCGGCATCGGCGAGCACCTCGCCGCCGACCAGGTCGTAGACCCCGTCGACGCCCTCCGGGGCCGCCGCCCGCACGCGTGCCGCCAGGTCGGGGCCGGACAGGACGTGGACCGCGCCCAGCGACTCGACGAAGTCCTTCTTGGCGTCGCTCGCGACCCCGACGACCCGCAGTCCCCGGGTCCGGGCGATCTGGAGGATCGCGGCACCGACCCCGCCGCCCGCGCCGGTGACCACCAGGGTGGCGCCTTCGGGCAGGGCGAGCTGGTCGACGCCGTCGTACGCGGTGGCCGCAGCGACGGGCAGGGCCGCCGCGTCGGTGAAGGACAGTCCGGCGGGCTTGGGCGCGGTCACCGTGACGGGCAGCAGGGCGTACTCGGCGTAGCCGCCGGCGACCGGGTTGCCGAAGACCGCGTCCCCGACGGCGAAGCCGGTGACGCCCTCACCGACCTCCGCGACGACCCCGGCGACCTCGTTGCCGAAGACGGCGGGCAGCTCGCGCGCCGCGCCGCCCGCCCGGGCGTAGCCGGTGCGCTGCTTCCAGTCGACGGGGTTCACGCCTGCCGCGCGCACCGCCACGAGCAGCTGTCCGGGGCCGGGGCGCGGCCGGTCCACGTCGACGAACGCCTCGGTCTCAGGACCGCCGAACCCTGTGAAGACGTACGCCTTGGGCATCTGCTCCCACTCTCCTTCGCTCGCGCCGGACCGACCGACAGGCCGGTCACGATCACCGGAACCCGCACTGAAGGGCAAGGTCCGTCGCGGGAGCGCTATTCCCGCCATGGTGAAGTCCCCGGAAGAGTTCATACGCCCGCAACGATCACCTCGGGCCCGGGGTCCGGGGCATGCGCGGCGACCCCGTACGGTGGTAGGCGTACCCACTGACCAGGCCTGACCGTGAGGCATCCACCCTATGAACGTCACCCGAGGCTTCACCGGACGCCCGCGCGTCCAGAACGCCGGACTGCCGCCCGGCCAGTACGACGCGGGCGACGACTGGCCCGTGCTGTCCGCCGAGGTCACCCCCGATCTGACGCCCTCGGACTGGTCCTTCCGGATCGACGGCCTGGTGGCCGAGCCGCGCACCTGGGACTGGGCGGAGGCCCACTCGCTGCCCGCGTCGGCGTACGAGGGTGACATCCACTGTGTGACGAGCTGGTCGAAGTTCGGGGTGCGGTTCGGGGGCGTGTCCCTGGACGTGTTCCTCGACGCGGTGCGGCCCGACGCGTCCGCCACCCACGCCGTCGCCTACTCGCACACCGGGTACACCACGAACCTGCCGCTCGCCGACCTGACCGGCGGCCGGGCGTGGATCGCCTGGGAGTACGAGGGCCGGCCGCTGCCCGCCGAACACGGCGGCCCGGCGCGGCTGCTGGTGCCGCACCTGTACTTCTGGAAGAGCGCCAAGTGGATCGCGGGTCTGCGCCTCCTCGATCACGACGAGCCGGGATTCTGGGAGCAGAACGGCTATCACGCGCGCGGGAACCCGTGGGAGGAGCAGAGGTACTCCGGTGACTAGGACCGCCTCCGAGACCACACCGCCCGGCGCCTTCGTCCCTCCGACCCGGTTCGCGGTACCGGGTCGCATCGCCGTCAGCAATCGCGCGGCGGCCCTCTGGCAGACGGCAACCCTCACCGAGGTCCGGCGGGAGACGCCTCACGCGTCCACCTTCCGGTTCGCGGTGCCCGGCTGGGCGGGTCATCTGCCCGGCCAGCACCTGATGCTGCGGCTGACCGCCGACGACGGTTACACGGCCCAGCGCCACTACTCGATCGCCTCGCCCCCGGACGACGCCGGACACGTCGAACTGACCCTGGACCATGTCGAGGACGGCGAGGTCTCCGGCTGGTTCCACACGCTGGCCAAACCCGGCGACGAGGTGGAGGTCCGCGGTCCGCTCAGCGGCTTCTTCGCCTGGCCGGGCGACCGGCCCGCGCTGCTGCTCGGCGCCGGCTCCGGGGTCGTACCCCTGATGTCGATGATCCGGCACCACCGCGCGCGCGGCCTGACCGTGCCGCTGCGGTTGCTGGTGTCCGCGCGCGCCCCTGAGGACCTGATCTACGCGCGGGAGTACGGGGCCGAGACGACGCCCGTCTTCACGCGCCGGGCACCCGCGGGTGTGCCGGTCGGGCGGCTGGCGGCCTCCCAGGTGGCACGGTTGCTGGCCGACGGACAGCCGCCGGGCGGGTGGGAGGCGTACGTGTGCGGGTCCAACGCGTTCGCCGAGCACGCCTCACGGCTGCTGGTGGCGGCGGGCCAGCCCGTTGACCGGATCCGGATCGAACGCTTCGGCTGAGGAGACGGCAGGGCGTGCGGTGGTGCGCCGGGCTCACGGGGGCGCGGGCGGGTCGTGCGCGCTGACCCCCGTACGCGGCTCCCGTTCGGCCGGTGTCCCGGGCGACGATGAGCGGATGGGGGTTTTCGGGCGAACGCGGGTATACGGCCGGCGTCGGCAGCCCAATCCGCTGCGGCGCCGCTCCGACGTGGTGGAGGCGTGGACGGCGCTCGTCGTCGCCGTGCTGCTGTTCGTCGGCGCACCCCTGGCCGGGGTTTTCGCGGCCCGGTGGGCGTAC
>NZ_AEJB01000064.1 GCF_000331005.1 Streptomyces turgidiscabies Car8
TGCGGGACGAAGGGAGCAGGCCTCTTCGGCATGTCCGCAACTCGCCGGTAAGTAAGGCATTTTGTCGGCGAATCGTCCCCGACTCGCCGTATTTCGACGGGAGTCGGCAGCAACACTTCGTAACCCTTGAGAACTCTTTGGAACGCTCCGGATACATTTCGTAGAGAGTTCGCGGTACGTCAATTCGGCACGTGCCGCAGGCAGTGACCGGGAACGGATGGTCAATTTCCGTTTCCGCTCGTACCTTTGGCGGGCGATCAGTAACCTCAGCTCGAACACTGGTCCGCCAATGCCTGCCAACTCCTGGGAGAGAGACAGATGGAGCGTCCTGCCTGGGCCCCCCGGGGCATCGACATCACGGTGCCGAGCGTCTCCCGGATCTACGACTTCTACCTGGGCGGATCACACAACTTCGAGGTCGACCGGGAAGCCGCCCGCAGGGCCATGGAGTACATGCCGGGACTTCCGAAGATCATGCAGGCGAACCGCGCGTTCATGCGCCGGGCCGTCCGCTTCGCGGCCGCCGAGGGCATCACCCAGTTCCTCGACATCGGCTCGGGCATTCCCACCTTCGGCAGCGTCCACGAAGTGGCCCGGGAGGTGAACCCCGAGGCGCGGGTGGTGTACGTCGACCACGACCCGGTCGCCGTCGCCCACAGCCAGGCGGTCCTGGCCGGTGACGAGCACGCGGACGTCCTCGCCGCCGATCTGCGCAAGCCCCGGGAGATCCTGGACAGCCTCCAGGTACAGAGCCTGATCGACCGGAACCGGCCAGTGGCCCTGCTTCTCGTTGCCATACTGCACTTCGTGGAAGACACGGACGACCCGTACGCGGCGGTCGCCGAGCTGCGCGACGCGCTCGCGCCCGGCAGCCTGCTCGTCCTGACGCATGCCTCGTACGAGGGAATCCCGCTGCCGCCGGAGCGGGCCGAGGGCGCGGTCGACGTATACAAGGACATTCGCAATCCGCTGGTCATGCGTTCGCACGATGCGATCGCACGGTTCTTCGAGGGGTACGACATGGTGGAACCGGGACTGGTGCCGATGCCGCGCTGGCGGCCGGAGACGGCACCGGAGGACGACGACGCGTACTCGTTCTCCGGATTCGCCGGCGTGGGGCGTACGGCATGACGGCGGAACCGGACGGCCCCCAGGACAGACTGCGCAGGTTCGCGACCATCTGGAGCCGGGCGGTGTTCCAGGTGACCTCCACCTCGCTCACCCGGCCGGAGTTCGAGGAGCAACTCCTGCCGCTCGCCGGGCGGTTGAGTGAGGCGCTGCGAGCCAGGACGTTCGACGCCGAGGAGGGCCGGGCGGTCGGCGCCGCGCTGGTCGCCGCGCACTGCACCGACCCCGAGACGCTTCTCCGCTCGCTCGACTGCGTGGACGCCTATCTGGTGCTCTACTGCGGTGAGGGCGGCCCGCAGGAGGACCTGCGCGCCCGTTCGTCGAGGCTCCAGCACGCCATGGCCGCCGGCTACGCCGTCGCGCTGCGCGACCGGACACTGGTCGAGCAGGAGGCCATCGCGTGGGCCGCGCAGAGTGCGCGCAGCGCGGTCGCCGAGGCACTGCACGACAGCGAGGCCCGTTTCCGGGCGGTCTTCGAGGGTGCGGCCATAGGCATCGGCATCGCCGACCTCGACGGCAACATCCTGCAGATCAACGGTGCGCTGCAACGTATGTTCGGCGGCTCGGAGCAGACCGTACGGGGCCGCAGGGTCCCGGAGTGGACCCACCCGGACGACGCCCCGCAGGTCTGGCGGCTCTACGAGGAACTCGTCCGCGGCGAACGCGAGCACTACCACGTCGAGAAGGCGTTCTACCGCCCCGACGGAACCGTCCTGTGGACCAACCTCACGGTCTCCCTCCTCCGCGACGCCGACGGTCGGCCGCAGTACCAGCTGGCCCTGATGGAGGACACCACCGAGCGCCGGCTCCTCAACCTCAGGCTGCGGTACGAGGCCACGCACGACGCGCTCACCGGACTGCCCAACCGCACCCTGTTCTTCGAGCGCCTGGAGAAGGCGGTGTCGGCGGGCGAGGGCCAGCGCTTCGGCCTGTGCTATCTCGACCTCGACGGCTTCAAGACCATCAACGACAGCCTCGGCCACGCGGCCGGCGACCGGCTGCTCGTCGAGGTCGCCGACCGGCTGCAGTCCTGTGCGACCGCGCCCGGCGAGATGGTGGCCCGGCTGGGCGGCGACGAGTTCGTGGCACTGACCACCGGCCCCGACACCGAACGCGAGGTCGACGAACTCGCCTCCCGCATCATGAACGCGATGATCGCGCCGGTCAGCGTCGACGGCCGGGAGCTGACCGTGCGCGGCAGCATCGGCATCGTCGAGGGGCCGGCGGGGGAGCGAGGCCCGGCGGAGGTGCTGCGCAGCGCCGACATCACCATGTACCGGGCCAAGTCGGCGGGCGGCAACCGTTTCGAACTGGCCGACCCCGAGGCCGACCTGAGGGCGATCACCCGTCACGGGCTCACCACCGCGCTGCCAGCCGCCCTGGACCGCAGCGAGTTCTTCATCGAGTACCAGCCGCTCGTCCACCTCGGCGACGGCAGTGTGCGCGGTGCCGAGGCCCTGGTGCGCTGGCTGCATCCGCAGCACGGAGTCCTCGGCCCCGACCGCTTCATCCCGCTCGCCGAACACACCGGCCTGATCGTCCCGCTCGGCCGCTGGGTCCTGGAACAGTCGGTGCGTCAGGCCCGCGACTGGCAGGGGCAGTTCGGGGGACACCCGGCCGGGGGCCCGCTGCGCATCAACGTCAACCTGTCCCCGTGCCAGCTCACCCACCCGGGCCTGGTGCAGGACACCGTCGACATCCTGGAACGCGCGGGCCTCGAACCCGAGGCCCTGTGCCTGGAGGTGACGGAGTCGGCGTTGATCGGCGCCGACGACGACCTCCTCAAACCCCTGCGCCGCCTCGCCGAGATGGGCGTCGACATCGCCCTGGACGACTTCGGCACCGGCTACTCCAACCTGGCGAACCTGCGCCGCCTCCCCGTGAGCATCCTCAAGCTCGACCGCTCCTTCACCCAGGGGATGCAGCAGTTCCCGGCGGACCCCGTCGACCTGAAGATCGTCGAGGGCATCGTCTCCCTCGCCCACAGCCTCAACCTCACCGTCACGGTCGAGGGAGTGGAAACGGGCGCGCAGGCGGAGCAGCTCCGCATACTGGGCTGCGACACGGCCCAGGGCTGGTACTACGCCCGACCTGGCCCCCCGGAACGCCTGCACGACCTGGCCCTGGTAGATGCGACAGGGTGACCCACCCAGGGGCGCGGGGAACTGCGCGACCAGCCACGTACTACGTGATCGGTGTCCACAACCCGCGCCCTCCACCCCCGTCACCTCTCCAACAGCATCCGCTGCAACTCCCGAGCCGCCCGAGGCGGAGCCACATCGCTTCGGTGGGCCAGGGCGATCGCCCGGAACAGCCCCGGCCGGGCGAGCGGCGTCACCCTGAGCCCCCGCCCCGTCCGGCTCGCCACCATGCGCGGTACGACAGCCACGCCAAGCCCCGCACGTACGAACCCCAGCACCGCGTCCATCTCCCCGCCCTCCACCGCGAACTCCGGCTCGAACCCGGCGGAGCGGCACGCCGCCACGGTCAGCTCGCGCAGGTCGTAGCCGTGCCGGAACATCACCAGGCGCTCGCCCTCCAGATCGGCGACACGGACGGTCCGCCGGCCCCGGCCGGGGGCCGGCGCGTCCGGGGACGACACCACCACCAGGTCCTCGCGCAGGACCTCCAGCGTGGTCAGCGCCGGGGACGGGGTCGGCAGCGGGAGGACGACCAGGGCCAGGTCCAGGGCGCCGCGCGCCAGCTCCCGTACGAGATCGTGTGAGCCGCCCTCCTCGATGAGCAGCCGGATGCCGGGATAGCGGTCGTGGAAGGCGCGCAGCACGTCCGGCAGCAGACCCGTGCACAGGCTCGGTGTCGCGCCCAGCCGGATCCGGCCGGCCCGCAGCTGGGCCAGTTCCTGCACCTCGTGCCGGGCCGTGTCGGCGTCGGCCAGGATGCGCCGGGCCAGCGGGAGCAGCGCCTCGCCGGCGTCCGTGAGCGTGATGTTGCCGCGCGCTCTCAGGAACAGTTCTGCCCCCAACTCCCTTTCCAGCGACTTGATCTGCTGGGACAGCGAGGGCTGCGCGACATGGACGAGATCCGCGGCGCGGGTGAAGTGCCGGGTCTCGGCGACCGCCACGAAGTACTGGAGCTGCTGGAACTGCATGCGGCCAGGATACGGCCTGCATAGGCTTTGGCTATGGAAACGAGCCGGACCATGTCTTGGACCGATCGGGGTCGTGCGGCCTAGCGTCTTGACCCATGGCTTTGGCAACGCGGATGGACCGACGGCCGTCCATCGCACGCACGGTGTGGGACAGCTCCGTCGGCAAGAAGACCGTGATGGCCGTGAGCGGCCTGATCATGCTGCTGTATCTCGTCGTCCACATGATCGGCAACCTGAAGATCTTCTTCGGGCCCGGCGAGTTCAACCACTACGCCCACTGGCTGCGCACGGTCGGCGAGCCCTTCATGCACTACGAGTGGACGCTCTGGCTCGTGCGTGTCGCGCTCGTGGGGGCCGTCGTCGCCCACGCCACCTCCGCCTACCAGCTCAGCCGCCGCGACCTGAGGGCCCGGCCCAGCAAGTACGTGCACAGGAAGGCACGGTCGAGCTACGCGACGCGCACCATGCGCTGGGGCGGGATCATCCTCGGCCTCTTCATCGTCTGGCACGTCCTCGACCTGACCACCGGCACCGTCCACTCGGGCGGTTTCCAGCCGGGGCACCCCTACCAGAACGTCGTCGACACCTTCTCCACCTGGTACGGCAACGTCATCTACATCGTCGCGATGCTCGCCCTGGGCCTGCACATCCGGCACGGCTTCTGGAGCGCCGCCCAGACCCTCGGCGCCGGCAGCCGCACCCGCGACCGCGCCCTCAAGACCGTCGCGAACATCCTCGCGCTGCTGCTCACGGCCGGCTTCCTCGCCGTACCCGTGGGCGTCATGACCGGAGTGGTGAGCTGAAATGACCGCTGAATACACCGAGTTCACGACCGGCGAGCCCCTCGTCGACCCCAAGGCGCCCGCCGGCCCGGTCAACGAGCGCTGGGACACACGCCGGTTCGAGGCCAAGCTGGTCAACCCCGCCAACCGGCGCAAGCACACCGTCATCGTCGTCGGCACCGGGCTGGCCGGCGGTTCCGCGGGTGCCACGCTCGCCGAACAGGGCTACCACGTCGTCCAGTTCTGCTACCAGGACTCCCCACGCCGCGCCCACTCGATCGCCGCCCAGGGCGGCATCAACGCGGCGAAGAACTACCGCAACGACGGCGACTCCGTCCACCGGCTCTTCTACGACACCGTCAAGGGCGGCGACTTCAGGGCGCGTGAGTCCAACGTGCACCGGCTGGCGCAGATCTCCGTCGAGATCATCGACCAGTGCGTCGCCCAGGGCGTGCCCTTCGCCCGCGAGTACGGCGGCCTGCTCGACACCCGCTCCTTCGGCGGAGTGCAGGTCTCACGGACCTTCTACGCCCGCGGCCAGACCGGCCAGCAACTGCTGCTCGGCGCCTACCAGGCCCTGAGCCGGCAGATCGCCGCCGGGAACATCGAGATGCACGCCCGCACCGAGATGCTCGACCTCATCGTCGTCGGCGGGCGGGCCCGGGGGATCGTCGCCCGTGACCTGATCACCGGGAAGATCTCCAGCCACTTCGCGGACGCCGTCGTCCTCGCCTCCGGCGGCTACGGCAACGTCTTCTACCTCTCCACGAACGCCATGAACTCCAACGCCACCGCCGTCTGGCGGGCACACCGGCGCGGCGCCCACTTCGCCAACCCCTGCTTCACCCAGATCCATCCGACCTGCATCCCGCGCACCGGCGACCACCAGTCCAAGCTGACCCTGATGAGCGAGTCGCTGCGCAACGACGGCCGGATCTGGGTGCCGAAGGCCAAGGGCGACCGGCGGCCGGCGAACGAGATCCCCGAGGACGAACGCGACTACTACCTGGAGCGGATCTACCCCTCCTTCGGCAACCTGGTCCCGCGTGACATCGCCTCACGCGCCGCCAAGAACGTGTGCGACGAGGGGCGGGGTGTCGGACCCGGCGGGCAGGGCGTCTACCTCGACTTCGCCGACGCCGTCCGGCGGATGGGACGCAAGGCCGTCGAGGAGAAGTACGGCAACCTCTTCGACATGTACGCGCGGATCACCGCCGAGGACCCGTACACGGTCCCCATGCGGATCTACCCCGCCGTCCACTACACGATGGGCGGACTCTGGGTCGACTACGACCTCCAGACCACCGTCCCCGGCCTGTTCGCGATCGGCGAGGCCAACTTCTCCGACCACGGCGCGAACCGGCTCGGCGCCTCGGCGCTGATGCAGGGCCTCGCGGACGGCTACTTCGTCCTCCCGGCCACCATCAACGACTACCTGGCCCGCCACCCCGGTCAGGAACGCGTCGACGCCGAACACCCCGTCGTACAGGAGGTGTTGGCCGAGACGGAGGACCGCCTGAACCTCCTCCTGGCCGTCGACGGCGACCGGACCCCCGACTCCTTCCACCGTGAACTCGGCGAACTGATGTGGGAGTTCTGCGGCATGGCCCGCAGCGAGAGCGGACTGCGCAAGGCCCTGGGCCGCATCCCGCAGATCCGTGAGGAGTTCTGGCGGCGGATCAAGGTCCCGGGCACCGGCGAGGAGTTCAACCAGTCGCTGGAGAAGGCCAACCGTGTCGTCGACTACCTGGAGCTCGCCGAGCTGATGTGCCTCGACGCCCTGCACCGCGCCGAGTCCTGCGGCGGCCACTTCCGCGAGGAGTCCCAGACCCCGGACGGTGAGGCGGCCCGCGACGACGACAGGTTCGCCTACGCGGCGGCCTGGGAGTTCACAAGTGCGGGCTCTGCCCCCGTCCTGCACAAGGAAGACCTCGTCTTCGAGTACGTCCACCCCACCCAGCGGAGCTACGCATGAAGCTCACCCTGCGCGTCTGGCGCCAGCGCGACGCCGACGCCGACGGCGCCATGTCCACGTACGAGGTGGACGGCATCTCCGCCGACATGTCCTTCCTGGAGATGCTCGACACCCTCAACGAGGAACTCATCCTCAAGGGCGACGACCCGGTCGCCTTCGACCACGACTGCCGCGAGGGCATCTGCGGCGCGTGCTCCCTCGTCATCAACGGCGACGCGCACGGGCCCGAGCGCACCACCACCTGCCAGCTCCACATGCGGTCCTTCGCCGACGGCGACACCATCGACGTCGAACCGTGGCGCGCCGCCGCCTTCCCCGTGGTGAAGGACCTCGTCGTCGACCGGTCCGCCTTCGACCGGATCATCCAGGCCGGCGGCTACGTCACCGCCCCGACCGGCGCCGCCCCCGAGGCCCACGCCACCCCCGTACCCAAACCGGACGCCGACTTCGCCTTCGAGCACGCCGAGTGCATCGGCTGCGGAGCCTGCGTGGCCGCATGCCCGAACGGCGCGGCCATGCTCTTCACCTCCGCCAAGGTCAACCACCTGAACGTGCTCCCGCAGGGGGCGCCGGAGCGGGAGACCCGGGTTCTCGACATGGTCGCCCAGATGGACGAGGAGGGCTTCGGCGGCTGCACCCTCGCCGGGGAGTGCGCCACCGCGTGCCCGAAGGGCATCCCTCTCTTCTCCATCACCGGGATGAACAAGGAGTGGCTGCGGGCGACGCGAAAAGTGTCCGGCCGCTGACCCCAGAACGTTCGCCGGCAAGGTGCGGACGGGCGGGACCGGAGTGGTGCTCTACCCCGGTCCCGCCAGGCACCCCTGGCATTCAGCAAGCCCACACCCGCTCTCCCTTCGAGAGTCACGCGCAGGACAGCCGAGGTCGGAAGAACTGATACGGCCGGACGTAACGGGACCGGCCAGCTCACCCCTCGCCGTCCCCGGCCCGTGACCAGGAGAGAGCCATGACCGGCGTTTCCACCATCGAACGTCCCCCGCTCCCCGCCACACCCACCCGCTACACCGTCACCCTCGCCCGCGACGAGGACGACGTACGCGCCGCACAGCGGCTGCGTCACGACGTCTTCGCCGGTGAGCTCGGCGCCCTGCTGTCCTCCCCGCAGCCCGGCCTCGACATCGACCCCTTCGACGCCACTTGCGACCACCTGCTGGTCCGCGACACCCTCACCGGCCAGGTGGTCGGCACCTACCGGCTGCTGCCCCCGGAACGCGCGGCGATCGCCGGACGCCTCTACTCCGAGGGTGAGTTCGACATCTCCCCGCTCGACGCGATCCGCCCCGGGCTCGTCGAGGTCGGCCGCTCCTGCGTCCACCCCGACCACCGGGACGGCGCGGTCATCGGCCTCATCTGGGCCGGCATCGCCCGCTACATGGTCGACCGCGGCCACGACTGGCTGGCCGGCTGCTGCTCCATCCCGCTCTCCGACGGCGGCACCGTCGCCGCCGGCACCTGGGACCGCGTCCGGGCCAAGCACCTGGCGCCGGAGGAGTTCCGGGTACGGCCGCTGCTGCCCTGGTCCGCCGACGGTGTGACCCGTCCCGCCGGCCGCACCGAACTGCCCCCGCTCCTGCGCGGCTACGTCCGCCTGGGCGCCTGGGTCTGCGGGGAGCCCGCCCACGACCCGGACTTCGGGGTCGCCGACCTGTACGTGCTGCTGTCGATGCGCCGGATCAACCAGCGCTATCTGCGGCACTTCCTCTCCCTCGTCCCGGCCCGATGAGCGTCTGGCTGCCCAGCGCGCCCTGCACCCCGAGGACGTGCGTGGAGACCACGGGTTCCACGACGGCCCTGCCCCTGGCCGTGCTGCGCCTGGTGACCGTCCTGATCGTCCTGCTCGCCGGGATCATGCTGTGCCCGTTCGGCGGGCGGATTCCCGCCGGGTGGGTACGGCGCTGGGCCCGCACCATCGTGCGGGCCGCCGGGGTACGGCTCCGCGTGAGCGGCCCCACCGCGCCCACCGGGGGTGTGCTGCTGGTCGCCAACCACATCTCGTGGCTGGACATCCCGCTGCTGGCCGCCGTACGGCCGGCCAGGATGCTCGCCAAGGCCGAGATCCGGCAGTGGCCGGTGGCGGGCGCGCTGACCGCGGCCGGCGGTGCGCTGTTCATCGAGCGCGACCGGCTGCGGGCGCTGCCCCAGACCGTCGCGAAGATCGCCGAGGCGTTGCGCGAGGGCACGGCGGTCGTCGCCTTCCCCGAGGGCAGCACCTGGTGCGGCAACGCCCAGGGCTACTTCCGCCGGGCGGTGTTCCAGGCCGCGCTGGACGCCGGGGTCCCCGTCCAGCCGGTGCGTCTGCGCTACCGGCTCGCCGGGGGAGCGGCCAGCACGGCGCCCGCGTTCGTCGGCGAGGACTCGTTGCTCACGTCGGTGTGGCGGGTGGTGTCGGCGCGTGGGCTGGTGGCGGAGGTGGAGGTGCGGGAGGTGATCGTGCCGGGGAGTCACCTGGACCGGCGCTCCCTGGCCAGTGCGGCCCAGCCGGCGCATCCGAGTGCGGGCGGGTGCGGGTTCGTCGTGGCTGGTCGCGCCCCGCGGCGGAGCCGCATATCGATACAGCCCCGCGCCTCTGAAGGAAGGGCCTGCGGCCCCCACGAGCAGCAGCGCGGGCCAGACCTTCAGCAGCGCCCCGAAGCCCGCCAGGGCGCCCATGAGGCGCGGATGCCGGGCGCCCGCGAGCAGCGCGGCCACCGCCACGGCGGTCACCATGACGTCGTACCGGGCGTACACGGTCGGGCCCAGCAGCGGTACGCCCACCACCCACACCCAGGCGCCGCGCGACGACCGGCCGGGGCGCCCGCCCGCGTACAGGAGCAGGGACAGGACGACGAGGTCGGCGAGAGCGGCCAGTACGAAGAACGCCGACGCGTAGTCCAGGAAGGGCAGGGCGCCGGGGGAGAGGATCGCCAGGGCGGCGGCGGGCGGGTACTGCCAGGTGATGTCGTTCAGCGGGAAGGTGCCGTGGCTCAGCACCTCGTACCAGCCGTGGTAGATCACCGAGACGTCGCTCGTGACGTCCGGGC
>NZ_AEJB01000065.1 GCF_000331005.1 Streptomyces turgidiscabies Car8
GCATGCCACGGCACGTTGGTGAGCCGGTTCCTCGACTGAGGCCGTTTCCACCAACGAGATAGACCGTATCACCCATCAGTGTTGGGATCTATCTCTAGCCATGGTGCGGCCCCGTACTCGAACCCGTCGAGGGGCACTGTGCCGTGGGCTGTCGGCGCGTCGGTGAAGAACAACCCCTGCTGGGCCGCTGCGGGCTTTGCAGTGAAGTCCTCAGGCCTGGGCGCCTGGGGGTTGAACCTAGAGGGCGAGGCGGGCTCTCGGACCGGGATGACGGCAACCACCGTGGGCACGCCGATCGGGAATGCGTCGTCGGGCAGTTCCGTGATAGTCCCTCGCGCCTCGCGAACCCGTGCCCGGAAGTCCTTGGCCTTACGGTCGCTCCGGTAGGGGAGGCTGCCGTACATGACGGCCACGACCAGGCCGCCCGGCTGGACGAAGCGCAACGCCCGCTGGACGTGGCGGATGTCCTGCCGTCAGCGAATGGCGGGTTCATGACGACCCGCTGGTAGCGGCGCTGCACCTTCACGTTGAAGAAGTCGGCGGCCGCGACCTCGCGGGCGTAGCCGCCGGCGCGGATGTGCTCGGCACGAGTGGTGTCGAGTTCGATGCAGTCGACAACGGCACCGCGGGCAGCTGCGGCCTCCGCGATGGCGCCGCGTCCGGCCGACGGCTCCAACACCTCACAACCGGCTTCGAGTTCCGCCAGGTCCAGGAGCTGTTCGACAAGGGGCTTCGGTGTGGGGAAGTACCCGCGGTCGACGTCGGTGATCACTTCCCCGGTGGCGAGCAGTCCCGCGAGGGCGTCGGCAGCGGTGAAGGGGAAGATGTGGGCGCGCTGATAGCGGTTCCAAGTGCCGCCGACCGCCTGAAGGGCCAGGTTTACGCGGTCGTACAGTTTGCGGTCGAGCGTGCCTTGGAGGCGGAGAGTCAGGCCGTCGACCGTGGTGGAGCGGATGACCTTGAGAACGTCGGAATCCATCTTCACGGCTACGGCCTCACTCGCTGGCGGTCGTGGCCTCGGCGACGAGGAGCGCCGCTTCGAGCTCGACCAGGCGGGCCGTGACCATGAGGTGAGTGCGCACGTACACCGAACTACCGGCACCCTTCATGAGCTCGGAGGCGGCGAGCAGGGTGAGGTTGTACGCCTCATTTAGGGCGGCCCTGTCGTTGTCACGGCGTGCCTTAAACAGGTGCGCCGCTGCCTCGCGGACGAGTTCGGCCACGTCGGAGTCGTACTCCTCAAGGGCGTTGGCCGATGACGGCACGTCGAACAGGTTGGCGTTGATGTTGCGCATGGCCCGGATGTCGTTCATCACTGTGGGGCTCCATAGAGAAGGGGG
>NZ_AEJB01000066.1 GCF_000331005.1 Streptomyces turgidiscabies Car8
GCAGAGCGCGTCCTGGCACCGGTCCCAGGCCGACCAGGCCGACTTCCGGGCGGGCGCCGAGGTGCGCGTACTGACCGCCGGGAGCGGCGGTGTGGGCCGTACGGACGTCTACGCGGCCCTTCCCCACGTCGACGCGGTCGCCCCCGCGGTCCGTGGCACCGTGTCACTCTCCGGCAGCCGTACCGCGACCGTCGTGGCCCTGAACACGGCGGAGGCGGCCGGGGCCGTGCTGGCGCGGAGTGATCTGACGAAGGGGCCGCTGCTCGCCGGGCTCGCGCCGCGCGGAGCGCCCGCCGGTATCGGCGTACCGGCGGGCACGGCGCGGCTCACGCTGACCGCCACCCTGCACAGCAGCACGCCGGGGCCGGGCGCGGACGTCACGCTCACCGTGCGGGACCGGCACGGGACGTCGTACGAGATACCGTCCGGCAGCCTCGCCGCCGACGGCCGCCCGCACCCGCTGACCCCCGATCTGAACGGCGCCCGGGGCCCGTTGGCGCTGACCGGACTCACCATGACCCTGTCGCAGCCGGCCGACCGCGCCGACCGGCACCGTCTGGTCCTCGGCGCGCTCACGGCGACCGCGGGCGACGGTGACGTCCGGCGGCTGACCCTGCCGACGAAGTGGGCGACGGCGTTCGAGGCCGACTCCGTGGCCTTCGCCCCCGACGACAGCGCCCGGCCGACCCGCCCCCGGATCACGTCGACGGCACCGCTGACCATGACGTACAGCACCGGATACCTGCCGCCGGACGTCCCGCCGACCTCCATGCCCCTGGAGGTCCACCTGAAGGTCCCCCAGCCGGCGGCGCCCGAGATCCGCGCGGTCGCCACCCAGCGGTTCCTCACCGCGTCCGGCGCGCGCGAGGGCCAGCGCGTGGAGGTGACGTTCGACGGCCGTTCCGTGCCCGTACGTATCGTCCGTACGGCGAGCGCCCTGCCCACGACGGAGACCACCGCGCCGGACGGCGGGGCCCTGCTGGTCGATCTGCCGGCCGTCGACCGGGTGTTGCAGGCCCGCTACGGGACCGGGCTCGCGCCCACCGAGTGGTGGCTGCGGACATCCGCGCCCGCTGCCGCCGCCGCCGTGCGGGGCCTGCCCGATGTCGAGCCGGAGCAGGTGGTGGTGCGCGACGAGACTGCGGCGGAGCTGCGCGACGACCCGTTCGGGGCGGCCCCGGAGGCCGCGCTGATCGCGGCGGCCGGGGTGACGGTGCTCTTCGCCTCGCTCGGCTTCGCGGTGAGCTCGGCGGGTGCGATGCGGGCCCGGGACGGCGAGTTCGCCGTACTGCGCGCCCTGGGGGCACCGCGCCGCCGGCTGGTCCGGCTGGTCGCCGTGGAGCACGGTGTGCTGGTCGCGCTGGCGCTGCTGGTCGGCACGGCCCTGGGCGCGGTGCTGACGTACGCGCTGGTTCCGCTCGTCGTCCTGACCGGGCAGGCCACCCGGCCGCTGCCGCCGGTGCTGGTCGAACTCCCGCCCCTGCGGCTGGCCGTCCTGCTGGCGGCCCTCGCCGCGGGCCCCGCCCTAGTGACCGTGGCCCTCGCGCTTCGGCGGGCGAAACCCGTGTCGACTCTCAGGGACGAGGTGACGCAGTGACCGCGCAGCCGGAGCCCGCTGAAAGCGGGGGGACGAGGACCGTATCGCCGCGCGTGCGGGCCCGCCTGAGGGCCTTCGCCGGTACGTCGGTGGCCCTCGCGCTGCTGGTGGCGGTGACCGCCGCGCTGGCCGCCGCCTACCCGCGTGCCGTCGACCGGTACGGGGACGCGGGGCTGCGCCGGGCGGTCGAGCAGGCCTTTCCCGACCGGACGACCGTGCAGGTGGACGCCCCGCCACCCTGGACGGACACCGTCACGGAGGCCGAGGCCGCCCTGCGCCCCGGTCCGCTGGCCGCCGTGCGGGCCGAGATCCTCGCCACCCCGAGGGCACCGCTGGTTCCCGACCGGGCGCAGTCGGCGTACGGCGTACGCACGACCGTCGGCATGGTGGCGTCCGACGCCTGGCTTCCCCAGCCCGCCGGCATCCCCGCCCAGCTGACGCTCGCCGCCCAGCAGGACCTGGCCGCCCACGCCCGGATCCACTCGGGCCGGCTGCCACGCACCACGGGCGGACCGGTGACGGCGGCGAGCGCTGAGGTCGAGGCCGCCGTCACCACGGACACCGCCCGCACGCTTCACATCCGGGTGGGATCCGTGATCCACCTGCCGAACTCGGCAGGGCCGCCGCTCGCCGTCCGGATCACCGGGATCGTCGTCCCGCGCACCCCCGCGGGCGCCTACTGGTCGACGCTGCCGGTGCTGCGTACGCCCGCGCTGAGCCGTCTGCCCGGCAGTGCGCTGTCGGAGGTCTACTGGCTCGGCGGCCTGCTCCTCGCCCCCGACGCAGGGCCGGCGCTGCTGGGCACCCTCGGCCGTCCGCTCCGCTACTGGCAGGTGGCCCCCGACGCCGCCGCCCTGCGTGGCCGGGATCTCGACCG
>NZ_AEJB01000067.1 GCF_000331005.1 Streptomyces turgidiscabies Car8
GCCGCGACACCGACGGCACCGAGCGGCTCGCCGGGACCATCACCCTGCCTGGCGACTACGTCCGGGAGAACGTGGCGCTCGCGTACGCGGGCACAGTCCACGCGGTGCAGGGCCGAACGGTCGGCTACGGCGGATATCTGCTCGTCGAGGAGGGGATGAACCGCCAGCAGGTCTATCCCGGCCTCACCCGTGCCCAGCGGTACAACCGCGCGTTTGCCGCGTGCCAGGTTCCGGCCGACGAGCACCGGCTCCAGTCCCTCGACCAGGACGCGATGTCCATGCTGCAGGCCGCCATCGAGCGGGACGGTGGCGAGCTGTCCGCGCTGCAGGAGCTGCGCGAGTCCCAGGACTGGGCGGAGTCGATCCCGGCCCTTGAGCCGGAGTGGCGCGACTACGTCACCGAGCACACGCGCAACCAGTATGAGCCGATGCTGCGGCAGTTGCTGTCCGAGGATCACTACAAGAAGCTCAGGCAGGGCGACCCCAGCACGGTCTACCGGAAGCTGCGGGAGGCCGAGCTGGCCGGGCACGACGGCAAGCGTGTGCTGGCCAGTGCCATCGCGATGCGCCCGATGAGCTACCCCGTGCCGGACAACGTCCCGTCGCTGGTCAACTGGCGCATTGACACGATCCTCGACGACCGCACGCCGGAGAACGAGCCGGCGGGGCACAGCTGGTGTGACCGCACGCCGGAGATCCCCGGCATCGAGGGCGAGGTGGCCCGCAAGCTGGCCGAGGCCATGGACGCCCGGCGCGACGTGCTGGGCGAGCGCCTGGCGGAGGAGCCCCCGGAGTGGGCGATCCGCCACCTGGGCCCCGTTCCCGAGGACGTCCTCGACCGCGCAGAGTGGGAGCGGAACGCCGGCACCGTCGAGGGCTACCGCGAGCTGTACAACATCGACGCCCCCAACACGGCGATCGGCCGCCTGCCCGCGAAGGGCGCGGTCGAGCAGCGCGCCGCGTGGGAGGCCGCGCACTCCGCCCTCGGCCGCACCGAGGAGCAGGAGACCCTTGCGCGGACGTCCGACGCCGCCCTGCGCGAGATGGTCAACCGGTACCAGCGCGAGACGTCGTGGGCGCCGGCGCACATGGGCGCGGAACTGTCCGAGGCCCGGCAGATGGTCCTGCGCTACGAGGAGAAGGCCATCCTCGCGCAGGCCGACGCAGACCAGTGCGAGGACGCCGCCGAGCGCGCCGAGCTGGAAGCGCAGGCCCGCGGTTACGAGGACCTGGTGGGCAGCATGTCCGCGCGCGTCGAGGTGATGGAGCAGATCGACGAGGCCCGTTCCGCGTGGTACGAGGAGACCGCCCCGGCCCGCGAGGCCGCCGAGGCCGCCCGCGACGAACTCGACCGCCGTGGTCACGACGACCAGGCCCAGCAGGACGCCGACGAGGCCGAGCAGCAGCGCGGCCAGGAGCTCGACGAGGAGCTCGTCGCCGAGCCCGAGTACGACCTCGACCAGGCGCCGGAGATGGACTGGGAGGTCGAGGGCGAGACTCTCGACCAGGTCCCCGACGTGCGCGACGAGGCCGAACTGGCCCCGGAACTCACGTACCAGGAGCAGGAGGAGCTCGACCAGGCGCTCGCCGCGTACGAGGAGCGGTACCGCGCGGCCGCCGAGGTCGAGGACCTCGACGTCGACCAGGCCCCGGCGGTCGACTGGGGCGACGTGCCCGGGTTCGATGAGTCGGCGCCCGAGCTGGACGACGTCGCGCAGCAGCTGGCTGAGGAGGACGAGCAGCAGCGCGTCCAGGATGAGCTTGCCGCCGAGGCCGCCGCGTACCACGAGCCCGGCAGTCGAGGAGTCCGTCGACGCGCCCGAGCGGACGTGCCGCAGCCGAGGAGAGTGCGCAGTCACGGCCGAGGCCGACCCGTACGT
>NZ_AEJB01000068.1 GCF_000331005.1 Streptomyces turgidiscabies Car8
CCTCTGCAGCCCAGGCCGAACTGCCCTCGCGTGTCCGGCGCTTGAGGGCGCGGCCACTTCAGCGCACGCCTGCTTTCCCACCCACCCGCCCTTACTGCCTCCGCAGCCCAGGCCGAACTGCCCTCGCGCGACCGGCGCTTGAGGGCGCGGCCACTGCAACGCCCGCCCCCTTCCCACCCACCCGCCGCCGCCCTTCGTGCAGCCCAGGCGCAACCCCTCCCGCCCCGGCGGTACCTCTTCAGCGCCGGCCCGCATCTCCAGCCCGTCCGGCGTTTGAGGACAAGGCCCGTTCAGGGCCGGAGGGGGGTCTGGGGGCGCAGCCCCCAGG
>NZ_AEJB01000069.1 GCF_000331005.1 Streptomyces turgidiscabies Car8
CAGAGCTGCCCAGTTCGTCGCGGTACCAGACGGACAGGATCGAGCCGAGCACCGCGACGCCGAGCGCGGCGCCGATCTGCCGCAGCGTGTTGTTGACGCCCGCGCCGATGGCGGCCTGTTCGGGTGCCACCACGGCCATCGTGGTCGTCGTCGTGGTGCCCATGACCAGGCCGAGGCCGAAGCCGGACACCCCGAGCAGGATCTCGTACCACCAGAGCGCCGTGTCGGCGCCGATGCCTGCCTGCCCGGTGAACGACAGGGCGAGCAGCACCAGTCCGGTGGTGACGACGGCCTTGGGGCCGAAGCGCGTGGCCAGCGGGTTGCTGAGGATGGCCGAAGCTACGGCGCCCACGGCCACCGGGAGCAGGATGAGGCCGAGTTCGAGGGGGGTGTGACCGCGGATGGCCTGGACGTAGAAGACCATCAGGAAGGTGCCGCCGGTGAGGGCGAAGAAGGAGAGGGCGAGGCTCGCGGTACCGGCAGCGAAGGACTTGTTGCGGAACAGCTTGACGTCCAGGGCCGGTTGCGCCGTGCGACTCTCGAACAGGACGAGTACGGCCAGCAGAACCACGCCGGCGACCATCGTGCCCAGGACCTCGACGCTGGTCCAGTCGTTGGTCTCGCCGCCGCGGATCACCCCGTAGACCAGGGCGCCGATGCCCGCGATGGACAGCAGGACGCCGGCGATGTCGATGCGTGGCCTGGTCGCCGAGCGGGACTCGGCGAGGACCACCAGGAGGAGGACGGCGCAGACGGCGGCGATGGGCACGTTGATGAGGAAGACCGAGCCCCACCAGAAGTGTTCGAGCAGGAAGCCGCCGGCGATCGGGCCGAGGGCGATGGACAGACCGCCCAGCGCCGACCAGATGCCGATCGCCTTGCCGCGTTCCTCCGGGGCGAAGATGTCATTGATCACCGCGAGCGTGGCGGGCGGCACGACCGACCCGGCCACGCCCATGACCCCACGCCAGAAGATGAGTTGCTGGGGGGTGTCGGCGAAGCCGGCGAACGTGGAGGCCGCGCCGAAGACGACCAACCCGATCACCAGGACGCGACGCCGGCCGAAGGCGTCGGCGAGGATTCCGGACGAGAACATCAGGGCCGCGTAGAACAGGATGTAGGAGTCCAGGGCCCATTGGAGTTCCGCGTTGGTCGCGCCGACGTCCTGCTGGATCGTCTGCAGGGCGACGTTGAGGATGGTGTTGTCCATCATCACCATCAGGAAACAGCAGCCGAGGACCGTCATGATCAGTCCGCGTCCGCGCACGGGCGCGCCCGCCGATAATGCCCCGTTCACTACGCACCTCCAGTCAGAGGGGCGTCCCGCACCGGATGCCGCGCCCCATGCATCTACTACGGGAGCATAGTAGGTCGTGGGTGCAGGGGTGGGTGGTGATGGTGAAGTAATCCAGAAAGACAGCCACCCGCTCGATGTGCCGAGCGGCTCGGCTCAGTGGCCGGGGCCCTCGTGCAGCAGCTTCTCGAAGCGCTCGCGCAGGTCGGGGACGTTACGGATCTCGTCGAGGAAGTGACCGACCGCGCTCACGCCGAAGTCACGGATGACCTCGCGCACGGCCATCGCCGCCTCGTCCGTGACGCAGGGGGTGTACGCGTAACCCCGGCCCGCCTTGGTGCGGTTGGCCGCGCCCTTCTCGGCGAGGCGGCTCAGCACGGTCATGACGGTGGTGTACGCCAGCGGGGTCTCACGGCCGGTGTTGAGCGCGCCGAGGACCTCCCGGACGGTCATCGGTTCGGGGGCCTGCCACAGGACCTCCATGATCTCGTTCTCCAGCGGGCCGAAGACGAGGCATTCCTGTGAGGTGCGGGATCGGTCGGCTGTCACCCCTTCAATCTACGGTGCCCGGGGCCCGAACGCCCAGTAGTGCCCGGATCGGGTGGAGCGGTTCCGCGTCGCGCCGTACCTGCGCCGAGGGGGTCGGTGAGCGGGAATCCGTTCCGTGCGCTCGTCGCGCCGCTTCGCCTCGATTCCCCGGAAGTGATACAGGGAACGCGCTCTCTTTCAATACTCCTTCCCCTTCCTTTTCCCGCCCTGTCGATACTCCCGTCCGGACCGTGGGTGATTCCTATGATGCGGTCAACGCCTCAGCGGAGATTCGCTGTTGGGAATATGTGACGGGAGAATGAACCATGACTGTCTTCGAGTCGACCGAAGTGGCCGAGCGGGTCTTCGGCACTCTCTTCGAAATCCTGTTGAAGGACGAACAGTTCACTTCGCAGTTGCGTGCGAGCAACCTGTCCATCCGGCTCACCCAGACCAACCCGGACTGCGTGATCCACGTGTCCGCGGACGCCCTGAGGGTCGGCGCCGACGCACCCGAGGAGGCGACGATCAGGATCAAGATGACGTCCGACACGGCGCACCAGCTCTGGCTCGGCAAACTCATGATGCCGACCGCCATCGCCACCGGAAAGGTGCGTATCCGGGGAAAGGTCGCCCGGGTACTGGAACTTGTCCCCATCCTGCGGCCCGCCTTCGACCGCTATCCCGAACTGGCGGCCCAGGAAGGGCTTCCCGTCTGAGAGCGCGCGCCCTCCAGTGCCCGGCGGACCTCGCGACGCGGCACTTCGGCAAGCCCCCTGCCTCAATCGGATCCGAGTTACGGAGTTTCGAGACCGACATGATGAACAACGACGAACTTGAGCTCAATTTCGACGTCTTTCCCGGCGAGGTGGAGAAACTCCGCCGCCAGGTACGGGAATTCGCCCGCGAGGTCGTGGCACCCCGGGTGACGGCCCTCGACACGGCGCCCGCCGACGACTTCGACTGGGACATGGTCGCCCAGGGGCACGCCCTGGGCCTCACTCGCGTCGCCGTGCCCAAGGAGTACGGCGGTCTCGGCCTCGGCATGATCGGCTGCTCGGTCGCGCTGGAGGAGGTGGCGTCCGTCTGCGCCGGTACCGCCCTCATCTTCGGTGCCGCCATGCTCGGTCAGACCCCGGTGCTGCTCTCCGGCGACCCGCGGCTCCAGGCCCGGTTCCTGCCCATGTTCTCGGGCGACGCCCCGGTCCTGGCGTGCAACGCGGTCACCGAGGAGGAGGCGGGCTGCGACCTGATCATCCCGGCCAACGCGGTCCACGCCCGCGACGTGATGACCGCCCGCCGGGACGGCGACCACTACGTCCTGAACGGTAAGAAGAGGTTCATCACCAACGCCCAGGTCGCCGCGTTCGCGTCGGTGTTCGCCAACATGGAGGGCGCGCCCGGCGCCACCGGCCTCACCTCGTTCATGGTGCCGCTCGACCTCCCCGGTGTGGTCCGGGGACCGGTGGCCGACAAGATGGGATACCGGCTCTGCCTCGGCAGCGAACTGGAGTTCCACGACGTCCGCATCCCCGCCGAGAACATGATCGGCGAGGAGGGCGACGGCATGGCCATCAACATCGCGCAGAGCAACATGGCTCGCGCCTCCGTCGCCGGAATCTCCGTCGGTGTGGCCCGGGGCGCCCTCGAACAGGCCCTGGAGTGGTGCGACACCCGCGTCCAGGGCGGACGCCCGCTGCGCGAGCACCAGTTCACCGCCGCCAAGCTCGCCGAGATGTCCGCGAAGGTCGACGCGGCGCGGCTGCTCTATCTCAAGGCCGCCCACAAGGTCGACAACGAACTCCCCGCCCCCCAGTACGAACCGGCGGCGGCGAAGCTCTTCGCGGACCGCGTCGCCATCGACGTCACCGACATGGCCATGTCCCTCACCGGAGCGCGCGGCTACGTGAAGTCCTTCGGCATGGAGAAGCGGCTGCGCGACGCCTACGGCGCCCGGATCTACGAGGGCACGCCCGAGGTGCTGGCCCTCGCCATCACCGAGAGCCTCTACACCGCCGGAGAGCCGATATGACCGACACGGCCGGCACGGACAACGCGGTGGAGACGCCGGAACGGTTACCGGAGCGGGAGCGGGAACGGTACGTCTCGGACATCATCAGGCTCCATTCCACCCTGGACTTCCGCTCCCTGCCCGACCATGTCCTCGGGGACCCGCTCTACTCCGTGTACGACCCGAGGGACGAGCTGATCACCCTCACCGTCGAGGACGACCAGCTCCCGCTGCGCTACCTCAACGGCATCATGGGCTTCAGGCTCGTGCAGTACCTCCGGCTCGGCTGGATGTCTCCCCAACTCGTGTACGAGCGGGCGGTCTTCCGGGAGACGGTCCGCCACCCGCCGGGTGTGCAGAACGTCCACACCGTCAGCCTGTGCACCCGCACGGGCCGTATCCGCGGCTACATCAGCCTCGGCTGCTCCCAGGACCCGGTCTCCATGCCGCTCGACCATCCGGGCCGCGGCCGGTTCTCCACCGAGGCGGCGCACGACATCGACCTGCTGGGCCGGTTCGCAGCCGACGACGTGGGCACGCACCAGGCCTTCGAGATCAAGCGGTTCGTCCGCGACCTCGAACTGCCGCCCGGCCCCGCCACCGAACGGGTGCCCTGGCATCTGCTGCTGGGCCTCGGCAGGGTCATCTCGGGAGCCGGGGACCGTATGCGCCTCATGCTGGGCGACGCCAAGGAGAAGGTGGCGATACGGCACTTCCGGCTCACCGGCTTCGACCTCCAGATCGACCGCGGCACCTCGCCCCGGCTGCCCGAGACCGACCTCATGGCTCCCATCTACGACCAGGACGTCATCGCCGTTCCCTTCGTGGCGCCGGTCCACGCCGACCTCGGCGACTACATGGACCTCATCGAGGACTACCTCGGCGGCGGCCCGGACGCGATGACTCTCATGGAACTGGTCGCCGCCATGACCGCCCGCAGGACGGGCGCGTACCGCATGAAGGAGGCGTCGTAGATGAGCAGTGGTGGCGAGGCGCAGGAGAAGGACTTCTACGGGGAACTGACCACCCGCAACAAGGGTGTTGTCAGCATCGGGGAGCAGGCCGTACTGCGGGGCGCGACCGTGCTCGTCGCCGGCTGCGGGTCCATCGGCGGAGCGGCCGTCGAGCCACTCGCCCGGCTGGGGGTGCGCTCCTTCGTCCTGGCCGACCCGGGCACGTACGAGGTGAACAACCTCAACCGGCAGAGCGCGGCGGCCACCGACATCGACCGCAACAAGGCCACGGTCGCCGGTGAGCGGGTCGCGGCCATCAACCCGCACGCCCACGTCAGGGTCTTCCCGGAAGGGGTAGGCGAGGAGACGGTGAAGGCGCTGGTCGACGACTGCGACGTCATCGTGGACGGCGTGGACGTGACGACCATGGACGGCTGGCGGGCCAAGCACCTGCTTCACCGCGTCGCCGTCGAACGGCGGCTGCCGCTGGTCACCGGGTGGGACATCGCGGGCGCCCAGTACGTGCGCTGCTACGACTACCGGTACATCAGGGAACCGTTCGACGGAGCTATATCCGAGGCCGATCTGGACCGGCTGACCTCCTGGCAGCTGCTGCTGCGGGCCGTGCCGCTCAGATACGTGCCGGTGGAGATGCTCGTCGAGGTGCGGGCGAACCTGGGACGGCCCGACTACAGCTTCCCGCAGGTCACCTATGTCGCCATGGTGTTCGGCGCCATCACCTCCCACATGGTGGTGAAGCTGCTCTCCGGGGCGACCGTGCGCCCCGAGGTGTACATCGACGTGCACCAGCAGATCCGCTCCACACGACTCCGGATGGCGACCCGGCTGCGCCGGACAGCGGCGCTCGCCGCCCTGGCCCCGGGGCTGCTGAGACTGGCCCGCGGCCGGAAGGGGAGCTGACGCGATGTCCGAACTCCACGAGCTGACGGCGCTCGAACAGGCCGCCGCGATCGCCGAGGGCGAGCTGTCCCCGGTCGAACTGACCGACCACTACCTCGGTCGTATCGAGGAAGCCGACAAGGAACTGGGCGCGTACCTCACGGTCACCGCGGAACTCGCCCGGTCCCAGGCGGAACGCGCGGAGCGGGAGGTTGTGGCGGCGCGTCGGGACGGTACGCGGCTGGGAGTGCTGCACGGGGTACCCGTACCGATCAAGGACCTCGTCCAGGTCGAGGGGGTGCGGTGCACCTGGGGTTCGGCGGCCTTCGCCGACCATGTCAGCGACACCGACGACCATGTGGCCGCCCGGCTGCGGGACGCCGGCACGGTCATGCTGGGCAAGACCAACACCGCCGAGTTCGGGCTGCCCTGCTACACGGAGAACAGGCTCGGCCCGCCGACCCAACACCCACTGAGTCCGGGGCGTTCGCCCGGCGGGTCCAGCGGCGGCGCGGCGGCGGCCGTCGCGGCGGGCCTCGCGCCCCTCGCGCACGGCACCGACGCCGGTGGCTCCGTACGCATCCCGGCCTCCGTCTGCGGCCTGGTCGGACTGAAGCCGAGCCGGGGCCGGATCAGCAACGGGCCCTGGCGCCCGGACGTGACAGGGCTGTCGGTACACGGTGCGCTCGCCCGTACGGTGGCCGACGCGGCGGCGCTGGTCGACGTGATGGCGGGGCCGATGCCGGGCGACGTGTACACCGCGCCCGCGCACGCCGGGGGTGTGTCCCTGCTGGAGCACGCGCGCCGGGAGCCCCGTGTAGTGCGCGTGGCGCTGCTGCGGCAGCCCATGGTGCCCGGCGCGGTGCTGCACCCCGACTGCGAGGACGCCCTCGACAGCACGGCGGCGGCCCTCGCCGCGTTGGGCCATGAAGTGGAGGAACTGGAGATGCCCCCCGACGGGGGTGTCCTGGAGGCGTTCACCCGGGTCTGGTCGGTGGAGGCGGCGTCGTACGAGGTGGAGCCGGAGCGCGAGGGGGAGCTGATGCCCTTCACGGCCTGGCTCAGACAGACCGCCGCCGGGGTGTCCGCGCGGGAGTACCACACGGCGCTCGCCACCTTCCGGGGCCTGGGGCAGATGCTCACGGACCTGCTCTTCGTCGCGTACGACGTGATCCTCTCCCCGGCGCTGGCCGAACCGCCGGTGCGGATCGGGGAGTTGCGCGACGACGCCGATCCGGCGGCCGAGTTCGCCAGAATGACCGCGTTCATGCCGTACACCGCGGTCCACAACCTCACCGGTATGCCCTCGATCACCGTCCCGCTCACCCGGAACGCCGAACGCCTGCCGATCGGCGTGCTGCTGGGCGCGCGGTACGCGGACGAGGCACTGCTGGTGTCGCTCGCGGCCCAGTTGCAGCAGTCCGCGACGACGTACTGAGGCAGCGTACCGAGGTCCGGCGGCCGGAAGGCTCCATTTCTTTCGGTCACTGCCTGGCGCGTATTCGACCCTGTTTGCAATAGCGGTGTTCGCGGTCGGATTGACTGGTCAAGTCGGAGTAAAATCCCAGGACAGTGCGATCCTCGTTTTGTCCGGTTCTTGCTCGTTCTGCGGCAGGGGGTACCCAACGCGTACCCCCTGTATTCCTTTGTCTTTCCGGTTCTGCGGCTCGGTAGAGTAATCCCGTCGCCATGGGGAGAGACGGCGATCCTGGGGAGGATGGGGGACGCTGGTGGAATTGAATGTTCTTGGTGCGCTCGAAATGCGTGTGGGCGGGAAATCGGTGGTTCCCTCCGCGCCGAAGATCCGGCAGATATTCACGTTACTTGCCATGCGTGCGAACACTGTGGTGCCGGTATCCGAAATCGTCGAGGAAGTCTGGGCGGGAGTTCCTCCGAAAAGCCTTTCCACCACGCTGCAGACTTATATTCTGCAGCTTCGGAAATCGCTCAGGGAGGCGCGGTCGGGGGCCGCCGGGGCGGTACGGGAATGCGATGGTGCCGAAGGGTTCATCGTGACCTACGACCGTGGATATCTTTTCAGTGCTCCGCAGTCCATGCGGAAGGACTTCGAGGAATTCACCCGGTCCGTCGAGGCCGGGCACCAGTACATGCGGAACGGCAGGAACGCGGAGGCGGCCGAACTCCTCGGCGAGGCACTCGCGCTGTGGCGCGGTGACGTTCTCGTCGACGTCCGGCGCGGTTCGGTCCTGGACGCCTGCGCGGTGAAGCTGGAGGAGGTGCGTCTCTCCGCGCAGATCCTGCGCCTGGACGCCTGTCTCGGGCAGGGGGGTGATCTGCACCTGATCCCCGAACTCAACGCGCTGGCCGGTCTGCACCCCCTGAACGAGACGCTGCAGTACCAGCGGATGATCGCCCTGTACCGGTCGGGCCAGGTGGCCGAGGCGCTGGCCGGCTACCGGTCCTTCTACGCGCAGGTGATGGAACAGGTGGGGATAGAGCCCTCCGCGCACTTACGGGACCTGCAGTCAGCCATCCTGAACTCCGCCCCGGTGCTGTCGGCCGTGGCGACCTCCGAGGAGATACGCCGGGGCGTCTCGGACGACGAGGGCAGTGGGGTAGCGGGGCCCACCGCGGCCCGTAGCCCGTCCGGGGGCCTCCTCCGCCGTTCCCCTTCCGCCGCCCGGTGCGGGTCGAGGGCGACGAAGGTGATCCTGCCGTTCCAGGCGTCGGCCTCCAGTGGCGTACGCCGGATCACGCTGGACGCTGCGGGCATTCCCCTGTCCGCGCTGATCAGCGAACCCGTCGGGGCGCCCGCCCGGGCCGTAGTGGTCGCCGTCCACAACAGCGGTACGAACGCCGACTACTTCGACGGCCGGGCCCATCCCCAGCTGTCACTGCTGACGCTGGGAGCGGCCCTCGGCTACACCGTCGTCGCGGTGGACCGCCCGGGCTACCGCCTCTCGGCCACCCGACTACCGCACGGGATGGGCATGTTGGACCAGGGCGCAGCTCTGCGCGCCGCCCTGGACGACTTCTCCTCCCGCTTCGCCACCGGTTGCGGCTTCTTCCTGCTGGCGCATTCCTACGGCGGCAACGTGGCGTTGGCCGCAGCCGCCGACCACACCCCGCCCGGGCTGCTCGGCCTCGACATCTCCGGCTGCGGTCACGAATACGCCGTCGACCCGCACGAGGTGTCGGTCCTGCTCGACCGGGGCCGGTCGGCGAAGAACTGGGGCCCCCTGAGCCTCTATCCGCCCGGCACGTTCAGTGGCGCGCGCTCCAGGGCCGAGGACATGCCCGCACGCGAACGCGCCGAACTCGCGAGCCGGCCCCGCCTGTTCCGCTCCGTCGCGCCGCGCGTCAGGGTCCCGGTGCGACTGACGTTCGCCGAGCACGAGGCGTGGTGGCGCCAGGACGGCGACACCCTGGCCGACCTGGCCGCACACTTCGTCGCCGCCCCTCGAGTCACCGTCGACCGTCAGCCGGACGCCGGTCACAACATCAGCCTGGGCTGGGCCGCCCGCTCGTACCACCTGCGCGCCCTGGCGTTTCTGGAGAGCTGCCTGGTTCCCCACGAGACGACCCACGCCGTACGGCCTGCGGCGGTGTCGTGAAGTACCGGACCGGGGGCGCCGTACGAAGAACTCGTGCCAAGGGCTCGTACGTAGGACACGCCACGGCCGACGCCGCAGCTCAGGCCAGTTTCCGGCAGTACAGCGCGTCCGGGGTCCGTGCCGAGCCCACCCGAGCCGTGTACGCGATCCCGGCAGCGTACTCGTCGTCCGCGCACTGGCCCTTGTAGTGGCCCTGGGCGAAGTCGCCGCCCTTCGCGGCCGAGCCCCGGTTGTCGCCCCGGTCGAACCAGACGGTACGTCCGCCGGCGCCGAGCCTCCCGACCGGAGGGGCAGCGCACAGGGCGGCGGAGACGGCGGCGCCGCGGACGCTGTAGCCGGTCAGGAAGTGGCCGTCGGGGCACTGGAGTTTGGTGTATCCGGACGCCCAGTCGCCGCCCGGCCGGACATAGCGTTCGTCGACGACGACCACATGTCCGCCGGCCGGATCCCACAGGGGGCCGGTGGACACGTCCGAGCACAGGCCCCGGTTGCCGGTGTGGCTGAGGCCGAGCAGCCGCTGTCCGTCCGGGCACACCGACTTGCGGGCGCCGGAGTCCCAGTCGGGCAGCGCCCGCATCCGCCGCGACTGGACGAAGTCGCCGTGGTCGGGGCTGAGCAGCGACCAGTCCGTCACGCGCGCCACCGGGCCGGTGCGACCCGGGGCCCCGATGAGCCGGGTCCAGGCAGCGGCCCGCCAGTCGTCGCCGTCGTGGACGCCCATGCGGTGACCTTCGGCGTCCCAGTGCAGGAGGGCCCAGCCGTTGCCCTCGCGGTTCTCGTGCCAGCCCACGAGCGGCCAGTACGCGAAGTCGGCGTCGGTGCGGATCAGTTGGTCGACGAAGTTCTCGAACCACGCTCGCTGCTTGCTTCCGGTCTCGTCCCGGCCGCCGACACCGAACTCGCTGATCCACAGGGGCGCGGTGAAGTGCTTGTCCGTCTCCGCGGTCACGAAGAAGGCCTGCCGGTCCAGAACTCTGATCAGTTCGGCCGGGCTCAGGTCGCGGTAGCGGGGGTCACTGGTCTCGCCGGTGCCGGTGGCGCCGCTGTGGTTCGGGCCGGTGTAGTCGTAGAAGTGGGCGGAGTACACGAGCTTGCCGGAGTCGACGAGGGTGTGCGAGAGGCGGCGTACGGGCTCCAGGGTGGGGCGTTCGTGGGGGAGTCCGTCGACGGGGACGCCGGTCCAGTTGATGCCCTCGACGATGATCAGGAGGTCGGGGTCGGCCTCGGTGAGGATGCGGTCACCGACGTGCTGCGAGGCGGCGAACCAGTCGTGGTCGTCACCGGACCCCCAGTTGGGGTCGTCCAGGATGTTGCGGCGTACCTCGTTGTAGAGGTCGGCGCCGACGACGCGCTGGTTGTCCCGGTAGCGCCGGGCCATGAAGAGCCAGTCGTTCTCCCAGGTCTCGGTGGACCGACTCGCGTTCCAGCGTTCGTTGCCGTCGACTCCGCAGCACCAGCGTGTGGTGTTGGTGTGGTTGTTGAGGATCACCGCGAGCCCGGCGGCGGTGAGTTCCCGCACCACCACGTCGTACACCTGGAGCGGGGTCCTGCCGCGCAGGGCGGGATTGGCGGCCACGGAAGCGTCGGTGACGGGACGGCTGTCGTGGATCATCTCGTTGGAGAAGGGCAGCCGGATGCTGTTGATGCCGATCTCCCGGAAGCCGGCGATGATCTCGGCCATGGGTGCCCGGTCCAGCCCGAGCGGCATCCTGCCGGAGTTCTCCCCGGAGTGATGGTCTGCGTCGTTGTCCGGGCCCCCTGAGCCGTTCCAGGTGCCGCTGGCGCCGTGCCAGTTGCCGGACTTCAGCTTGAAGCGGTCGCCGTTCGCGTCGACGATCCAGCGCCCCCGGGTGCTGAGTGGCGGCGTCCAGCTCGCCGCGGGTGCGGCGACCTCCGGCCGGGCGTCGGCGACGGGGGCGGTCTTTCGTCCGACCGCCGCCTCGGCCGTGGGCGTCAGGGCCACCACGAGGAGTACGGCGGCCAGTGCGGCTCTGGCCCTGACGAAGGTTCCCGGCACGGTCGGCCTCCCGAGGCGACGACGTTGTCATGGGGGGCTGTGCGGGATTGGTCCAGTCCTATGCGTGGCGAAACTGTCGTGTCGACGCCAAATGCCGCTCACGGCGGGCGGGTCGTTCCCAAGGCTCTCCCGCCCGCCGTACGCAGACGATGACCGGCCGTCCATGGCGCTCGCCCGTCCTGCCCGCCCCGTCGGGATGTCGCGCCGTCAGGGGCGCCCTCGCGCCTCCTCCGTGCGGCTGCGCTGGGCCGGTGTCACGGCTCGGTCCGCCGTGGGCCGCATGCACTCGATGAGGTAGTCACCGGTGTCGGGGTCGAGGGTCACGCCGTGGGTCTCACTGCGGAAGCCGGGGAACCGGCGGTCGAACGATTCCAGAGCGGTGAGATAGCGCAGCAGGGGGCCGTCAGGGGCGCCGACGCTCTCGCCGGGCATGAGGACGGGGATGCCCGGCGGGGTGACGGTGACCATGGCGGCGGCCACCTGGCCCGGCGCCTCGACCAGGCGTACCCGGTGGGTGCCGCCCCGGATCAGGCGCTGGTAGCACAGCTGCGGCGGCGCGACGGGCTCCGGCAGCTGCTGGAAGGCCGTGTCCAGCAGGTCGACGAGGCGGGCCTCGCGCAGGTGGTCGTGCATGTGCCGGCACAGGTCGCGCAGGGTCTGGCCGGCGTAGCGCCTCGGGTGCTCGGCGACCAGTGCCGGCAGTACCCGGTCGAGGGGAGCGTCCTCGTCGTAGAGCGCTTTGAAATCCATCAGGGCGTCGAGGAGGGTGCCCCACTTGCCCTTGGTGATTCCCATGGAGAAGAGGACGAGGGTGGTGTAGCTGTCGGTCTTCTCCACGACGATGTGACGGGTGGCCAGATACGCGGTGAGCACGCGTGCGGGGATGCCCCACTCGGCTGTCCCACCGGTCGCGTCGATGCCGGGGCAGGTCAGGGTGACCTTGATCGGGTCGAGCATGCAGTAGCCGTCGGTGAGTCCCGGGAATCCGTGCCAGGCGGCGCCGGGTTCGAGGTGCCAGCAGGACGGCTCCGTGCGCAGCAGCTCGGCCGGGGCCTCGTCGAAGGGCAGGCGTGCGCCGGTGCCCGGGTCGGTCACCGTCTCGGGCTGCCACACGCCGAAGAACCATGGTGGCCGGTCGCCGGCCTCCTCGATACGGCGCCCGATGCGGACCATCTCCTGGCGGAAGCGGACCGCCTCGGTCACGGCCTCGTCGATCAGCCAGCGGCCCTGCGGCCCGTCCATCATGGCCGTCGCCACGTCCAGCGAGGCGATCATCGGATAGAGCGGCGAGGTGGTGCCGTGCATCATCAGCGCCTCGTTGAACCGGTCGTGTTCGACCGGTGCCCTGGGCGCGGGCCTGACATGGACCATGGCACTCTGCGAGAGCGCGGCCAGCAGCTTGTGGGTCGACTGGGTGGAGAAGACCGTCGGCCGGTCCGGACCGGGAAACGTGTCCTCGTCCACCGACATGCCGTACCGGCCCGCGTACAGGGGGTGGAAGCGGGCGTAGGCGAACCACGCCTCGTCGAAGTGCAGCCGGGGAGTGCTCCCGGCGAACGCCCGCGCCGCCGTCGACGCGTCGTAACACAGGCCGTCATAGGTCGAGTTGGTGAACACGGCGTACTGGGCGCCGGGCGCGACGGCATCCTGGGTCAGCGGGTTCGCCGCGATCCTGGCCGCGACCGAATCCGGGGTGAGCTCCGCCGGGGGCAGTGGTCCGGCCAGGCCGTAGCCGTTGCGGGTGGGGATCAGATAGACCGGGCGCGCGCCGGAGACGACCAGCCCGTGCAGCACCGACTTGTGGCAGTTGCGGTCGACCAGAGCGATCTCGTCGCGGGTGACGCTGAAGTGGCCGACGACGCGGTTGCACGTGGAGTCCCCGTGCAGCACGAAGTAGGTGAGGTCCGCGCCGAAGACCCGGGCGGCGTTGCGCTCGGCCTCGCCGATCGGGCCGGTGTGCTCGAACAGTGAGCCGAGTTCCTCGACGGAGATCGACAGGTCGCTGCGCAGCAGCCGTTCTCCGAAGTAGTCGTGGAAGGCGCGGCCCGCGGGCGACTTCAGCAGGGCGACACCGCCGGAGTGGGCCGGAGTGTGCCAGGAGTACTCGTGCGCGTCGTCGAAGCGGCGCAGCGCCCGGAAGAAGGGCGGCAGAACGGCTTCCCGGTAGGCACCGGCGGCGGTGGTGACACGGCCCGCGATGAAACCGGGGGTGTCCTCCAGCGGCCATACGTAGCCGACGATCAGCTCCGACACCCACAGCGGCAGATCGCGTACGCCGTCGTCCTTCATGACCAGGAAGACCGGCAGATCCTGGAACCGCCGGCCGATCGAGCGGAGCACGGCGGCGCCCCCCGGTTCGCCGTCCTCGCCCGCTGGGCCCGGCAGGTCCCAGGCGACCAGCGCTGCCGTCAGTCCCGCCTGTGTACGTAACACCGCTTCGGCGTCGGCCGCACCGGCCGCCCACCGGACGTCGAACCCCCGCGAGCGGATCGCCTCACCGATTCGCGCCCACTGCTCGGAGCCGATCCCCTCGTCCCGATGGTGCTCCCGCACCGCGACCAGGATTCCGCTGTCCGTCATGAGACCCCCTCCCCGGCGGCTCGCACCGCCCCGGGTCAGTCTCCGGGAGGTCCGGCCGGACCCGTGGGCGCGCGGTCGCAAACCACCCGCACGACGGAATCGGCGCCAGGGATGGGGGAGGGGAGGGCCTGCTGCGGGCGCGTCGGGTCAGGTCACCAACAGGCGGTTGAAGAACGAACGGTAGTGGCGCAGTGCCAGCCGCAGGTCCTCGGTGTTCGCCTGTTCGCCCCGGTTCCACTGTCCTTCCAGTTCTTGTTTATGGTCCGCGAACGTGGCGGCCAGTTTCTGCATCACCTCGGCGACGAGGGCGTCGGCGGTGTGCACGGCGTCGCGCGGGTCGTCCACGAACTCGTTCTGCACCTCCTGCCAGCGTGTGCGGAAGCCTTCCTCGTCCTCCGGGGTGAGGAGCTGGGGTGCCTCGTCCTCGGCGCGATCGCCCCGGTCCTCGGCCTGGTGCCGCGGGGCACCTGAATCGGGTTCCATCATGTCGTCCTGAGTGCCGGACCCGCCGGCCCCCTCGGGCTCGTCCTCGGCGCGGTCGCTCGGCGTGCTCGTGCTCTCGCCGGGGAAGGTCGGTACCTCGGCCGACGTGTCTGCTGTCCCGTCCCCGGTGTACGTGTCGCGAGGATGGGCGAGGTCGTCGGTGGACAGGCCGCTCGAGGTGGCGTTGTCCGGCAGGTCTTCGCGTTGCATGTCTTCTCCGTTCCCGGACGCCAGGGACTCCCGGATCGGGGCGACGGGCTGGTCACCGAGCCGTTCAGGCCCGGGCGTGGCGGGGTTCGCCGCCGTCGGAGAGCAGCTCGTCGAACAGGGTCCGGTAGTGCACCATGGCGCCCCGCAACTGTTCGGTGGTCGCCTCGTGGCGGGTGCTCAGTACATTGACGTCGTGGGCGGCCTGGTAGTGCTCGAGCGTGCGGCCGTGCTCGACGGACAGGTCCTTGAGCCGTTGTTCGAAGTCCTCCGTCGGGTAGCCGCGCTCGTGCATCAGGGAAGTCACCAGGCGGTCCGCGTCGTGCACGGCGTCTTCCGGACGGTCCACGAACTCGTCCTGTACGCCGGTCCAGTCCTGGGTGTACCGGTCCCTGACCCTGCTGTCCAGCGGCTTGATGTCCAGCGAGTCGTGCCGCTTCTCACGCGCCCTGAGCTCACGCTCCCCGGCCATGCGGCTGTCGGCGTCCTCCACCGTGCGTCCGTACTCCGGGCCGAAGCGCTCGCGCAGCATCTGGCGGCGCATGAGCAGCCAGGTCGCCACAGCCGCCAGGGCGATCACCACGACGATGGGAATGATGATCGCCAGGAGCGTCCCTGTTGACATCGGAGCCTCCTAATCCGTGCCGTGTATCTCCATATTTATTGGAGTTACCGTTGTTTTGTCGTTGAAACGGAGATACGGGAACGAATCGCCGCACACATAGAGGCGACGTGACGGGGCACTTGGGTCTCCCGACCAGTCAAGCAAGAGGACAAGAGGGAGCCGACTCGTGATCATTGCCGGAGTCATCGGATTGTGTGTGGTGCTGGCCGTGCTGGCCTTCTTCGTTCCGCGCCTGTCCCGCCGCCCCGAACGCGGCACGCAGCGTTCGCTCGGCGCCGGCGCGCGGGCCGGCGGCAAGGCGCCCGGCGTCCTGGGCAGGATTCTCAGCAAGCCGTTCCACACGAGTTCCCGCGCCGTGGGCCGTAGTGGTTCGGCGGGCCGTCGTACCCGTGGCCGTATGCCGTTCTGACCTCGGCGAGGCCGCGCCGGGCAAGGACCGCGCACTCCAGAACTCGGTACACAGACACACACAGGCACATGCACAGGTGCACAGGGCTTACGCGGGAGTGGTGGGATGAGGGCTGACCAGGCCGACAGGCTGCTGGACGGGCTGACCGTGGACACCAGCAGGCAAGAGCGACCGATCCTGCTGGACGGGACCGGCCGACCGCTCAAGACCTGGCGCGAGAACCACCCCTACGACCACAAGGTCAGCCGCAAGGAGTACGAGCAGAACAAGCGCGTCCTGCAGATCGAGCTCCTCAAACTCCAGCGGTGGGTCAAGGACACCGGTGCACGCGTGGTCGTCGTGTGCGAGGGGCGCGACGCGGCGGGCAAGGGTGGCACGATCCAGCGTCTGACCGAACGGCTCAATCCCCGCGGCGCGCGAGTGGTGGCCCTGGACAAGCCCACCGAGCGGGAGGCCGGCCAGTGGTACTTCCAGCGGTACATCCCCCATCTGCCGACGGCGGGAGAGATCGTCTTCTTCGACCGCTCCTGGTACAACCGGGCCGGCGTGGAGCGGGTGATGGGCTACTGCTCCAAGGGCGAGTACGAACTGTTCCTGCGGCAGTGCCCGGCCTTCGAGGGGATGCTCGTCGACGACGGCATTCTGCTGGTCAAGTTCTGGTTCTCCGTGTCCCGCGCCGAGCAGCGCACCCGCTTCGCCATCCGGCAGGTCGACCCCGTACGCCAGTGGAAACTGTCACCCACCGACCTGGCCTCGCTGGACCGGTGGGACGACTACACCGAGGCCAAGGTCGACATGTTCCGCGCCACCGACACCGAACGCGCCACCTGGACCGTCGTCAAGAGCAACGACAAGCGTCGTGCCCGGCTGGAGGCCATGCGCAGTCTGCTGTCGCGCGTCGACTACACCAGCAAGGACCCCGAGGCGGTCGGCACCCCCGATCCCCTCATCGTCGGCGCCGCCAACACCCTCCTGGAGCCCGGCGAGGAGGACACCACCCTCTCGCCCACGCCTCTCTCCCACCGCACCAGCGGGCCCGGCAGTCATCCGGGTTCCACCTGACGCGGGGGCGGACCGACGGGACAGACGTGTCGGCCGCGATCCCGCTGACCGGCGTGCTCATCGAGCCGGGCGCTGTTCCGTCGGGACGGTCAGGGACGGCAAGGGGCGTTCGGGACGCCACTCGTCCAGCGCGGCCCCCGCGGTGTTGAGCACGGTGGCCAGAAACCGGTAGGTGCCGACGAGCGCCAGCAGTTGCAGTATCCGCGCCTCGTCGTAGGTGCGACGCAACTCCTTCCAGGTGGCGGGGCCGATGACGGAGGCGTCACAGATCTCGTCGGCGGCGGTGATCAGCGCGGCCTCGTGCGGGCTCCAGTCGGCGGCCGACGGATCATCGGCGGTGCGCAGCACCTCCGCCTCCGTGACACCGACCGCCTGCGCGGTCTCGTAGTGGTGGGACCACAGGTACCCGGACCCGCCGCGCAGAGCGACGCGCAGTGTCACCAGTTCGCGGTCCCGAGGTGACAGCAGGCCCGCGTTGACCAGGGTGGACAGCGGATAGAGGGCGACTGCCAGTTCGGGATGGTGGGCGAGGATCCGCGTGAGGTTGAGCGTGTCCGGCAGCTGCGTCAGATGAGCGGGCAGCTTGTCCTCGTTGCCTTTGAGGCTGTCCGCCGTCCAGACGGCGCGGACCTCGGGGGCCCACTTCTCGACGGTCAGCGGTTCGATCCGGGGCTGGGCGTTGTCTGTTGCCATGCGTGCCTCCATGCGCGCGAGCGGGAGCAATCAAAGTTTGTCGGTCGGCGTGGCACCGTTCTTGCCTCAATTCCCTCTGTTCAGATAGCCGAACTCACTGTGCACGGTGAGTGCTTGGCTACACCTTGACCCAGGGGGAAGGAAAAAATGACCGCTCCACGTAGCAGACCAAGACGATTCGGACGGATCACCGCCGTCGGAGTCGCGCTGACAGCCCTCATGACCGCCGTGACCGGGACAGCCAGCCAGGTCGCGGCATCCTCGAAGACGCCGGAGAAGCCGCCCGTGCCGTCGCTCGCCTGGACCGACTGCCAGGGCGGCTTCGAGTGCGCGAACGCCGACGTTCCGCTCGACTACCGCAAGCCGAACGGCAAGACCATCACCCTCGCGGTGGTCCGGAAGAAGGCCGCGGACCAGACGAAGCGCAAGGGCACGCTGTTCCTGCAGCCCGGCGGGCCCGGCAACTCCGGTGTCGACTTCGTACGCAACAACTACGCGGATCTGCCGGCCGCGCTGCGCGACTCGTTCGACGTCTTCGGCTACGACGTCCGTGGCGTCGGCCGCAGTTCACCGCTGACCTGCTTCGACGACGCGAGGTACACGCGAGCCGTCACGGAGGCGAAGGGCGTGCCCGGCCCGGACGCCTACGAGCCGGCGCTGCGCCAGGCCGCCGAGTTCGACCAGGCCTGTGTCGACAACACGGGCGAGCTGCTGCCCTACATCGGCACCGAATACGTCGCCCGGGACATCGACCTGTTGCGGGAGGCGCTCGGGGAGAAGCAACTCACCTACTACGGGCGGTCGTTCGGGTCGTACATCGGAACCGTCTACGCCGCCATGTTCCCCAAGCGGGTACGGGCCCTGGCGCTCGACGGCGCGTACGACCCCGTCCACTACGCCAACCGCCCTTACTCCTACGACCGGCCGCAGTACCTGGCGCTGGACGGCGCGATGGGCCGCTTCCTCGACTGGTGCGCCGCGGACCAGGCCACCTGCGGGTTCGGCGACGGCGATCCGCGCGCGGCGTTCGAGAAGCTGAAGGCCGACCTGGACGCCAACCCGGTGCAGACCGCCAACGGCGGCCAGGCCAACGGTTACACGCTGGTCTACCGGCTGATGTTCAACATCAACGAGGGCAAGGTCATCTGGCCCGAGTTCGGCGCGGCGCTTCGCAAGGCCCAGCTGCGGGACAACACGTCCTTCCTGCTGAGGCCGCCGTCCCCGGCCAGCTTCGACTTCCTGGGCCCGAACGTGGCAGTCGAGTGCGTCGACCGGGACTACCCGCGCGATCTGCGCCTCCTGAAGCGCAGGGTCACCGCCTTCGCGAAGGCCGCGCCGCTGCTCGGCCCGGCGATGGCGTACGGCCCTCCCACGTACGACCACCAGCACGCCACCGCCTGCGTCCAGTGGACCGGTGGTCACGTCAGCCGCTACGACGGCTCCTACCGGGCGAAGGGCTCGGCGCCGATCCTCGTCCTCGGAACCACCGGCGACCCGGACACCCCGTACCAGGACGCGGTGGCGCTGTCCCGGCAGCTCGACAACGCCTCGCTCCTCACCTTCAAGGCCGAGGGCCACACCGCGTTCGGCCGCAGTGCCTGTGCGACGGACGCGGTCATCGACTACCTGGTGAACCGCAAGGTGCCGGCCTCCGGCAAGACCTGCGCGGACGAGACACAGCCCCCGTCGTCCACACCGACGACGGCCCCGCCCGGTACGACGCTCAGCGAACTCCGTAACGGCGTCAACGAGCGCGTCGAGCGCATCGGCTCCGTGAGCTGACGTTT
>NZ_AEJB01000070.1 GCF_000331005.1 Streptomyces turgidiscabies Car8
ACCGCCTCCAGATCCGCAAGGCCGAAGAGACGTGACGGTCGTCAACAGGCAGTCCAAGGCTAGGGAGATCCCAGCCCTCGCTCGTCGAGAAGGTCACCGGCACCAAGGTCGCCCGCGCGTCGATTCACCTCTTTTTTGTCGCGCAGAGCGGCCGGCCGCTGGAGTGCCGATGGACCAGCCTGTCCCAATACCCGACCCGTCGGCCGCGCGCCGCCTGCGCGACCGGACGACCGTTCCGGCGCTGGCGTTCGGCGGGATGCTCATGGCGGTCATGCAGACCGTCGTCATCCCCCTGCTGCCCGACCTCCCCCGGCTGACGGGAGCCTCGCCCGGAGCGGTCTCCTGGATGGTGACCGCGACCCTGTTGTCCGGCGCCGTTCTCACCCCGGTGCTGGGCCGCGCCGGCGACATGTACGGCAAACGGCGGGTACTGATCGCGGCCCTGGGGCTGATGGTCATCGGCTCGGTCATGTGCGCCCTGTCCTCCGACATCGGCGTACTCATCACGGCCCGCGCCCTCCAGGGCGCCGCGTCCGCCGTCGTCCCCCTGTCGATCAGCATCCTGCGCGACGAACTGCCGCCCGAGCGCACCGGAAGCGCGGTGGCCCTGATGAGCTCCACCGTCGGGATCGGCGCCGCCCTCGGGCTGCCGCTCGCCGCGCTGATCGTCCAGTACGCGAACTGGCACATCATGTTCTGGGCGACCGCGGGCCTCGGCACGGTGGGCGTGAGCGCGGTGTGGTGGGCGGTGCGCGAGTCGCCCGTCCGTGAGCCGGGGCGCTTCGACGTCATGGGTGCGCTGGGGCTGGCCGTCGGGCTGGTGTGTCTGCTCCTCGGCATCGTCGAGGGCGGCGCGTGGGGGTGGGGCAGCGCGCGCGTCCTGGGGCTGTTCCTCGGCGCCGTCGCGATGCTCGGCCTGTGGTGGTGGCACCAACTGCGCACCCCGGAGCCCCTGGTGGACCTGCGGCTGGTCTCCCGGCCCCGGGTCGGCCTCTCCCATGTCGCCGCCCTGCTGACCGGATTCGCCTTCTACTCCAACTCCCTGGTGACGGCCCAGCTGGTCCAGGCGCCCGAGGCCACCGGGTACGGGCTCGGCCTGTCCATCGTCCAGACGGGCCTCGTCCTGCTGCCCGGCGGCATCGTCATGCTGGTGTTCTCGCCCGTCTCGGCCCGCCTCTCGGCACGGTACGGACCGCGGGTCACCCTCGCCGTCGGTACGGCGGTCATCGCGCTCGGCTATGTGGTGCGCATCGCGGACAGCCGCGACCTGTGGATGATCATCGTGGGCGCCGCGGTCGTCGGCATGGGCACCACCTTCGCCTACTCGGCGCTGCCCATGCTGATCCTGGGGGCCGTGCCGCCCGGCCAGACCGCCTCCGCCAACGGCGTCAACGTCCTGATGCGCACGGTCGGCCAGGCCATGTGCAGCGCCGTCGTCGTCGCCGTGCTGGTACGCCACACCAGTCCGGTCGGCGGTGTCCCCGTACCCACGCTGCACGGCTACCTGCTGGCGTTCGGCATGGCGGGGGTCGTCGCCCTGCTGGCCTGCACGGCGGCCCTCACCATCCCCGGCGACCCGGTCGGCGGCGGCACCCGGCGCGCCCGTGCGCGCACCCCGGGAGCGCGGGACGGGGCGATGGAGGGAGCATGAGCGCTGTGCCCACACCACCGACGACCGACACCGATCCGTCCCCGGCCGCCACCCCGCGCCGGGACGCGGAGCAGACCAGGGCCGCCATCCTGCGCGCCGCCCGTTACCTCTTCGCCCGCCACGCCCAGGCGGACATCACACTCAAGGCGGTCGCCGAACGCGCCGGTGTCAGCCCGCCGTTGATCCTGAAGTACTTCGGCAACAAGGACGCGCTCTTCGCCCGCCTGATGTCCTTCGCGGAGGACGCCGACGCCGTCCTCGACGCCCCCCTGGACGACCTCGGCCGCCATATGGTCCGCCATCTCCTCACCGGCCAGACCGAGCGCGGCGCCGACCCCGTCCTGCGGATCGTGTTCGCCCCCGTCCAGGGCGACCAGGGCGACATCATGCGCGCCAACTTCCGCACCCAGGTGAGCGACCGCCTCGCCGGCCGTCTCACCGGCCCCGACCCCGGCCTGCGCGCCGAACTGGCCGTCGCCACCCTGCTCGGCCTGGGCGTCATGTACGGCATCGCCCGCGGCACACATCTGCGGGAGGCGACGGTCGACGACATCGTCGACCGGTACGCCCCCACCGTGCAGGCCCTGCTCACCCCTTGACGAGGCGTCAGCGCAGCAGCCGGTCGAGGAACGCGTTGCCGAACACGCCGTGCGGGTCGAGCCGGTCCAGGGTCCCGACGGCCTCCTGCCACACGGTGTCTCCGTAGGAGGCCGGGACCGCCGTGCCGATGACCTCCTCGTCGCTCCACCCGGCCGATTCCGTGTACGCCCACCCCTTGGACCACTCGACCCGGGTCAGCGCGTGCCCGCCGTCGTACGTCGCGAGCAGGAACTGTTCGAGCTCGCGGAAGAACTCCTCCGCGTACGGCGTCCCGGGCAGCGTCAGTACGTCCAGCCAGACGGCGGTGTCCCACTCGGGATGCCCGTCCACCGGTCGCAGCGCGGACAGCAGCGGGGCGTGGGCGTCGGCCGAGTCGGAGTCGCCGGGGCGGTCGAGGCCGGTGGCGCGGATCTCGACGGTGCCGTTGACCGGGAAGCGGCCCGACGCGGCGTACGCCGCGAGGCGTTCCCGGTAGAACGCGGTGAACTCCGCGATGACCCGCTGCACCTGGGCCCGGCTGGTCAGCACCGCGTACCCGTTGGCGGTGACCCGCAGAGTCGTGGGCCTGACGTACAGCAGCGTGTTCTTCGACGGCCCCCAGATGTCCGCCGACAGCGTCGTCACGAGCCCGAGCGCGGCCGCGTCCAGCTGCGCGTTGCCGAGCACCGGCGCGAGATACCAGGCCCCGTCGGAGAGGATCCGCCCCACGAGGTCGGCCACCAGGGTCGGGACGTTGTCGGAGAACGGGTAGTTGTACGGCGACGACACGCGCCGCGAGGTCAGCGGCTTGACCGGCGCGACGCTCCACACCTTCAGCCAGGGGGACTCCGTGAAGGCGAACCAGATCGTCTCGACCCGCCCGGCCTCGTCCAGGAAACTCGCGAAGGTCCGCCCGCCGGAACCGCTGCCGGGCGCCGCGAACAGTTCGGCCGCCGAGATGTCCGTACGGCTGACGCAGCGCAGGTTGCTGTTCGCCCCCGCCCGCAGCACGACCTCGACGACCAGGGACCGGCCGAGGTGGGTGAGGAGCGCCGCGCAGTCCGCCTCGTCGCGCTGGAAGGTCCGCAGGACGTAGGCGCCGGAGCCCTCGTCCCACACGACCGCCGTCAGGGACAGCACGAGATTGCTGAGCGAGCCGTACGTGTGACCGGGCGGCCTGGTCTCGCCGGTGGCCGGTACGGCGGTGCCGTGCGCGTCGACGGCCAGCGCGCCGCCCAGCGTGAGGTCACCGGGTGCGGGCGCGGCGGTGACCCCGAGTCCGTGCCGCTCCAGGTAGGTGAGCAGGGCCTCCAGGGTGACTCCGGTGCCGGCGCGCACGGCGGCCGGGCCGGTGGACTCCAGGGCGAGGCCGGTGAGATGCGGAGCGGTGTCGACGATCAGTACGGGCGCGCCGGACTCCGTACCGTCCGTGATCGTCAGGGGCGACCAGCCGTGCGCGGAGCCCCGGGCGCGGACCGTCCAGCCTTGCTGCCAGGCCCAGTTGACGACATCGACCACCTGGCCGGGGTCGGCCGGCGCGCAGGCCCACAGTCCGTCGGCGGTGATCTCGCCGACCCAGTTGCGGTAGCCGGAGCGGTAGGGCGTGACGGCCGCCGGGAAGCCGGGAAGCTCGGTGGCGGCGACGGCCGGGTCCGCGGCGATCGGCACCAGGGCGAGGGAGGCCGCGCCGAGCAGGAAACCGCGACGCGCCAAGTGATCAACCATCAGGTCACGCTAAAGGGTGATGGACGCGAATTGGTTGCCGCCTTTATCGCCTCACTCGTATGGGTGACACCGGGCCCTGGTCTGCGGGCAGGTCGGACGGATGAAACACTGACGCCATGGACGAGCGTGTAATCGGTAGGTCGGGTCAGCGGGCGTCGGTCATCGGCCTTGGAACGTGGCAGCTGGGCGCCGACTGGGGCGACGTGGAGGACAAGGACGCCGTCGCGGTGCTGGACGCGGCGGTCGAGTCGGGAGTGACCTTCTTCGACACCGCCGACGTGTACGGCGACGGGCGCAGCGAGCAGACCATCGCCGCCTTCCTGCGCGGCAGGCCCGAGCTGGACGTGCTGGTCGCGACCAAGATGGGCCGCCGGCTCGACCAGCTCCCGGAGAACTACGTTCTCGACAACTTCCGCGCCTGGAACGACCGTTCGCGGCGCAACCTCGGCGTCGACCGGATCGACCTGGTCCAGCTGCACTGCCCGCCGACCCCGGTCTACTCCTCCGGCGAGGTCTTCGACGCCCTGGACACCCTGGTCGACGAGGGGCGTATCGCCCGGTACGGCGTCAGCGTCGAGACCTGCGAGGAAGCGCTCACCGCGATCGCCCGCCCGGGCGTGACCAGCGTGCAGATCATCCTCAACGCGTTCCGCATGAAGCCCCTCGCCGAGGTGCTCCCGGCCGCCGAGAAGGCGGGCGTCGGCATCATCGCCCGGGTCCCGCTCGCCTCGGGCCTGCTGTCGGGCAAGTACACCAAGGACACGGTGTTCCCGGAGAACGACCACCGCACCTACAACCGCCACGGCGAGGCCTTCGATCAGGGCGAGACCTTCTCCGGTGTCGACTACGCCACCGGCGTCGAGGCGGCGGCCGAGTTCTCGGCCCTCGCCCCGGAGGGGTACACCCCGGCGCAGCTGGCCCTGCGCTGGATCCTCCAGCAGCCCGGTGTGACCACGGTGATCCCGGGCGCCCGCTCGGCCGAGCAGGCCCGCGCCAACGCGGCGGCCGCCGCTCTGCCGGCGCTGTCGCAGGAGACGCTCACCGCGATCCAGGACCTCTACGACCGCCGGATCAAGGCCCAGGTGGAGAGCCGCTGGTAGCGGACAGCCGTACGCGCGTCACGGCTCCAGGAGCAGCTGCCGTTCCTGCTCCTGGTCGCCGGAGACAGTGCCCCGGTCCTGCGCGGTGAACGTACCGGTGAGGGTGTCGCCGGCGCAGCGGACGGCCGTGGGCGTGCCCTGCACGGTGACCATCACCGGCGCCGAGAGCGGCGTTCTCCTCGGGTGACCGGGCGCGTGGGACTCCGTACCGACGGTGAACGCGGCAGTGTGCACCGTCGAGTGCCCGTCGTCGTCCCCCGGGGACTCGTCCGCCGGCCCGAAGGCCGATTCCAGTGCTCGTACGACCGTCTGCGCGTCGGCGGCGGTGCCGCCACTGATCGTGAGGGTGAGCTGCGTTCCGGACATGGCCGGACCTCTTCTCGACATGGGCACCGTGGTGCGCTACGAGTAGCCCTCCCCCGATCACTCAAACCGGCTGGTCCTGACCTGATCGATTTCGCCGTGACGGGGAACCCGTAGCCGACAGGACGTGAGGCGAGTGGGCCGGGAGGAATCATGGTGGACACGGACGGCGAGGTCGGCACGCGCAAACGCGGGCGTACGGAGACCGAGGACGAGCGGGCCGACCGTATGTGGGGCGAGCTCATCCAGGAGGTGCGGGTCGCGCAGACGGGTGTGCAGATCCTGTTCGGTTTCCTGCTGACCGTCGTCTTCACCCCGAGGTACCCGCAGCTGGGACAGACGGAACACACGATCTACATCATCACCGTCGTCCTGGGGGCCGCCGCGACCGGAGCCCTCATCGGGCCGGTCTCCCTGCACCGGATAGTCTCCGGACGCCGGGTGAAACCGCAGGCCGTGCGCTGGGCCTCGCGCATGACCTTCACGGGTCTGGTGCTGCTGCTCGCCACGATGACCTCGGCGTTGCTGCTGGTCCTCAGGGTGGCCACCCACGACGGGTACGTGCCCTGGCTGGTCGCGGGGATCGTCGCCTGGTACCTGGCCTGCTGGTTCGTGCTGCCGCTGTGGACGCGCTACCGCTACACCACGAACTGAGCGTGAGCGCGCAGCGCCGCGAGCTGCCGGTCGTGGACGCGGCTCAGCAGGAGCAGCGAGAGGGTCGCACCGATCAGCGCGCAGAACATGTCCCACTGCGTGTCCCACACGTCGCCCTGCGTGGCCAGGAAGTCGTCGGCCGCGGCGCCGCCGATCACGGCCGCCGCCCACTCGAACATCTCGAACAGCGCGCTGAAGGCGAGGCAGGCGCAGACGGTCAGCGGCGCGAGCCAGCGGCTGCCGCGCAGCGGTGACGTCCGGCTCAGCACCTCCCGTACGAGCAGGGCCGGCACGAAGCCCTGCATCAGGTGGCCGAGCCGGTCGTACGGATTGCGGTCGAGGCCGAACGTGTCGCGCGCCCAGTCGCCCAGCGGGACCTGCGCGTAGGTGTAGTGGCCGCCCACCATCAGGACGAGCGCGTGGAGGGCGAGCAGGCAGCACAGCAGGTTGGTGAGGGGGAAGCGCCGCCAGGTCAGGACGATCACGGGCAGCCCGACCAGGATCCAGACCGTCTCCAGGAACCAGGTCATCAGGTCGTGCGGCTGCCATACGGAGATCGCGAGCGCGGCGGTCACCAGCCCGGCCAGCAGCACGGGAAGGCGTCGGCGCGGGGCGCCGACGGCGGCCGGGAGGGGGTGGGAGGCGGTGTCAACTGCGGGCATCGGGACGCTCCTTGTGGTGGAGCACCATCGTGGGGGAGCGTCCCGGCTCCCCGCTTGAGTACGCGTACTCAAGCGGGGGTGCCCATGTCCCCAGGTGCTACGCGGGCGAGGTACGGGCCCCGCGCAGCGCCGTGATGCACGAGGCGATGGCCTCCTGGAGCTCTTCCAGCTGCTGGACCATGTCGTCCTCGGCGAACTCCTGGACGTCGTCGAAGGTCAGCTCCTCGAACGCCTTCGTCGCCTTCGTCAGGCTGCTGTAGAACTTGGTCCGCCGTTCCTGGACGCGCAGTTCCGGGTCGGCCTCGACGGCCTCGACGACGAGGTTCTTGAGGGTGTCGTAGGCCTCGCTCGCCCACTCGCCGGTGTCCTCGTCCTCGTCCAGCTCGTCGAGGAGGGACAGATGCCGTTCGGCCTCCTGGCGCAGGTCGACGGGCGCTTCGATGGTCTGCCCGGCGGGCGTCTTCACCTGGCCGGACTCGGCGATCTGGCGGACGTATCCGACGCGGTCGGCCGACCGGGACTCGGTGGCCACGGCCTTCTTGAGGTCGTCGGTGCGGACGATGTCGCGGGCCAGCTCGGCCTGGAGGTCCGGGTCCTCCTTGATCCGGTCGAGCAGTGCGTGCCGGGCGGCGCGGGCGGTCGAGGGGTCGGCCATGATCGCGGCACGCAGCGCGGTGGGGTTCTCCGCGACCTCCAGCGCCTTGGTCGGCCGGATGCCCTCCGCCTCGGCGGCCTCGGAGATGGCGGCGCCGCGCTCGGAGCCCGCGCTGGAACGGGCGCTGTAGTAGGTGAGCCACAGGTCGGCGCCCGGGAGTTCGACCTCCGCGCCCGGGGCCAGCGCCTCGAAGTGCGGGACGACACCGTCGTCGGCGGCCTTGTCCCAGGCCTTGTAGTAGCGCATGACCCGCTCGGGCGAGCAGTCGGCGAGAGCGGCGAACTCCTTGGCGGAGACCTTCGGCGTCTCACCGGCGGCCTGACCGCCGGGCCGTACGCTCCGCGCCACCTTCAGCCCGAAGGCCCAGCCTCCCGTCCGTGCGTAGGCCCCGAACTCCTGCGCGTCGCGCGCCACGAGGGGGGACACGTCGGCGGGGTCGACGGAGGCCTCGTCGGTGGCGCCGTCGGCGTCGCCGGGTTCCGCGGACGGCTCGGACCACTCGGACCCGGCGAACTCCTCGGCCACGGAAGGCATCTCGGGTGTCTCGGAAGGTTCGGGCGACTCGGACGTTTCGGACGGGGCGATCGCTACGGTCACAGGTGACTCTCCCGGGCAGGGTGGACGGACTGAGAAGGTGCAGACACGCAGCCTATATGCGCGCATTGGCGCTGCTTTGACAGACCGGGCCCGACCCCGGATCCCGGCCTGTCACCGGCTCCGTACGCCCGGTGGTCGACACGTGTACCCGCCCACAGCTGTACGCGGTTCACTCTCTGAAGGTCCGCAGGAAGGTGTCCAGGGCCTGCCGGTTGGCGGTGTCGTTCCAGTCGGCCGCGGGCGTCGTCCAGCGCAGCGAGTAGCCCGTCTTCTCGCCGGTGAGGAAACCCCGGCCGAAGGTCCGTATGCGGGTGCCCTCGAAGTCGGACAGCCACTCCATGTCGGCCCCGCTCCGGCCACGATAGGTCGTCGCCCGGATCGCGCCGATCCGCTGGAAGCCGATGTCCGCCCGGATCAGGTCGGGTTGGACGTCGTCGCGCCACACGGCCACGGGGTCGGGTCGCAGCAGCTGGCTGTACGTGACGGTCAGGGTGCGCGGGTCGTCGTCGGCGCCGAACACGATGCGGTAGGCGACGTTGCCGGGGGAGACGTCCTCGCTCAGCCGCTTCCACCCCTGAGGGAGGGCGATGGAGAACCCTTCCGGCGCGTTGTACACCCGGAACCCCGCGGGCAGGGCCTCGGCGGTACCGCCGGTGGCCGAGGGGGTGGGGCTGGGCGCGGGAGGTGTGGAGGGCGGCGCCGACGGTGTCGTCGAGGTCGGTTCGGAGGGTGCGGGGCTCGGCGCGGGGGGCTGGTCGGGGAGGGTGGCGCCGCCGCCCGTGGCGGGGACGGACGGGACGGGGGCGACGGCTGACGGGGTGGTGTCCACGCCGGACGCGGAGGCGTCGATGCCGGGCAGGTTGTCCGTCGTGGCGAGCACGGCGACCGTGACGGCGGCCAGGGCCGCACCGGCGAGGACGAGTTTGCGGGCGGCACTCCTGTTCCCGTTCCGGCCGACGCGCCGCGCACCGCCGGCGTCACCGGCGCCGCGCACCCGGACCGAGGGCAGCGGTTCGTCCGCGGTGTCGGGTTCGTCCCTGATGACGCGCAGCAGGGCGTCCCGTGCCACCGGGGCGGTCAGCCGTTCCCGGGCGCTCTTGCGCAGCAGCCCCTGGATGACCTGGGTGAGCGGACCGGCTCGCACCGGGCTGCGCAGCGGCAGCCGGTCGACCGCCTTGAGCGTGGCGTCGGCCCGCCCCCGGTCACGGAAGGGCGGGCGTCCCTCGGCCATCGCGTAGAGGAGCGCGCCGAGCGCCCACAGGTCGTCCGACGGGTCGGCGCGCGCGCCGTGGGCCTGCTCGGGCGAGGCGTACGAGGGCGCGCCGACCCGGGACGCGGACGTGGCGCCCGCCAGACCGAAGCCGGTCACCACGACCGGCCCCTGGTCCCGCACGAACACCTGGCCGGGACTGAGTTCGGCGTGCACGATGCCCTCGCGGTGCGCGGCCTCCAGCACGTCGAGTACTTCGAGGGTGATGCGTGCCGCCCGAACGTAGTTGAACGTGCCCTGCCGTTCGAGGAGTTCACTGAGCGGTGTGCCGTCGATCCACTCGGCGACCGTCCACAGGGTGCCGAACTCCTCCAGGACGTCGATCACGACGCCCACCCGGCCGGGCAGGACCAGTCCGAGGATCTCGGACGCGCGCAGCACCCGGGCGATGGCCCGGCGCGCGGTCTGCTCCCGGGGATCGGGCGGGAGCTGGATCTGGGTGAGGACGACCGGGCGCTCGGACGAGGTGTCCTCGCCGTACCAGGAGACCCGGTTCGTTTCGCGATGGACGACATCGAGGAGTCGGTACCTTCCGGCCACCAACTCGTGTGTGGAGACGTGCGCCTTGACCATGGCCATCCCTCGCTGAACCCCTGGCTTTCACCTTTCCCAGTGGTACGAGGGGTGCGACGGTGTCTGTTCAAATATTCCGCAACTCCCGGGCCTGATTTTCCTTTTATTCATCTGCGGGGAGCGGGTGTGCGAAGAAATGGGGACTTTCACCGGCAGTGAGTGACGGCCCGCACACGATCTTTCCACCGGATCTCCTCGGTCCCCCTCACGCCTCCCGGCGTACGAGGAAGCCCAGCAGTGCCCGCAGACCGTCCAGTGTCGGTCCCGCCAACTCCACTTCGTCCAGGCCGCGTTCGACCGCGGCGAGGTGTCGACGGGCCTCCGCGAGGGCCGCCGTACGGCCGCCCGCCTCCGCGACGAGCGCCGCCGCCCGGCGCGCGAGCGCCTCGTCGGGCACCTCGACGGACTCCAGCAGCGCGGCGAGCCGCCGGGCGGCGGGGACCGGGGCGTCGAGCGCGGCCAGTACCGGGTACGACTTCTTCCGCTCCCGGAGATCACCGTGGACGGGCTTGCCGGTTATGGCGGGATCGCCCCAGATGCCCAGTACGTCGTCGACCATCTGGAAGGCGGTCCCGGCGTGCCGCCCCACTCGCTCCAGCGCCGCCGTCGTCGCCGGAGGAGCGCCGCCCAGCGCGGCTCCCAGGGAGAGCGCGCAGCCGAGCAGGGCGCCCGTCTTGCGCTCGGCCATCGACCGGTACTCCTCGGGTCGCACCCGCTCGGGCCCGGTCCACGGCCGGTGGGCGAACAGCAGGTCGTCGGCCTGTCCGGACACCACGTCCGTCAGCGCCGCCGACAGCAGCCGTATCCCGGCCGGGCCCCCTGGAGTCCGCGCGAGGGTCTCCACCGCCAGCGCGAACAGCGCGTCGCCCGCGAGCACGGCCGGCCCGGTGCCGTACGCCTTCCACACCGTGGCGCGGCGGCGCCGGGTCGGGTCGCCGTCCATGATGTCGTCGTGCAGCAGCGAGAAGGTGTGCACCAGCTCCACCGCGACGGCCGCCGCGATGCCGGACCGCGGCGGCGCCCCGGCCGCCTCCGCCCCGAGCACGGCCAGCGCCTGGCGTACGCCCTTCCCGCCGGACGCGTCGGCGGGCGCCCCGCCCACCTCGCACCAGCCGAAGGAGTACGCGGCCATCTCGCCCAGCCAGGGATGCAGCCGGCCGACGGCCTCGGTGAGCGCCGGACGCACCAGGTCACGGCACCGGTCGAGGAGCTGGGGCACGGACGGGACCGCCGGTGCCAGGACCTCGGAGGCGGGCGGCGTCATCGAGCGGCCTCCGTGTCCGTGTCGAGGCCGAGTTCGGCCTGCGCCCGCGCCACCATGGCATGGGCGTGCCGCAGCCCTATGCGGTCCAGCTCGCGGGCGAGTTCGGCCAGTTCGGCGGCCGTCTCGGCGCGGTCGTGACCCAGCCGGGCCAGTGACTTGGCCAGCCCGAGGCGGGACAGCGCCTCACCGCGCGGCTCGCTCATGGCGCGGAACTCCGCCAGGGCCCTGGTGTACAGGTCGCGCGCCTCGGCGTAACGCCCGGCGCGGTAGAGGACGTTGCCGCGCATCTTGTGGTTGTAGGCGAGCGCGCTGATCAGATTCATCGCCGTGCAGCTCTCCTCGGCCTCCGTGAGCAGGGCGAGCGCACGTTCCGCGTCCCCGTCGCGCACGGAGACGATGTCGGCGAGTCCGCGCAACGCCCAGGCGTGACCGCGCCGGTCGTCGGCCCGCGCGGCGATCTCGGCCGCCTCCTCGAACATGGCGTACGCGCTGTCGTACGAACCGGTGTTGCGGTGCATCTGCGCGATGCCCTCCAGCGCCCACACCGTGTGCCGCGCCTCACCGCGCTTGCGTGCCTCGGCGAGCAGCTGCTCGTGCAGCCGGCCGACCGCCTCGTAGTCGCCCTGGATACGCCCGGTCTCGGCAAGCCCCGCGAGCGAGTAGCCGCGTACGACGATGTCGCCGCCGCGCTCCCCGAGTTCCGCCGCGAGTCCCAGCAGCCGCCGGGCCAGCGGGAACGCGCCCCGTTGGCGGGCCAGGGTGCCGCCGCTCCACAAGGCCCACGCCATCGCCGCGGTGTCCCCGGCCGCCCGGGCCGCCCGGTAACTCGCCTTCCAGGCGCGGTCGGCGTCGCCCACCTGCCCGAGCCGCCGGTGCGCCTCGGCGACCGCGAGTCCGGAACGGGCGACCTCGCCGGCCTGCCCCGCCTGCTCGGCGGCGGCCAACTGCTCGGTGCCCGCGGCGAGCACGTCGACCAGGGAGGAGTTCACCGAGAGGCTGGTGAGCGCGCCCTGGTACTCGGGGGCGAATGCCTTGCCGTACATACAACCCTTTCGGTATACGCTCAGCGTATACATGGTGTGTATAGTGCGCCGGAAAATCGCCCCGGCCGGTTCGGGCCGGGGCGGCTCTGTGCTGTCGTCCGTCAAGACGACGGCGACGGCGCTGGGGTTGCCTGTGCGACGCAGATCACGTGCCGAGACGCGAGTTGGAGGAGCGTCAGTGCTGCTGAGCCTTCTGCGGAGTCGCCTCGCTCGGCCGGACGACGACGAAACCCTGTCCCTGGAGCATGAGTTGGACGGCCTCGCCCGAACCGCCCCGGATCATCGAGCCGATGGACTGCGAACGGTGCAGCGACGTCTGCAGGCCGGCCGACCAGCCCACCACCGCGTCCGTGTCGACGTACACCGGATACTGCGGCGACACCGGGATCACCAGCGGATTGCCCTCGCAGACCAGGCCCAGCCGCCCCTGCCCGGTGAAGACACTGTTGAACAGGCCTCCGCCGCTGATTCCCGCCCCCTTCACGGTCTTGATCTCGTACGTCAGAGAAGCGTCGAAACACAGCACGTTGCGTCCGTTGACCGTGAAGACGTCACCCGGGTCGATCTCGACGATGAAACAGTTCTGCGCCTCGTGCGCGAACCAGGCCTCGCCCTGCCCGCGCACCGTCATCAGAGGCAGTCCCTCGCCCGTGACCGCGCGCTTCAGCATGCCGCCGACGCCCTGGCCCTTGCGCTCGAACTGGAGGTTGCCGCGATAGGCGATCATCGCGCCCTGGCGGGCCAACATCTCACCGTTGACCGCGTACTTGATCGACTTGGCGTTCTCGACGGTCATGCCGGGCGCTGTGGCCGGCTGCACCATGTACTCGTGGGAAAAGAGGTCACCCTTCATGCGGGCATCGTGTCCCGGAGGGTGGCGTTCCGCCAGGAGAACGCGCGGAAAGGGGGGAGGCCAGGCGAAAGGAGGCCGGAAGGACTCCGGTCCGGACGATCCGCGCCGTCGGCGGCGCCGGTGACGCTACGTTGTAGGGCAGGGCCAACTACTGTTCCCCACAAGGAGGTTGCCCGGTGACGCAGGACTCGTCCGCCCTTGGCACACAGACGCCCGAGAAGATCGACACGACGGTGCCGCACTCGGCCCGGATCTGGAACTACTGGCTCGGCGGCAAGGACAACTATCCGGTCGACCATGCGGCGGGCGACGCCTTCCGTGAACTCTTCCCGGGCATCACCGACCTGGCCCGTGACTCCCGTGCCTTCCTCGGCCGCGCCGTGCGCCACCTGGCCGGCGAAGCCGGGATCCGGCAGTTCCTCGACATCGGCACCGGCCTGCCCACGGCGGACAACACCCACGAGATCGCCCAGCGGGTGGCCCCGGACGCCCGCGTCGTCTACGTGGACAACGACCCCCTCGTCCTGACGCACGCCGAGGCCCTCCTCACCAGCTCCTCCGAGGGCGTGACCGCCTACGTCGACGCCGACCTGCACGACCCAGACGCCGTCCTCCGGGAAGCGGCCCGGACCCTGGACCTCAAACAGCCGGTCGCCCTCACGCTGATGCAGGTCAGCGGACACATAGCCGACTACGACGAAGCGCGTGCCATCGTCGGCGCGCTGCTGGACGCCCTGCCGTCGGGCAGTTTCCTCGCCTTCAACGACAGCGTGGACACCAACAGGGCCAACGCCGAGGCCACCCGCCTCTACAACGAGAGCGGGGCGGCCCCCTACCACCTGAGGAGCCCGCAGGAACTCGCCGGGTTCTTCGAGGGTCTGGAACTGCTGGCCCCCGGTGTCGTCCCCATCACCGACTGGCGCCCCGGCCCCGGGACGGCCGCCGCGACCGGCGAGACGATCGCCCTGGGCGGTGTCGCACGCAAACCTTAGGCGCGCGGGCACCACGGCGAGGGGGGCAGGCTTCTCAGGCGCCGAACAGCTGGGTCCAGTACGTGCCCGCCTTGCCGCCGCCCGCGAAACCGATGCCTATGTGTGTGAACTCCCGCTTGAGGATGTTGGCGCGGTGCCCCGGGCTGTTCATCCACCCCTCCACGACCTCGGCGGGGGAGCGCTGTCCGCACGCGATGTTCTCGCCGATCGTCCGCCGGGTGGACCCCGCCGCGGCGGCCCGGTCCCATGGCTGGCCGCCGTCGGGCCCGGTGTGCGAGTAGAACGCGCGGACCACCATGTCCGTACTGTGCGCCTGCGCGGCGCGGGTGAGCAGGGCATCGGTGGCCAGCGGCGGCAGTCCCGCCCGCGCCCGCTCCCGGTTGGTGAGGTCGGTGACCTCGGCGGCCGTTCGCGCCAGGTCACCGGGCAGGAGGGGCCGGGCCCAGAGGGCGGTCCAGTACGTGTCATCCGTACGGGATCCGGTGACGTAGGCCAGGCCGACCTGGGTGAACGCCGGGTCTTGGAGGGTGCGCCGGGCCTGTTCGGTGCGCAGGCAGTAGTCGACGAACTCCTCGGGCGTACGCGGACCGGAGACCAGGTGCTCGCCGACGGTCAGATACGTGTATCCGGTGTCGGTGACGCGCTGGTGGACGGAGGTGCCGTCCCGGCTCTCGGTGCCGAGGCGGCCGGCCGACGCCATGTCGGCGGCGTGCGCCCGCGCGGCGGCGCCGAGCCGCCCGTCGAGGGAGACGGGTGGAGAACCGGCGGCGGCCCGGGCGGAGTTGACGAGACCGAGGAACCCGTCGGAGGGGGTGAGCGGGCCCGGTGTTCCGGCGGCCGGGTACACCGACCCCGGCGACCCACCGGCGCCGGACACCACGGCCGGGGGAGCCGACCCGGCCGCCTCGGCCGACGACGGGCCGCCCGTCGGCCGGGACCGGCGGGAAGCCGCCTCCGACAAGCGGGAGGCCGCGCCCGACAGCAGGGAGGCGGCGCCGGACAACCGGGCCGGTGTACGCAGGCGGGCGCCGGCCCGCGCAGGCGGTGCGGCGGACCCTGACGAGGCCGATGCCGAGGAGGCGTCGTCCGTGACGTCCACCCCGAAGTCCCGGGCCAGGCCCGCCAGTCCGTCCGCGTACCCCTGCCCCAGCGCACGCAGCTTCCAGCCCGCGCCCCGCCGGTACAGCTCCGCCAGCAGCAGGACCGTCTCCCGCTGCGGGCGAGGCGGAGTGAACCGGGCGAGCGGGCGGCCGCCGGGGCCGGTGACGTGGAGGGTGGGCGCGGGGAGCCCGCCCAGCGCCCTACCCGGATCGGCCGCGCTGACCACCACCGTGACCCGGGTGGCGCCGGGCCGCAGGGCCGCCGGGTCGACGGTGAGGGTGTCGCCGTGCAGCCGGGCTCCCGGCGTCGCCGGCTGGTTGTAGAACACGAAGTCGGCGTCGCCGCCGACCCTGCCGCCGTCGTCCGTCACGAGCGCGCTCACATCGAAGGGGCCCGGCACCCGGAGCGTGAGGGTGCCGCCCGGAAGGGGCGTGTTGCCCCCGGGGACCAACTCGCTCATCGCGCCTGCCCTGGGGTCGTCGTTCGCGCCCTCGGGGGCGTTGCCCCTGTAACGCGCGGCCGGGGCGCCGGGGTTCCCCGGCCGCTACGACAGCCGACCGGGGAACAGCCCGGCTACGCCTCCTCGACGCGCACCAGGTGCACGGCCGTGCTGGACCAGTCGCCGGGCGCGAGGTCGAGCCGCAGCCCGTAGTCGCCGAGCACGTTCGCGTGGTGGACGGCACCCGTGCGCGCGTCCCGGTACCGGGCGCCGGGGGTGAGGCCCCGCAGCCGCACCGGAATCCGCGGAAGACCGTGCCGGGGGCCGTACCGGAAGCCCAGCACCAGGGCCTCGGCCCCGTCCTCGCCGACGTACTGCAGAGCCGTCGGCTCCTCCCCGAGCGGCCCCGACAGCCGGAACAGCTCACCGTGCTGCACGAGATGCCGCACCGTCTTGTACTCGGCGACGAGAAAAAGCGCTCTCCGCGAGCTCCTCCTCCGACCAGCGGGTGAGGTCACCGCCGATACCGAGCAGCCCGCACATCGCCGCATGGAAACGGAACCGCAACGGCACCGAACGCCCCGTGAGCTGATTGGGCACATCGGTCACCCAGGCGGACATGGCCCGCGCCGGATACACCTGCCCGAACCCGTGCTGGATCACCAGCCGGTCCACGGCGTCCGTGTTGTCGGACGTCCACGCCTGGTCCGTACGGGACAGGATGCCGAGGTCGATCCGGCCGCCACCGCCACTGCACGTCTCCACGCGCAGCCCCGGATGGTCGGCGCGCAGCCGGTCGATGACGTCGTACAGATTCGCCACGTACCGCGTCCACAGCCGGTCGTCGCCGTCCGGCCGCCCCGACCAGCCCGACTCGCCGAACGCCCGGTTCATGTCCCACTTGAGGAAGTCGACCCCGTGGTCCCCGACCAGCCGCGTCAGCCAGCCGTACGCCCACTCGGCGACCTCGTCGCGCGCGAAGTTCAGGACGAGCTGGTTGCGCAGCTCGGTGCGGGCCCGGCCGGGAAGGTGCAGCACCCAGTCGGGGTGCTCGCGGTAGAGGTCGCTGTCCGGATTGACCATCTCCGGCTCGACCCAGATCCCGAACCGCATGCCCAGCCCGTGCACGGCGTCGGCCAGCGGCTTGAGCCCCTCGGGGAAGCGTTCCGGAGTCGGCGTCCAGTCACCCAGCCCGGCGCGGTCGCTGCGCCGTGCCCCGAACCAACCGTCGTCGACGACATATAGCTCCACCCCGAGCAGCGCGGCCCGTTCGGCCAGCGCCAGCTGGCTCGCCTCGTCGACGTCGAACCCGGTGGCCTCCCACGAGTTGTAGAGCACCGGCGCCAACTCCCCTGCCCGGGGCAGCACATGGCTCGTCGTGTACGTGTGCCAGGCGCGGCTCGCCGCCCCGAACCCGCCGTCCGTGCACAGCCCGGCGAACACCGGCGTGGTGAACTCCTCGCCCGGCGAGAGCGGAACACTCGTACCCTCATGGCCCACGCCTCCGGTGAACCCCGCCAGCCCGTCGGGGGTGCGCTGGGCGGTGATGCGCCAACTCCCGCTCCAGGCAAGGGCCGCACTCCACACCCGGCCGTGCTCCTCGGTCGCCTCACCGGCGTCGAGCATCACCCACGGGTTGGCGTGATGGCTGGTGATGCCGCGTCGGCTGGTCAGCACCGTCTCACCGAACGGCATTGTGTCGCGCCGTAGTTGGCTCTCGGCCGACCACTGGCCGGTGACATGGCTGAGCCGGTAGTCGCGCAGCGGCGGCAGCGTCCAGGCGGCGGAGTCGGCCCGCAGCAGGTCGACGTGCTCGTCACCGGCATTGCGCACCACGGTCCGGCGCTCGATGACGTCCGTGTCGGTGCGGACCGTGTAGTGCAGCGCGACATCGAGGGGATACAGACGGTCGCGGAACTCCAGCACCAACTCGCTCACCCCGGGCGCCGGTTCGACGACCCGGTGGCCGATCGGCACCCATTCGAAACCGCGGGAGGAGTCCGCGTACCGAACCTGGAGCGAGGGCGGCCCGTAGCGGGTGCCGCCGTCGACGGGAAGTTCCTCGCCCACCGGGGTGCGGCCCTCGAAACTGCTCGACATGTCCCGCGCCGGGGCGACCAGCGAGCCCGCCTCCGCGAGGGTCAGCCGCGGCCCCCACGCCAGGTGACACGGCGCGCCGGTCTCGTCGATCCGCAGCGCGTACGACGTGCGCGGTGTGGTCAGCAGCCAGACCCCGGTGTCCGGGGAGTGGGAGATCAGCGGCATGGTGCCTCACGTTCGTGGAACTGGCGTTACCGGGCGAAGCCAAGCGCGGCCATGGATCTTGTGTCAATGGGGTGCCCGTATCGGCTTTTCGCAAGTCTAGATGCCAGTCCGGAGATGGTTCGTCTCCTCAGGGCTTCTTTCATTGACAGGGGAAAATAAGCTAGGTTCCCGGGCATGCCCTCGACCATCCGTGCCGAGGCGTTTCCGGCCCGTACGCCGGCCGCCTCGCTGATCTTCACCACGGTCCTGTCCCACGGCCCCCTCACCCGCGCCGACGCGGCCCGGCGCACCAGGCTGTCCGCCGCCGCAGTCACCAAGGCGGTCCGCCCGCTGATCGAGGCCGGCTATCTGGTCGAGGACGAGGACGCGGAGACCCGTCCCGGACTGGGGCGCCCGGCGAACCCGGTACGCGTCGACGGCGGCCGGGCCCTGTTCATCGGCGTCAAGATCACCGGTGACGAGATCTTCGGCGTGCTCACCGACCTGTGCTGCCGTACCCGGATCGCCCGGAACATACCGCTGACCGCCCGGGCTCCCAAGGCGGTGCTGGTCGCGGTCGCCGAACTGGTCCGGGAACTGCTCACCGAGGCGGAGGGTTTCGGGGTGCCGGTGCTCGGCTGCGGAATCGCCCTCGCCGGAGAGATCGACCGCGCCGAGGGCGCCGTACGCTACTCGCCGTTCCTCCAATGGCGTGACGTACCGCTCGCCGAGCTGGCCGCCATGACCACGGGGCTGCCTGTCACGGTCGACAACGACGTGCGCGCGCTCACCGTCGCCGAGCAGTGGTTCGGTGCCGGGGTGGGGCTCTCCGACTTCGCCGTGGTGACCGTCGGCGCGGGCATCGGCTGCGGGCTCGTGGTCCACGGGCGGGTGGTCGAGGGGACGCACGGTGTCGCCGGTGAGATCGGGCACCTCGTCGTCGATCCGGCGGGCCCGCCCTGTCACTGCGGCAGGAGGGGCTGTCTGCAGGCGTTCGCGGGGGACGCGGAGATCGTCGCCCGGGTCCGGGAGGTCACGGGAACCGGGGTCATGGACAGCGCCGGGGCCGTCGCCCTGGCCCACGCGGGCCACCCCGGAGCGCGGGAGGTGTACGCACAGGCGGGTGCGGCGATCGGCCGGGGCATCGCCACCGTGGCCAACCTGCTCGGCCCCCAGCGAGTGATCATCTCCGGCGAGGGGCTGGCCGCGTACGACCTGTTCGCCGACCAGATCCGCGACGCGTTCACCGCCACCGCCTTCGGCTCCGCCGCCCGCTGTGAGCTGCTGACCCGGCCGCTGCCCTTCGAGGAGTGGGCGCGAGGGGCGGCGGCGACGGCGATCCGGTCCTTCGTCAGGGTGGAACTGTAGACGCGGGGCGGGTCAGGCCTTCGTGTCAGCGTGGCTCCTGCGCCGGCTCCGGAGTCGGCGCCGCCGTGGTCGCCGCCGTCGAGGCCGGTGGGATCAGGCCCTCCCGGTAGGCGACCGCCACCGCCTCCCCGCGGCTCGCGGCGCCCAGCTTGGCCAGGATGTTGGAGACATGGACGCTCGCCGTCTTGCCGCTGATGAACAGTTCCTCGCCGATCCGACGGTTGCTGCGGCCGAGGGCGAGCAACCGCAGGACGTCCTGTTCACGGGCGGTGAGCGGGGCCGGAGCCGAGGCGGCGCCGGTGCCCTCTGCGGGGGAGGGGTCCGTGAGCCGGCCGCGGCGGATCAGGGCGTCCACGGCCTGGAGCAGGGGTGCGGCGCCCAGGCGCAGCGCCGTCTCCCGGGCCGCGCGAGCCTGCGTGGCCGCCTCCTCACGGCGGCCGTCCGCCAGCAGTGCCTCGGCGAACCGCCTTCGGCAGCGCGCCTGTTCGTAGACATCGCCGAAGCCGAACGCCGTGACCGCCCGCTCCCACGCCGGTGTCTCGGGACCGGCCGTCGCCCGGGCCCACTCGGCCTCGGCACGGGCCAGCCAGGCGTGTCCCTCCGGGCCCTGCGGGGATCCGTCGCGGCCGATCGCGCCCCGGGACCGGGCCAGCTCCAGCAGTTCGGCCGCCGTGTCCGTCCAGCGCGCGGTCCCCGCGTCGTCGCCGGTCCGGCGGAGCTGGACGACAGTGTCGGCGACGGCGGCCAGGGCGAGGGCGACGAGCCGGACCGCGACCTCTGGACGCGCCCCGGCGTCGTCGGTGAGCGCCTTCACCGTGCTGTGCACGCGCTCCACGGCCGCCTCGGGGTCACCCGCCAGGGCGGCGGCGTCCGTGAGCACCACGCTCGCGACCAGCGTGGCCATCCAGTCGAACGGGCCGTCGAGGAGAGCCCAGGCGCGGTCCACGGCGCCCAGGTCACCGCGTGCCAGTGCCACGTACAGCGAGGGCCCGGCCACATAACCGGCGGCCGCGGGCAGCACCTCGGTGTCGGCCGCCGCCGCGCGGGCGCACTCGTCCCACCGGCCCAGGGTGTACAGCACCAGGGAGTGCAGATAGCGCATCTCCAGGGGGTACGGCGAGGACAGGAGGCCGGCGCGGCGGGCGCGGTCCAGGCCCTCCGAGAGCCACGGCAGGCATTCGTCCAGCAGACCGGACTCGAAGGAGCCGATCGCCAGATTGAACAGCGCGCGCATCTCCACCGGTGTACAGCCCGCCCGCCGGGCCAGTTCCCGGGCTTCCCGGAACCGCTCGCGGGCCCCGGGAGTGCGCCGGCCCCCCGCTTCGAGACCGGCCACGGAGATCATGAGGTCGGCCTGCGCGTCGAGGGCCTGCAGCTCCTCGGCGACGGAGAGCGCCTGCCGTGCCACCCGCAGCGCTGTCTCGTTGTCGCCCATCTGCCGTGCCGCCATGACATGGGTGGCCGCCGCCCACACCCATGTCCGCGACGGAGGCTCGGCCGGGATCAGGGCGAGTGCCTCACTGCTGTACGCGAACGCCGCCGCCAGGTGGTCGATGCTCATGAGGTTGTCGGCGAGGGTATAGCGGACGCGGGCCGCGAGTTCGGTGTCCGTGTCCTGACCGACCCCGGCGAGAGCGGCCCGGGTGAGCGACACCGCGCGGTGCGAGTCCCCGGCGTGCGCGGCCGCGGCCGACGCCCGCAGCATCAGCGTCACCGTGTCCAGGCCCTCGCCCGTGGGACGGGCGCCCGCGTCCACCGCCGGCCACATGTCGAGGGCGGCCTCCAGGTGCCGTAGCTCCTCCGCGGGCGCGCCGACGCGATGGGCGTGATCGGCCGCTTCCAGGGACGCCGTCAGCGCCTCGGCGAGGTCGTGGCTCTCCCGGTAGTGGTGGGCCCGCTCCGCCGCGCTCTCGGCCGGGCGGCCCCGCCCGGCCAGCAGCCGGGCGAAGGCCCCGTGCAGGCGCGATCGCTCGCCCGGCAGCAGATCGGCGTAGACGGCCTCTCGGGCGAGCGCGTGCCGGAAGGAGTACGTGTCGCCCGCACCGGGGACGAGCAGCTGGCGTCCGACCGCCTCGCGCAGCGCCGACTCCAGCTCGTCCTCCGGCAGCCGGACGGCGTCGCTCAGCAGCTCGTGCTCGACGCGCCGCCCGGCGACGGCCGCCGTACGCAGCACCTGCTGGGCCGTGTCGCTCAGTTGCTCGAAGCGGATGAGGAGAACGTCGGCGAGCCCGCTGGGTACGCCTCCCGACTCCGCGTCGGTGGCCGCGAGCAGCTCCTCCGCGTAGAACGCGTTGCCCTCGGCACGCTCGACGATCCGGCGGACGGTCATGTCCGGCAGCGGCCCCTCGCCCAGGGCCCGCACCAGCCGGGCCACCTCGGCGTCGGCCATCGGCCGCAGCTCCAGCCGCTCCACGGCGGGCAGCCGGACCAGTTCCGCGAGGAGGGGGCGCAGCGGATGGCGGCGATGGAGGTCGTCCGCGCGGTACGACGCGAACACCGCGAGCCGGTGTCCGGGCGCGCCGCCCGCGGACCCCTGGAGCACACCCCGGCTGAGCAGGAAGCGCAGCAGGTCCCGGGACGACTGGTCGGCCCAGTGCAGGTCCTCCAGGACGAGCAGCAGCGGGGCGACCTCGGTGACGGCGGCCAGCAGCCCGGCCATCCCCTCGAACAGCCGCAGCCGCCCGCCGGCGTCCTGCACCCCGTCCTCGGCCCCGCCGCCGAGCAGCCGACCGACCACGGGATGCGCGGCGAGCGCCTCCGCGAACCGCTCGTCGGCGGCCAGTACGCCCAGGATCTCGGTGAACGGCAGATAGGGCAGCCCGACGTCACCGAGATCGACGCAGTGCCCCGTGAGCACGGTCATCCCCCGGTCCGAGGCCCGCCCGGCTGCCTCCGCCAGCACCCGCGTCTTGCCCACCCCGGCGTCCCCGGCGATGAGCACGGCACGGGCCTCACGGACACGGGCACGGTCCAGCACACCGCCGAGACGGCTCAGCTCGTCGTCCCGGCCGATGAGTGGGGTGTTGTACAGGTTCTGCGGCACAGATCAATCCTGACACGCACCGCTGACAGTCCTGTCCGGACAGGACTCAGCGCAGCGTCTCGGCCCAGTTCGCCGGAACGCGTCCCGCCGGCCCCGGCACGGGCTGGTCCGCCGGGTGGCTCGACGGGGGAGCCAGGGCTGGGCCGGACTCGTACAGCTCGGACGTCTCGAAGTTCCAGAACCAGGCCTCGCCGGGCTCGTAACTGCGGATCACGGGATGGCCGGTTTCCCGGAAGTGGGCGGTGGCGTGCTTGGCGGGTGAGTCGTCGCAGCAGCCGATGTGGCCGCACTGCGCACAGCGCCGCAGATGGAACCACCAGCCGCCGTCGGCGTCGCACTCGACGCAACCCGCCCCGCTGGGCGGGACGGTGGGGTCGATTCCGGTGTCCTTGGTCATGAGGGCTCCTGGGCCGGGGCGGAGCCCACGGCCGGGTCGGGGTCGGTGGCGGTGAGGGGGAGCAGGACCTGGAAGCGGGTGTCGCCGGGTACGGACTCGACCTTGAGGTCACCGTGGTGCTTGTTGACGACGATCCGCCAGGAGATGTCGAGCCCGAGCCCCGTGCCCTCGCCGACCGGCTTGGTGGTGAAGAACGGGTCGAAGATCCGGCCGCGGATCTCCGCCGGGACTCCCGGCCCCGTGTCGCGGAACTCCACCAGCAGCCGGTCGTGCACCAGCGAGGTCCGCACGGTCAACGTGCCTTCGCCGTCCCCGCACTTGATGGCGGAGACCGCGTTGTCGATCAGGTTGGTCCACACCTGATTCAGTTCGGCCGGGTAGGCCGGAATCCTCGGCACCGAACGGTCGTAGTCCTTCACGACCTTGACCTGTGGACCGATCTTGCCCGAGAGCATCAACAGTGTGCTGTCGAGGAGTTCGTGGACATCGGCGACCTGGTAGGGGGCGCGGTCCAGCTGCGAGTACTGCTTGGCGGCGTCGACGAGATGCGAGATACGGGTGGTGGAGTCCTCGATCTCGGACATCAACAGCTCTGTCTCGACCGTGTAGTTGAGCCACCCGATGGCACTCTGCAGGATCTCCGGCTCGTCGACGGCCGCGTCGATCTGCTCCAGCCAGTCGACGTCGAGACCGCCCTGCACGAAGGTCGGCGCGATCTGCCAGCCGTTCTGGACACCGTGGTCGTCGAGCCAGTCGGCGAGTTCGTCCTCCCGGTCGGACGCTTCGAGCGGGCTCAGTGCCGGCGCCTTGGAGACCCGCTCGGCCGTACGCTCCTGGAGGTCGACGAGCGCCCTGAGGTCCTCGGGCCGGAAGTGGCCCGAGGCGATCATGCCCAGCTTGTGCCGCATGTGCGCGACGCGGTCGCGCAGGGTCGACGTGGCCCGGACGGCAGCCGCAGCCGGGTTGTTGAGCTCATGGGTGAGGCCTGCGGACAACGAGCCCAGCGCCAGCAGCCGTTCGCGCTGCCCGACGGCCCGCTGAAAGGTCTGGGAACCGAGGAAGAGCCCCTCCAGGAGATGGACCGCCATCGGAAACCACTCGTGCATGAAGTTCGCGAACGATTCGGCGGGCAGGACGAAGAACCGCGTCGGCTCCGACACCCGCAACGAGTTCATGTACCGCTGTGGTTTCCCGTCCTCGAGGTACGCCTGTATGGCCCCCGCGTACACCCCTGGCTGGGACGTGCGGCTCACCTCGACCTCGTCGCCGCCCACCCGGCGCGACATGACGACGGTGCCCTCGATCATCACGAAGAAGCGGGCCGCCGGGTCGCCTTCGGTGAACACCGGCCCGGGGTCGAACAGTTCGACCCGCCCCTCGGCGCACAGCCTGCCGAGCTGCTCGGCGTTCAGCTTCTCGAACAGGAACAGCGAGCTGATCTCCGCCGTGCTGCACGGCATCGGCCGGCCGCTCACGACTGCTCCAGATACCGGTGTACGAGCATCACGGCCATGGCTCCCTCTCCGACGGCGGACGCGACCCGCTTGGCGGACTCCGCGCGCGCGTCCCCGGCGACGAACACGCCGGGGATGTTGGTCTCCAGGTGGTACGGCGGCCGGTCCAGCTCCCAGTCCGCCGGTGGCCGCCCGTCGGCGGTCAGATCCGGCCCGGCGAGGATGAACCCGCGCTCGTCCCGCAGCACGGTGCCGTCCAGCCAGTCGGTCAGTGGGGCCGCGCCGATGAACACGAACAGCCACTGCGCGTCGACCAGTTCGGTCTCCCCGGTCGCCGTGTCGCGCAACGTCAGCTGTTCCAGGTGGTCGCCGCCGTGCGCGGCCTCGACGACCGTGTGGGCCCGCACCGAGATGTTCGGCGACTCGGCGATCTGCTGGATCAGGTAGTGCGACATGGAGGCGGTGAGGTCCGCTCCGCGCACCAGCAGGGTGACCGACTTGGCACCCCTGGACAGGTACATCGCCGCCTGCCCCGCCGAGTTGGCGCCGCCCACGATGTAGATGTCGTGGCCCTGGCAGGCGGCGGCCTCGGTCAGCGCCGACCCGTAGAACACCCCGCAGCCCGACAGATCGGTGGCGCCCGGCGCCTCCAGTTGCCGGTAGGACACACCGGTCGCGAGGATCACGCTGTGCGCGGCGATCGCCGACCCGTCCGCGAACCGCACGAGTCGCGCCGCGCCGCTCACCTCCAGGCCGGTCACCTCCCGCGCGGAGAGGATCTCGGCGCCGAACTTGGTGGCCTGGCGCCGCGCCCGGTCGGTGAGCTGGCCGCCGGACACCCCGTCCGGGAAGCCCAGGTAGTTCTCGATCCGCGAACTCTGCCCGGCCTGCCCGCCGGTCGCCGACCGCTCCACGAGCACCGTACGCAGCCCCTCCGAGGCTCCGTACACGGCAGCGCCCAGCCCGGCCGGTCCGCCGCCGATGACGACGAGGTCGTAGAAGTCGGCCGTCGGTGTCGTCGCCAGCCCCACCCGGGCGGCCAGCTCCGGCACCTCCGGCTCGACGAGCGCCGTACCGTCCGCCGTGATCACCACCGGCAGCCGCTGCCCGTCCTGACCGCAGGCCGCGAGCAGCCGCTGCCCCTCGGGCTCCTCGGTGGAGTACCAGCGGTACGGCACCTGGTTGCGGGCCAGGAACTCCCGCACGTCCGTCGAGCGCGCCGACCACCGGTGACCGACGACCTTGGTGCTCGGCACCGGCCGGAAGTCACTGCACCGCCAGGCCGCCAGGAGATCGTCGAGCACCGGGTAGAGCTTCTCCTCCGGCGGATCCCACGGCTTGAGGAGGTAGTGGTCGAGGTCGACGACGTTGATGGCGTCGATCGCCGCGTTCGTGTCCGCGTACGCCGTCAGGAGCACGCGGCGGGCGCCCGGATAGACGTCCAGGGCCTGTTCGAGGAACTCGATGCCGTTCATCTGGGGCATGCGGTAGTCGGCCAGGATCACCGCCACGAGGTCACCGCGCAGCTTCAGCTCCCGCAGGGCCTCCAGCGCGGACTCGCCGGACTCCGCGCGCACGATCCGGTAGGACTCGCCGTAGCGCCGTCGCAGGTCACGGGCGACGGCACGGGACACCCCGGGGTCGTCGTCCACGGTCATGATGACGGTCCGCGCTGTGTCCGCGGCCTGTGCCATACGTCTCCCACCCCGAGTGGTCCGAGTCACCGGGCGGCGCCGGCCGGGTGCCGAGCCGCCTTCGGCCCATCGTATGTTCGATCGCCGCGCTTCGCTCCGGTCAGCTCTTCCGCACGCCGAGGACGCAGAACTCGTTGCCCTCCGGGTCCAGGAGTGTGGTCCAGGGCTGCTCTCCCTGGCCGATGTCCGCGTGGCGCGCTCCGAGGGCCAGCAGACGGTCGACCTCGGCCCGCTGGTCGTCGGGCCGGAAGTCGAGGTGCAGCCGGTTCTTGACGGACTTCGCCTCCGGGACGCGTACGAACAGCAGGCCGGGAAGCCGGTCCGGCGTCGGCCGGACCTCGTACTCCTCGGGTGAGTCGTCGACGACCGCCCAGCCGAGCGCATCGGCCCACCAGCGCCCCAGCGCCGCCGGGTCCGCCGCGTCCACGATCACTTGTTCCCATTCCAAGGCCATGGGCGCAGCGTAGTGAAGACTGGGCGCGGTACGCATCCATGATCACGACAGGGAGGGAACCGTATGACGCGCCCGATCACGGCAGGGGTGGACGGAACGTCCGAAAGTCACGCCGCGCTGGCCTGGGCGGCCCGCGAGGCCGTCCGCCGGGACCTCGCCCTGCGGGTCGTGCACGCCTGGCAGCTGGTGCCGGACCAGGCGTTCGGGGCCGGGACCCGGGAGACCCACGACCAGTGGGTGCGGGAAGGAGTGGACGAGACCGCGAGGAGCGTCGCCGAACGCCATCCGGGGCTGGACATGACCGTCGACGTGGTCGAGGGCGGCGCGGCGCACGTGCTCGCCGAGGCCGCCGCGCAGGCCGAGATGCTGGTGCTCGGCTCCCGCGGGCACGGTGCCGTCGTCGGGTTCCTCCTCGGCTCGGTCGGGCAGCACGTGATCGCCGAGTCCACGCGGCCCGTCGTCCTCGTCCGCGCCGAGGACCGCGCCTCCGACGAGGCCGCCGGGCGTGAGGTCGTCGTCGGGCAGCACGGTGACCCAAAGGAGAGCGCGCCGGCCCTGCGGTTCGCGTTCGAGGCGGCTGCGGCCCGTGGCGCGGCCGTCCGTGCCGTCCGCGCGTGGAGCCTGCCGCCGGTTTTCGCGTACAGCCCCGGCTCGATGAAGCTCCTCGACGAGGCCGGGGGGCTGGAACCGTACGAGAAGAACGCGCTCGCCGCCGCGCTGGAGCCGTGGCGTGAACGCTTCCCCGAGGTGCCGGTCACCCAGCAGGTGGAGATGGGCAGCGCGGGTGAGGTGCTGCTCTCGGTGGCCCCGCACGCCCAGCTCCTGGTCGTCGGGCGGCGCGCCCACCGCTCGGCCGTGGGCGCGCGGATCGGCTCGGTCGCCCACGGCGTACTGCACCACGCGCACTGCCCGGTGGCCGTGGTCCCGCACGACTGACCGACTCAGACGGGCGGCGCGGCCTCGTCCGTGGGCAGGGGCAGTGCCTGGCGGGCCTTGGGCAGGATGTTGACGATGTAGTCCTTGACCGCCGTGTCCAGGCCGATGTCGTGCTGCGCCCGCTCGGAGAGGAACCAGCGGTGCTCCAGCAGCTGGTGGTAGATCTCGGCGGGGTCCACGTTCCCCCGCAGTTCGCGCGGCACCTCCCGGACGGTCGGCCGGAACACCTCACGCACCCACCGGTGCGCGAGGACCTCCGGGCTGGCACCCAGGGGGTCGCCCGGCTCGTAGTCGTCCTGGGTGGCCATCCAGCTCTCCAGGTCGCTCAGGAGCCGCCGAGCCTGGTTCTCCTCGGTGTCGAGCCCGGTCAGCCGCAGCAGCTGCCGCTGGTGATGACCGGCGTCGACGACCTTCGGTACGAAGGTCACGGTGTCGCCGTTCGACGAGTGCTCGATCTGCATCTCGGCCACGTCGAAACCGAGCTCGTTGAGGCGCCGGATCCGGCGCTCGATGTAGTGGTACTTGCCCGCCGGATAGACGGAGGTCCGGGTCAGTTCCTGCCACAGCCGCTGGTAGCGGGCGCAGATCTCCATGCCGAACTCGATCGGGTCCACGGAGGGGTGCAACGCCCCGGACGCCTCCAGGTCCAGCAGCTCACCGCTGATGTTGACCCGGGCGAGGTCGAGGTCGTACTCGCGCTGTCCGTCGCTGAGCTGCGGGTGCAGATCGCCCGTCTCGGCGTCGACCAGGTAGGCGGCGTAGGCGCCCGCGTCGCGCCGGAAGAGGGTGTTGGACAGGGAGCAGTCGCCCCAGGCGAACCCGGCGAGGTGGAGCCGGACGAGCAGGACGGCCAGCGCGTCCATCAGCCGGTGCATGGTGGCCGGGCGCATCGTCGTCTCGAACATCGAGCGGTACGGCATGGAGCCGCCGAGGTGCCGGGTGATCAGCACCGGCTCCAGGGCGCCGCCCCCGTCGGTGACCCGCCCGGTGACCACGGCGAGGGGGTCGACGGCCGGGATGCCCAGCCGGTCCAGGTCCCGCAGCAGTTCGTACTCGCGCAGGGCGGGGCGTTCCGCCAGCTCCTTGACGGCTATCACCTCGTCGCCGGCGCGTGCGTAGCGCACGACGTGCCGGGAGATACCGCGCGGCAGCGGAACGAGGTAGCGGTCGGGCCACTCCTCCAGGGGGAGGTCCCACGGCAGTTCGAGCAGGAGTGCGGGATGCTCGGGGTTGGTGGCGCTGATCTGCAATGCCATGGCTCGACCGTTCTCGTTTTGCTGGTGATCGTCACCTCACTGTAGAGCGCCGCCTCACAGCGCCCGCTCCCGCGCCTGCCCGGCCGCCTCCAGCACGCTGCCGTGGTGCACGGGCCCGTGCCCGGGCAGTACGACGTCGGCCTGGAGCTTCGCCAGCAGGTCCAGGGAGGCCAGCGCACGCGCGCGCTCGCGGTGGAACATGTCCGGCAGCAGCTGCGGGCCCTTGAGCCGCGAGGTCGGATGCCCGCTGACCAGGGCGTCACCGGAGACCACGACCCCGGCGTCCGGGAGGTGGAAGGCACAGTGCCCGTCGGTGTGCCCGGGGGTGTGGACGGGGACGGGCCCGCCCGGCAGGTCGAGCGCCTCCGGGAACGGCAGCGGCTCGGCGACCGGGACCTGCGCGGTGCCGCCGGAGCGGATCGCGTGCACGGCCCAGGGGAGCACACCCGGCCGCCACCCGTTCTTCAGCACCTCCCCGACCGTCACCTGGTGCAGGAAGTCCCGGCGCGCGTGCGGTACTTCGGCCTCGTGCGTCAGCACCGGCGTGCCGTAGGCGGAGCGCAGGTACTCGGCCGAGCCGATGTGGTCGTTGTGGGCGTGCGTGACGAGTATCGCCGCGACCGCCTCCGGTGAACTGCCCACCTGCGCCAGCGAGTCGAGGACCAGCTGCCGGTCGCCGGGGTATCCGGTGTCGATCAGGGTGGCGGCGTCCCCCTCGGTGAGGATCACCCAGTTGGTGTTGCTCCCGTGTACGAGGTAAATGCCATCGGCGACTTGCTGGACGTCTGCCCGCATGATCTTCCCGTTCTGCAGTTCGCTGCCGGATGACGCACAGCAAAGCAGACGGCGCCGGAGTGGATCACGACGGGGCTCACCTCTCGGCGTCTCACCGCACCCCGCGCGGCCGGAACTGGATGCTGATGCGAGGGCCCGTGGCGCGTGTGCTCTTGGGAACGGCGTGCTCCCAGGTCCGCTGACAGGAGCCGCCCATCACGATCAGGTCCCCGTGTCCCAGCGCGCGCCGAATCGTCTCGCCGCCGCGCACCGGCCGCAGCAGGAGGTCGCGTGGCGTGCCCACGGAGACGATCGCGACCATGGTGTTCTCGCGCGCACCGCGCCCGGTCCGGTCCCCGTGCCAGGCGACGCTGTCCCGCCCGTCCCGGTAGTGACACAGCCCGGCCGTGGCGAACGGCTCCCCGAGCTCGGCTGCGTATTGCGCGCCGAGCGCGTCCCGCGCGCGGGACAGCACCGGGTGCGGCAGGGCGTCCCCCTCGCCGTAGAAGGCCAGCAGCCTCGGTACGTCCACGACGTGGTCGTACATCTTCCGGCGCTCGGCCCGCCAGGGGACCTCGGCCGCCAGCTGTTCGAACAGGGCGTCCGCTCCGTGCAGCCAGCCGGGCAGTTCGTCGATCCAGGCGCCGTGCCCCAGCGGTGTACGGCGCATTCCGGCCAGGGAGCCGAGCCGTACCTCGTCCGTCTGGTCGAAGAGGGAGCCCTGGAGATGCGCGGTCATGGCATCAGCGTACTCCCGGATTCGAATATGCGTTCCTATTTAGGGGTGGCGGGATCCCATCCATTCCGAACCCTTTGGATACATCGATGTATCGGATACATTCGCGTATCGAACGGAGGGCCGGACATGGCGGTCGAGGGAACGACGGGGCGGGTGACCAAGCGCCGGGTGCGGACGCGGGCCAACCTGCTGGAGGCCGCCTTCGCGGTGTTCGCCGCGAAGGGGTTCGGGCGCGTCTCCATCGAGGAGGTCTGCGAGGCCGCCGGCTACAGCAGGGGCGCCTTCTACTCGAACTTCGACAGCCTCGACGAACTGTTCTTCGCCCTCTACACGGACCGCGCCGGTCTGATCGCCGACCAGGTCGCGGGCGCCCTCGCCCTGGACGGCCCGGGTCTCGACGTCCCCGCGGCCGTCGACCGGGTCACCGAGGTGCTGCTGCTCGACCTGGACTGGCTGCTGGTCAAGACCGACTTCCTGGTCCACGCGGCCCGGATCCCGGCCGTCGCCCAGACCCTCCTGGAACACCGCGAGCGGCTGCGGCGGGCCGTCGCGGAGCGACTCGCCCGGGCCACCGGACACACCGAACTGCCCGTCGTACTCGGTGACACCGAGGGCGCCGCCCACGCGGTGATCGCCGCGTACGACGGGGTCACGACCCAACTGCTGCTGGACAAGGACGTCGAGCACGCGCGCGCGTGGCTGAAGCAGCTGCTCACCGCACTGCTCACCGACGGCCCTGACAACCCGACCGCGCGCAGCGGCGGATGAGAGAGGGAACAATCGCCATGGATGCGGACGTCATCGTCGTCGGAGCCGGCCTCGCCGGACTGGTCGCGGCCCACGAGCTGACCAGCAAGGGCCGACGGGTCGCACTCGTCGACCAGGAGAACGCCGCCAACCTCGGCGGGCAGGCCTTCTGGTCCTTCGGCGGGCTCTTCCTCGTCGACTCCCCGGAACAGCGGCGAGTGGGCATCAAGGACTCCTTCGACCTCGCCTGGAGCGACTGGCAGGGCAGCGCCGGATTCGACCGCGTCGACGACGAGGACTCCTGGGCGGTGAAATGGGCGCGCGCCTACGTCGAGTTCGCGGCCGGGGAGAAGCGGTCCTGGCTCGCCGGTCACGGCATCTCGTTCCTGCCGACGGTCGGCTGGGCGGAGCGCGGTGACCTGCGCGCCCACGGGCACGGCAACTCCGTACCCCGCTTCCACGTGTCGTGGGGCACGGGCACCGGGGTCGTCGAACCGTTCGTCCTCAGCGCCAAGCAGGCGTCCCGCGCCGGACTGCTGACCTTCTACCACCGTCACCAGGTCGACGAACTCGTCGTCACGGAGGGCGCCGTGCGCGGTGTACGCGGCACGGTCCTCGCCGAGGACACCTCCGCGCGCGGAGTGGCCTCCAACCGGGAGCGGATCGGCGACTTCGAACTCACCGCCCAGGCCGTGGTCGTCACCACCGGCGGCATCGGCGCCAACCACGACATCGTGCGCCGCTACTGGCCCGAGCGGCTCGGCACGGCGCCGGCCAACATGGTCACCGGTGTGCCCGCCTACGTCGACGGGCGGATGCTCGACATCAGCGCCGAGGCCGGAGTCCGCCTCGTCAACCGCGACCGGATGTGGCACTACACCGAGGGCATCCAGAACTGGAACCCGATCTGGCCCGGCCACGGCATCCGCATCCTGCCCGGCCCGTCGTCCATGTGGTTCGACGCGCTCGGCCGCCGCCTGCCCGACCCCTGCCTGCCCGGTTACGACACCCTCGGCACCCTCAAGTACCTGCGTACCACCGAGGACATCGCCGAGCACGACCACTCCTGGTTCATCCTCACCCAGCGGATCATCGAGAAGGAGTTCGCCCTCTCGGGCTCCGAGCAGAACCCCGACATCACGGCCAAGAACCGCAAGGCCTTCCTCAAGGAACGCATCCTCGGCAAGGGCGCCCCCGGCCCGGTGGCCGACTTCGTGAAGCACGGCGCGGACTTCGTGGTCGCGGGCTCCCTCGACCAACTCGTCGTCAAGATGAACGAGCTGACCGACAAGCCGCTCCTCGACGTGGACCGGGTGCGCCGCCAGATCGAGGCCCGCGACCTCCAGATCGCCAACCCCTACAGCAAGGACGCGCAGGTCCAGGGCATCCGCAACTCCCGCCGCTACATCGGCGACCGGCTCGGCCGCACCGCCGTCCCGCACCGCATCCTCGACCCCGAGGCCGGTCCGCTCATCGGCGTCAAACTCCACACCCTGACCCGTAAGACCCTCGGCGGCATCCAGACGGACCTCGACTCACGCGCGCTGGGTGCGACGGGCGAGCCCGTCGACGGGCTGTACGCGGCCGGTGAGGTCGCCGGCTTCGGCGGCGGCGGTGTGCACGGCTACAACGCCCTGGAGGGCACGTTCCTCGGCGGCTGCCTGTTCTCGGGCCGCGCGGCGGGGCGGGCGGCGGCCCGGGCGACCGCCTGAGATTCCTTCACTGCCCGCCTCCGGACGACAGCAGTTCGACCAGTACCGAGGTGTGGCTCCGCGCGGGGGACCTGGTGGCGGTCAGGAGTGTCACCGGTCCCTCGCCGGCCAGCGCGCGCAGCGCGTCCAGGGCTTCCGCCGCCTCGGGCGCGGCCAGCTCCGCCTCGTACCGGCGCCGGAACTCCTCGTACGCGTCGGAGGTGTCCTCCTGGGCGTGGTGCCAGCGGCGCAGCTCGGTCGACGGGGTGAGTGCCTTCGGCCACTCGTCGACCCGCGCCGCGTCCTTGGACAGGCCGCGCGGCCACAGCCGGTCGACCAGGACGCGTACGCCGTCGTCCGGCTCGGGCGGTTCGTAGACGCGACGGACGCGGACGGTCACGGTGAACCTCCGGCGGGGCGGGGAAAGAGGGCCGAAAGAATGATGTGGCCGGTCTCGGTGACTCGCAACTTGACCAGAAGGAGGAGGAATCCGCGCGGTGGCGCCTCTAGGGTGAAAGACCTGAAGATGATCAGACCCATCACCGTAGGAGCTCGCGTGAGACCCCCCAGGAAGTACGCAGGCAGACGCACCGCAGTCCTCCGCCGTGACGCCGTCGTCGCGACGGTGCCCGTGGCTCTCGCGGCCCTGCTGGCCGCCGCCGCACCCGCCGGAGCCGCGACGACGGGCACCTCCGGCGTCGGCGACCCGTACTTCCCGCTGTCCGGCAACGGCGGCTACCACGTCGCCCACTACGACCTGAACCTCCGCTACGACCCCGTGAGCCGCCGCCTCGACGGCAAGGCCGTACTCACCGTCCGCGCCACCCAGAAGCTGACCCGCTTCAACCTCGACCTCAGCGGCCTGAAGGTCACCGCCCTCACCGTCGACCGCGTGAAGGCCGGCTTCCGGCGCTCCGGGCAGGAACTGATCGTGAGCCCGCGCCGCGCCCTGAACAAGAACCAGACGTTCCAGGTCGCCGTCACCTACACCGGTGTCCCCAAGGCCGTCATCGACCCGGACGGCTCGAAGGACGGCTGGATCGCCACCGACGACGGCGTGTTCGTCGCCGGTGAACCGCAGGGCTCCATGAGCTGGTTCCCCGGCAACAACCACCCCAAGGACAAGGCCTCGTACGACTTCACGATCACCGTCCCCCAGGGACGCACCGCGGTCGCCAACGGTGTCCTCGTGAGCCAGAAGACAGCGGGCGGCAAGTCCACCTTCCGCTGGCGCCAGACCGAGCCGATGGCCGCCTACCTGGCCACGGCCACGGTCGGGAAGTTCAAGGTCGAGCAGTACACCACGCGCGGCGGCATCAAGGTCTACAACGCCGTCGACCCGCGCGAGGCCACCGCCGCCGCGCCCGTGCTGAAGAAACTGCCGTCCGTCCTGGACTGGGAGGCCAAGCTCTTCGGCCCCTACCCGTACAAGGCCGCCGGAGCCATCGTCGACCGCGCCCCGCAGGTCGGCTTCGCGCTGGAGACACAGACCCGTCCCGTGTACGACCGGGCACCCGACCTGAGCACCGTCGTCCACGAGAGCGCGCACCAGTGGTTCGGCGACTCCGTCGCCCTCACCACCTGGAAGGACATCTGGCTCAACGAGGGCTTCGCGACGTACACGGAGTGGCTGTACGAGGAGCAGCACGGCGGCCCGAGCGCCCAGAAGACCTTCGACGGCCTGTACGCCACGGCCAAGGACGACGATCTGTGGTCGTTCCCGCCCGCCGACCCGGGCAGCGGCGCGAACATCTTCGACAGGCCCGTCTACGACCGCGGTGCCATGGCCCTGCACAAGCTCCGCAAGGCGGTCGGTGACCCGGCCTTCTTCAAGATCCTGCGCACCTGGGCGACCGAGCACCGGGGCGGGCACGGTACGACCGCCCAGTTCACCGCCCTCGCCGAGCGCGTCTCCGGCAAGGATCTGGACCAGCTGTTCCTGACCTGGATCGGCACCAAGGGCAAGCCCTCCGCGCCGTAGAACCGCGCCGTGGAACCGCCGGCTCCCCGGGTTTCGGCCCGGGGAGCGCACCTCACTGCTCGCGCAGGCCCCACGGCGAGCCGTACGCCGTCAGCAGGTCCAGGAAGGGGCGCGCCGGGAACGCCTCCGGGCCGAGGACACCCGAGCCGGACCAGGCGCCGGTGGCGACGAGTTCCAGGGCGACGACCGGATTGACGGCCGTCTGCCACACCACGGCCTGGGAGCCGTACTCCGCCATGGACCACTGGTTGTCGACCACGTGGTAGAGGTACACCTCGCGGGGCGCCCCGTCCTTCGTGCCCTTGACCCAGGTCCCCGCGCACGTCTTGCCGTGCATACGGTCGCCCAGTGTCGCCGGGTCGGGCAGACAGGCGGCGACGACATCCCGGGGCGACACGGCGACGGGTCCTGCGGCGCTCGGGACGGTCACGGGGTCGGTGCGGTCCAGGCCGAGCAGATGGAGCGTCCTGAGGGTCTGGATGAACTCCTCGCCCAGGCCGTACTTGAAGGTGACGCGGCGCGCGTCGATCCAGCGCGGCACGAGCAGCACCTCCTCGTGCTCGACGTTCACGCACTCCACCGGTCCGATGCCCTCGGGGAAGTCGAACACCTCGGGTTCGCTGAAGGGCGGTGTGGTGAACCAGCCTCGGCCGGACTCGTAGACGACCGGCGGGTTGAGGCATTCCTCGATCGTGGTCCAGATGCTGAAGGACGGCGCGAAGTCGTAGCCGTCGACGGTGAGATTCGCTCCGTCGCGGATACCGATCTCCTCGATCTCGTCGAAGAGTTCGTCGGCGGCGTACCGGGCGAACACATCGGACATGCCCGGCTCCACACCCATGCCGACCAGGGCCAGCGCGCCCGCCTTCGCCCACTCGTCGCCCGCAGCGAACTGTTCGTCGCCGAGCTTGACCCCGCACAGCTCGTGCGGCCGCTCGGCGTGCGGGCGGGACAGGGACATCGCCATGTCGAGATAGGTGACCCCGGCGGCGCGGGCCGCGCGGAACAGCGGCATCACGAAGCGCGGGTCGGTCGCGTTGAGCAGCACGTCGCACCCGTGCCGGGCCAGCAGCTCCGCCACCGCACTCTCGTCGGACGCGTCGACCCGCTCCGCCACGAACCGCTCCCCGGTGTCGAGCGCCGTGACCGCGGCCTCGGCCCGCGCCGGGTCGTAGTCGGCCACGACCATCAGGTCGAAGAAGGAGCGCCGGGCGGCGATCCGGGTGATCGCGGTCCCCACACCGCCGGCTCCCACGAGTAGCACACGCATGGCAAAACTCCCTTTTGTAAAGGTTCCGACGCCGTTGTCCGCCGATCCAACGCCGTGCCGTCACCTAAGGTCAATGGCGTTGGCATAAGAGACGCGGGGAGGTGCCTGTGCCGAAGCAGGTCGTGCCGGAGGAGAAGCGGCGGCGACGCCGTCCCACGAGGGGCGGCACCGTGCTGTCCGAGCGGCTGATCGTCGACACCGCCTTGCGCATGCTCCGCGAACACGGCAGTGCCGGCCTCACCGCCCGCCGCCTGGGCCTCGCCCTGGACGCCGACCCGAGCACCCTCTACCGCTACTTCCGGGGCATGGACGATCTGACCCTCGCCATCGGTGACGCCCTCATCGGCCAGGCGCTGCACGGCTGGCGACCCACGGGGGAGTGGTCGGCGGACCTGCGGGCCATCGGGCTGCGCGTCCACGCCGTGTACGTCGCCCATCCGCAGGCCGCCGTCCTGACCGCCAGCCGGGTCACGGGCCGCGCCAACGAGCTGGCCGCCGACGAGGCCATCCTCGACGTTCTGCGCACCGCCGGTTTCCCGCTGCCGGAGACCGTACGGATCTACCACGCCTTCATCGACCAGACGCTGGCCTTCGCCGCCCTCGACGCCGCCTCCCTGGCCCTGCCGCGCGCCAGCCTCACCGCCGACGAGGACATGTGGCGCTCGACCTACGCCCGTCTGCCCCGCACCACCCACCCCCGCATCGCCGAAGCGGCCCCGCTGCTCGCCGCCCGCATGGTCGCCAGCGCCTATCCGACGGCCCTCGACATGCTGCTGGACAGCGCCGCACGGACGCTCGCCGGAGAAGACCCCGGGAGTACTTGTGATATTGAAAGCTGAGCCGATTGGATGTAACGAGCAACCAGGACACCCGTGGACCCCAGCGACAACAGCACCGGCAACGACTCGGACCCTCAGCCGGCCGCGCCCCCGGAGGAACCCCGCCCGGCCGGGCGCCGTTGGGCCATGGACACCCGGCCCCTGCGCCGCCCCGCCTACCGCCGCCTGTGGTCCTCGACCGCCGTCACCGCCGTCGGCAGCCAGCTCACCGCGGTCGCCGTGCCCAAGCAGATCTACGACATCACCGGCTCCTCCGCGTGGGTCGGCTACGCGAGTCTGGCCGGGCTCGTGCCCCTGGTCGTGTTCGCGCTGTGGGGCGGCGCCATCGCCGACAGCATGGACCGCCGCAAGCTGCTGCTGATCACCAACACCGGCATCGCCGTCACCTCGCTGCTGTTCTGGATCCAGGCGCTCGTCGGTCTCGACTCGGTGGCGACCCTCATGCTCCTGCTCGCCCTCCAGCAGGCGTTCTTCGGCCTGAACTCACCGGCCCGCAGTGCCGTCGTCGCCCAGCTCGTCCCCGAGGAGGAGTTCGCCGCGGCCAACGCCCTCGGTACGACCGTCATGCAGACCGGCCTGGTCGCGGGACCGCTGCTCGCCGGCGCCCTGATACCCGTCGTCGGTCTCGCCGAGCTGTATCTGATCGACGCGCTCGCCCTGTCCGTCACCCTGTGGTCCGTCGTCCGCCTGCCCGCGCTGCCGCCGGGGCCGGCGGCCACCCGGAAGGCGGGCGCCCAGGAGATCGTGGCCGGCTTCCGCTACATCGCCCTGCACAAGGTGCTCCTGCTCTCCTTCCTCGCGGACATCGTCGCCATGGTCTTCGGCATGCCCCGCGCCCTGTTCCCCCAGCTGGCGGCCCAGACGTACGCCCCCTACGGGGAGGGACTCGCCCTCGGCCTGATGTTCGCGGCGATCCCCGTGGGCGCGGTGCTGGGCGGACTGTTCTCCGGCACGTTCTCGCGGGCGCGCCGGCACGGCTGGATGGTGATCGGCGCGGTGGTCGTCTGGGGACTGGCGATCACGGGGTTCGGGCTGAGCGGCAGCCTGTGGGTGGCGGTGGCGTTCCTGGCCGTCGCCGGAGTCGCCGACCTGGTCTCCAGCGTCTTCCGGGTGGCGATCCTGCTGTCGGCGGCGACCGACGAGATGCGAGGCCGGATGCAGGGCGTCTTCACGGTGGTCGTCGTGGGCGGCCCCCGACTGGCCGACCTGCTGCACGGCACCACGGCATCCGCCCTCGGCCCCCGCACGGCCGTCGCCGGCGGCGGACTCCTGGCCGTCGCCGTCACCCTGGCTCTGGCGGCCGCGATGCCGGCGCTGCGCCGCTACCGCGTCTGAGCCCGGACCGGGCCTGTCACCCGGACCCACGCCTGTGCGGGGAGAACTGCTCCATCAGCCGGCCCCGGGTCAGCTCCAGCCGATGGGCGAGGATCTCGGCGATGACCCGCACCAACTGCAGCCCGAGGGCCGGTTCCTCCTCGCAGAGTTCGAGGACCGACGCGGCATCGAACTCGTAGGCGCGCACGAAACTGAATGCCTCGGCGCCGAAGTCCCACTGGTGGGGCGGGAAGAGCCAGGACCAGCCGAGCAGATCACCCGCCCCGAGGCTGGCCACGGTCACCCGCTGCACCGGCGTCACCTGCTGGACCAGGGAGACAGCGCCCGAGCGGACGACCCAGAAGCGGTCGGCGGTGCCGCCCGCCTCGAAGATCCTGAAGTCCTCGGGGAAGGACACCTCCGTCGCGAGCGCGAGCAGACGCTCACGGCGCGGCGGGGGAAGGGCGGTCAGCAGCTTTGTCGCTTTGGTCATGAGCAGGGCTCCTCACCGGCGATCGGGAGGGAAGACGTCCGCCACGACAGCGCGCTGCCCGGATCCGGCGGCTTCCCCTACACCCATTTGAGCCGTTGCGGACGCGCCGGGCACCTCGGCGGCGGGCAGGAATCTGGTTTTGGACAGAAGAAGGCCCTGGCTGGACGGGGGAGACCAGCCAGGGCCGTAGGTGGTGGCACGCGGAGGGCGGTCGCCTCGCGGCGAAAGGCTCCATGGGGCTTCAGCCGAACGATCTTCCCCATGGGCTATAGGTGAGGCCCGGGGACACTGTCCCCTCCGCAGCCACGTACAGAAGAACGGCCGGCCCCTCCGGGTTGTTCCGTATCCACTCCGAAGCGGCGCGTGATCCACGTCACGCGCGTTTTCGGGGCTGCTCAGGCCTCGGACACCTGGGCCATCAGCGTCTGCAGATGCAGGCCGCGACGGGCGTCGAGCTCTCCGGAGACACCGGTGCGTACGGAGGTCGCGAACTCGTGGCGCAGTACCGGCCAGGTCTCCTCGTGGTCGAGTTCCGCGCTGTCGAACACCAACTCCGGGCCGGATCCGAAGAGTTCGACACGGGCGGAGCCCTTTGCCACGTTCACCGAGCCGGACAGGGAGGCCTGGCTGACCGCGCCGTTCTCGTGCTCACAGGTGAGTTCGATCCACCGGCGCGGATCCCCGGTGCCGCGCACCCGCGTGATCGGCCCCACGGAGGCGTCGAGGAGGTCGAGGACGTGCGGCCCCAGATCGAGCAGCGCGCCCTGTTCCAGCCGCCAGGGGCTGGCGAACGCGCCGCCGAGGAAGGCACCGCTCAGAAAGGCCGCCCGAGCGCCGAACACGTCCGCCTCACCCGCCGCCGCCAGGAACCGGCGTGTCTCGGGGTGGAATCGGTTCGTCAGGGTCACCTGGGAGACGACCCCGGCCTCGTCGATCGCGTCCACCAGCCGCCGGGCCGCCCCGAGATCCTCGGCGATCGGCTTCTCCAGCAGCAGCGCCTTGCCCGCCTTCGCTGCGCGCAGCGCGAGCTCGGCCTGGACGGCGGGCGGCACGGCGAACGCCAGCGCCTCGCAGGAGTCGAGCAGATCCTCGAACCGGGCGGCGACCGGGGCGCCGTACGGCGCCGCCGTCTCCTGGGCCGCCTCCGGGCGGCGCGCCCAGACGCCGGCGAGTTCGGTCTCGGGCCCGGCGGCCAGCGTGCGTGCGTACACCCACTGCGCCCAGGGGCCGGCGCCGACGAGCCCGACCTTGACGGGCGCGTGCGACCACGGTGCGGCGGTACTGGTCACGGGGATGGTCCAATCCGTACGGGAGCCGATTCGGAGATCACTCTGCGGGCCCGTCCGTCGTACCGTCAACCAAGAACTGCCCCGCGTCCGTGCCCGGCGATCAGCGGAACACGTTGTCCGAGTCGTCCCAGTGCGCGAGTTCGTCCGCCGCCGCGTCCGGTCGGGGAGAGCGCGTCCTGGCCTGGTACATCGCGTCGATCTCGAAGGCGTAGTGCCGCACGATCGCGTCCCGGCGCAGCTTCATCGAGGGGGTAAGCAGGCCGTTGCTGAGGGCGAAGGGCTCCGCGAGGACCCGGAAGACCCGGATCGACTCGGACCGCGACACCGAGCTGTTGGCGGCGGCGACGGCCCGGGCGATCTCCTCCCGCAGGGCGTTCTCCTCGCGCGCCTGACGGTGCGGCGTGTCCTCCTGCAGGGCCAGCGAGGCGCGCCAGTGGGCCAGGAACTCCGGGTCCAGGGTGATCAGGGCGCCCACGCACGGCCGGTTGTCGCCCACGATCACCGCCTGGTGCACGAGCGGATGCATGCGCAGCCGATGTTCCAGGGCGGCCGGAGCGACGCTCTTGCCGCTGCTGGTGATGATGATGTCCTTCTTGCGCCCGGTGATCGTCAGGTACCCCTCCTTGTCCAGCCGCCCGATGTCCCCGGTGGCCAGCCAACCGCCCCGCAGCGCCGCCCGGTTCCCGGCTTCGTCGTTCACGTACCCCTGGAAGACGGAGGCGCCGTACACCAGGATCTCGCCGTCCTCCGCGACCCGGATCTCCGTGCCGGGCAGAGGCTGTCCGACCGTCCCGAACTTCTCCCGGCCCACGGGCTGAGCGGTGACGCCCCCGCAGGTCTCGGTGAGGCCGTAGCCGTCGTGGACGAGGATGCCGATCCCCGAGTAGAACAGGGCGAGTTCACGGTTGAGGGGCGAGCCGCCCGACACCGCGCCGCACACCCGCCCGCCGAGGGCGCCACGGAGTTTGCGGTACACCGTCCGCTCGTAGAGGGCGTGTTGGAGCCGCAGGTCGAAACCGGGACCGGAGCCCGTGCCCAGCCGCTGCCGTTCGGCAGCCGTCGCGAAATCCCGGGCTGTGGCGACGGCACGCTCGAAGAGGCTGCCCCGGCCCGATCTCTGGGCGGCGCGCAGGAAGTTCTTGTAGATCTTCTCGAACACCGACGGCACCGCGTAGAGGTAGGTCGGCCGGAAGGAGAGCATCGCCGAGGACAGCGCCTCGCCGCTCAGGTCGGGTTCGTGACCCATCAGGAGACCGCCGCGCAGACACAGGCCCTGGACCATCAGGCCGTACACGTGCGAGAAGGGCAGGAAGGCGAGAACCTTCGGCTGTTCGCCGGGCGGCGCCGCCGTGTGCCTCCAGCCCGCGAGCAGGGTGTCACAGGGGCTGGCCAGACTGCGGTGACTCAGGGCGCAGCCGCGCGGATGCCCGGTCGTGCCGGACGTGTAGGCGATCACCGCGGCCGAGTCCGGCAGCACGATCCGGCGCAGTGAGTCGACCGTCGTCGTCGCCACCGACCGGCCCAGCTCGACGAGTTGGGCGAGGGCTCCGTCGTCCAGCTGCCAGACGTTGCGCAGCAGGGGCAGCGAGGTGCACACCGAGCCGACGGTCATGAGGCCCTGTTCGTCCTCCACGACGACGGCGCTGCACTGCGAGTCCGCGAGGATCCAGGCGACCTGGTCGCGCGAGGAGGTCGGGTAGATCGGCACGACCTCGGCGCCCACCGCCCAGAGCGCGTAGCAGAGCACCGTCCACTCGTAACGGGTGCGGGCCATGATGGCCACGCGGTGGCCCGGTGAGATCCCGGAGGCGATGAACCCCTTGGCCAGGTCGACGACCTCGTCCCGCAGTTCGGCGGCCGTCACCTGGGTCCAGACCTGTTTGGCCGGATCGACGCGACGGCCGAGCTGCACCAGGTCGGGTTCACGGATCGCCGTGTCGAAGACGCTGTCGGCGAGTCCGCCCGTCAACGGTGGGGCGCCGGTGGGGGGAGCGAGGGCGAAGTCGCGCATGCGCTGCTCCTGGATCGTACTGACTGTGACCGCGCCGACGGGTGGAGTTATCGACGGTGAACGAATCTAGCTCAGGTCACGGGCTTTGTTGTCGGGAACTGTGAAGTCGTTGTCCCCCAAAGGTTTCGGAAGAGGACTTCCGTGACCGCACCTCATGTCACCTCACCGCACTTCACCTCATTCGGGCCGGCGTCAGCCACACCGTGGCGAGCGGCGGCAGGGTCAGCCGGATGCCCGACGACCTGGGCTTCACCGTCCCGGGGTTGAGGATGTCACCGCCTCCGTAGTGGGCGGCATCCGTGTTGAGGACCTCCTGCCAGGCGGTGACCGGGCCGGGGACGTCGAGGCGGTACTCGCGGCGGACCACCGGCGAGAAGTTGCTGACGGCCAGCAGGGGCACTCCTTCCGCGTCGTAACGGAGGAAGGCGAAGACGTTGTCCTCGGCGGCGTCCCCGGCCACCCACCGGAAACCGGCGGGGTCGGTGTCGCGCTGCCAGAGCGCGGGGGTGCGCCGGTAGGCGGTGTTGAGATCGCGGACGAGATCGCGGACACCCCGGTGATCGGGCTCGGCGGCGTACGTGGGGTCCAGTAGCCACCAGTCCGGCCCGACGGCCTCGGACCACTCGGAACCCTGGGCGAACTCCTGCCCCATGAACAGGAGTTGCTTGCCGGGATGGGCCCACATGAAACCGAGGTACGCGCGGTGGTTCGCCCGTTGCTGCCACCAGTCGCCCGGCATCTTCGACACCAACGACCGCTTGCCGTGGACGACTTCGTCGTGCGAGATGGGCAGGACGTAGTTCTCGCTGTACGCGTACACCATGGAGAACGTCATCTCGTGGTGGTGGTACCTGCGATGGACCGGCTCGTGCTGGACGTAGCCGAGCGAGTCGTGCATCCAGCCCATGTTCCATTTCAGGCCGAAGCCGAGCCCGCCACTGTCGGTGGGCCGGGTCACCCCGTCCCACGCGGTCGACTCCTCGGCGATCGTCATGACCCCCGGGACCCTCCGGTACAGGGTGGCGTTCATCTCCTGGAGGAAGGCGACCGCGTCGAGATCCTCCCGCCCGCCGTGCACGTTCGGCGTCCACTGCCCCGAATCGCGCGAGTAGTCGAGGTAGAGCATCGAGGCGACCGCGTCCACCCGCAGCCCGTCGAGGTGGAACTCCTCGCACCAGTACACGGCGTTGGCGACCAGGAAGTTGCGTACCTCGGTCCGCCCGAGGTCGAACTCGTACGTCCCCCAGTCCGGATGCTCGGCACGCCGCGAGTCACCCGGCTCGTAGAGGGGCTCCCCGTCGAACCGGGCCAGCGCCCACTCGTCCTTGGGGAAGTGCGCCGGAACCCAGTCCAACAGGACGCCGACACCGGCCCGGTGCAGCGCGTCGACCAGATACCGGAAGTCGTCGGGGGAACCCAGCCGGGCTGTCGGCGCGTAGTAGGAGGTGACCTGATACCCCCAGGACGGGCCGAAGGGGTGCTCGGCGACCGGCATGAGCTGCACATGGGTGAAGCCCAGGTCGGCCACATACGCGGGGAGCTCGTCGGCCAGCTGACGATAGGTCAGTCCTGGTCGCCAGGACGGGAGATGGACCTCGTACACGGAGAACGCCTCCTCGTGCACGGCACTTCCCGAGCGGCGTGCGAGCCACTCCTCGTCGCCCCAGTCGTAATGCGAGGCGGTGACAATGGACGCCGTCGCGGGCGGGACCTCGGTGCGCCGGGCCATCGGGTCCGCCTTCATGACCCGGCCGCCGCCCCGGCCCACGACCTCGAACTTGTACCGCTCGCCCTCACCCACACCGGGCACGAACAGCTCCCACACCCCGGCGGCGCCGAGGGAACGCATGGGGTGGGCGGTGCCGTCCCAGCAGGTGAAGTCCCCGGCGACCCGCACGCCCTGCGCGTTCGGCGCCCAGACGGTGAAGCGGGTGCCGGTGACACCCTGGTGGGTCATCGGCTCGGCGCCCAGCGCCTTCCACAGCTCCTCGTGCCGCCCCTCCCGGATGAGATGCAGATCCAGCTCACCGAGCGAGGGCAGGAAACGGTACGGATCCCCGACCTCCGACGCGCCGCCCTCGTACGACACCAGCAGCGTGTGGTCGGGAAGCGTCTCGGAGGTGGGGTCGAAGGGGAGTACGGCACTGAAGAACCCGTCACCGTCGTCGTCGAGCCGGTTCGGCCGCCCGTCGACCAGCACGCTCACGCCGCGCGCGAACGGGCGCAGCGCACGGAAGACGATCCCGCCGACGGGCAGGGGATGCGCGCCCAGAACGGAGTGCGGGTCGTGATGGGTGCCGGCGAGCAGACGCCGCCTGTCGTCGGGGTCCCACAGCGCGTCGGGCCTGCCCAGGGAGGGCGTGTCGGGGAGTGAGGGATCGTGCAGGGCCACAGCGGTCAGCCTCCTCGGACGGCGAGTCGTTCGATCGCCGCCATCGGGACGGGGAGCCAGTCCGGGCGGTGCCTGGCCTCGTAGACGACCTCGTACACGGCGCGGTCCGTCTCGTACGCGCGCAGCAGCCCGGGGTCGCGGCGCGGGTCCCACCCGGCCCGGGCGGCGTACCCCGCGCAGTAGGCCTCCCGGCAGCGCCGGGCCCACTCGGGGTGCCACGGCAGCCGGGTGCGGGCGGCGTAGTCGAAGGAGCGCAGCATGCCGGCGATGTCCCGCACCGGTGACTGGGCGCTGCGCCGTTCCGCGAGCGGGCGGGACGGCTCGCCCTCGAAGTCGATCACGTACCAGTCGCCGTCGGCACCGCCCGTACGCAGCACCTGTCCGAGGTGCAGATCGCCGTGGACGCGCTGCGCGGCCGGACCGGCGTCGAACCCGGCCAGGGTGTCGAACGCGGCGCGCAGCCCCCGGGCGTACGGCCGCAGCGCCGGTACGCAGTGCACGGCGGCATCGAGACGGTCGGTCATCGCAGCCGCCGTACGTCGGCTGTGCCGTCCGTCGCGGGTGTCGCAGGGGAAGGCGGTCGCGAGGGCCAGATGGACATCGGCGGTGGCGCGGCCCAACTCGTGGGCCTCGGCGGTGAAGTCGTGCCCCGAGGCGAGAGCGCGCAGAGCGAGGGTCCAGCCGTCGGAGGCGCCCGGAAGAAACGGCTGGAGCACTCCGAGGGTCGCGTCCTGAGGCAGATCGGTCCTGAACCAGGCGGCCGGCGCGGGTACCCGGGCACAGCCCTGCCTGGCGAGAGCGGCGGGCACCTCCAGGTCGGGATGGACACCCGGCTGGACGCGTCTGAGCACCTTCAGGATGAACGAGTCGCCGTACACGAGCGAGGAGTTGGACTGCTCGACGTCGAGGAGACGCGGGGCGAGTCCGGCGGGCACGCTGACGGCGGGGTCGGCCTCGAAGCGCAGGGGGCCGGCCGTTCCGGGGTGACGGAGGCGCTCCAGCAGCAGTTCCGCCGCCCGGGGGTCCTGCAGCGCGTCGTAGACCAGCAGACCGGCCAGGGGCCCCTCGTGCGCGCGGCCGATGAGAGCCCGGCCGAGGCGCGGCGAGGGGCGGTCCTGGACTCGGAGGAGCAGTTGGTAGCAGTCGCCGGGCGGGGGAGGGCCGCCGGGGACGGGGAGAGCGGTGTGGCCGGTGCGGACGAGCAGGTGCAGGCAGCCCGGGAACAGCTCCGTCATCGACAACAGATCCAGGTCCGTGACGGGCCGGTCCTTGCCCGCGAACCAGCGCTGCTGCGGCAGCCACTCGCGGAGCAGCCCACCGAGCGAACTCAGCGGCTCGGCGAGGGCCGTGGTCCGGCCCGGGCGAAGAGATGCGGTCTTCGGCATGGTGACGCTCCTTTCGCGGGGCACTCGGTCACGGCCGTCGGGCGGTACGCGGGGCGGCTCGGGGGAGCCTGAACCAGTAGAAGCCGTGGCCTGCGAGGGTGAGGAGGTAGGGGAGTTCGCCGATGGCGGGGAAGCGGACTCCGCCGATGAGTTCGACGGGGTGTGTGCCGTTGAAGGTTTGCAGGTCGAGTTCGGTGGGCTGGGCGAAGCGGGAGAAGTTGTGGACGCACAGGACGAGGTCGTCCACGCCGTCCTCCGACAAGGTGGTCTCGCGTAGGAAGGCGATGACGGCGGGGTTGGAGGAGGGGAGTTCGGTGTAGGAGCCGAGGCCGAAGGCGGGGTTCTGTTTGCGGATCTCGATCATGCGGCGGGTCCAGTGCAGGAGCGAGGAGGGGGAGGACATGGAGGCTTCGACGTTGGTGACCTGGTAGCCGTAGACGGGGTCCATGATCGTGGGCAGGACGAGGCGTCCGGGGTCGCAGGAGGAGAAGCCGGCGTTGCGGTCGGGGGTCCATTGCATGGGGGTGCGGACGGCGTCGCGGTCGCCGAGCCAGATGTTGTCGCCCATGCCGATCTCGTCGCCGTAGTAGAGGATCGGCGAGCCGGGGAGGGACAGCAGGAGGGCGGTGAAGAGTTCGATCTGGTTGCGGTCGTTGTCGAGGAGGGGGGCCAGACGGCGTCGGATGCCGATGTTGGCGCGCATGCGGGGGTCTTTGGCGTATTCGGCCCACATGTAGTCGCGTTCTTCGTCGGTGACCATTTCGAGGGTGAGCTCGTCGTGGTTGCGCAGGAAGATGCCCCATTGGCAGTTGTTGGGGATGGCGGGGGTCTTGGCGAGGATTTCGGAGACCGGGTAGCGCGATTCGCGCCTGACTGCCATGAAGATGCGGGGCATGACGGGGAAGTGGAATGCCATGTGGCATTCGTCGCCGCCGCTGGCGAAGTCGCCGAAGTAGTCGACGACGTCTTCGGGCCATTGGTTGGCTTCTGCGAGGAGGACGGTGTCGGGGTAGTGGTCGTCGATTTCTTTGCGGACGTGTTTGAGGAATTGGTGGGTGGCGGGGAGGTTTTCGCAGTTGGTGCCTTCGGCTTGGTAGAGGTAGGGGACGGCGTCGAGGCGGAAGCCGTCGATGCCGAGGTCGAGCCAGAATTTGAGGGCGGAGAGGATTTCTTCCTGGACTGCGGGGTTTTCGTAGTTGAGGTCGGGTTGGTGGGAGAAGAAGCGGTGCCAGTAGTACTGTTTGCGGACGGGGTCGAAGGTCCAGTTGGAGGCTTCGGTGTCGACGAAGATGATGCGGGCTTCTGGGTATTGTTCGTCTTTGTCGGCCCAGACGTAGTAGTCGCCGTAGGGGCCTTGGGGGTTGTTTCTTGATTCCTGGAACCAGGGGTGTTGGTCGCTGGTGTGGTTCATGACGAAGTCGATGATGACGCGCATGCCGCGTTGGTGGGCGGCGTCGACGAATTCGACGAAGTCGGCGAGGTCGCCGAATTCGGGGAGGACGGCGGTGTAGTCGGAGACGTCGTAGCCGCCGTCCCTCAACGGTGATTTGAAGAAGGGGGGGAGCCAGAGGCAGTCGATGCCGAGCCATTGGAGGTAGTCGAGTTTGGCGGTGAGGCCTTTGAGGTCGCCGATGCCGTCGCCGTTGCTGTCCTGGAAGGAGCGGACGAGGACCTCGTAGAAGACGGCGCGTTTGAACCACTCGGGGTCCCGGTCCTTGGCGGGAGTGTCCTCGAAGGTGTCCGGAACAGGGTCGTTGACGGTCACGGTGTTACTGGCCTCCAGTCGAATACCGCAGCACGTGGAATACGTGCGCGGGCGTCCTGCCCGGCTCCAGACGCACGTAGTTGGTGCGTCCCCAGCGATAGGTCTCACCGCTCAGTTCGTCACGCACCGCGAGCGAACATTCCTCGTCTTCCCGCTTGTCCAGGCCGAGTTGCGGCATGTCCAACGAGACCGTCGCCTCCTGGGTGTGGTGAGGATCGAGGTTCACGACCACCAGAACGGTGTCCTCGCCGGTGCGCTTGCTGTACGCGATCACCGCGTCGTTGTCGGTCCGGTGGAAGTGCAGGTTCCTGAGCCGGCGCAGGGCGGGGTGGCCGCGTCTGATCCGGTTGAGGGCGGCGATGAGCGGGGCGATCGAATGCCCGTTGCGTTCGGCCGATTCCCAGTCCCTGGAGCGGAGTTGGTATTTCTCGGAGTCCAGGTATTCTTCGCTGCTCTCGCGCAGCGGGGTGTTCTCGCACAGTTCGTAGCCGCTGTAGACGCCCCAGGTCGGGGAGAGTGTCGCGGCGAGCACGGCGCGTACCTCGAAGGCGGGGCGTCCGCCCTGCTGAAGGTACGCGTGCAGGATGTCGGGCGTGTTGACGAAGAGATTCGGGCGCATGTACGCGGCCGTGTCACCGGACAACTCGGTCAGGTACTCGGTGAGTTCGCTCTTGCTGGTACGCCAGGTGAAGTAGGTGTACGACTGCTGGAAGCCGACCTGGGCCAGGGTGTGCATCATCGCCGGCCGGGTGAAGGCCTCCGCCAGGAAGATGACGTCGGGGTCGGTGTGGTTGATGTCCGCGATCACCTGTTCCCAGAAGACGACCGGTTTGGTGTGCGGGTTGTCGACGCGGAAGATCCGCACCCCGTGGTCCATCCAGTGCCGCAGCACCCGCACCGTCTCCGCGACCAGCCCGGGCAGGTCGGCGTCGAAGGCGATGGGGTAGATGTCCTGGTACTTCTTCGGCGGGTTCTCCGCGTAGGCGATCGTCCCGTCGGGGCGGTGATGGAACCACTGCGGGTACTTCTGCACCCAGGGGTGGTCCGGTGAGCACTGCAGCGCGAAGTCCAGCGCCACCTCGAGCCCGTGCCGGGCGGCCTCGGCGACGAAGAAGTCGAAGTCCTCCAGCGTTCCCAGATCCGGGTGGACGGCGTCGTGGCCGCCCGCTTCGGAACCGATCGCCCACGGCACCCCCACGTCCTGCGCCGACGCGGACAGGGTGTTGTTGGGGCCCTTGCGGAAGGTGTGCCCGATCGGATGGATCGGGGGCAGATAGAGGACGTCGAAGCCCATCGCGGCGATCGCCGGCAACCGCCGCGCCGCCGTCCGGAACGTGCCGTGCGGCTGCTCCGGGGTGCCCTCCGAACGGGGGAAGAACTCGTACCACGCCCCGTACAGGGCCCGCTCCCGCTCCACCACCAGCGCCAACGGCTCACTCGACGTGAGCGGTTCACGCAGCGGGTACCGGCGCAGCACCTTGTCCACCGCCGGAGTCAGGGCCGGTGCGAGACGATCCGTCACAGGGAGCGAGTCGTCGCCCAGAGCCCGTGCGGCGGCCAGTACGACAGACCGGGCCGACCGCTCCGGCACACCGGCGGCGGCACGCTCGTACAGCAGCGCGCCCTCCTCCAGCACCAGCCCCACATCGATACCGGCCGGGATCTTGATGCCCGCGTGGTGCCGCCAGGTGCTGATCGGGTCGCCCCACGCCTCGACCCGGTAGGTCCAGTGGCCCGCCGTGTCCGGGGTGACGTCCGCGCCCCAGCGGTCGGTGCCCGGGGCCAGTTCACGCATCGGCGTCCAGGGGCCCGGCCGGCCCTCCGCGTCGCACAGCACCACGTTCGCGCCGACCGCGTCATGGCCCTCGCGGAAAACCGTCGCGGTGACCTGGAAGGTCTCTCCCGCGACGGCCTTCGCCGGGCGTCTGCCGCTTTCGACGGCCGGGCGCACATCCCGCACCGGGATGCGGCCGATGGCCGGGGTCGGGCTCATGGGTCTCACCTCTGGGGTGTGGGGTCGGGGTCGACGGGGGGCCGTGGGCGGTGCTATCCGCCCGCCGTGGAGCGCTGCACGGCCGGGGGCGTATGCCCGGTGAAGCGGTCCGCGTGGGCCCATCCGGCCTGCTCCCGGAGATAGGCGACCAGGCTGGTACGGAGATAGCGCTCGGCGGCGTGCACGGCCTCCCGCGCACAGCGCTTCCCCATCAGCACGCACAGGGTGTAGCCCGAGTCCTCGAAACTGTCCCGCGCCGAACGGTCGGACGGGGCCGCGAGCATGACGCGCTCCCACTCCCGGTACCTGTTCAGCTGTCGGGCGACCTCGGCTTTGGCGGGCAACAGCATGGTGCTGGTCCCCTTCCTCGTGACTCACTGCTTCTACGGCGAGACCTTCACTCATGGTGCACGCGCGACGACCCAGCGTCCTGTTGGATTTTCAACCACCGGGAGTTCCGCTCGTGTTGCACGAATGGACTAGCGCTCCCACTCTGGGAGGTGACTCAGAAGCGAACAGTGCTCACGCTTCGCGCTCGGGGCCCTGCCCCGCAGAGCGTGAGGAACGTGGGTCCGCCGCCGTGAGGAGCCAACGACGATGAAGACCGCAGAGTCCTGCTACTACCACCTCGACGTGGAGGTCTGTCCGGAACGGATCGGACAGGTGGGCCGCATCCTGGCCGCCCATCTCCGGCTCTGGGACCTGGAACACCTGGTCGGGCCTGTCTGCGACGGCACCGAAGCTCTGTTGAGCGCCATCGACGGACACGCGACCGACAAGCGTGCGGTGATCGAGATGTGGTGGAACGGCCAGCACCTCATCACCGCCATCGCCGAGAACGACCGTGACCTGCGGCTCGACCGGGAACTCGGCAACTGCCTGGCCTGGATCGCCGCGGCGAGCGACGGCTGGGGCTGCTGCGACACCGACACGGGCGCCAAGGTCATCTGGTTCTCACGCCGGGCCCGCTCCTGCGAAGGCGTGCCGCTGATCCCGGCCCCGCCCGCGCCGACCCTCCGCGAGGGATGCCGGACCCCGGGAGGCGCGCCGGCCTTCGCCGGTGGGGAGCAGCATCGGGCACCGGACGTTCTCGTGACCGCGTAGCAGCGGTACCGCCGACTCTCCCTGGGCATAGTGAAGTTGGCACCCTGCTACGGGGGCGGGGCGGGCCACAGGGGGAACGCCGTGATCAGGTATGTCCACTACGAAGTGATGTGCGGGATTCTCGCGGTCTGCGCGGCAGCGGTGAGCGCGGGGGTGGTGTTCGGGTCGGAGGGTGCTCCGGAGGCGCCGCGAGGTGTCGCCCCGGCGATAGCCCTCGGTCTGCTCGCCCTGGCGTGCGCCGCGGGGTTCGGAGTGCTCACCGTCTCCCGGCTGAAGTGGTTCGGCGAGGGACGGGACTTCGAAAAGGCGGTTCCGCTGGAGAAGACCGGTGTGGTCCTGCCTGCACCGGGCAGGCAGTACCGCGACAGCGTCAACGTCTGGCTCTTCCTCGGTCTGGTGGCGTCCGCGCTGGGCGGCGGACTGCTGTGGGGGCGAGCGCTGGCGCTCTGGCCGCTGCTCTTCGCGGCGGTATGGCTGGCCCGGGGCCGGCAGGTCGCCCGCTGGGAGCGCTGTCACGGCCTGGTGCTCTGGATCGGTCGGGTCCACACCCGGCTTCCGGAAGGCGACAACCAGAATCTGTACTCCTCGGTCCGGTGACAGGCGGGCTCAGCGCGGGATGCGTGAAGTCACCGTGAACTGCGCCCCGTCCGGATCGCGCAGCACCGCCTCGTAGGGCACGGAATCGGGGTCGTGCCGCAGGATGCTGCCGCCGTTGTCCTGTGCGGCCTTGACACAGGCCGTCACGTCCTCGACCGCGAAGTGGACCTGCCAGTGAGGGCGGATCGTGGGGTCGGGCGCGGCTTCCAGTGCGCCCGACACGATGCGGGCCACGACGTCGCCCCGACTGCGCAGCACGACCTCGTCGCCCTCGTACAGGACCTGGCAGCAACCTGGCTGGTCCGAAGCCCACTCCAGGATCTCGCCGTAGAAGATGGCGGCGTCGAACGCGTCTCGCGTGTGCAGCCGTACGAACGTCGGTGCGGACCGCCGCCAGGCCTCCCAGCCGGCCAGCAGCTCTCCCTCCCAGACGCCGAAGATCGCGCCGTCGCGGTCGGCCAGCAGGGCCGCCCGGCCGGGCGGGAGGGAGAGCGGCCCGACCGCCGCCGTGCCCCCGCGCTCACGGACCCGGGCCACCGCCTCGTCCGCGCTCGGCACGGCGAAGTACGGCGTCCAGGCGACCACCATCTGCCATACGGAGGCCACCGCGGCGATCCCCGCGACGGGTGTGCCGTCCACCAGGGCGACCCGGAAGCGGTCGCCCAGCCGGGCCGGACGCCACCTCCAGCCCAGGACGGCGGTGTAGAACGCCTCGGTGGCCCGCAGGTCGCGGCTGGTCAGACTCACCCAGCAGGGGGCGCCGAACACGGAACGGGTCGAGAAGACGTCCGTCGCGCCGCGGGGATGTGTCGGGTGGTTCATGGCACTCGTGTCCTGACTTCGTCGACCGGCGGGCACCGGTCGGACACCAGTCTCCGACCGACCCCGTCCCGGTGCCTGTCGAGTACCCCGATCGGGCCTGTCGGCACCTGGGGGGCGGCGGCGGGCGAAGTCACGCGACGGGAGTGTGTTTCAACTCCGTCCCTCCGGTGCAACCGGGAGGGGTGGGTTCGCTGGTGAACCGTTCCCGGGAGGGTTCGGCAGTGAGCCCGTCCCCCAGTCGCCCGGCATTGAAGCAATTGCCCGGGCGACTGTGGTGTGTTCGGGTTCGGCAGGCCCTCAGCAGGCATCTGCGAGCATGTCCTCGTCCCGCGCCCGGCTCCTCCCGGCGGCGTGTTCGACGGACGGCTCGGCGGCGGACTCCTCGTCGAGCTCCTCGCGGATGCGCGCGCAGCAGGTGCTCAGCAGCCGGGAGACGTGCATCTGCGAGATGCCCAGTTGCGACGCGATCCGGCTCTGGGTCATCCCGCCGAAGAACCGCAGGTAGAGGATGGTCCGCTCGCGCTCGGGCAGAGCCCGCAGACAGGGACTGACGGCTGTGCGGTCGACGATTCTGTCGAAGCCGGGGTCGGTTCTGCCGACGGTGTCCGTGAGCGCGTATCCGTCGGTGCGCGGCATCTCCGCCTCCAGCGACAGCACGGAGAAGCACTCCAGGGCCTCCATGCCGGTACGCACCTCGCTCTCGCTCAGCTGTGCGTACGCGGCGATCTCGGCGTCGGTCGGGGGCCGCCCCGGGGTGGTGGCGGAGAGTTCCCTGGAGGCGGTGCGCACCCGGTTGCGAAGGTCCTGGACCCGGCGCGGCACATGCAGCGCCCACAGATGGTCGCGGAAGTGGCGCTTGATCTCGCCGGTGACCGTCGGTACGGCGTAGGCCTCGAAGGCGGTGCCGCGCTCCGGGTCGTAGTGGTCGACGGCCTTGACGAGTCCGACGGCGGCGACCTGGTAGAGATCCTCCAGGGCCTCACCGCGCCCCCGGAACCGGACGGCGATCCGCTCCGACATGGGGAGCCAGGCCCGTACGAGGTCGTCGCGGAGCGTCTGACGTTCCGGCCCTTCGGGGAGTCGGGCGAGCCGCTCGAAGTCGGCGGCGGTGTCGGGGGCGTCGTCGTGCGGATGTTGCCTCGTTCTGGTGGCGATACGCATCGCGCGCACCTTCCTCGGTTGGCGCTGGATGGACAGACACCGAGGGAGGGTGCGCTCACGGACCGGACGGAGGTCGGCCGGAGCCCGGCGAACCGGCTCCCACGGGCGTGCCTCCAGTCCGAAGCACTAGGTGACCGATTCCCGTTCCAGGCGGTATGGAAACAAATCGGCATAAAATATGACTCACTGTTTCCGGTCGACCGCGAAACGAATTCACGAAATGGAACGTGCCGCATACATGTTCTTGACCGCTCCATTTGTTTCCCGTGGTTCATTACCTCTGACACAGAGCTAATCTCGCTGTGTGGACCGAATGGACCCGGCAGACCCAGAGACCTTCTCGGACGAACTGGCCGACGCGCTCCTCGGAGTACAGCGGCTGATCCGGCGCCGGCTGCGCGGCGGGACGAGCGTGCCCCGGCTGCGGGGTGCCGAGGTCGAGCTGCTGCGGCTGGTCATCGGCCGCCCCGGTATCGGTATCTCCGACGCCGCCAGGGAGCTGTACCTGGCGGGCAACTCCGTGTCGACGCTGGTGAACCAGCTGGTGGCGGCCGGATACCTGATCCGCGGCACGGATCCGGCCGACCGGCGGGCCGCCCGGCTGCTGCCCACCCCTGCGGCCGAGGCCCGCCTCAGGGAGTGGCGGGAACGGCGCGCCGCTCTCGTACGGCGGCAGGTGTCCCGTCTCGACGACGCCGACCGGGACGCCCTGCGGGCCGCGCTCCCGGCTCTGCGGACACTCGCCCGCAACCTGCACGAGGAGACGGAGGAGGCATGACGTCAGAACGGATCACCGGGGCGGCCGCTGAGGCGACCGGTGAGAAGGCCGCTGGGGCGACCGAGAGGGTCGCGGAGAGCCGTGCGGCCGTCAGCTGTACCGGTCTCGTGTACGCCTTCGGCGGGACCAGGGCCGTCGACGGACTCCATCTCACCGTCCGGGAGGGGGAGGTGTTCGGCCTCCTCGGGCCCAACGGCGCGGGCAAGACGACCGCTATCCGCTGCGTCACCACACTCCTGCCGGTGCCCGCCGGCATGGTCCGCGTCTTCGGCCACGACGCCGCCGGGGACCGGATGGCGGTGCGCCGGCTGCTCGGCTACGTACCGCAGCAGCTGTCCGCCGACTCCGGGCTCACCGGGCGCGAGAACGTCGTCCTGTTCGCCCGGGTCTTCGACGTCCCGCGCCGCGAGCGGGCCGAGCGGGTCGGCCAGGCCCTGGCGGCGGTAGGCCTCACCGACGCCGCCGACCGTCTCGCGAAGACGTACTCCGGTGGCATGGTGCGCCGGCTCGAACTCGCCCAGGCGCTGGTCAGCGCGCCCCGGCTGCTCATCCTCGACGAACCCACCATCGGACTCGACCCCATCGCTAGAACGGACGTGTGGGAGCACATCGGCGCCGTGCGCGCCACCACCGGTATGACCGTCCTGGTCACCACGCACTACATGGACGAGGCCGACCAGTACTGCGACCGCGTCGCCCTGATGCACCACGGCCGTATCCGCGCCCTCGGCACCCCCGACGAACTCCGGGCGGGGCTCGGCGAACGGCGCAGGACCGAGGGCGCTTCCAGCACCGCCTCGCCGCCCACGCTGGAGGACGTCTTCCGGGATGTCGCCGGCAGCGGCCTCGAAGACAGGTCAGGAGACTTCCGCGATGTCCGCAGCACCCGCCGCACCGCTTCCCGCGTCGGCTGACCCCACCGCCCGGAACCTCCTGCTCGTGCCGCCCCGGCCCAGAACGGGCTGGCGGCTGCTGCCCGCCCGGGCCGGCGCGATGTGCGCGGTCGAACTGCAGAAACTCCGCCACGACCGCACCGAGCTGTACACCAGGGCCGTCCAGCCCGCCCTCTGGCTGCTCATCTTCGGCGAGACCTTCACCCGGATCCGGGCGATACCCACCGGCGGCATCCCGTACCTCGACTATCTGGCGCCCGGGATCATCGCCCAGTCCGCGATGTTCATCGCCATCTTCTACGGCATCATGATCATCTGGGAGCGGGACGCCGGGATCCTCACCAAACTCCTCGTCACCCCGACCCCGCGCGCGGCCCTCGTCACCGGCAAGGCCTTCGCGGCCGGGGTGAAGGCGCTGATCCAGGCCGTCGTCGTGATCGTCATCGCCGCCCTGCTCGGCGTGGCCCTGACCTGGAACCCGCTCAGGCTGCTCGGAGTCGCCGCGGCCGTCGTCCTCGGGTCCGCGTTCTTCTCCTGCCTGTCGATGACGATCGCCGGGATCGTCCTCACCCGCGACCGGCTGATGGGCATCGGCCAAGTCAATGGCTGCTCGCAAGCTATAAAATCCGGAGAGGTAGCGACTAGGGCGTGTGTTGGAAGTGGATCATGCGCCTAGGGTGTTGGCATGTCGCTGAGTCGCATAGTCCTCCCGTCTGGTCGGTCGATCGAGCTCATCGAGCTGCGGATGTCGTCGACCTATGGGGGGATGCTGGAGGGTTACCCGTGCAAGCGCATCAACGACATGAAGGTCAGCGGTCTCCAGTGGCAGGCCGAACGCGCGTTTCCCTCCACGCCGTTCCATCTCGTTCCGCCCTCCCGTGAGTACCCGGACCAGACCGCCGGCCCCTTCGGCCCTGTTGAGGTGCTGCCTTCCGTGGCGTGCATCGGCGTCTTCGGCTCGACAGCGGTCACTCCTGAGGTCGACCCTGTGCTGTACCGCTCCGCTCTCGTTGTGGCCTGGTTCCAGGCCGCCCCGGATGTCCCGTCGGGTGAGGATGCTGATTGGTCGCTTGGCAGCATTCGCTGGGAGGAGCTGGCCCAGGACTACGAGCTCTAGCCTCCATCAAGAAAGATGGAGGCTAACGCCTCTGCCGACGCCTGGGGGCAGGTGTGATGCGTGCTCATCCGGTGAGACCGAGTTCGCGTAGGGCGTCGGCGGGGTGGTTGCGGTAGTGGTCGTGGGCGGCGGCGTTGTTGGTCCAGCCGGCGAGGTGGGCGAGGCTGATCGCCAGGCTGCGGAAGGTCGCGAGGGCCCGGGGCAGGCTGCCGGTGCGGGCCCGGCAGGCATCCTCGCCGAAGGTCACGTCTCGCACGAAGTGCTGGGCCTCGATGGACCACTGATCACGGGTGCAGCGGGCCAGGGTGGCGGCGTCGGCTGTGGCAACGGGTGCGGTGGTGATGCCGAGTTCGGCCACGGCGTGCTGCTTTCCGTCGCCGCGGCCGGTGGTGTACCGCTCGGTCAGCAGGGCCTGGGTGGCGTGCGGGAAGGCGACCTGGCCGTCGGCGAGGGGCTGGACGCGCACGATGCGGATCTCGTGACGGCCGCTGTTCCTCTCCTCGGTGCGGTGCACCGTGATGGCCGTGTTGGTGTACTCGTCCCGGTCGAGGGCGTCGAGTTGAGCGAAGAGGGCGGGCCGGTTCTCCTTGACCGGGAAGAGGCCGAAGGCGCCCCGTCGGTGCAGGTAGCGGGCGTGGGCGGCGACGGTGTGCAGGGCGTCCGCGGTCACGATCATGCCGGAGATGTCGGTGACCAGGTCCAGGGCCGGGGCGAAGTGGAGAGTCTCATGCGGCTTGTGCCGCATTTCGCGCTGGGCGAGCATCACGCCCGGATCGGTGAGGTAGACGCCCAGCAGGTGCAGTTGATGCCCGTCGCTGTCGCGGGCGCCACGGACCGTCTTGCCGTCCGCTGCGAGCGAGAGCACGGGCATCTCGCCGGCGATGCCGGCCGGCGGGTCGGCTGTGTGCGCCTGGATGAACGTGCCGACGGCCGCATCCAGCGCGTCCAGACGGGCGAGCGCGCGGGTGAGAGTGGTGGCCACCGGAAGCCGGTCCGGGTCTGCGCCGGGGACTTCGAGGGCCGCCAGGACGCCGGCGCCCTGGCCACGCGCCCAGCGGATCACGCCGCGCACCGAGCACACCCCGCACAGCATGGCGCAGGCGACCAGGCCGAGCAGCATCGGCCAGGCGTGTGTGACCAGATGCGGAGTCCTGGGGTCGGGCACCGTGCGGACGGCCTCCAGCAGCGACGGCAGGCGTTCCGGCGCGGACAACTGGCTGGCTGCCGGGCCGAGTTCAGCGGCGAGTTGGCGCGAGGTGGGCAGGGTCGGGCAGGATGGCATGCGGGCGCGACCTTCACGATCTTGCGAGTGGAATCACATGATCATGACGGGTCGCGCCCTTCCGCGTTCACCCGGCCTCCCGTCCAAGATCCGAGCACGCATCACGCCTGCGCCTGGGGGTTACGTTGGGGATCCAGTCCGCAGTGGAGTGGATCTGCGGCCAGCAGCCCGTAGAGCTGCCATGTCGACCACACCATTCTGACTTCTGACCGAAGAGTAACGCTTGGCAAGAAGCCAGCAACGGAAAGAATAAGTTGTTGGCACTGACAAGCAGATGGCTGCGGACGATCCAAGTACCCAATACCCGCTACCCGCGAGCGGCTTCTTCTCCAGAATATCGGGGGATCGATCGATATACTGCGAAGGGGATTACTGAGAAACCGGGATACTGGGGTAGATCAATAAATCCGAGACCGCCGAGATGGCGCATGTGTGCGTTGATGTAGTTGGCGAATTCTCCCCGTAGGACACTGCCATCTTTTCGGAGGAAATTAGCTTCGGGTACGTCTGTTCTTGTGGGACCGTAGCTTCCCAAGCTCCCCACTAGTGTCCATTCTTGTTGCTCTGTGCCGTAGCGCGCAAATAGAATGTCTGTCTCTGAATCTAGGTACTGGCGTCCTTCCTGCAATCGGGCGCTGATTAGAACTTCGCCTGATTCCACGGGGGAGAGATTAATGTGTAGACCTGGGGCGAACACGCCTCTGGCTACCTGCGCAATGGCCCGCATGTAATATCCGTTGGCGGCTTCTTCGGTGGTGCCGATGATTTGAAAATCAGGAATGACATCTTCTAGCTGCCGCATCTGAGGGTCACTTTTATTTGCGACAGTTGGCCTGTTTAGTTGCTTTCCTTGCCTTCCCTTGGATCCTGTTTGAGGTGAAGTCTGGAGAGCACTGTTCTTATCGATGGCCCTGAGGCCAATATTGACTGCCCCGAAAGCTGCGAAGGTCTCTGCGACGTAACGGGCATCGAACAAGGAGCCGTATGCCTTGATCCGAACCAGGGACCCTGGGGGTACGCTTTGTTTAAGGCGTCCAGACATCCATTCGTCAATGTCGGCCACTTCGTCGGAAATATCTTGGATCAATCCCTCTGCATCAAGTGCCGCCTCTAGCGTGGGAAATAGCGCATCTCCTAGAGACTTCTGAGTGTGCGTCTCACTATCAATATTCTGGAGGTGCTGTCCGACGGTCCACCGATTCCCTTCCCGGTTCGTCTTGCGTTCTTCCTCTGCGATTCCTCCGTCCAGCTGTGCCAGCATCGCTCGAACTTTATCCGTGTCTACGTATAGAAATTCACGCAAGATCATGGTGAGTCTCCTGTGGGTTTAGGATGGGCGGGCCGTGTACCAATCGCGGTGCGACTACGATGCAAATGCGGAGGCGGGGTATATAGGGCTGAAAGTTCCTTGTTTTACCTCACCGCTTCACTCTGCCTCTAATTGCGAGTGCGGCAAGACCTAGGAGGATCGGCTCAGAGAATCTAGAGGCCATTTCGATATATCCGCCAGCGGTAGTTAGATCGTCCCCGCTGGAGCGAAAGACGACTGAGTTGAGAGTAACGTTAAGGGATTTCTCGAATCGTTTGCCAGTTAGCCTATCTTCAGTCGCATTTACGGGATCATCTTTGCTGATATTGAACTTTGCTAGGCCGCCGTTGGCTGGAAGGATGCCCGTAACTTCCTGCTTGGGGGATTCTTTAGGTAGCCCGAAAGTCATCATCAGAAAGATGGTTGTCACCATCGCTATTGAGAGCCAGCCGAGGGCACGCGAAGCGCGTAGGCCGTACCCTGACAATAGCCAATACGCTTGAAGTAGCCAGCGCTCTGCTTCCTTCCATGTTCGACTGTGTCGACGCATCTCCATCTCGCCGTAGTAGAAATCTGCGGCTCCTGGCTCATCCTTAGCGTCTTCGCTAGCTTTGCGTAGTTGTCGATAGAGGGCTGCGACGTCTTCCGGGTCGGGAGTCTGGTCGGGGTCGGGATGATGCGGGCCGCTTCGCCAGTTATGCAAAGATGGCTGTGTACCGGATTGAACGGCTGGCTGATTCGCTGCCATAGCGCGCCAGTGGTGTTCTTCGGCGACCGTGTTTCTGCGCGTGAGAACTGGTGTAATGATAGGCCAACGCCGGAGAGTGAAGTGAATTCCTATAGGCGGGGTCGCGAAGACGCTTCTACCGTCTAGGCGGATCTGATCTAGATGGAAGGCGCCAGAGAATAGACAATCACTCAAATCCGTGTCGGCCAACACCAGGTGCGCTGCGTCCACTGATTGAACGGATACGACCCGAACTCGCGATTCATGAGTACCGGCAAAACTTTCATCTACTATCACCCCGCTAGATGTTCGAAATTGAGATGGATGAGTTGCAACGGATACGGGAAATGTTAGTACAGCTCCAGTCAGGTCTACATCGGAGTGGCGTAGGCGCAAGTTTGCGGTCGAATTCCATTGAGTTCGAATGCACTCCACGCGACGTGCCGCAGCTTCAATCGTAACCGGTGCATTAAAAATTGCCCCGGATAGGTCAAGGGTTTCCGTGCAGGAAATCGGGCCGATAAGAGACTCTGTGTTGAAATTTGTTCCCGCGAAATTTACCCCTTGAGTGAAAGTGGTTCCAGCGAATTGTGTTTTCCCGGAGAAGGTTGCGGAGCTGAACCCGGCATGGTTGGTGAATGTTGCGTCATCAAACCGGGTGTTCCCATTGAAATGGGTACTAAGGAAAGAAGTGTTGCCTAGAAATTTTGCCTCATTGAAGATTGCGGCCTTCTCGAATCGCGTTGAGGTGAACGTAACGCCGATACTGAAAATGGTGTGGCTGAATCCGACATCGCTTGAGAATGTGACATCCCTGAAGACAGCGTGGTTGGTAAATGTTGCTCCGTTAAAGGTGGCAACTTGGTTGAACAGGATGCTGTCAAGATAGGCGAGATCTTCGAAGGTCGCTTCATCGAAAAGGGCAAATCCGAAGATTGCTGGAGAGGTGTTTGACGTGCGGAGGGCCCTAAGTAGGGCGTTGAAGACGAATCCGGTGAGATGGGTGCCTCGGTAGTCTGCATCGGAACCGGGTCTCAACGTGCTCAAGTAAGCACTTCGGTCGACATCTGAAATGTGAGCAAGGCAAACCGAGTAACCGTTGATTTGCCGGCCACGGCACCCCACAGGGTCCGACCCGGCGTTTGCGCCTTGTCCGCAGTGCGGCCAGCTGGGAGCCCCGGGGGGCGGTGTCGTCATACAGACATGGACGCGCCGTTGGCGCCAACAGTTCCCGAGATCAGGACATTCGAGTTAGAAACTCAGTCCATCGAACGATAGATCCACATGTTCGCTATCGATACCTGGCTAGGCATACGTTCTAGATCTCGCGACTCATTGCCTCGTCAACGAAAGAGATTCCTGCGTGGAAACCGTGATGTGCTAGTAGTCGAGCGACGGGATTTCCGTAGTGCGACGCATGCACGGCAGCTACTGTGGCCTCGTCGTAGCCTTGGTATAGATAGGTACCAGGCTCCGTTACCGTCCCGCTTCGACGCGACCGTACACCTGTCGGTGCCACAAAACTGCGTAGTTGTCAGACAGGCCGAGGCTTGTCTCTCGAAGCTGACCTGGTTCTTGGGACTCACGGGGCCGGGGCATGCCGTGGGCGATGTCCTGGGTACGGTCGTAGTCGTGTCTGGCGTGCGTCGGGTTGGTCACCTGTGGGCGTGCGCTGGTTTGATCGCGCGCGACTAGGGGAGCTGGTACGGGCATGGCGGTTGATGCTGCTCGGTCGGAAGAGGGGTTCACGTCGGCGGGGGCTGCGCGGGTGTTAGGTGCCGCGTGCCGGGCTGCGGGGCTCGATGGCGGTGGGGCGGAGTTGATCCGGCTCGGGGAGAACGCGTTGTTCCGGCTGGCTTCGGTTCCGGTGATCGTGCGTGTGGCTCGGGGGGAGGAGTGGTTGCCGACGGCGCGTACGGAAGTGGCTGTCTCGCGGTGGCTGGCGGCAGAGGGGTTTCCTGCGGCTCGGATCGTTGAGGATCTTGAGCAGCCGCTCTTGGTGGACGGTCATCCGGTGACGTTTTGGCATCTGATCGTGGAGGGTGATCGGAAGGCGACCTACGGGGAGTTGGGGGGTGTCCTGCGGGATCTGCACTCCCTGACGGTGCCGGATGGTCTTGAACTGCCCTCCTTTGATCCCTTCGACAAGCAGGAACTGCGGCTGGACCGGGCCGTGGTCTCTGAGGATGACAAGGCCTTCCTGCGTAAGCGTTGGTTCGAACTGCGTGACAGGTACGCCGAGTTGCGGTTCGAGACTCCCAAGGGGCCTGTGCATGGTGATGCGCACGTGCAGAACCTCATGGTGGACGATCAGGGGCAGGTGATCCTGATCGACTTCGAGGCCTTCTGTTTCGATCATCCTGAGTGGGATCTGATGGTCACGGCGGTGGAGCATCACAGTCTTGGGTGGCAGACCGATGAGCAGTACGCCGACTTCGTGGCCGCGTACGGGCGGGATCTGTACGACTGGCACGGGTACGGGACGCTGCGGGGGCTGCAAGAGTTCGGGATGACGACGTGGCTGATGCAGAACGTGCGGGAGGATGAGGGGACGGCTGCCGAGTATGGCCGGCGCATCGCTGGTCTGCGCAATGACGGTGCGCCTCGGGACTGGCGGCCCTGCTAAGGGCTATTCGTCGCCCTCCAGGCGGGCAAGTGCGTCGCGGACCTGGTTGTTGAAGGCGGCCACAACCGGGTTCGTCGCGTGCGTGCTCACCTCGGCCTGGAAGTCGGTCACGTAGCGCTGGAAGCGGTTGGACTGGAGGCTGTCGCCGCCGTCCACTGCCAGGCTGGCGGTCGTGACGGCGGCTTCCAGGTCACCGTTCAGGAGGTGGCTTTGGGCGAGCACCATGCGGCAGAAACCCAGGGTGCGGGCGTACTTCGGGTCGGTGTCGTCGACCGCGCGTTGCGCTGCTGTCACGGACTCCCGGCGCATTCTGAGGTCGCGGAAGCAGTGGCAGATTTCGCCCATGAGTTCCGCGGAGTCGAAGTAGCCGAGCCAAGTGGGGTCTTCGGCGGTGTCCGCGCGTTCGAAGTAGCGTTCCGCTTCGTTCATCGCGCGTCCGGCGCCGATCGGGTCGCCTGCGTTGGACAGTGCGCGGGCCTCCATCGCCGAGTTCAGCGCCATCGCTCGTGGCGTGGCCCGGCCCTTGGCGCCCTCGACTGCCGCACGGGACAACTGGATCGCCTGGGCGTGGTTGCCGAGGTAGTTGGCCTGGTGGCTGAGGTTGCCGAGGATGCGGGCGCCGAACATGCGGTCGTCGATGACCTGTGAGAGGCGGAGCGTGGAGGTCAGGTAGCGGTGGGCAAGCCGGTGGCTTCCGTTGTCGTACGCGGTCCACGCGAGTAGCTGTGAGACTTCGGCGGCGGCGCCGAATAACGCCGTGCCCACTCTTTCGCTGTAGCTGGCGTCCAGCAGGGGCAGGACTTCGTGGCGGAAGTAGTGGCGCAGTGCTTTGTGGCCGTGGCCTCCGCCGTACTTGAAGTCGAGCTGCATGAACATGCTGGCGGCGTCTCTGATCGCGCGTACGTCCCGCATGCCGATGCGTTGGCCAGCGGGCTTGTCGGCCTGGATGCCGTCGGGGCGCGCGATCATCCATGACAGGACAGCGGAGTTGAGGTCGGCTTCCGCAATCGTCAGTTGGTCGGATGCGAGGGCTTCGGCGCGCTGGTCGGCCAGTCCTGCCAGCATGGACAGCACGTCGGGGACGGTGCTGGAGTAGCCGACTGGCTGTGGGGTGCTCGGACGTGAGTGATCGAAGAAACCGAGATCGCCTGGTGTGACGCGGCGGCTCAGTTTGGTGGAGAGTACGTCCGCCATGATCGCGGCTGTCTGTGGCTGGATGCCCGCGCCGTCCCGCCATCGCTGCACGGCGACGTGCGTCGTCCCGAGACTCACTCCTCGCTGGGCGGCGGCGTCCTGCATCCGCTTCGCGAGACCCTTGTTCGAAACCTGCGCCTCGCCCATGACGGCGATCAACTGTGCGTTCGGCTCTCGGCTCATGCTCCCCTGCCAACCCGAGAATGACAGCGAGTGTCCATCGTGTCACAGCAGTCCCGTCTTGGGGGGTTCATTCGTGAACCCCCTTTGCGCTGGCCGGTGTTCACGTGAACCCCCTGGTGAACGCTCCCGCCTGCCCTTCCCGCGTCGTTCACTGGTCGGCACAGATCGACGGGCTACAGGGCCTGTCAGTGCTCGGGAGGGGACGCGGTGGAAGCACAGCAGAGCAGACACGCAGCGAATACATCAGCGGCAGTGGGTGCTCCGCGTCGTTCGATTCATGATCCGACAAACGGACACTTCCGGGCGCTGACACTCTTTGCTGAATCCCCGGACTGCGTCAAGGCTGCGCGGGACATGGTCGGCTCGTACCTCAAGACCTGGCACCTGGAGCACGCGGTAGACGACGCACGGCTCGTCGTGTCGGAACTGGTCGGCAACGTCGTCCATCACGCGGTGCCGGACAACCGGCTTGCCCTGCCTGGATCCGGGCGGCGTATCGACGTATCGCTCATGACGTATCCGGAAGTGCTGGTCATCGGGGTGTCGGATGAGGACTCGACTCCGCCCGACCTCCCGGCGGGTGAGTTCTTCTCACCCGATCTTGCGGGCAGTTTCTCCGAAGCGTTGCTGCCGGACCGGGGACGTGGGCTGCTGATCGTTCAGCGGCTGGCGGACGCGGTGTGGTGGTCGCCGGGGATCAGGGCCGGCAAGACGGTGTGGTGCCGTCTGGACCTTGACCGCCTTTGGGCTGAGAACTCGGCCTGACCGACCCCGGATCGCCGCCCCGTTCTGCTCCCTCGCGATCGGGAGTGGACGGCGATCCGGTCAACGGCCGGAGTCTGACCACTCCGGCCAAGGGGCGCGGCTCCTCGGAATTCCGGGAGCTCCCCTCCCACATCGGGGAGCCGCGCTTCACAACCTCATACCGAGACCGGACCACCCCCTCGCCTGGCAGCTATCGGGGTGGTCCGGGAGGGGACGCGACGGTCCCCGGTGCCTGATGGTACCGGGGCCCGTCGCGTTGCGTCGCTTCTGGCCCTGAAATCAAGGCAGTTGACGATCCATTACCTGCAACAGGGCTGAGGTGAACAGGCGTGAATGACTCGGGTGAAGACTGGATCCATGACGGCTTGGACGATGTCGCGGGCACAGATGCCGGGCTGTGGGTGCCCGGTGTCGACTACATCGCGGGCTGGCGTGAGGCGCGTGATGCTGCCGACCGGCTGAACCGCGCGCTGCTCGGCACCGGGTTCGAACTGTCGGCCGTGCGCGCGGTCGCCTCGGTGGACGAGAGCGGGTGCGGAGTCGTTCGGCTGGCGGGCTGGCCAGACGCCGTCAACAGGCTCGCCGCGCTCCTGGAGTCGGTGGCATGAAACGCCCCTTCGCTGGTGGGTGGTGCGGGTGGGCACGTCGCCGGCCGCAGAGACTTTGGGCGGGAGCTGCCATGGGGCGAG
>NZ_AEJB01000071.1 GCF_000331005.1 Streptomyces turgidiscabies Car8
CAGCCCCCAGGAACGGGATGGGACGGGTAGGGGCGGCGGGGGCGAGAAACTCCGCCCTACCCCCGCGTCAACCCCAACAACTCCCGAGCCGGCCCCACCGGCCGATGCCCCGTCGGCCAAACCGCCCGCAGCTCCCGGTCCAACCGCACCCCGGCCAACGGCACACACACCAGCCGCCGCGTCGACAACTCCTCCCCCACCGCCAGCTCACTCAGCACCGCGGGCCCCGCCCCGCCCACCGCCGAGGCCTTCACCGCGGTCGTCGACGACAGTTCGAGCAGCGGCCGCGCCAGGCCGCCCAGCGCCGAGTCCAGTACCTGCCGTGTTCCCGACCCCTCCTCCCGGAGGATCAGCGGCGTCGCCGCCAGTTCCTCCGCCCCCACCGGCTTCCGCCGCCGCGCCCACGGGTGCCCCGGCGCTGTCACCACGATCAGCCGGTCCTTGGCGACGACCACCGAGTCCAGGCCGCTCGGCACTCCCGTCCCCTCCACGAAGCCGAGGTCGGCCTCGTCCGACAGGACCCGTTCGGCCACCGCCGCCGAGTTCCCCGCGAGCAGCGACACCGCCGTCTCGGGCCGCAGCGCGCGCAGCGCCAGCAGCCAGCCGGGAAGCAGGTACTCGGCGATCGTCATGCTGGCCGCGACCCGCAGCCGGGAGTCGCGTCGCGCCCGCAGGGCCTGCGCCCCGGCGTCGAACGCCTCCGCCGCCTCCACGACCCGCCGAGCCCAGTCGGTGACGAGCACACCGGCGTCCGTGAGCCGGGATCCGCGCGGTGAGCGGTCCACCAGGGCCACGCCCAGCTGGCGTTCCATCGACCGGATGCGGCTGCTGGCGGCCGGCTGTGTGACGCCCAGCTCCTGCGCGGCCCGCCCGAGACTCCCCAGCCGCGCCACGGCGAGCAGCAACTCCATCGCGCCGAGGTCCGGGACCCGCCGCGCGACTCCCGCCGACTGTGCGGCCCTGCCCTCCACATCACCCATAGATCCAGCTTATGTCCTCATTCACCGGAACCCCCTGGCGACCGCCCACACCCCGCGCGACGGTAAGTACATGGCCACCGCAGCGCCCGCCCGTCCCCGCCCGCTCCCCCTGTCCCAGCACGAGGCGCGGCCACAGCGCTCGGCACTGTCCCTCGGGAGCCTCCGCCATCTGGGCCCCAACTGGTACGCCCCCGTCATGGGCACCGCCATCGTGAGCACCGCGGGCGCCGGTCTCCCCGGCGCGGACGGCATCCCGGGGCCGCGTACCCTCTGCACGGTCGTCTGGGCCTTCTCCCTCGCCCTCCTGCTCACGCTTCTCTGCGCCCGAGCCCTGCACTGGACCCACCACCGCGACCAGGCCCGCGCCCACCTCCTCGACCCGGCCACAGCGCCGTTCTACGGCTGCCTCGCCATGGCCCTGACGGCTGTCGGCGGTGGCGCCCTCGTCGTCGGCCGGGACTGGCTCGGTCTCCCGGCCGCCGTCGCCCTGGACGCGGTCCTGTTCACCGCCGGGACGATCGTCGGACTCGTCGCCGCCGTCGCCGTCCCGTACCTCCTGGTCGTGCGTGGCGCCGCCTCCAGCCCCGTCTGGCTGCTCCCCGTCGTCGCGCCCATGGTGTCGGCGGCACTCGGACCGCTCCTGGTCTCCCATCTGCCGCCGGGGCAGGGGCAGCGGACCCTCCTGTTCGCCTGCTTCGGCATGTTCGGGCTGAGTCTGCTCGCGACCCTGGTGATGCTGCCGGTCGTCTTCGGCCGGCTCGTGACGACCGGTGCGCTCCCCCTCGCACTCACCCCGACCCTGTTCCTGGCGCTGGGCCCGCTCGGCCAGTCCACCACCGCCGCCGGCAACTTCGCCGACCTCGCCCCCCATGTCCTGGGCGTCCCCCATGGCAGCGCCGCCGCCGTCGCCGTCCTCTACGGCGTTCCCGTCATGGGCTTCGCCCTGCTGTGGCTCGCCCTCGCGGGTGCGCTGGTGCTGCGCGCACGGCGCCGGGGCATGGGCTTCACGATGACGTGGTGGGCGTTCACCTTCCCGGTGGGCACCTGCGTGACCGGTGCGGAGAGCCTCGGCCGGCACACCGGGCTCGCCGCGTTCGGCGTCCTCGCCGTCGCCCTGTACGTCCTGCTCGTCGCCGCCTGGGCCGGCGTCGCCGCCCGTACCGTCCGGGGGCTGGTCAGCGGTGAGCTGCTCGCAGGGCCTCGCCCAGCGCCCGTGGAGCCTCGGCCAGTGACGGCCCGTACCAGGTGAGGTGGCGGCCGCTGACGAGCGCGCAGGGCAGCCCCTCGAACGCCTCGGGACCGTCCTCGGCCGTGAAGCGGTACGGCTCGTCCGGCAGCACGACCATCCCCGGCCGCGCGGCGGTCCGCAGTTCCTCGATCGGTACCCGCGGATAGCGTTCGGCGTGGGCCGCGTACGCGTTGTCGACCCCCAGCCGCGCCAGGACGTCACCCGCGAAGGTGTCGCGTCCGAGCACCATCCACGGGCGCCGCCAGATCGGCACGACAGCGGTCGTACGGC
>NZ_AEJB01000072.1 GCF_000331005.1 Streptomyces turgidiscabies Car8
GCCCCTGTCGTCTACGCCGATGCTGCTACTCGGCGGGGACGACGCTCACTTCACCGATGCCGAGGGCCCTGACGGGCTCCTCGATCGTCGCCGCGTCGCCGACGAGGACCGTCACCAGCCGGTCCACCGGGAAGGCGTTGACGGCCGCCGCGGTGGCTTCCACGGTGCCGGTCGCCGCGAGCTGCCGGTACAGCGTCGCCTGGTAGTCGTCGGGCAGGTGCTGCTCGACCTGGTCGGCCAGCGTGCTCGCCACGGCCGCAGCGGTCTCGTACTTGAGCGGGGCGACCCCGACCAGGTTCTGCACCGCGACATCGCGCTCGGCGTCGGTGAGCCCTTCGGCCGCGAGCGTGCGCAGAACCTTCCAGAGGTCCTCAAGCGCTGGACCGGTGTTCGGGGTGTCGAAGGAGCCGCTGATGGCGAGCAGCGCGGCGCCGGTGGCCCCTCCGTGGGAGGAGGGGGCAGCCGAGCGCAGGACCTGGCCGAACGCGCGCACACCGTAGGTGTAGCCCTTTTCCTCGCGCAGGACGCGGTCCAGACGGGAGGTGAGGGTGCCGCCGAGGCAGTACGTGCCGAGGACCTGGGCGGCCCAGACACGGTCGTGCCGGTCGGCGCCGATGCGGCCGATGAGCAGCTGGGTCTGCACGGCGCCCGGGCGGTCCACGATGACGACCCGGCCGGTGTCGTCGGCGGTCACCGGCGGCACGGGCCGCGGCTCGGCCGACGAGCCCGTCCAGGCCCCCAGGGTGTCACCGAGCAGCGCGTCCAGGTCGACGCCGGTGAGGTCGCCGACGACCACGGCGGTGGCCGTGGCGGGCCGGACGTGCCTCTCGTAGAAGGCGCGTACGGCGGCCGCGTCGATCTTCGCGACCGTCTCCTCGGTGCCCTGGCGCGGACGTGACATGCGCGAGGACGCCGGGAACAGCTCCTTGTACAGCTGCTTGGCGGAGCGGCGGGCCGGGTTGGCCGTCTCGTGCGGGATCTCGTCGAGCCGGTTGCGCACCAGCCGCTCGATCTCGCTGTCCGTGAACGCGGGCGCCCTGAGGGCGTCGGCCAGCAGACCCAGCCCCTTCGGGAGCCGCGACACGGGGACTTCGAGGCTGAGGCGGACACCCGGGTGGTCGGCGTGCGCGTCAAGGGTGGCGCCGCAGCGCTCCAGCTCGGCGGCGAACTCCTCGGCGGAGTACTTGTCGGTACCTTCGGAGAAGGCCCGGGACATGATCGTGGCCACTCCGTCGAGGTCGGTCGGCTCCGCGTCCAGGGGGGCGTCGACGAGCACCTCGACGGCGACGACCTGCTGGCCGGGGCGGTGGCACCGCAGGACGGTCAGACCGTTGCCGAGCGTGTCGCGTGCGGGGGCCGGGAAGGCCCAGGGCCTGGCCTCCCCCGCCTGGGGCTGGGGGTGGAACTCCATCGTGGCGAGCTCGGTCACTTGGCCGCCTCCTCGTCGGTGTCGGTGGCGGTGAGCGGCTCGTAGACGAGCACCGCGCGGTTGTCGGGGCGCAGCCGGGCCTTGGCGGCCTGCTGGACCTCCTCCGCCGTCACGTCGAGGACGCGCTGCACGGCGGTCAGGGCGAGCTGCGGGTCGCCGAACAGCACGGCGAAGCGGCACAGTTCGTCGGCACGGCCCGCGACCGTGCCGAGCCGGTCCAGCCACTCGCGCTCCAACTGGGCCTGCGCGCGCTCCATTTCCTCGGCCGTGGGGCCCTCCGCGGTGAACCGGGCGAGCTCCTCGTCGACAGCGGCCTCGATGACCGGCACCTCGACGTCCGCGGAGGTCTTGACGTCCAGCCACCCCAGGGAGGGCGCTCCGGCCAGCCGCAGCAGGCCGAACCCGGCCGCGACCGCCGTACGGTCCCGCCGTACGAGCCGGTTGTACAGGCGGGAGGACTCGCCGCCGCCGAGGACGGTGAGCGCCAGGTCGGCCGCGTCGCACGCGCGCGTGCCGTCCTCCGGGAGCCGGTAGGCGGCCATCAACGCGCGCGCCGGAACCTCTTCGACGACGACCTCGCGCAGTTCCTCGCCGATGACGTCGGGAAGCGCGCCGGAGCGCGGCGCGGGCTTGCCGTCGTGCCCGGCGATGGATCCGAAGTACTTCTCGACCCAGGCGAGGGTCTCCTCGGGGTCGATGTCCCCGACGATCGACAGGACGGCGTTGTTGGGCGCGTAGTACGTGCGGAAGAACGCGCGCGCGTCCTCCAGCGTCGCCGCGTCCAGGTCCGCCATCGAGCCGATCGGCGTGTGGTGGTAGGGGTGTCCCTCCGGGTAGGCGAGGGCGGTCAGCTTCTCGAACGCCGTGCCGTAGGGGACGTTGTCGTAGCGCTGCCGGCGCTCGTTCTTGACGACGTCCCGCTGGTTCTCCATGGACTCGTCGTCGAGGGCCGCGAGCAGCGAGCCCATGCGGTCCGCCTCCAGCCAGAGGGCGAGCTCCAGTTGGTGGGTGGGCATGGTCTCGAAGTAGTTGGTGCGCTCGAAGCTGGTGGTGCCGTTGAGCGAACCGCCCGCGCCCTGGACCAGTTCGAAGTGGCCGTTGCCCTTCACCTGGCCCGAGCCCTGGAACATCAGGTGCTCGAAGAGGTGAGCCAGGCCGGTACGGCCCTTGACCTCGTGGCGCGACCCGACGTCGTACCAGAGGCACACCGCTGCGACCGGGGTCAGGTGGTCCTCGGAGAGCACCACGCGCAGCCCGTTGGCGAGGCGGTGTTCGGTCGCGGTCAGGCCGCCGGAGCCTGCCTCGGCTGTGGCCGTGTGACCCATGGGCATGTACGTCCCTTCGATCGCGGATGCGGTTGTTGCAACCGCTGTTTTCCTGCCGGTCCTGCCACTGTATGCAAGCGTGTGGAGTGCTGGCGAAGTTCCCGGCGGACGTACGCCGACAGCGAGATTCCTCGGGTTCCAGGCGGTACGTTTCAGCATCAGCGGCCACCGCCCAACACCGCCGCAGAGGCAGGCCTTGGTCCGCGTTGTCAGTGCGGCAGTCCACAATGGTCCGCGTCAGATCCCGTTCAGTCTCAGCAGGAGTGAGCCGCAGGGGCGCGCCCCGTAGGCGAACGACAGGAAACAGAAGGAGCCGGCAGCGATGGCCCGCCGCAGCACGAAGACCCCGCCGCCCGATGACTTCGAGGAGCGGATCCTCGACATCGACGTCGTCGACGAGATGCAGGGCTCCTTCCTCGAGTACGCGTACTCGGTCATCTACTCCCGAGCCCTGCCCGACGCCCGCGACGGTCTCAAGCCCGTCCACCGTCGCATCGTCTACCAGATGAACGAGATGGGTCTGCGCCCCGACCGCGGCTATGTGAAGTGCGCCCGCGTCGTCGGTGAGGTCATGGGTAAGCTCCACCCGCACGGCGACTCGTCGATCTACGACGCCATGGTGCGCCTCGCCCAGCCGTTCTCCATGCGCGTGCCGCTGGTCGACGGGCATGGCAACTTCGGTTCGCTGGGCAACGACGACCCGCCGGCCGCCATGCGGTACACCGAGGCCCGTATGGCCGACGCGACGTCCCTGATGACGGAGTCGATCGAAGAGGACACAGTCGACTTCGCCCCCAACTACGACGGCCAGGAGCAGGAGCCGGTGGCGCTGCCCGCCGCCTTCCCGAACCTGCTGGTGAACGGCGCCTCGGGCATCGCCGTCGGTATGGCCACGAACATGCCGCCGCACAACCTCGGCGAGGTCATCTCCGCCGCCCGGCACCTGATCCGCTACCCGGCCGCCGACCTCGACACCCTGATGCGGCACGTCCCGGGCCCCGACCTGCCCACGGGCGGCCGGATCGTCGGCCTCGCCGGGATCAGGGACGCGTACGAGTCGGGCCGCGGGACCTTCAAGATCCGTGCCACGGTGTCGGTGGAGAACGTGACGGCGCGCCGTATGGGCCTGGTCGTCACGGAACTGCCGTTCACGGTCGGCCCGGAGAAGGTGATCGCCAAGATCAAGGACCTGGTCGGCGCGAAGAAGCTCCAGGGGATCGCCGACGTCAAGGACCTCACCGACCGCAGCCACGGCCTGCGCCTGGTCATCGAGATCAAGAACGGCTTCGTGCCGGAAGCCGTCCTGGAACAGCTCTACAAGCTGACGCCGATGGAGGAGTCCTTCGGCATCAACAACGTGGCACTGGTGGACGGCCAGCCCCTCACCCTGGGGCTGAAGGAGCTCCTGGAGGTCTATCTCGACCACCGCTTCGAGGTCGTACGGCGTCGCTCGGAGTTCCGCCGCGGCAAGCGCCGTGACCGGCTGCACCTGGTCGAGGGCCTGCTCACCGCGCTGGTCGACATCGACGAGGTCATCCGGCTGATCCGCTCCAGCGACAACTCCGCGCAGGCGAAGGAACGCCTGATGGAGCGGTTCTCCCTCTCGGAGATCCAGACGCAGTACATCCTGGACACCCCGCTGCGCCGGCTGACCCGGTTCGACCGGATCGAGCTGGAGTCCGAGAAGGAGCGGCTGGCCGCCGAGATCGCGGAGCTGACCCGGATCCTGGAGTCGGACGCGGAGCTCCGCAAGCTGGTCTCGACCGAACTGGCCGCGGTGGCCAAGAAGTTCGGCACCGAGCGGCGTACGGTCCTGCTGGAGTCGGCCGGCGCCGCTCCCGCGGCCGGCGTCCCGCTCCAGGTGGCCGACGACCCGTGCCGGGTCCTGCTCTCCTCGACGGACCTGCTGGCGCGTACGGCGAACGGCGAGCCGTTCCCGGCGGACGAGGACGGGCGGCGCGCGAAGCACGACCTGATCGTCTCCGCGGTCCCGGCGACGGCACGGGGCGAGGTGGGCGCGGTGACGTCGGCCGGCCGCCTGTTGCGCATCAACGTCATCGACCTCCCCCGGCTCCCCGACACGATGGCGGCGCCCAACCTCTCGGGCGGCGCCCCGCTGTCGGAGTTCCTCTCCCTGGAGGACGGCGAGACGGTGGTCTGCCTGACGACACTCGACGAGTCGTCGCCGGGTCTCGCGATCGGCACGGAGCAGGGCGTCGTCAAGCGGGTGGTCCCCGACTATCCCTCCAACAAGGGGGAGTTGGAGGTCATCACGCTCAAGGACGGCGACCGGATCGTCGGCGCCGCGGAGCTGCGCACCGGCGAGGAGGACCTGGTCTTCATCACGGACGACGCCCAGTTGCTGCGTTTCCAGGCCTCCCACGTCCGCCCGCAGGGCCGTCCGGCCGGAGGTATGGCCGGCATCAAGCTCACGGACGGCGCCAAGGTGATCTCGTTCACGGTGGTGGACCCGGCGGTGGAGGCGGTCGTCTTCACGGTGGCCGGCTCGCGCGGCACGCTGGACGACTCCGTGCAGACGACCGCGAAGCTGACGCCCTTCGACCAGTACCCGCGCAAGGGGCGCGCCACCGGCGGTGTCCGCTGCCAGCGGTTCCTGAAGGGCGAGGACTGTCTCTCCCTGGCCTGGGCGGGCCCGACCCCGGCGCGCGCGTCCCAGAAGAACGGCACCCCGGCGGAGCTCCCGGAGATGGACCCGCGCCGCGACGGCTCGGGCGTGTCGTTGCCGCGGACGGTGGGTGTGGTGACGGGCCCGGTGTAGGTCAGCCGAGCTCTCCGGGGTCCTCCGGACTCTGCTCCTGTACGTATCTCAGGACGCCCCACATGCTGTGCTCGTCGGCGTGTGGGGCGTCGTCCGTACAGGCCTCCAGGTCCTTGCGCAGGCCGTGCGTCCCGATGCCCGACCCGATGAGGACGAGCTGGGTGAGACGTTCCCCGCCGTCGGCCCAGGGCTCGGGATAGAACCGCAGGAACCGCCCGACGGCGTGCACGGCGTACCGGTTGCCCCGGTCGTGCGGCCCGAAGTCGACGTAGCCCTTGATGCGGTAGAGCCCTTCGGGCCGGCTGTCGAGGAAGTCCATCAGCCGACGCGGGTGGAGGGGTGTCGAGGAGCTGAAGGAGAGACTGTCGTAGGCGGCGTGCAGATGCCCGGAGTGGCCTTCCTCGCCGTCCTCGTGACCGTCTTCGCCCTCCCCGTGTTCGTGCAGATCGTCGAAGGTCAGCTGCCCGACGCGCTCCTGGGACGGCCGGCAGTCGAAGAGGAACTCCGGGTCGACGCGCCCGTAGTCGGCGGGGACGACAGCGGCGCGGTCGACCAGCCCGCGGACGGTCTCCAGGACCCGCTCGCCGCCGTCGGGGACCTGCCCGACCTTGTTGACGACGACGAGGTCGGCGAGCCCGAGGTGCCGGTCGATCTCGGGGTGTCTCACCCGCGTGTCGTCGAACTCGACGGCGTCGACGACCTCGACCAGCCCGCCGTACACGACTCGGGGATTCTCACTGGCGAGCACCATCCGAACGAGTTCCTGCGGCTCGGCGAGCCCACTGGCCTCGATGACGATGACGTCGATCCGGGCCGAGGGCTGAGTGAGCCGATCAAGATAGACATCGAGCTCGCTCGCGTCGACAGCGCAGCACAGACATCCGTTGCCCAACGACACCGTGGAGTCCCCGAGCGCCCCCGCGACGGCCATGGCGTCGATCTCGATGGCCCCGAAGTCGTTGACGACGGCCCCGATACGGCTGCCCCCGCCTCGGTGGAGGAGATGGTTGAGGAGAGTGGTCTTCCCGGAACCGAGAAAGCCGGCAAGGACGATGACGGGGATCTGCCGAGAGCTCTGGCTCGGACCCGGCTGACTCAATCTGCGACCTCTCTCACACCGACGCGCACACCAGCGCGGGCCCCGCGCGCGTACGAGGAACTAATGCCGACCCAGGATACGAGCCGGAGGAGTCGTCGCTGAGTGACCGACTGTCAGCAGCCGGTACGGGGCACGCGGCTGGGCGTGAACCCGGCGTGACGGGGCGCCTGCCTCAGGATCGCCGTGATCGCCACGGCAGCCGCCGATCCACTCCGCTTCGGCCTCCCGAGAACACCGTCCTGGGCGCCGCTCACCCCCTCATCCGCATCCCCCTCGTCGCCGCGCTCGCCCGGCCGTCGGGACGAAGGCTCACCGGCCCGCCGCCTCTGAGCCCGGCTGACCGTCCGGATCGCCGCCGACGCGTCACTGCGCGCCCTGGACACGGCACTCGGCGCCCTCGTGAAACGCAGCCCGGCCGCGGCGACCCTCGTCGGACGCGCCGCCGCGTCCGCCCGGGCACCGCCACCGGCTTCACCCCGGCGAGGGTCTCCGCGCGCGTGCTCTCTCGCCCTCCTGGAGAGGATGCCGAAACCCGCACCCGGCCTCACCGCGGACCGGGACGTCGTGAACCACCACCTCCCGCCCGGCACGCCCCACTGCACGCCTCTGTGGACCTTCGCTCCGGAAGAGCACCGAGCGTCCGTTGCGGATGCGCCCGTCCGGCACCTACGCGGGTGAGCCCCTCGCGACCGCTCCCGGAGCAGCGCGCGGACTCCGGAATCACCCGTTCGGCGCGAGGCGAAGCAGCCCCGCCCCAAGGTCAGGTTAGGCTCACCTCTGTGAGTAGGTGCGCAACCGTCTCCCAGGACCTCGACGAGCCCGTCGCGGGAACCGCCGCGACCGCGAGGACGTGGCTGCTGCTGGAGCAGCCGGGCCCGTGGGGCGCCCAGGCGCTCACCATGAGCCACCTGGACCCCGTACTCGGCCGCGCCCTGGAGAAGGCCACCGAGGGCACGGGCGTACGGATCGCGCTGATCCGCCGGCCAGGCCGCCACGCCGACTTCGGTACCCCCGCGGTACGGCAGGTGTACGCGGCCCACACCACGCCCGGGAACGTCTGGCTGCACAGCGCCACGACCCGCGCCCCCGAACAACTGCTCGACCTCGACTTCGCCGCCCTCGGCCAGGGCGCCCCGCAGACCTTCGACGCCGTCCTCCAGGCACGGCCCCACACCGGCGACCCCCTCGCACTCGTCTGCACCAACGGCAAGCGCGACCGCTGCTGCGCGTTGCTGGGCCGTCCCCTGGCTGCCGAACTGGCCGCCTCCGGGGTCGAGGGCGCCTGGGAGGTCACCCACCTCGGCGGTCACCGCTTCTCCCCGACGCTGCTCGTCCTCCCGTACGGATACGCGTACGGCCGCGCCCAGGCCCCGCACGTCAAGGAGATCCTCCAGGGCGTGCGCGAGGGGCGTGTCGTCCTGGAGGGCTGCCGTGGCGGCTCCGCGTGGGAGCGGCCCGGCCAGGCCGCGGAACTGGCCGTCCGCGCGGCGGCGCGCGAGTACGCGGCGGACGCGCTGAGTGTCGTACGTACGGACGGCTCGGCACCGCGCTGGGAGGTGACCGTCGCCCACGCGGACGGACGGCGGTGGGGGGTCACCGTGGCCCAGGGCGCCGCGCTGCCGCCTCGCCCGGAGAGCTGCGGGTCGGCGTTGGGTTCGCCGGCGCGGATGGATGTGGTGGCCTTGCGGGAGCTGGAGTCCGCGGCCCCCACACGCTGACCGCACGGCGCCCGACCGGCGTCCTGTACGGCCGCGGATCCACCCGTCCGGCACGCCGTACAGACATCGATCCATAGTGTTGATCAAAGGATCCACGTCACACCCCTCTACGGAACGGCCCCCTCGTCCCCGTACCGTCATGGGTATGAGCCCCACTCCCCCCGCACGCCGCCTGCGCCTCGGTCTGCCGCGGCGCATGTTCTCGCAGGTGCTGCTGATGCAGGTGGCGATCGCCGCGGGAGTCGCCGTGCTCGCGACCGGGTTGTTCCTGGCGCCGCTCAGCGATCAGCTGGACGACCAGGCGATGCGCCGGGCGCTGGCGATCGCCCAGACCACCGCCGCCCAGCCACAGCTCGCCGAGGACCTGCAGGGCAGCAGGCCGTCGGTCGGCGGGCCGGTGCAGGCCGAGACGGAGCGGATACGGATGGCCAGCGGGGCCGAGTACGTCGTGGTGATGGACATGCGGGGCGTGCGCTGGTCGCACACGGATCCGAAGGAGATCGGCAGGGTCGTCTCCACCGACCCCCGCCAGGCCCTGGCGGGCAAAGAGGTCATGGAGATCGACAGCGGCACCCTGGGCCGCTCGGCCCGCGGCAAGGTACCGCTGCGCGACACCCGAGGCAGGGTCGTGGGGGCGGTCTCGGTCGGCATCGAGTACGACAGTGTGCGGGCCCGGCTGATCCACGCGATCCCGGGGCTGCTCGCCTACGCGGGCGGCGCCATGGCCGTCGGCACCCTGGCCGCCTGGCTGATCTCCCGGAGGGTGCAGCGGCAGACCCGGGACCTGGCGTTCTCGGACATCGCGGCGCTGCTCGCGGAACGCGAGGCCGTACTGCACGGCATCCGCGAGGGCGTCGTCGCCCTGGACCGCGCGGGCCGTGTCCGGCTCCTCAACGACGAGGCACAGCGACTGCTGGGCATCGGTGAGGAGGCCGTCGGCCGCTCCCTGGACGAGGCGCTCGGCGAGGGCCGTACGACCGATGTGCTCGCCGGCCGTGTGACCGGCACGGACCTGCTCACCGTGCGCGGCCAGCGGGTCCTGGTCGCCAACCGCATGCCCACCGACGACGGAGGAGCCGTCGCCACCCTGCGCGACCGCACCGAGCTGGAGCAGCTCGGCCGTGAGCTCGACTCCACGCACGGTCTGCTCGACGCGCTGCGCGCCCAGGACCACGAACACGCCAACCGCATGCACACCCTCCTGGGGCTGCTCGAACTGGAGATGTTCGACGACGCCGTGGAGTTCGTCGGCGAGGTGGTCGGCGACCACCGGGCCACCGCGGAACAGGTCGCCGAGAAGATCCGCGATCCGCTGCTCGCCGCACTGCTGGTCGGCAAGTCCACCGTGGCGGCGGAGCGCGGTGTCGCCCTGTGGGTCTCGGACCGGACGCTGCTTCCGGACCGGCTGGTCGATCCCAGAGGGCTGGTCACCGTCGTCGGCAACCTGGTCGACAACGCGCTGGACGCCGTCGCAGGCACCGCGCACGCGCGCGTGGAGGTCGAACTGCGTGCCGAGGGCCGTACCGCGGTCCTCAGAGTGCGCGACACAGGGCCCGGAATTCCGGCGGAACAGCGCGAGTTGATCTTCACGGAGGGATGGTCCACGAAGAAGCCTCCGGCGCACGGCAAACGCGGAATCGGGCTCCCATTGGTACGCCGTCTCGCGGAACGCCAGGGTGGCAGCGCGCGCGTGGACGAGGCCGAGGGCGGGGGCGCGGAGTTCACGGTCGTCCTGCCGGAGGCACTCGCGGAGCCCGATCCGGCGCCGGAACCCCGGCACAGGCACCTCCCGGAGGAACACGCCCGCGTCCCGGACCCGGAACCGTCCCCGCAGCCGGCCGCCATCCCGGCCACCGGCACCCACGCCCCGCAGGAGGAGTCGAGATGATCGAGGTCCTGGTCGTGGACGACGACACCCGGGTGGCGCGGGTCAACTCCGCATACGTGGAGAAGGTGCCCGGCTTCCATGTCGCGGGAGAGGCGCACAGCGCGGCCGAGGCACTGCGGCAACTGGAGGCACTGCCCCAGCTCGACCTCGTCCTGATGGATCACTACCTGCCCGACGGCACGGGCCTCTCGGTCGTCCAGGAGATGCGCCGCAGGGGTCATGAGACCGACGTGATCATGGTGACGGCGGCCCGGGACGTGTCGACCGTCCAGGCGGCGATGCGGCAGGGGGCGCTGCAGTACCTGGTCAAGCCGTTCGCCTTCGCGGGGCTGCGCGCCAGACTTGAGGCGTACGCGGAGCTGCGCCGCACCCTGGACAGCGGCGGCGAGGCCGAACAGGCCGAGGTGGACCGGATCTTCGGCGCTCTGTCCTCCGGCCCCGAGCCCGAACTCCCCAAGGGTCACTCACCCACCACCGCGGAACTCGTGCGCCGAGCCCTGGTGAACGCCGAAGGCCCCCTGTCTGCCCAGGAGATCGCCGAACGCACCGGGGTGAGCCGCCAGACCGCCCAGCGCTATCTGAAGCTGCTGGAGCGCACAGGACGGGCCAGGCTGACCCTCAAGTACGGTGACGCCGGCCGCCCGGAGCACCGTTACGTATGGGCGACCCGCCCCTGAGGGGCAGGCGGAGCCCGCGGAGTTGTGAAGATCTTGCTCGCTCCACGCCGTTCGATGGCGCGAGGCATGGCGCATGCCACAACATCAGTCTTCTGGCCGCAAGTTGTTCTTCTGCTTGCAAAGGTCGGTTGTGCTCGTCGGCCCTGAGGGAGAGGCCCGATGATTGACGTCCTGGTGGTGGACGACGACCTCCGTGTCGCGGAGATCAACGCCAAGTACGTGGGGAAGGTTCCCGGGTTCAGGGTGGCCGCCCGCGCGCACAACGCCGCCCAGGCTCTGGCCGCCGTACAACAGGGCACGATCGATCTGGTCCTGCTCGACCACTACCTGCCCGACCAGACGGGACTCGAACTCGTCCACCGCATGCGGGAACAGGGGCACTGCACCGACGTCATCATGATCACGGCGGCGAGTGACGTGGTGACCGTGCAGACCGCGATGCGCCTGGGCGCGGTGCACTACCTGGTCAAACCGTTCACCTTCGCGGCGTTGCGCACCCGTCTGGACTCCTACGCCGCTCTGCGCCGCACCGTCGACCACGTCGAAGACCGGAGCCACACCGGCCAGGAGCAGGTCGACCGGATCTTCGGCGCCCTGCGCACGCCGCCCGGCCCCGCGTCCCCCGGGCTGCCGAGCGGCCACTCGGAACCGACCACGGACCTCATCTGCGGTGTGCTCCACCGCGCCGGCCAACCGCTCTCGGCTCACGAAGTGGCCGCGGAGACAGGCCTCAGCCGCTCCACGGCACAGCGCTACCTCCGTCACCTGGAACAGGCGGGACGCCTCCGCCTCTCCCTCAAGTACGGCGACACCGGACGCCCTGAACACCAGTACGCATGGGTGGCCCCTTGAGTCGCTCCCACCCCTCAAGGGCGTACGACGGTGGAGGCGCCGCCCGCTAGACGGCCCCCGCCCCCGTGAGTGACCGCACCTCGGTCTCCGCGTGCTTGGCCTCGTCCGGGTCCTCCGCGGAGGTGACCGTGCCGAGCCAGCCCGCGAGGAATCCCAGCGGGATCGAGACGAGTCCCGGGTTCTGCAGCGGGAAGTACTGGAAGTCCACCCCCGGGAACAGCGATTCGGGGCTGCCCGACACCACGGGCGAGAGCAGCACGAGGACCATCGACGGAATCAGCCCCCCGTACACCGACCACACCGCGCCCCGGGTCGTGAAGCCGCCCCAGAACAGCGAGTAGAGCAGCACCGGCAGATTCGCGGACGCTGCGACAGCGAAGGCGAGGCCCACCAGGAACGCGACATTGAGGTCGCGGGCCAACAGGCCGAGGGCGATCGCGACCACGCCGATGCCGACCGCGGCGGTCCGTGCCACAGCCACCTCGCTGCGCGGCTTGGCGCGCGGGCGACGCAGCGACGCGTACAGGTCGTGGGCCACGGACGCCGAGGACGCGAGCGTGATGCCCGCCACCACCGCGAGAATGGTCGCGAAGGCGATGGCGGCGACGATCGCGAACAGAACCGTTCCGCCTGTGGAGTCCGCACCTCCGCCCAGATCGAGGGCCAGAAGCGGAACAGCCGTGTTCCCCGCCGCGTTCGAGCCACGGACCGCCTGCGGCCCGACGATCGCCGCCGCGCCGAAGCCGAGGACGATCGTCATCAGATAGAAGCCGCCGATGAGCCCGATCGACCAGACGACCGACCGGCGCGCGGCCCGAGCGGTCGGCACGGTGTAGAAGCGGGAGAGGATGTGGGGCAGCCCGGCCGTGCCCAGTACCAGGGCGAGCCCCAGGCTGATGAAGTCGAGACGCGAGGTCCAGTCGCCGCCGTACCTCAGCCCGGGAGCGAGAAACGCGTCACCATGACCGCTGCGCTCGGCGGCAGTGCGCAGCAACTGGTCGAAGTCTCCATGGAACCGCACCAGTACCAGCACGGTCAGTGCGATCGTCCCGCCCATCAGCAGGACCGCTTTGACGATCTGGATCCAGGTGGTGGCCCGCATCCCTCCCAACGACACATAGATCACCATGAGCGCGCCGACCGCGATCACCGTCCAGGACTGCGCCGCCTCGCTCGAACCACCCAACAGCAGAGCGACCAGACTGCCCGCCCCGACCATTTGCGCCACCAGATACAGAACGGACACGGTGACCGAGGAAGTTCCCGCAGCGATCCGCACCGGCCGCTCACGCATCCGGGCCGCGACGACATCCGCCAGCGTGAACCGCCCGCAGTTGCGCACCAGTTCGGCCACCAGGAACAGCACGACGAGCCAGGCCACCAGGAAGCCCACCGAATAGAGCAGCCCGTCGTAGCCGAAGAGTGCGATGAGGCCGGAGATCCCGAGGAAGGACGCGGCCGACATGTAGTCACCCGCGATGGCAAAACCATTCTCCATAGGGGAGAAGAGCCGGCCACCCGCGTAGAACTCCTCCGCCGAGCCCTGTCGGTGCCGGCTCACCCAGGTGGTGATGGCCAGCGTGACGGCCACGAACGCGCTGAACAGCACCAACGCGAGCATCTGATGGTTGCCGGTCACGATCCACCGCCTCGAAGGCCACGCGTCAGTTCCTGGGTGTCCCAGCGCAGATCGAGCGCGGCCCGGTCCCTGCGCAGCCGCGCGTGCCTCGCATAGGCCCAGGTGAAGAGGAACGTGGTGAGGAACTGTCCGAGTCCCGCCAGCATCGCCACGTTCACCGCGCCCACCACTGGCCGGCCCATGAACCCGGGCGCCGTGGTCGCGGTCACCACATAGCCCACGTACCAGGTGAGGAAGACGACGACGCCGGGGATCACAAACCTCCGGTACCGCCTGCGTACCTCCTGGAAGGCGGCACTGCGCTGCACCTCCAGATAGACGTCGGCCGCTCCGCCGCCCGGCCTCTCCTGCTCCCGGCGCGTGGGCGGAACGACGGGGGCGGGCGCCCCCGTGCCGTCCAACTCGCCCCAGCCAGAGGCAAGCGCGTCGTACCAGGGGTCGTCGAACCGTGTGTCCCCGCCCGCCCCCGCGTGGGTCGGGACGGCCTCACGACCTTCTTGGGTCTCGGCCGACATCTCAGGGCCGCTCCCGCGTCCAGGGCGACCGGTGCTTGACTGCATGCCCAAGGATGGACAGAACGGGAAGTTCCCCGACTCTTGTTCGCCACGCAGTTCACCCCATCAGGTGACTTCACCGCGTGGGAGGCCGCACCAATCCCTTGCCGTAGGCGTAACGCACCGCCTGCGCACGGTCCTTGATCCCCGTCTTGGCGAAGAGGTTGTTGATGTGGGTCTTCACGGTCGCCGTGGAGACGTGCAACTGGTGCGCGATCTCCTGGTTGTTGAGTCCCTCCGCGATCAGCACCAGTACCTCGGCCTCCCTCGTGGTGAGCCCGTCGGGCGGCTCGGCGGACGCGGCCGGCTCCTTCTCCGGCTCCGTCAGCCGCTCCAGGAGCCGCCGCTGGATGCTCGGTGCGAGCCCCGCCTCCCCGGACAGCACACTGTGCACCGCTCTGACGATCTCGTCGCCGTCCGCGTCCTTGGTGAGATAGCCTCGCGCCCCTGCCCGCAACGCGCGGAACAGCGACTCGTCGTCCGCGAAGGTCGTGAGCACGACGACCTGCGTCCCGGGGTGCTCCGCCCTGATCCGCCGGGTCGCCTCGACACCGTCGCAACGCGGCATGCGCAGGTCCATGAGCACCACGTCCGGCGCTAGTTCGCCGACCAGCCGCACGGCCTCGTCCCCGTCTCCGGCCGCTCCGACGACCTCGATCCCGGCCAGCAGGCCGAGCAGCATCACGATGCCTTCCCGTACGACGGTCTGATCGTCCGCGACCACGACCCGCGCGATTTTCCGGTCGGCCACGTCCGTCACGTCGGCACCCTCAGTGTCACCGCGAACCCCTTCTCGTCCGGACCGGCCTCCAGCGAACCCCCCAGCAACTCGGCTCGCTCCCGCATACCCAGCAGACCGTACCCGCCGCCCACCTCGGTGAGTTCGCCCGGCGAACCACCCGTGTCCCTCACGTCCAGCGTCACCTGGTGCTCGCTGTACTCCAACCGCACCCGGACCGTGGCGCCCGGAGCGTGTTTGCGGACATTCGTGAGTGCCTCCTGGGCCACCCGTCGCACGGCCTGCGACGCCTCTGCCGACAGCGGTCTGCGCTCACCCGCAATGGTGACGCCCACGGTGTCGGTCGCACCGATGAGCTCACTCAGGTAGTCCTCCAGCGGGGACATCTCCCCCCGCAGCGCGGACAGTGCCTGTCTCGTCTCGGCCAGACCGTCGCGAGCCATCCCCCGCGCCGCCACCACCCGTTCGAGGATCCGGTCGCGGTCGGCGCCCCGCTCGATCAGCAGGCGGGCCGCTTCCAGGTGCACCAGCTGAGCGGAGAGGCTGTGCGCCAGTACGTCGTGGATCTCCCGCGCTATCCGAGCGCGCTCCGCGAGCGCCGCAGACTCCGCTTCCGCGGCACGGGCGGCCCGCTCCTGGGTGAGGAGCAACTGGGTGTTGCCGCGCGCTTCGGCGTCGAGTCGCAGGACGTATCCCAGCAGTCCGAGACCGATGCTGGTGACGGAGGTGGTGAGCAAGGGGTCGTCGTTGACCACCGCATAGGAACCGAGGGCCAGCACGCTCATGGGCAGGGCGGCTGACAGGGGCATCCTTTCCAGGGCCGTGATCGCGCATCCGCACCACAGGACGAGCGCCGGCACCCGGAAGCCCGCGGCCTGGCCCGCGACGGCGAGGCCCTGAAGCAGCAGCAGGAGCGCCAGAGAGGGCCACAGCCGGTGCTGGAACGTGGTCCGGTAGAGCTCCCGGGCGAGCAGCACGGCGACGCCGACTCCTCCGACGGCCAGCGCCGCACCCCAGCCCCGGACCGGATGGCTGCTGACGGCTCCCCACAGAAGCATGCCGAGGATCAGCATCCGGGTGGCCCAGGCGAGCCTGCGGCGGTTGCGTGAGATTCCCTCGCGGCCGAGCGCTTCCCGAGAGGGCCAGCGCAACCAGTCGTTCTTCGTCACACGCGCTCCTTCCGCGACCGCACGCCGTCACCGTAAGCCGGGGTCCGCCCGTGCGCCGAGGGTGCGGACGCCGGATGCGGTAGTTCCGCGTGCGGGGAGACCAGGTGCAGGGACTGGACTCGCCAGTGCAGGATTCCGGCGCGGAGCAGGAGGGTCGCCGCGAGGGCGAGGAGAAGGGCAGAGGTGTCCTGGTGGACGCCGAGTGCCGCGCCCAGGGCGAAGAGGCCTGCGCGGAGGCCGATCCCGACCACCCACACGGCGACGCTCGCCCTGGTGCTCCGGCTCCACACCTCACCGTCCGGCTCCGCCCAGATGCGTGTGGTCCAGGCCCAGCCGGCTCCGGTGGCGAGGCCGATGAGCAGTTCGACCGCGAGCAGGGTGATCGACTCCGTGCGGTGGTGGATGTCGACAAGACCGGGCTCGCGCAGCGCAACGACGGCCAGGATCACGGGCACGACCCACCAACGCCGGTCCGTGTCTATCCGGCGGGTACGGAACTGTCGTACGACCACCAGGGCGACGACGGCGACGATCAGCAAGACGTCAGCGAGCCCGGACATCAGGCCTCCGTGGGCGAGGAAGGAGCGGCTGCCGGCAGCGGGTGCTGTCGACGCCTTCGACGCTACGGAAAACGGCAGGTCAGAGAATCGGAGCAGGGGTGGATCGCGGGTGGATTAGCAGCGGGCCTGCGGTCCACCCCAGGGTGGAGAACGGGATCCGGCGCAGCACTGGAAAGTGCTGCGCCGGCATCGGGAACCGACAGGTCAGGCGTCGATTCGGGACCTGTCCAGCGTCGCCGCCGAGCTGGAGATGAACTCCTTGCGAGGAGCCACGTCGTTACCCATCAGGAGATCGAAAACCTGTTCGGCGGAGTCCAGGTCGGACAGGTTGATCCGGCGCAGCGTGCGATGGCGCGGATCCATCGTGGTCTCGGCCAGCTGATCGGCGTCCATCTCCCCGAGGCCCTTGTAGCGCTGGATCGAGTCCTTGTAGCGAACGCCCTTGCTCTGGAACTCCAGCAGCTTCTCGCGCAGCTCACGGTCCGAGTAGGTGTAGACGTACTTGTCCTGGCCCTTCTTCGGCTGGACGAGCTCGATGCGGTGCAGCGGCGGCACCGCGGCGAACACCCGGCCCGCTTCGACCATGGGCCGCATGTAGCGGTGGAACAGGGTCAGCAGCAGGGTGCGGATGTGGGAGCCGTCGACATCGGCGTCGGTCATCATGATGATCTTGCCGTAGCGAGCCGCGTCGATATCGAACGTACGACCTGACCCTGCCCCTATGACCTGGATGATCGCGCCGCACTCGGTGTTCTTGAGCATGTCGGTCACGGACGACTTCTGGACATTGAGGATCTTCCCCCGGATCGGGAGCAGTGCCTGGAACTCCGAGTTCCGGGCGAGCTTGGCCGTACCGAGCGCGGAGTCGCCCTCCACGATGAACAGTTCGCTGCGTTCGACATCGTCACTGCGGCAGTCGGCGAGCTTGGCGGGCAGTGAGGACGACTCCAGGGCCGTCTTACGGCGCTGCGCGTCCTTGTGCTGACGGGCCGCGATGCGCGTACGCGCCGCCGCCACGGCCTTCTCCATGACGACGCGGGCCTGCGCTGCCGCGTCCCTCTTGGTGGAGGTCAGGAAGTCCTTGAGCTCCTTCGACACCACGCTGGTCACGATGCGGCGCGCCGCCGAAGTGCCGAGCACCTCCTTGGTCTGGCCCTCGAACTGCGGCTCGGCGAGACGCACGGTGACGACCGCGGTGAGTCCCTCCAGGGCGTCGTCCTTGACGATGTCGTCCTCGGCCACGCGCAGCAGCTTCTTGGCGCGCAGTACCTCGTTCATCGTCTTCGAGACGGCCTGTTCGAAGCCCGCCATATGGGTACCGCCCTTGGGCGTGGCGATGATGTTCACGAACGACTTGAGGGTCGCGTCGTAGCCCGTTCCCCAACGGAGCGCCACGTCGACACCCAGTTCGCGGGTGACCTCGGTGGGTGTCATCTGGCCGTGGTCGTCAAGGACCGGGACCGTCTCCTTGAAGGTGCCCTGTCCGGAAAAGCGGAGGACGTCGCAGACCGGCTTGTCGGTGGCCAGGTACTCGCAGAACTCACTGATGCCGCCGTCGAAGCGGAAGGACTCCTCGCCCTTGCTGCCACCCTCACCGAGCCCGACCTCGTCACGGACGACGATGGTGAGGCCCGGCACCAGGAACGCGGTCTGGCGAGCGCGCTGGTGGAGGTTCTCCAGGGAGAGCTTGGCGTCCTTGAGGAAGATCTGTCGGTCCGCCCAGTACCGCACACGCGTGCCGGTGCGGGTCTTGGGGACCCGCTTGGTCTTGCGCAGGCCACCCGCCTCGAACGTGGCGTCGGGGCCGACAGTGGCGAAGGAGCCGGGCACACCGCGCCGGAAGCTGATCGCATGGGTGTTCCCCCCGCGGTCGACCTCGACGTCCAGGCGCGCCGAGAGCGCGTTCACCACGGACGCGCCCACCCCGTGCAGGCCGCCGGAAGCGGCATATGAACCGCCGCCGAACTTGCCGCCGGCGTGCAGCTTCGTCATGACGACCTCGACACCGGAGAGGCCGGTTTTGGGCTCGACATCCACAGGGATGCCCCGGCCGTTGTCGCGCACCTCGACGGAGCCGTCGTCGTGCAGGACGACGTCGATGTGGTCGCAGTAGCCTCCGAGGGCCTCGTCCACGGAGTTGTCGATGATCTCCCAGAGGCAGTGCATCAGGCCACGACTGTCGGTCGACCCGATGTACATTCCTGGGCGCTTGCGTACGGCCTCGAGCCCCTCAAGGACGAGCAGGTGCCGCGCGGTGTAGTTGGAACCGTCCCGGTCTGCTCCTGCCAGCAGCGCTGTGGACGGCACGGACGTATCGGCGGTCACGCGGTTCGCTCCTCGCTGAATTTCAGTTGGAGCCCTGATGGGTAAGGGCCCGGCTTCGGTAGCCGCTCAGAGGGTACCGAGGCCTGGTAGAGCCGATGTAACGCCACCCTCGTCTGAAGTCACACTAATCCAGAGTCGCATACCTGTTCGATCCCTCGATGGAGTGAAGTACATATCACGTTCCCTTCCAGGCATGAACCATTTAGGCTCCGGGCACGTCCTCATGAACAACCGGCAACCCAGCCGGGCGGACCTACACCCCTACAGACGACAGACAGCGCGAACCCGTACAGACACAAAGACACGCAATACGGCACATTCGCCGCCAACCGGCATCAGACAGCCGACTCGAAAAGATTTTTTTCGAGGAAGAGCCACGAGCGGGAACGTTTTCGGCCTGGTTGGATGTTGACCCTGGTACGACAGCTCGTCGAGCTAGAGAAGAGGCGACGTGACTACTGTTCTGACCCCCGCGAGCCCGCTGACGGCCGCTGATCGCTGCGACCGCTGCGGCGCCCAGGCATACCTTCGCGTTGTCTTGGCGAGCGGCGGAGAACTGCTCTTCTGCGCCCACCACGGTCGCAAGTTCGAGCCGGAACTCAAGAAGATCGCCGCTGAGATACAGGACGAGACGGAGCGACTGACGACCGTTCCGGCCAGCTCCACCGAAGAAGACCGCTGATACCTGCGCTTCGACGACGAGCCAGCCCCGGCGCAAGCCGGTTGATTCGGGC
>NZ_AEJB01000073.1 GCF_000331005.1 Streptomyces turgidiscabies Car8
CCGGACTCACCCCCAGTGCAGGAGGTGGGACATCCTCACCCCGTGAGTGGCGAAGTCGATCGTCACGCGGTCGCGGTCGGCGGTCGTGAAACCGTGGAGGAAGCTGGTGTGGTCCGCGCGGAGGTTGAGGTAGTGCACAGCCGGCGGAGGTTGTCCGATCGGCGGTCGTGGACGGTCACCGGGCGGGCGGGAAATGCCCTTCCTCGACGAAGAAGTCCACGTACCGGCCGAAGAGTTCACGTGTCAGAGGCGGGCAGAGGATGTCCGTGCCGGCGAGAGCCGCATCGGTCTCCGACGTGTCGATGGGCGGGTAGAAGCCGTCGGTGTCCGACGTCATCATCTCGAAGGCGTGCAGCAGCGGGAGCAGCGCGTTGTCCCGGTCGGCCCGCACCGCCGCGCTCCACCGCTCCCAGTCCGACGCGTCGAGCCGGTAGCCGCGTTCGCGCAGGTACGACACGCAGTCCGCGAGGCTCAGCGAGCTGCGGTTGAACAGATGGAAGGTGCCGCCTGCCTCCCCGCGCAGCGAGATGCCGACGATGGCCGCGCTGACGTAGTCGACCGGCAGCAGATGGAAGCGTCCGCCGGCTCCTGTGGGCGCGGCCTGCGCCTGGAGCAGGCCCTTGAGGCTGAGCCAGACGAAGTCGCGTGTCTGGCAGGCCCCGTTGCGTGTGTCGCCGGCGATGACGTCGACGCGGTGCACGGACACCGGCAGACCCCGGTCACGGGCGAGGCCCACTATCTGTTCGGCGACCCACTTGGACTGCAGGTAGCCGCTCGGCAGCGCTTCGGCGGGGCCGGTCGGGTCGGTCACCTTCAGCGGAACGCCGGGTGTGACCGGCCCGTTGAACACCCCGACCGTCGAGACGTAGTGCACCGGAACCGTGCGGTGGCGGGCCGCCAGCCGCAGGATCTCCCGGGTGCCCAGGACGTTGGCGGTCCGCAGTGCCTCGTAGGGGTGCAGCCAGTGCACAGTGGCGCCCGCGTGGTAGACCACGTCGGCGGTGCGGGCCAGGCCGTCGTACACCTCCTCGGTCAGTCCCAGGCGCTCGTTCGCCAGGTCGCCGGCGAGCACGCGCAGCCGGCTCTCGTCGATCTCGTCCCAGACGCGGTACCAGACCAGGCTGTCCCGCAGCCGCTCGTACGCCGCCCCGTCGTCCGTGCCGCGCACCAGGCAGTGGACGCGGGCGGTCGTGGTGCGCATCAGATCACGCAGCAGGAACGCGCCGAGGAACCCGCTAGCGCCGGTCAGCAGGATGTCCGCCGGGGCGACGACGGTGCGTACGACCTGCTCGGCCGGGCGGATGTCGTCGGGGAGTCCGATGTCGGCGCCGTAGTCGACGGCCGTGGCCTCGGCGGACGCGGGCGTCGCGTCCCGGGACGCGAGAAGCGCGGTGCGCAGGTGCGCCGCCAGGGCCCGGGGGGTCGGGTGGTCGAAGACCAGGGTCGCCGGCAGCCGCAGACCGGAGACGGCGACGAGCCGGTTGCGCAGTTCCACGGAGGTCAGTGAGTCGAAGCCGCTGTTCTGCAGCGGGCGTTCGGGGTCGGTGCCCGCGGTGTCGGTGCGGCCGAGGACCCGGGCGATCTCCGCCGTCACCGCTTCGAGGACGATCGTGTGCTGTTCCTGTTCGTCGAGTCCGGCGAGCCGGTCGGCGAGGGCGGGCCCCGCGTCGGCCGCACCGCGGGCGGTGGCGCGGGCCGGGACCCGCACCACGGACCTGAGCAGCGCCGGAACCTGTGGCTGCCGTCGCAGGGCCGAGGTGTCGAGCGGGGTCGCCACGGCGTACGGGCGGCCGGTTCGCAGGGCCAGGTCGAACAGGGCCGTGCCCTGCTCCTGCCGGACCGGGAGGAATCCGCTGCGGGCGATCCGTTTGAGGTCCGTCTCGGTCAGACCGTCTGTCAGGCCGGTCGCCTGCTCCCACAGGCCCCAGGCGATGGACGTGGCGGGCAGTCCCAGCGCGGCACGGTGCGTCGCGAGTGCGTCCAGGTGGGCGTTGGCCGCGGCGTAGATGGACTGGCCGGGGCCGCCGATGGCCGCGGCGACGGACGAGAACAGGACGAACGCCGTCAGGTCGGCGTCCCGGGTCAGCTCGTGCAGGGCCCAGGCCGCGTCGGCCTTGGGCCGCAGCACGGCGTCGAGCCGCTGCGGGGTCTGCGACGCGATGACCCCGTCGTCGAGCACGCCGGCGGTGTGGACGACGGCCCGCAGCGGATGCTCGGCCGGCACCGACGCCAGCAGCCGTGCGAGTGCCGTGCGGTCGGCCACGTCGCACGCGGCCACGGTCACCGACGCGCCCAGCGCGAGGAGTTCGGCCCGCAGTTCGTCGGCGCCCGGGGCGTCCGGGCCACGCCTGCCGGCCAGCAGCAGGTGGCGTACGCCGTGCTCGGTGACCAGGTGGCGCGCGAAGTGCGCACCGAGCGATCCGGTACCGCCCGTGACGAGGACGGTGCCGTCGGGGTCCCACTCGGCGCGCGGGCCGGCGGACGTGGGCGCCGCCTGCCTCGGCGTGCGCAGCAGGCGCGGTACGCGGATCACGGGGGCACCGCTCGTGCCGGTACCGCGTACCGCGGCCTGCGGTTCGCCGGAGGCGACCACGCCGGACAGGGCGGGCGCGGCGGACAGGGCGTCCGGGCCGGCGTCCAGGTCCAGGTCCAGGTCCAGGTCCAGGTCCAGGTCCACCAGGACTATCCGTCCTGGTGCCTCCGACTGCGCCGAGCGCAGCAGGCCCCAGGCGGCGGCCGCGGCCGGGTCGGTGATGTCCTCGTCCTTGGTGGCGGCCACGGCACCACGGGTCACGACGACCAGCGGCGTCGCGGACAGGGTGTCCTGGGCGAGCCACTGCTGAGCCCATGCCAGGGCCCGGCCCACGGTGTCCCTGACGGCGTCCTCGGCGGCGAGCCCGGCAGGGGTGGTCAGGTCCAGGCGTGCGGCGTCGATCCGCTCACCGGCGGCCACGGCGACGGTCACGGAAGGCGCGTCCGGGTACGTGTCCGAGCCGAGGGTGATCCACCGCAGGGCGGCGGCGGGCAGGGGCCGCGCGAGCCACTCGACGTGGTGGAGCGCGTCCTGGTGGCGGGAGCGGGCGGCCCGCAGCGCTTCGGGGTGGACGGGGCCGAGGGTCACGGCGTCGACCACCGCGACGGTCTGCCCGGCCGGGTCGGTGAGGTGCATGGCATAGGTGTCGGCGACGCCGGGGAGCGGGGTGATGTGGACGCGCAGGGTGTCGGCGCCGGTGGCGTGCAGGCGCAGGCCGCGCCATCGGGTCGGGGTGGGTGGAAGGCCGGGCAGGCCGGTGGCGTACAGCGGCTGCAGGGCGGCCTCCAGCAGGGCCGGGTGGAGACCGAAACTGCCGCCCCGCGCGTCGGTTTCGGCGGCCAGGGTCACTTCGGCGAACAGTTCGTCGGCTTGCCGCCACATCCGGGTGAGGCCCTGGTACTCCGGCCCGTACACCGATCCGGCGGCGGCGAAGCGCTCGTACATCGCGGACGGGGCGGACACGCCGTCCGGCTCGTCGTCATCGCCGGGGACGGGTTCGGCGCCGGTCGGCGGCCACTGTGTCGTCGGCTCGGCCTTCGTCGGCGGGACGAGCGGTGCCTCGCTCAGGAGTCCGTGCGCGTGGCGTGTCCAGGACGCGCCGGTGTCGTCGGGCCGGGCGTGGAACGTGAGGACGCGTCGGCCTGCCGGGTCCGGTTCGCCGACGCGGACCTGGAGTTGCACGGCCCCGGTGCGGGGCAGCACCAGCGGTGCGTCGACGGTGAGTTGGTCGACGGTGGTGCAGCCGGTCTCGTCACCGGCCCGGATGGCCAGTTCGGCCAGCACCGCGTTCGGTACGACGGTCTCGCCGGCGACGGTGTGCGCGGTGAGGAGGCCTGCGGTGCGGGCCGACAGACGGGCCGTGAACAACGCCTCGTCGCGGTCGCCGGGGAACAGCGCGGTACCGATCAGGGGATGGTCGGTGGTGTCGAGGCCGAGACCGCCGGCGTCCCGGGCCCTGCCCGAGAGCGCGTCGACCCAGTACCGCCGGCGCTGGAAGGCGTAGGTGGGCAGCGGTACTTGCCGGGCTCCGGTGCCGGTGAAGAACGCGTCCCAGTCGACGGACACGCCCCGTGCGTGGAGGGTACCGATGCCGTCCACCAGCGCGTGCGGCTCGGTCCTGTCATGGCGCTGGAGGGCCTGGACGGTGATGTCCTTCCCGTCGGCGAGGACGGTCTGGGTGAGGGCGGCGAGTACGCCGCCGGGGCCGATCTCGACGAAGGTCCGCACGCCGTTCTCGTACAGGGTGGTGACGGCGTCGGCGTAGCGGACTTCCTGGCGGACCTGGTTCACCCAGTAGTCCGCCGAGCGGAGGTCCTCGCCCTCGGCCACCTTGCCCGTCACCGTCGAGACCACCGGCAGCCGCGGAGCCCGGTAGCGGATCTCCTTCGCGACCGTGCGGAAGTCCTCGAGCATCCCGTCCATCAACGGCGAGTGGAACGCGTGCGACACCTCAAGGCGCCGCACCCGCCGGCCCTGCGAGGCGAGGCGTTCCCCGACGGCGACGACGGTGTCCCGTACACCGGAGAGCACCAGCGAGCGCGGGCCGTTGACCGCTGCGACGGACACCTCGTCCTCGTGTCCGACGAGCCAGGGCGCGACCTCGGCTTCGGTGGCCTCGACGGCGACCATCACGCCCCCACCAGGCAACCCCTGCATCAACCCGGCCCGAGCAGCCACCAACCGCCCCGCCTCAGCAAGATCCATCACCCCCGCACAATGAGCAGCCGCCAACTCCCCCACCGAATGCCCCGCCACAAAATCCGGCCGCACACCCCACGACTCCACCAACCGGAACAACGCCACCTCGAACCCGAACAACGCCGGCTGCGTCCACCCCGTCTCCCCCAACAACCCCGCCCCGACAGAACCCTCAGCCGCGAACAACACCTCCCGCAACGACCCACCCAACAACGGATCCAACACCCCACACACCTCGTCCAACGCCTCCGCGAACACCGGAAACGCCGAATACAACCCACGCCCCATCCCCACCCGCTGCCCACCCTGACCCGAAAACACCAGACCCAACCCACCACGACGTGCGGGGGCCTCGACGGTCGGAGGTGCCACAGCCGGTTCCGTCTCGGTCAACTGGCGCAGGGAGTCGGCGAGTTCCTCGCGATCGGCTCCGGTCAGGACAGCGCGGTGGCGGTGCAGGGCGCGTGTGGTCGCGAGGGAGTGGGCGATGTCGGTGGCGGACTGCTCGGGGTGTGCGGCCAGATGGTCGCGCAGCCGCTCGGCCTGTGCGCGCAGGGCGTCAGCGTCCGGCGCGGAGAGGAACCAGGGCACTGCCGGGAGCGTCCGGTCCGGCTCGGGTGAGGTGTCCTCCGCTGCCGGAGCCTCCTCGAGGATGACGTGGGCGTTCGTGCCGCTCACGCCGAACGCCGAGACGGCGGCGCGACGTGGGCCCGACTCACGGGCGGGCCAGTCGCGTGCCTCGGTGAGCAGTTCGACCGGACCGGAGCTCCAGTCGACCATGGGGGTGGGCCGGTCGACGTGCAGGGTCTTGGGGAGCACACCGTGCCGTATGGCCTGGACCATCTTGATCACGCCGCCGACGCCGGCCGCCGCCACCGTGTGTCCGATGTTCGACTTCAACGACCCCAGATACAAAGGCCGTTGACGGTCCCGTCCGTAGGTCGCCAGCAGCGCCTGCGCCTCGATCGGATCGCCCAACCGGGTCCCCGTACCGTGTGCCTCCACCGCGTCCACGTCGGCAGGGGCGAGACGGGCACTCTCCAGCGCCTGACGGATCACCCGCTCCTGCGACGGACCGTTCGGCGCCGTCAGCCCATTACTCGCACCGTCCTGATTCACCGCGCTACCACGGACAACCGCCAGCACCCGATGACCCTTCCGCCGCGCATCCGACAGCCGCTCCACCACCAGCAGCCCCACACCCTCCGACCAGGAGGTGCCGTCGGCCGCCGCGGCGAAGGACTTGATACGTCCGTCGGGCGCCAGTCCGCCCTGCCGGGAGAAGTCGACGAATCCGCCCGGGGTCGCGGTGACCGTCGCGCCGCCCGCGAGAGCGAGGGTCGACTCTCCTCGGCGTACCGATTCGACCGCCAGGTGGAGCGCGACCAGTGAGGAGGAGCACGCGGTGTCGACGGACACGGCCGGCCCTTCGAGGCCGAAGGTGTAGGCGATGCGCCCGGAGGCCACGCTGCTGAGCTTGCCGGTCATGAGGTGACCCTCGAGTTCGGCGGGGCCTTCGAGGCCGAGGTAGCTCTGCTCGATCACGCCGGCGAACACGGCGGTACGGCTGCCCCGGAGCGTCGCAGGGTCGATCCCGGCGTCTTCGAAGGCCTCCCACGCCGTCTCCAGGAGGACGCGCTGCTGGGGGTCCATCGCGCGTGCCTCGCGGGGCGAGATGCCGAAGAAGTCGGCGTCGAACAGGGTGGCCCCGTCGAGGAATCCGCCCTCCCGGGTGTACGAGGTTCCTGGCTCGTCGCGGTCGCTGCTGTACAGGGCGTCCAGGTCCCAGCCCCGGTCGGCCGGAAACTCGCTGATCGCGTCCCTTCCTTCGGCGGCGAGGCGCCACAGGTCGTCGGGTGACGCGACGCCGCCGGGGAAGCGGCAGGCCATGCCCACGATGGCCACGGGTTCGGCGGCGGCCGACTCGAGCGTTTCGATCCGCTCGCGCGCCTTCTGCAGGTCGGCTGTCACCCACTTCAGGTAGTCGACGAGCTTCTGTTCCTTGGTCTGGGCCTGCTTCTGCTCACGGGACATGTCAGCGGACATGCGGAATCAGTCTCTCCTCGGTACCGGAAGGGTGCGGTTCTGGGGGGCGGGTCGTGCGGTGTCAGTCCGCGGTCCGGCCGAGCCGGCTGTCGATGAAGTCGAAGATCTCGTCGGCGGACGAGGCCGCCATGAGGTCCGCCACATCGACGGCGGCAGCGGTCGGGAGCGGGCCGTCGGCCGGACCCGCATGGCCGTCGGCGAGGCGGTCGGCGAGGGCTTTCAGCCGGGCGGCGAGTGCCGCCCGCGTGTCATCGGAGCCTGAACCCTCCGCGACCAGGACCTCGAGAGAGGCCTCCAGCCGGTCGAGTTCCGCGGTCACGGAACGGGCCGGCACGCCGGGGGCTGACACCGCCTCGGCCCGTACGTAGGCCACGAGCGCGGCGGGTGACGGGTGGTCGAAGACGACGGTGGCGGGCAGGGACAGGCCGGTCTCGGCACCCAGCCGGTTGCGCAGTTCGACGCCGGTGAGGGAGTCGAAGCCGAGCTCCTGGAAGGGGCGGTCGGGCACGATGCCGGAGGTGTCGGGGTGCTTGAGCACCTTCGCCACCAGCTCCGTCACGACGGTAAGGAGGTACTGCTCCTGTCGCGCCTCGCTCAGTGGCGCGAGCCGCTCGGCCAGGGGGACGGTGCCGCTCGTCTCCTCGTGGCCGTCGGGCGTGGCCGACGGTGTCGGGACGGTGCGTGGCGCGCGGTCGCCGTCCGACGGGGGCAGCTCGTCGAGCCAGTACCGCCGGCGCTGGAAGGCGTAGGTGGGCAGCGGTGCTCGGCGGGCTCCGGTGCCGGTGAAGAACGCGTCCCAGTCGACGGGCACGCCCCGTGCGTGGAGCGTGCCGAGCGCTTCGACGAGGGTCTCCGGCTCGGGACGGCCCGCGCGGGTCGCGACGGTGGCGGTCAGGGCGTCGGGGTCGCGTACGGTCTGGGCGGCCAGGGCGGCGAGGACACCGCCGGGGCCGATCTCCAGGATCGTGGTGACGCCTTCGGCCTCCAGGGTGGTGACGGCGTCGGCGTAGCGGACTGCCTGGCGGACCTGGTTCACCCAGTAGTCCGCCGAGCGGAGGTCCTCACCGGAGGCCGCCTTGCCCGTCACCGTCGAGACCACCGGCAGCCGCGGAGCCCGGTAGCGGATCTCCTTCGCGACCGTTCGGAAGTCCTCGAGCATCCCGTCCATCAACGGCGAGTGGAAGGCGTGCGACACCTCAAGGCGCCGCACCCGCCGGCCCTTCCGGGCCAACGCCCCCACCACTTCCTCCACGGCATCCGCGGCACCGGAGACCACCACCGCCGACGGCCCGTTGACCGCCGCCACCCCTATCTCGTCACCACGGTCCCCGACCGCGGCCACCACCTCGGATTCGGTGGCCTCGACGGCGACCATCACGCCCCCACCAGGCAACCCCTGCATCAACCCGGCCCGAGCAGCCACCAACCGCCCCGCCTCCGCAAGATCCATCACCCCCGCACAATGAGCAGCCGCCAACTCCCCCACCGAATGCCCCGCCACAAAATCCGGCCGCACACCCCACGACTCCACCAACCGGAACAACGCCACCTCGAACCCGAACAACGCCGGCTGCGTCCACCCCGTCTCCCCCAACAACCCCGCCCCGACAGAACCCTCAGCCGCGAACAACACCTCCCGCAACGACCCACCCAACAACGGATCCAACACCCCACACACCTCGTCCAACGCCTCCGCGAACACCGGAAACGCCGAATACAACCCACGCCCCATCCCCACCCGCTGCCCACCCTGACCCGAAAACACCAGACCCAACCCACCACGACGTGCGGGGGTGACAGGGCTCAACCGGCCCAGCTCGTCAAGGAGTTCGGCGCGGCCGGTACCCACGACCACCGCGCGGTGATCAAAGGTGGTGCGGGTGGCGGCCAGGGAGTACGCGATGTCCAACGGGTCGGGAGCGTCGGGCTGTCCGGCGAAGGCGCGGAGGCGTTCGGCCTGCGCGGTGAGCGCCTGGGGGGTGCGCGCGGAGAGGACCCACGGCAGGGCGGGCAGGGTGCGCTTCCCGGTGGCCCCGGCGGACGTCTCGACGGGCGCCTCGGCGGATATCTCGGCCGAGATCTCGGCGGGGACTTCCTCGATGATCACGTGGGCGTTGGTGCCGCCGAATCCGAAGGAGGAGACTCCTGCCCGGCGTGGCGACTGCTCCCGTGCCGGCCACTCACGGGCCTCGGTCAGCAACTCCACCGCACCCGCGTCCCACTCCACGAACGGCGACGGCTCATCGACATGCAGGGTTTTCGGCAGCACACCGTGCCGCATCGCCTCCACCATCTTGATCACACCACCCACACCCGCAGCCGCCTGCGCATGCCCGATGTTCGACTTCAACGACCCCAGCCACAAAGGCCGCTCACGACCCTGCCCGTACGTCGCCAACAACGCCTGCGCCTCGATCGGATCCCCCAACCGGGTCCCCGTACCGTGCGCCTCCACCACATCCACATCAGCAGGAGTCAGACGGGCACTCTCCAACGCCTGACGGATCACCCGCTCCTGCGACGGACCGTTCGGCGCCGTCAGCCCATTACTCGCACCGTCCTGATTCACCGCGCTACCACGGACAACCGCCAGCACCCGATGACCCTTCCGCCGGGCGTCCGACAAGCGCTCCACCAACAACAACCCCACACCCTCCGACCACGCCACACCGTCCGCCCCCGCCGCGAAAGACTTGGAGCGCCCGTCGGGAGACAGGCCTTGGAGACGGGAGAACTCGAGGAAGGCGACCGGTGTCGACATCACCGTGACGCCGCCGGCGAGGGCGAGCGAGCACTCGCCGTTGCGCAGCGCGTTCGCCGCCAGGTGCAGGGCGACCAGGGAGGAGGAGCAGGCGGTGTCGACGGACACGGCCGGGCCCTCGAAGCCGTAGGTGTACGAGAGCCGGCCCGCGGCGATGCTTGCGGCGCTGCCGCTGTACAGATAGCCCTCGAAGTCCTCCGGGGGCAGGTGGGGACGTGAGCCGTAGTCGTTGTACATCAGGCCCGTGAACACGCCGGTGCCTGAGCCGCGCAGTGCGGTCGGGTCGATGCCCGCGTGTTCGAACGCCTCCCACGCCGTCTCCAGCAGGAGTCGCTGCTGCGGGTCGATCGCGGTGGCCTCGCGCGGGGACATCCCGAAGAACGCGGGGTCGAACCCGTCGGCGTCGTACAGGAATCCGCCCTGACGGGTGTACGTGGTTCCGGTGTGCTCGGGGTCGGGGTCGTAGAGGGCGTCCAGGTCCCAGCCCCGGTTGTCGGGGAAACCGCCTATGGCGTCCGTACCGTCCGCCACGAGACGCCAGAGGTCGTCGGGCGAGGACACGCCGCCGGGATAGCGGCACGCCATTCCCACGATCGCGATCGGCTCGCGCTGCTTCTCCTCGAGGTCGCGCAGCTGCCGACGTGCCTCACGGCCATCGGCGACGGCCTTCTTCAGGTAGTCGCGAAGCTTGTCCTCGCCCGCCATGGTGGGTCAACTCCCCTGTCTTGTGTGGTGATCGGTGTCGTCGTCGTGGGCGGTTGCGGGTTGCGGGTTGCGGCTCAGTTCAGCTCGTCGATGAGGGCGAACAGCTCCTCGTCCGTGGCCGAATCCAGGTCCTCGTCATCCCCGTCGGGGTCGGTGGTCCCGGCCGCGATGTCGGCGGCGTCGAGGAGCTCCCGTAGGCGGGCGGTGATCCGGCCGTGGGCCGACTCGTCGGTGGCGACCGCCTCGATGGCGGTCTTGAGCCGGGCGAGTTCCGCGAGCACCGGCTCGTCGGGGGCGGTCTCCTCCACGGCGAGCTGTTCGGCCAGGTACTTGGCGAGCGCCCTGGGGGTGGGGTGGTCGAAGACCAGCGTGCTCGGCAGCCGCAGGCCCGTCTCGGTACCGAGCTGGTTACGCAGCTCGACCGCGGTCAGCGAGTCGAAGCCGAGCTCCTGGACCGCCCGGTCGGCGTCGATCACCGTGCTGTCGGCGTGGCCGAGTACGGCTGCCACCCTGCCGCGTACCAGGTCCACCAGGGTCCGTTCCCGGTCGGTCGCGGACAGGACGGCAAGCCGCTCCGCGAGTCCCTGGTCTCCGCTCCGGGCGGAGGTGGCGGCGCCCGCTGCCGCTGAAGTGCGGCGGGCCGGATTCCCGCGGACGAGACCGGCGAGGAGTGGCGGTACCCGGTCGCCCATGGCGCGGATGGCCCGGGTGTCGAGCCTGGTGACGGCGAGGACGCTCTCGCCGGTGGCCGGCGCCGCGTCGAAGAGTGCCATCGCGTCGTCGGTCGCCAGCGGCAGCAGGCCGGAGCGGGCCAGGCGGCGCAGGTCGGTGTCGGCGAGGTGGCCGGTGATGGCGCTGGTCTCCGCCCACAGGCCCCAGGCGAGGGAGGTGGCCGGCAACCCAGCAGCCCGCCGATGCGCGGCCAACGCGTCCAGGAACGTATTGGCCGCCGCATAGTTCGCCTGACCCGCCGTACCCAGCAGCCCCGCGATCGACGAGTAGAGGACGAACGCCTTGAGGTCCATCCCTCGCGTCAACTCGTGCAGATGCCACGCCGCATCCACCTTCGGACGCAACACCGCCTCAAGCCGGCCAGCCGTCAGCCCCTCAACCGTCGCGTCATCCAACACACCCGCCGTATGCACCACACCCGACAACTCACCCACAGAATCCAGCAGTTCCGCCAACGCGGCACGGTCCGCCACATCACACGCCGCCAACCTCACCGAAGCACCCAACACCTCCAGACCCGCCGCCAACTCCCCCGCACCCGGAGCATCAACACCACGACGACTCACCAACACCAACGACCGCACCCCATGCACCACCACCAGATGCCGCGCCAACACCGCACCCAGACCACCCGTACCACCCGTGATCAGCACAGGACCCACACCCCACGACACCACCCCCTCACCCGCAACAACCCGCCGCAGACGAGGCACCAACAACCCACCCGACCGCACCACCACCTGACCCTCACCCGAAACCACAGCCGAAACCACAGCCGCCGCGAGCTCGGTGTCGTTCGTCGTGAGGTCCGTGTCGTCGAGGTCCAGGAGCTGGATACGGTCCGGGTTCTCGGTCTGCGCCGAGCGCAGCAGGCCCCAGAGCGGAGCGTTCGCCAGGTCGGTGACGTTCTCGCCGGGTGCGGTGGGCACGGCGCCCTTGGTGGTGACCACGAGGCGGGTGCCCGTGAAGCGGTCGTCTCCGAGCCATGTCTGCACCTGGGCCAGCGCACGTTGTGCCGCCTCACTCGCGGCGGTCGGCAGCGAGTCGCCGGCGTGCGCCGAGATGTGGGGGGCGAGGAGGACGGTGGGCACGGGCGCGCCCTCGTCGATGGCGCGTGCCGCCTCTCCGAGGTCCGCGTAGGCGCGTATCCGGTCGGCCGGCAGGCCGAGGTCACGCGCCGAGCCGAGGACCGCCCAGGTGGAGAGGTCGGCGCTCGTGTCACTCGTCGCGGGAAGGCGGCTCCAGTCGACCCGCAGCAGTCCGTCCGCGGAGGTGGCGCCCGCCGCGCGCAGCGACTCGGCGGTCAGCGGACGCAGGGTCAGCTCCGCCACGGCGGCCACCGGCGCGCCCGAGGCGTCGGCCACCGTGAGCGCGACCGACGTCGAGCCCCCGTCCGCGGCCCCCGGCGCCGCAGCGCCCTCGAGCCGGACCCGGAGGACCGACGCGCCGCCGGTGTACACGCTCGCGCCCGCCCAGGTGAAGGGGAGCAGCGGCTGCCCTTCGTCGCTGACGACGCCGGGCAGCAGCGGATGCAGCGCGGCGTCGAACAGCGCGGGGTGGAGGGCGAACCGGCCCGCTGCGGCGCGCTGGTCGTCGCCCAGGGCGACCTCGGCGAAGAGATCGTCGTCCGCCGTCCACAGCCTGCGCAGGTTGCGGAACGCCGGCCCGTACTCGTAACCCCGCTCGGCGAGGAGCTCGTAGACCCCGGTGAGATCTATCTCGCGTGCTCCGGCGGGCGGCCAGACGGTGAGGGCGCCGTTCGCGGCACTGTTCGCCGCCCCGGCGTCGGCTTCGGTGTCGGCGCGCAGGGTGCCGTGGGCGTGCAGGGTCCAGGCCTCGTTCTGGTCCGGGTCGCTGTCGGGCCTGGCGTGGACGCGCAGCGGGCGGGTGCCGTCGGTGTCCTCGGCGCCGACGGACACCTGAAGGTGGATGCCCCCGTGTTCGGGCAGCACCAGCGGGGCGGCCAGGGTGAGTTCCTCGACCGCCGTGGCGCCGAGCTGCTCGCCCGCCCGGAGGGCGAGTTCGAGCAGTCCGGTGCCGGGCACGAGCGTGGTGCCGGCGACGGTGTGCTCCGTCAGCCAGGGATGCGTACCGCGCGACAGGCGGCCGGTGAGGACGTGCTCGTCACGGTCGGCCAGCGGGACGGCGGCACCGAGCAACGGGTGGTCGGTCGGTACGAGTCCGAAGCCCGCGGCGTCCGAGACCGTCGCGGGGGCGTCGAGCCAGTAGCGCTGCCGCTGGAACGCGTAGAACGGGAGGGCGGTTTCGCGGGCGCCGGGGAAGACGGTGTCCCAGCGCACGTCGGCCCCGCGTGCGGCGAACAGCCCGAGTGCGTGCGCGAACGCCCCCGTTTCGGGACGGCCTCTGCGCAGGACCGGCGTCACGGCACCGGGGTCCGCCGCCAGGGAGTCGGTGACCAGGGCGCTCAGCACCCCGTCGGGGCCCAGTTCCAGCCATTCGGTGACGCCGCGCGCCTCCAGGAGACGTACCCCGTCGAGGAAGCGGACCGCCTCGCGGATGTGGCGCGCCCAGTAGTCGGCGGAGGCCAGGTCGTCGGCCGTGGCCAGCTCGCCGGTGACGTTGGAGACGATGGGGATGCGGGGCTCGTGGAAGGTGAGGTCCGCGACAACCGTACGGAACTCGTCCAGTACGTCGTCCATGTGCGGCGAGTGGAAGGCGTGGCTGACGGACAGTCGCTTGGCCCGGGCGCCCTGCTCCTTGAAACGGGCGGTGAGTTCGTCCACGGCGTCGGAGTCGCCGGAGATCACCGTGGCGCGCGGGCCGTTGACGCCGGCGATCGCCACCCGGTCGCCGTACGGGGCGAGCGCGGCGCGTGTCTCGGCCTCGCCGGCCTCGACGGCGGCCATGGCGCCGTCCTCCCGGGCCGCCTGCATCAGCCGGCCGCGCTCGGCCACGAGGACGCAGGCGTCGGGCAGGTCGAGCACGCCCGCGAGGTGGGCGGCGGTGACTTCTCCGACCGAGTGGCCGAGCAGGAAGTCCGGTGTGAGGCCGTGGTGTTCGGCGACGCGGAACAGCGCGGTCTCCAGCGCGAACAGGGCGGCCTGAGCGAACGCCGTCTGGTCGAGCAGCGCCGCGTCAGTGGTTCCTTCGGCGGCGAAGAGCACCGACTTCAGGGGCCGCAGGAGTTCGCGGTCCAGGTGGGCGCACACCTCGTCGAGGGCCGCCGCGAACACCGGGGACGCCGCGTACAGTTCGCGGCCCATGCCGAGGCGCTGTGCGCCCTGCCCGGTGAGCAGGAAGGCGGTTCTGCCGCCCTGGGCTGAGGCGGGGTGCAGCACTGTCGGGGCGGACTCGCCACGGCTCAACGCCGTGAGCGCGCCTAGCAGTTCGTCGCGGGACTCGGCGACCGCCACGGCTCGGTGGTCGTGCCGGGCGCGCGTGGTGGCGAGGGACCAGCCGGTGTCCGTGAGGGACTGTCCGGGGTGCGCGCTCAGGTGCTCGTGCAGGCGTTGGGCCTGTGCGCGCAGGGCGGGCTCGTCGTGGGCGGACAGGACGAACGGGGCGGGGCCAGTCAACTCCGGCCGCGCAGCGGTGCCGGTCTCCTCCGGCGCCGTGAACTCCTCGATGACCACATGCGCGTTGGTGCCGCTGATACCGAACGACGAGACTCCTGCCCGGCGTGGCGACTGCTCCCGTGCCGGCCACTCACGGGCCTCGGTCAGCAACTCCACCGCACCGGAATCCCACTCCACGAACGGCGACGGCTCATCGACATGCAGCGTCTTCGGCAGCACACCGTGCCGCATCGCCTCCACCATCTTGATCACACCACCCACACCCGCAGCCGCCTGCGCATGCCCGATGTTCGACTTCAACGACCCCAGCCACAAAGGCCGCTCACGACCCTGCCCGTACGTCGCCAACAACGCCTGCGCCTCGATCGGATCCCCCAACCGGGTCCCCGTACCATGCGCCTCCACCACATCCACATCAGCAGGAGTCAGACGGGCACTCTCCAACGCCTGACGGATCACCCGCTCCTGCGACGGACCGTTCGGCGCCGTCAGCCCATTACTCGCACCGTCCTGATTCACCGCGCTGCCCCGGACAACCGCCAGCACCCGATGCCCGTTCCGCCGCGCATCCGACAGACGCTCCACCAACAACAGCCCCACACCCTCCGACCACGCCACACCATCGGCCGCCCCCGCGAAAGACTTGGAGCGCCCGTCGGGAGAGAGGCCGCGCTGTCGGGAGAACTCGACGAAGACGTGTGGACTGGCCATGAGGGTCACGCCGCCGGCGAGGGCGAGCGAGCACTCGCCGTTGCGCAGCGCGTTCGCCGCCAGGTGCAGGGCGACCAGCGAGGACGAGCAGGCCGTGTCGACGGTGACCGCCGGACCCTCGAAGCCGTAGGTGTACGAGAGCCGGCCCGACACGACGCTGGAGAGGTTGCCCGCGAGCAGGAAGCCCTCGTACTCCTCGGGGCTCGCGGCGAGGCGGGACGCGTAGTCGTCGTACATGGCGCCGGTGAAGACGCCGGTGTCGGAGCCGCGCAGTGCCGTGGGGTCGATGCCGGCGTGTTCGAACGCCTCCCACGCCGTCTCCAGCAAAAGCCGGTGCTGGGGGTCCATGGCGGTGGCCTCGCGTGGCGGGATGCCGAAGAACGCGGGGTCGAACCGGTCCGCGTCGTGCAGGAAGCCACCGTGGCGCACATAGGAGGTGCCGGTGTGCTCGGGGTCCTCGTCGTAGAGGGCGTCCAGGTCCCAGCCCCGGTTGATGGGGAACCCGCTGATCGCGTCGGTGCCCTCGGACACCAGGCGCCACAGGTCGTCCGGTGACGCGACGCCGCCCGGGAAACGGCACGCCATGCCCACGATGGCGATCGGCTCGTCCTGATCCCGGTCGTCGGTGGACCGCACGCTGCGGGCGGGTGCCGGAGCGGCGGTGTCGGCGATCCGGGTCATCAGGTGGTCGACGACAGCGGCGGGCGTCGGGTGGTCGAAGACGATGGTCGCGGGCAGCCGCAGGCCGGTGGCGGAGTTCAGACGGTTGCGCAGTTCGACGCCGGCGAGTGAGTCGAAGCCGACGTCCTTGAAGGCGCGCTTCGGGTCGAGGCGTGCCGGATCGGTGTGGCCGAGGACACCGGCGACGATGCCTCGGACGAGGTCGAGAACCGTCTCGTGGCGCCGCTCCTGCGGCAGCGCGGCGATTTGCTGAGCCCAGGTGGCGCCTTCGGTGCTCGCGGTGGCCGCACGTGCGGCGGCACGTCGGGAGCGGACGGGGGCCAGGTCGCGCAGCAGGGGCGAGGATTCGGCACCGCCCGCACGCAGGGCCCGCGGTTCGAAGGCGACGGGGACACGTAGTGCCTCCCCGGCGGCTACGGCGGTGTCGAACAGCGCGAGCCCCTGTTCGGGGGAGAGGGTTCGGATGCCGAGGCGTGTCCAGCGGGCCAGGTCGGCGTCTCCCAGCGTGCCGCCCATGCCGTGCGTACCGTCCCACAGGCCCCAGGCGAGGGAGGTGGCCGGCAGCCCAGCAGCCCGCCGATGCGCGGCCAACGCATCCAGGAACGTATTGGCCGCCGCATAGTTCGCCTGACCCGCCATGCCCAGCAGGCCTGAGACAGACGAGTAGAGGACGAACGCCTTGAGGTCCATCCCTCGCGTCAACTCGTGCAGATGCCACGCCGCATCCACCTTCGGACGCAACACCGCCTCAAGCCGGTCAGCCGTCAGCCCCTCAACCGTCGCGTCATCCAGCACACCCGCCGTATGCACCACACCCGACAACTCACCCACAGAATCCAGCAGTTCCGCCAGCGCGGCACCGTCCGCCACATCACACGCCGCCAACCTCACCGAAGCACCCAACACCTCCAGACCCGCCGCCAACTCCCCCGCACCCGGAGCATCAGCACCACGACGACTCACCAACACCAACGACCGCACCCCATGCACCACCACCAGATGCCGCGCCAACACCGCACCCAGACCACCCGTACCACCCGTGATCAGCACAGGACCCACACCCCACGACACCACCCCCTCACCCGCGACAACCCGCCGCAGACGAGGCACCAACAACCCACCCGACCGCACCACCACCTGACCCTCACCCGAAACCACAGCCGCCGCGAGGAGGGGGGCGCCGGTCGGCAGGTCGTCGTCCGTGTCGATCAGGACTACGCGATCCGGGTGTTCCGACTGCACCGCGCGCACCAGTCCCCACAGGGGGGCCTGGGCCAGTCCTGGGACCGGGTCGCCGGGTGCGGCGCCGACGGCGCCCCGGGTGAGTACCACGAGGCGGGCGGCGGTCAGGCGCTCGTCGGCGAGGAAGTTCTGCACGAGGCGCAGGAAGACGTCCGCGGTGTGGTGGGCGGCGGCCGGGAGGTCGCTGTGCCCGTCGCCCATGGTCGCGCGCACGAGCACCACGTCGGCGGCGGGGTCCACGTCCGCGAGGTCGGCTCCGGTCGCCTCCACGATGCGCGGGGCATCGGTCTCGAGCGCCGCGACCGGCGTCCACTCCACGGCGTACGGGGCGTCGTTCTGCGACTGCGTGGCGGAACGCAGGCGGTCCTTTGCGACCGGGCGCAGAGCGAGGGACTCCACGCTCACGACGGGTTCGCCGACGGCGTCCGCCGCGTGCAGCGCGAAGGTGTCGGGCCCGCTCGGCACGATCCGTACCCGGAGCGTGTCGGCGCCGCCGGCGCGCAGGGTCGTACCGGACCAGGCGAACGGCAGTCTGATGGAGTCCGTCGCCGCGGTGTCCTCCCCCGCCGCGTGCAGCACCACCGGGTGCAGGAGCGCGTCGAAGAGGGCGGGGTGCAGTCCGAACCGGTCGGCCCCGTCCTTGTGCGGGGCGGGCAGGGCTACCTCGGCGTACAGTTCGTCGCCCGCCTGCCACAGCCGCGTCAGGCCCTGGAAGGCCGGGCCGTACTCGTAGCCGAGTCCGGCGAGACGCTCGTACACGTCCTCCAGCGCAACCTCGTCGGCGTCCGCGGGCGGCCACCGCCGCAGATCGGGTCCGGCGGGTGCCGTACCGCCGAGACTGCCGGAAGCGTGCCGCGTCCAGACCCGCCCGTCGTCGGCGCCGGGCTCCGGGCCGTTGTCGGGGGATGCGTGGATCTCGACGGGCCGGGTGCCGGAGGCGTCCGGTGCGCCGACGGCGACCTGGAGGCGTACGGCGCCCTGTGCGGGCAGTGCCAGGGGCGCCTCCAGGGTCAGTTCGTCGATCCGGTCGAGGTCGAAGTGGCCGGCCGCGACCAGGGCGAGCTCCAGGAACGCGGTGGCGGGCACGAGAACGGTGCCGTCGATGGCGTGGTCGGCGAGCCAGGGCTGCTCGGCGACGGCGAGCCGGCCGGTGAGCACGAGGTCGTCCCGCCCGGCCAGCTCCACCGAAGCCTGCAGCAGAGGGTGTCCCGCCGGGTCGAGGCCCAGTCCCCTGGCGTCCAGGGGCCGCCGGGGTGCGAGCCAGTAGTGCTCGCGCTGGAAGGGGTACGTGGGCAGGTCGACGAGGCGGGCGCCGGGGTGGAACGTCTCGGCTGCCAGCGGCGCGCCGCCCGTCCAGGCCGCGGCGATCCCGGCCAGGAGGGTCTCGTCCTCGGGTCGTGCCGCTCGCAGCAGCGCTACGACGACCGCGTCCGCGTCCGTGTCGGCCAGGGCGGCGCGGGTCAGAGGGGCGAGTACGGCGTCGGGGCCTGTCTCCACGAACACGGTGGCCCCGTGCCGCCGGAGGCCGCGGACGGCGTCGAGGAACCGCACGGGCCTGCGGATCTGGTGTGCCCAGTAGTCGGGCGAGGTCAGCTCGTCCGCGCCGGCGAGCTCGCCGGTGACCGTGGAGACGATCGGGATGCGCGGCTCGTGGAAGGTGAGGCCTGCGGCGACCGTGCGGAACTCGTCCAGTACGTCGTCCATGTGCGGCGAGTGGAAGGCGTGGCTGACCTGGAGCCTGCGGGTGCGGCGGCCCTTGGCGCGCCACCGCCCGGCCAGCACCTCGGCCGCGTCCTCGTCGCCGGAGATCACCAGGGCGTCGGGACCGTTGACGGCGGCGAGGGCGACATGGCCCGCCAAGTCCTCCAGGTCGGCGGCGAGTTCGGCCTCGGTCGCCTCTACGGCGATCATCGCGCCGCCCGCCCGTGCCGCCTCCATGAGCCGGCCGCGTGCCGTGACCAGGCGGGCCGCGTCGTCGAGGGAGAGCACACCCGCGACGTGGGCGGCGGCGAGTTCGCCGATGGAGTGCCCGGCGAGCAGGTCGGGTGTCATGCCATGGTGGACGAGCAGCCGGAAGAGGGCTACCTCGACGGCGAAAAGGGCGGGCTGGGTGTAGGCGGTGCGGTGCAGCAGTCGGCCCGGCTCGCTGTCCTCGTCGGCGAACATCACCTCGCGCAGGGGCAGTTCGAGGTGTTCGTCGAGTGCCGCGCACACCTCGTCGAGCGCTGCCGCGAACACCGGGGACACCGCGTACAGTTCGCGGCCCATGCCGGCTCGTTGTGCGCCCTGCCCGGTGAACAGGAACGCGGTGCGGCCCACGCCCGCCGCGCTGCCGGTGACGACCTGTGCCGTCTCCTCGCCGCGGGCCAGGGCGTCCAGCCCCGCCAGGAGGGTGCCGGCGTCCTCGGCGGTGATCACGGCACGCCGGGTCAGGGCGGTGCGGGTGACGGCGAGGGACGCCCCGATGTCGGCGGGGTGGGCGCCGCTCTCGGTGATGTAGCCGTGCAGGCGTTGGGCCTGGTCGCGCAGGGCGGGCTCGTCGTGGGCGGACAGGACGAACGGGGCGGGCCCAGTCAACTCCGGTCGCGACACCGCAGTGGTCTCGTCCGGCGCCGTGAACTCCTCGATGACCACATGCGCGTTGGTGCCACTGATACCGAACGACGAGACTCCTGCCCGACGCGGCGATTGCTCCCGTAACGGCCACTCACGCGCCTCGGTCAGCAACTCCACCGCACCCGCGTCCCACTCCACGAACGGCGACGGCTCACCGACATGCAGGGTTTTCGGCAGCACACCGTGCCGCATCGCCTCCACCATCTTGATCACACCACCCACACCCGCAGCCGCCTGCGCATGCCCGATGTTCGACTTCAACGACCCCAGATACAAAGGCCGTTCACGGCCCTGCCCGTAGGTCGCCAGCAGCGCCTGCGCCTCGATCGGATCCCCCAGCCGGGTCCCCGTACCGTGCGCCTCCACCACATCCACATCGGCAGGAGTCAGACGTGAGTCCGCCAGTGCCTCGTGGATGACTCGCTGCTGGGACGTGCCGACCGGAGCGGTCAGTCCGTTGCCCGTACCGTCCTGGTTGATCGCACTGCCCCGGACGACGGCGAGGACGCGGTGTCCGTTTTTGCGGGCGTCCGACAGCCGTTCGACCACGAGGAGGCCCACGCCCTCCGCCCAGGAGGTGCCGTCGGCGGTGGCGGCGAACGACTTGGAGCGACCGTCGGCGGCCAGACCGCGCTGGCGCGAGAACTCCACGAACATGCCGGGTGACGACATGACGGTGGCACCGCCCGCGATGGCCAGGCTGGTCTCGCCGGTACGCAGCGAACGCACCGCCATGTGCAGGGCGACCAGCGAGGACGAGCAGGCCGTGTCGACGGTGACCGCCGGGCCGAGCAGCCCCAGTTGGTAGGCGATGCGCCCGGACATGACGCTCGGCGTGGTGCCGGTGAGGAGATGTCCCTCGACCGTGTCGGGGGCCTCGTGCATCCGGGGCCCGTAGTCGAGGGTGGTGGCGCCCACGAACACACCGGTGCGGCTGCCCTTGAGGGCGGCGGTGTCCAGTCCCGCACGCTCGACGGCCTCCCAGGCGGTCTCCAGGAGGAGGCGCTGCTGCGGGTCCATGGCGAGGGCCTCGCGGGGTGAGATCCCGAAGAACTCGTTGTCGAACAGGGCCGCGTCGTGCAGGAAACCGCCCTCGTGGACTGTGCTGTGGCCGCCGCGCGCGGGGTCGCTGTCGTACAGGTCGGCGTCCCAGCCCCGGTCGGCGGGGAAGCCGGAGATGGCGTCCCGGCCGTCGGCGACCAGCCGCCACAGGTCCTCGGGGGAGGTGACGCCGCCCGGGTAGCGGCACGCCATACCGACGATGGCGATCGGTTCGTTCGCGAGGTCGGAGGCGGAGGCGGTGCGGTCCTCGGCCGGGGTGCCGGTGGCCGGGCCGGCCAGCAGGGTGGTGAGGTGCGTGCTGAGGGCGGCCGGGGTGGGGTGGTCGAAGAGGAGGCCGCTGGGCAGCTTCAGGCCGGTCGCGGCGGCGAGCGCGTCGCGCAGCTCGACCGACATGAGGGAGTCGAGGCCGAGGTCCTTGAAGGCGGCGTGCGGGTCGACGCGCTGGACGTCGGTGTGTTCGAGGACGGCGGCGACCTGTTCCAGCACGAGGGCGGTGGCGTCGACGCCCGCCGCCCGGGCGCGGGGGGTCGTGGACGTGGTGTCCCGGAGCTCGGGCTCGGGGGCGGTCGGCACAGCGGCGGCGGGGCCGGCCGAGCCGTCGATCCAGTGCCGCTCGCGCTGGAAGGCGTAGGTGGGCAGCGCGACACGGCGTCCCTGGCCGTCGACGTGCACGGCCGCCCAGTCCACCGGTGTGCCGCGCACGAACGCGGCTGCGAGGCCGGCGAGGAGGGAGCGCACCTCGGGGCGTCCCGCGCGCAGCGTGGCGACCGGCACGGTGGCATCGGTGTCGCCGGTGTCTTCCAGGCAGGCGGCGGCCAGCGCGGTGCAGACCCCGTCGGGCCCCAGCTCCAGCAGGGTCGCGGCGTGCTGGGCCTGGAGGGTGCGTACGGCGTCGAGGAAGCGCACCGGGCGGCGTACCTGCTCAACCCAGTAGGCGGGCGACGTCCACTGGCCCGGCTCGACGGCGGCGCCGGTCACCGTGGACACGGCGGCGATCTCCGGTTCGTGGAAGGTCAGTCCGTCCACGACGGCGCGGAACGCCTCCAGCATCGGGTCCATGAGTGGTGAGTGGAAGGCGTGGCTGACGGTGAGGCGGCGGGTCCTGCGGCCCTGCGCGGCGAGGCGTTCCGCGACGGCCACGACGGTGTCGTGCGCGCCGGAGAGCACCACGGAGCGCGGTCCGTTGACGGCGGCGATCGCCACCTCGTCCTCGTGCTCGGCGAGCAGGGGCGCCACCTCGTCCTCGGTGGCCTGCACGGCGACCATGGTCCCGCCGGCGGGCAGTTCCTGCATCAGCCGGCCGCGGGCGGCGACGAGTTCGACGGCGTCGCCGAGGGACAGCACGCCGGCGACGTGTGCGGCGGCGATCTCACCGACGGAGTGTCCGGCCACGTGGTCGGCGGTGACGCCCCAGGAGGTCACCAGGCGGTACAGGGCGACCTCGACGGCGAACAGCGCCGGTTGCGTGTAGGCGGTGTCGTCCAGACCGGTCCCGGAGTCGACGACCTCGGCGAGGGGGCGGTCGAGCAGCGGGGCGAAGGCCGCGCACACCTCGTCGAAGGAGGCGGCGAACACCGGGAAGGTGGCCCGCAGTTCACGCCCCATGCCGATGCGCTGGGCACCCTGCCCGGTGAACAGGAAGGCGGTCGTGCCGGGCCGGACAGCGCCTGTGACGACCTGCGCGGTGACCCTTCCCCCGGCAACGGCGGTCAGGCCGGCGACCATGCCCGCGTGGTCGTCGGCGAGGACGACCGCGCGGTGGTCGAAGGCGGTGCGGGTGGCGGCCAGGGACCAGCCGATGTCCGCCGGGCGGGGCGCGGAGCCTGCCGTCGCCGCCGCCCGCAGCCGGTCGGCCTGTGCGGCGAGGGCGGCGGTACCGCGGCCCGAGACCACCCAGGGCAGCAGGGTGGCTTCGGCGCTCATGGATTCGGTCTGCCCGGTGGCGGGTTCCGGCACTGCGGGGGTGCCCGCGGGCGCCTCGCCCAGGACGACGTGGGCGTTGGTGCCGCCCATGCCGAACGAGGAGACGCCGGCGATCAGCGGCCGGTCGGGAACGGGCCAGTCGCCCGTCTCGCGCTGTACCTCCAGGCCGAGCTCGGCCAGCGGGATCGCGGGGTTCGCGGCTTCGAAGTTGAGGCTGGCGGGCAGGCGGCGGTGGCGCAGCGCGAGCAGGGTCTTGATCAGGCCGACGATCCCCGCGGCGCCTTCCAGGTGACCCACGTTGGTCTTCGCGGACCCGACGCGCAGCGGGGCGGCGCCGGTGCGGGCCGTGCCGAGCACCGCGCTGAGCGCGGCGGCCTCGACGGGGTCGCCCACCGGTGTGCCGGTGCCGTGCAGTTCGACGTACTGGACCGCGCTGGTGTCGAGGCCGCTCCTGTCGTACGCCTCGCGCAGGGCGGCCTCCTGGGAGTCCCGGCCGGGCACGGTCAGGCCGGGGGTGGCGCCGTCGTTGTTCACGGCACTGGCGTGGATCACGCCGTGGATGTCGTCACCGTCCGCGAGGGCCCGGGACAGCGGCTTGAGTACGACGGCGCCGCCGCCTTCGCCGCGTACGAACCCGTTGGCGCGGGCGTCGAAGGTGTACGTCGTGCCGTCCGGGGAGAGTCCGCCGAAGCGTTCCCCGCTGACGGCGGCCTCGGCAAGGATGTTGAGGTTGACTCCGGCGACGATCGCGGCGTCGGACTCGCCCGTGCGCAGGGACTCGCAGGCCAGGTGCACCGCGACGAGCGAGGAGGACTGGGCCGAGTCGACGGTGAGGCTGGGGCCGCGCAGGCCGAGGTGGTAGGAGACCCGGTTCGCGATCACGCCACGGTTGACGCCCGTCATGGTGTGCTGGGTGATCGCCCGGGCGCCGTGCTGGTAGAGCAGTGCGGCGTAGTCGTCGCGCAGGGTGCCGACGAACACGGCGGTGCGGCTGCCGCGCAGGGTGTCCGGGACGATGCCGGCGTTCTCCAGCGCCTCCCAGGCCAGTTCGAGGACGAGGCGCTGCTGCGGGTCCATGACCCGTGCCTCGCGGGGGGCTATGCCGAAGAAGCCGGCGTCGAAGGTGTCGACGCGATCGAGGAAGCCTCCGTGGCGCATGCCGGGCTCGGTGCCGGCGGGTGCGGCCTCGCCGGTCGCGGACTCCCAACGGCCGTGCGGGACCGGTGTGACGGCGGACGAGCCGGTGCTCAGCAGTTCCCAGAACGCCTCGGGGTTCTCGGCTCCCGGCAGTCGGCAGGAAAGGCCGACGACCGCGATTGCCTCGCCTTCCGCACGGCGCGTCCTCATTGTTTCGGACTGGTGCTGATTCGTCATCGCGCTCGACTGCCCTTTCCGGCCGAATTACCGCAAGACTTCTGGGTGGAGGGACCTTCGGACAGATCGTAGGCAGGGGGTCTCTCGCTCATCTCAGTGTCCGGCCTCGGCTCGGTAATTCGGTCCGGAGAGCCGGTCGTACGGCACGGATGAAATGGAGGTGAAGGGAATGGGGGTGAAGGGAGCTGAAGAAGAAAAGGGAACTGGAAAAGCGAACGCGCCATGACCGGGCGGTGGGCGCGATGGTGCACGCCAGTGTCCCCGCCCGGTCATGGCGCGTGGGCCGGTCAGCCCGCGAGGGCGGCGGCCTGCTCCGCGGCGCGGAAGCCGGACTCCAGGGCTCCCTCGACGAAGGCGCCGTGCCAGCCGCTCGCTGTGTCACCGCCCGCGAAGACGACGCGTCCGAACGGTTCCTGGATACGCGGCAGCTGGCGCAGCAGCTGTCCCGGCCGGCGCAGGCCCCAGCCGCCCCGCGCGTAGGGGTCCTTGTGCCATTCCTTCGCGCGGTAGTCGACGACCCTGGCCTCCGGCAGCAACTGGCCTACGGCGGCCCGCACCGCCTGCGGGTCGGACACGTCGAGGGAGGGGCCGGTGAAGGCGACGAAGAGGCGCCCGTCGGGCAGCTGCGCCTGCGGGATCAGCAGCAGGACGGGGGCGCCCTCGGGTGCCTGGGCGGAGACCGCTTCGGAGGTTCCCCGCACGCGCAGCCACAGCTTGGTGGCGTGCGGGACGCCGACGCCCTCGCGGGCGGCGTCCGCGTACACGGGGGGCAGGCCGGGCTCGAAGGTGAGGGAGGACCACATGTTGACGGGCGTGGCGACCACGACCACTGGTGCCTTGTGGACGCGGCCGCCGCGCACCTCGACCTGGGTGAGGCCGCCGCGTTCGCGGATCGCGGTGACGGGCGAGTTGAGGCTCACGGTCGCCCCGGACTCGCGCAGCATCCGCTCCAGGACGGCGATCATGCCGCCTTCGGGTATCAGGCTCATCACTGACAGGAACCGGTCGTAGGTGCCGCCCGCGAGCTGGTACCACTGGGCCATGCCGGTCAGGGAGCCGAACCGGTTGCCGCCGGCGAACACCGAGGTGGCGCCGCTCACCCAGTCGTGGTCGAGCTTTGACAGGGAGAGCTGGGCGATCCGGTCGGCGAGCGACAGGGAGTCCACGGACGCGAGCAGGTCCTTGCGGTGCAGCGGCTCGTAGGGTCGCTCGAAGTACCGTTCGGAGCCGGCGTAGAAGTCCGCGAACAGGGTGTTGAGCCTGTCGCCCGCCTCGTGCGGGGAGTGGCTCTGGAAGCCGCCCGCGCCGGGCATGACCATGCGGGTGGCGTGGACGTCCTCCCTGGTGGTCAGCGAGTACCGGTTCAGTTCGCGGGCCACGAGGTTCTGGCCGGGGCCGAACCAGCCGCCGCCCAGTTCGATGTGCTGCCCGGCCAGGGTCCCGGACTCGATGCGGCCGCCGATCCGGTCGCGGGCCTCCAGGACCAGGACCTTCATGCCACGCGCGCCCAGTTCGCGGGCGACGGTGCCGCCCGCGTATCCGGCGCCGACGACGATGGCGTCGAAGGGCCCCGCGTCGGCTGCGGCGGAGGGCGCCGTGGCGGTGACGACCCCGGCGGTGAGAGAGGTCGCGCCCACCGCCTTCAGAAGGGTCCTTCTGCTGACGCGGCCGTTGACGCGGGTGGCCGCGCTGTCGCCGTTCTCGGTCATCGAAAACACCTTTCGTGAAGAGCGTGAATGCCGTGAGTGAATGCCGTGCAGGAATGCCGTGCGTGAATCCCTTACGGAAAGGGTGCGGAAACGTCCGGCGGGTGCCGGTGCCCTTTCAGGACGCCTGTTTCCGCGCATGGGGAAGGGGCCGGTTCCGACCGGGGGGATCAGAACCGGCCCCTTCGTCAGGGGAGGACAGCCCGAGCCTTGTTAGCGGGCCGGGCGGCGGTAGGCCTTGACGACGCTGGCGTAGCTGTTCTTGGCGTGGCCCTGCGCGATGATGCCCTCCATCAGCGCCTCGGAGTACTTGGGCAGTTCGGTGTCGACGCCGAGCGCCTCGCTCTCCTCGACGAGGTGCTTGAGCGCGCCCAGGTGCGTCTCCAGGGTGGCGTCGTTGGCCGGGAACTTCTCGTCGCCGGCGTCGATCTGCGCGGCGTAGTCGGCCGTGAACATCTTGATGGCGTCGAGCCACATGTGCGCCCAGGGCAGGAAGTCCTGCGCCTTGACGCCGCCGGTCTCCACGATGGCGACACCGTGCAGGAAGCTGTTGAGGGCGCCCCACATCAGGCCGAGCAGCGACACGTCGAACAGGGCGGGCTTGCCGTGGTCGGTGCCGAGGTAGGTGGTGCCGGCGCCGAGCAGCTTCAGCACGGGCTCGTGGGCGTCGAAGACGGCCTGGTCGCCGGCGTAGAAGAGGACGGCGGTCTCGGTGCCGATTCCGGGCGGGGTGATCATGATGGCGCCGTCGAGGTACCGCGCCCCGTTCTTCTCCGCCCACTCGGCGGTCTGCCGGGCCTGCTCGGAGGAGCCCGAGGTCAGGTTGACGACAGTCTTGCCGCGCAGCGCGTCACCCAGCGAGCCGATCACGTCGTGCACCACGTCGTACGTCGACACGCACACGACCACCAGGTCGCTCGCGGCGACGGCGTCGGCGGGAGCGGCGGCGAGGACCGCGCCGTTCGCGACGACCCCGTCGGCCTTGTCCGCCGAGCGGTTCCACACGGTGGTGGCGTGGCCCGCCTTCAGGAAGGCGGCGGCCAGTGCCTGCCCCATCAGGCCCAGGCCGATCACCGACACCGAGGTGTGGTTGTCACCCATGAATCATTTCCTCCAGTACGAAGCGGTGTGCTGAACAGACCGGCGCGCGGGGCGCACCGGTGGGAAAACGGGCCGGGAAGAGTCCCCCGGGGGGCGGCTCAGAGGAAGACGGTGCCCGGCTCCATGCCGAGCAGGACCCGGCCCTGGAGTTCGAGGTTCACGTCGATCTGTGCGAGCGCGTGCAGCGAGAAGCCCTGGATGTCGCGGTGGAAGCGCTGTATGTGGACATCACGCTTGATGACGGAGCCACCGCTGGCGTCGAACAGGATCTGCACGGCCTCCTTGGCGAGTTGGGCGGCGAACGCGGTCTGGCCGCGCACGATCGCCTTCTCCTCGTCGGTGGGCTGCTCGCCCGCGTCGGCGCGCTCCTGCAGCAGCGTGAGCCAGCCCGTCGACAGGGCCTCGGCGGCGTCGATCTTGTTGGCGGCGGTGGCCACCTGGATCTGGGTGAGCGGGTGCAGCTTCTGGTCGGTCCAGTCGGTGTACGTGATCCCACGGCCGGGCAGGCGGTCGAGGAACAGCTCGTACGCACCACGCGCGATGCCGACGAACACGGCGGCGCACTCCGCCATGACGAAGCTGAGCAGCCCGTAGTTGCGGCCGGTGGCACCGGTGTTGGAGCGGTCGCCGGTCGCGCTGACCATGACCTCCTCGAAGGACACCGCGTGGTGCGCCGGCACGAAGACGTCCTCGGCGACCGCGGTGGCGCTGCCGGTGGCGGAGCCGGCGGAGACGTCCCAGTCGTCGACGATCTTGAGCTGGTCCATGGGGACGACGGCCATGATCTCGCCCTGGGTACCGTCCGGGTTCTGGACCATCGCGGCGGTGAAGTCCCAGTCGGCGCCCTTGCAGCCGGTGTTGAACTTCCAGCTGCCGTTGAGGCGGTACCCGCCCTCGACGGGGGTGGCGATACCCGTCGGCGCGAACGCGCTGGAGATTCTGACGGAGCCGGCGGCGAAGATCTCCTCCTGCGTCCGGTCGGGGTAGAGCGTGGCCGTCCAGGTGCTCGTGACCCACACCATGGTCACCCACGCCGCTGCCGGGCAGCCGCGGCCGATCTCGGTGATGACCTTCGCCTGGTCGGCCAGCGGCAGGTCGAGGCCCCCGAACCGGCGGGGCACCGCCATGCGGAACACCCCGGCCTTCTCGAGGAGTTCGATGCTCTCGTCCAGCAGCCAGCCGCGGTCCTCGGCGGCGCGGCCGTTCTCGCGAAGGGTCGGCACGATGCTGCGCACGGCCTCCAGTACGGCTGTCAGGTCGTCGTTCGTGGCCATTTCCGGCTCCTCGGTAGTGGATTCCTGCTGCCGGTCGAGAGGCGCGGGAAACCAACGCCCTCCAGGCAGTTCAAAACCTTACTGAAGGTGCCGGAAAAGGCAGTAAGAGACCGCCCATTGCCCGGTCATCACCCCCACATTTCCAGGAAGTCGCCGCAACTGCCCGCACAATTACCGGGCAGTTACCGGCCGGAGACCGGAAAATGAGCCGACGGTGCGCACGACGTCACGTGTGGGAATATTCCCGCATGACTCTTTCATGGCCCGAACTCGTACGTACGGCGGCCGAGGACACCACCACGGCACTCGAAAAGGGGGCGGACCGGCTATGGCACGGAAATGCCGGTGACCTGGACTGGAACTGTCGCGAAACCCTTTCGCACATCGCTCTCGGAGTCGTGGGTTACGCGGGTCTGCTCATCGCCCGCCCCACCGACCGCTACATCACCCTGTTCTCCTCGATCGACGCGCACGCCCCCGCGCCCGCAGCGCTCGAAGGCATCCGTATCGCCGGCACGCTGCTCGCCGGTACCGTCCGTGACACCCCTCCCGAGGTCCGCGCCTGGCATCCCTACGGTCACTCCGACGCGGCCGGTTTCGCCGCGATGGGCGTGCTCGAACTCGTGGTGCACGGACGGGACATCGCGCAGGCGCTCGACGTGGAGTACACGCCCTCGGACGAGCTCGCGGCGCCTGTGGTGGAGCGTCTCTTCCCCGACGCGCCGACCGGGCACGACCCCGCCCGGACCCTGCTGTGGTGCGCGGGACGCGTCGCGCTGCCGGGGCTGCCGCGCCGTACGGGCTGGCGCTGGGACGGCCGGGTCCGGTAACCGGCCGCCGCGCGCCACACCGATCCGACGTGCCGTCGGGTGACTTCGAGCGAGTCGCCCGGCGGCACTCTTCTTTTTGCCCGGCGTTGTCGTCTCCCGGGCCGGAGACCGCGGCATTACCGCAGCATGGATGAGGCGTTGAACCTGCCCGAATAGTGTCTGGCCAAGGAATGCACGAGCACTCGTGCCGAGCGTTCCTTTCACCGGAGAGTCCCTCACCAAGAAGGCAGGTCGATTCCCGCAATGTCACAGATCGTCGCGGAACTGGAAAACCACACCGCGCGCTACGTCGAGGCCGTCAACACGGGCGACTTCGAGACGGTCGACGCTTTCTACACCGCCGACGCCGTCGCCGTATGGGAGCCGGGCAAGCCGCTCACCGGTGACGAGCGCCGGAAGTACCAGCGGGAGTTCCTGGCGGCCGGTCCGCGTATGTCGGCCAAGCCCCGGCAGGTGTTCGTCACCGGGGACACCGCGCTGATGATCGTCGACTGGACGATCGACACCGTCGGCGCCGACGGCGCGCCCGAGCACCTGGAAGGCGTCGGGGTGGACGTGCTGGCCCTGGGCGAGGACGGGGTGTGGCGCTACGCGATCGACGACCCGTTCGGCCAGGAAAGCTGACCGGCCCGACGCCGTAACACCCAGACCCGAAAGCACATCCGATCATGAATGACATGTCAGGTCCGCGCGTCGGGCCGGCATCGAGTACACGGGGGACACACAGCACCATGTACACCGGACCCACCAGCCAGCAGCGGCCGTCGCGCCGCACCCTCCTCAAGGCGGCCGGCGCGGCGGCC
>NZ_AEJB01000074.1 GCF_000331005.1 Streptomyces turgidiscabies Car8
CCCCGGGCTGGCGGCCCGACCCGGACGGCGTCCTGTTCACGGGCAACGCCCGGCAGTCGATCGCCGCCGCCCTCGCCTCCCTGGTCCGGCCGGGGGGCCGGGTCGGCGTCGAGGCGCTGACATATCCGCTGGTCAAGGAGATCGCCGCCCGCCTCGGCATCACCCTCGTCCCGCTGGCCATGGACCAGGACGGTCTGCGTCCGGACGCCCTCGCCGCCGCCCACCGCGCCGCTCCCCTGTCCGCGCTGTACGTCCAGCCGACGCTGCACAACCCGACGTCGGTGACGATGGGTGAGCAGCGGAAGCATGAACTCGCGGGTGTGGTGCGGGAGTTGGGCGTGCCGGTGGTGGAGGACCGGATCTGGTCGTTCCTCGCAGGCTCGGAGACGGCCGGCGCCAGTCGGTGGGGGTGGGAACGGACCGTGGGTCAGTACGCCCGGTTGCCCATGTTCCGCCGCCACCACACGAAGCCGGCGGTGAGCAGCAGGAACCCGGCCGCACCGGCCGCCGCCGAACCGGCGATCAGCATGGTGTCGGTGCCGCCGCCGGAGGTGCCGGCGGGCTGGAGCGCGTCACCGAGCTGGCTGCGGACGTCGTTCGTGCCGCTGGTGCCCTTGGCGAGCGGGCCGCGCGAACCCTCGGTCGGCAGAGCCACGTACGGGAAGTACTTCTCGAAGTTCTTGTCGTTCTTGTCGACCGCGTCGCCGAGGTCGTTCTTCGCACCGAGCAGTTCACCCTCGACGACCTGGAGCGAGGCGTCGATCACGTCGTCCGTAAGGCGACGGCCGTTCGGGAAGCCCGCGTTGTCACCGTCGAGGACACCGAGACGCTTGGGGTGCGCGGACGGCTTGGTCGAGGTGTTGAGACGCAGTTCCTCGGCCGGAGTCACGTACGGCGGCTGGTTGAGACCCTTCACACCCTTGAGGAAGACGTCCACCAGGTCGTTGCGCGGCTCCTTGGGCGCGGGGATCTTGTAGATCGCCTCGATGAGCTTCGGCAGCTCGGGGTTGGTCACGTTCTTCAGGAACTGGGCGTCGTCGTACGGCGAGGACGCGTTGAACTTGTCCTTGTCCTTGATGGGGTTGACGACCTCGTTGACGAGCGGCATGCCCAGCCGTGAGACCTGCGAGTAGTAGCCGCTGGCGTTCTTGCGCTGGGTCGTCGACCAGATGCCGACGACCGGCTGCTTCGACGACTCCACGATCATGTGCGTCGGCACCTGGAGCGCGATCGTGTTGACGTTGTAGCCCTTGAGCGTGTCGTTGCCGACCTCGGAGAGGTTCCCGCCGTACAGCAGGTCGAAGACACGCAGGTCCGCGAAGAACGGGTCGTCGGCCTGGCCGGCGAACGTCTTCGAACCGTTCGTCAGCTTGTGGACGGCCTGGTAGCGCAGCTTGGCGTAGTCCGGCATCGACGCCTTGCCGACGTTGGACGGAGCCACCGGCACATCGTCGGCGATCTTCGTCTTCGACACCTCGTACTTCTTCTTGAGCTTGATCAGCTCGATGTCGTACGTCTGCGTGACGTTGAGGTCCTTGTCGTACAGGCTGTCCACCGCGCCCGTGTTGTACAGGAACGTCTTCTTGTTCTTGACGTGCGTCTTGAAGGTGTAGCGGAACAGGAGGTCGTCCTGCGCGTCACCGTTGTTGTCGATGTGCAGGTCGTACTGGGCGTCCTCGGCGAACTGGTAGAAGTTCGGGCCGCCGCCCGGCTCCTCGAACGGGATCCAGTTCGCGACGATCGTCGTCGTGTCCGCCTTGTCCGGGCTCACGAACGCGTACAGGTCCGTGTTGTCGAACTGCGGTGTGCCCGAGATCAGCGGAGCCTCGCGGTGGCTGGAGGCGGAAGCCGTTCCCGGAACGAGCGCGGTGACGCCGGCGGCTGCGAGCCCCCCGGCGGCCAGCGCACCACAGATGAGGGTCGCGATGCTCCTGCGCCGCGCGCCGCCCTTGGAGATGGTTGTCGTCATTCCGTCCGTCCTCACCGTGTCAACTTGCCTGACGACGGGGATTCGGAGCCCTCCCGGATGCGGATTGGTCGAATCTGAAAACTTTCTTGAAAACGTTTGGGACCCGGCCGGCCCGCGTTTCGAGGACAGTTGATCCGTACCCATCCGGAGGCAGGTTCGCTACGAATGCCTAAGGTGACGGTGACAAGCGTGATGGAGCGGGGAGGGGCCGTGTGCGGCCATAGAGAGGGGACGCGGGTGGGAGCGGACGAGCTTCTGGTTCTCGTGGCCGGGGGAGACCAGAAGGCCTTCGAAGAGCTGTACGGGATCGTGTCCGGGCCGGTGTTCGGGCTGGTGCGGCGCGTGGTGCGGGACCCGGCGCAGTCGGAGGAGGTGTCACAGGAGGTTCTGCTCGAACTCTGGCGCTCGTCACCGCGGTTCGACCCCAGGAAGGGCAGCGCCCTGTCCTGGATACTCACGCTCGCGCACCGCCGGGCCGTCGACCGGGTACGCAGTGCCCGCGCGGCCGGGGAGCGCGAGCAGCGCGAGGCCCAGCGCTCCCACCGTCCCGCCTTCGACCACGTGGCGGAGGAGGTGGAGGCCGGGATGGAACGCGAGTGGGTGCGCCGCTGTCTGGACCGGCTGACCAACCTGCAACGCCAGTCGGTCACCCTCGCCTACTACGACGGCTACACATACCGTGAGGTGGCGGAGCAACTCTCGCTCCCGCTGGGCACGGTGAAGACACGGATGCGCGACGGACTGACCCGGCTGCGCGAATGCCTGGGAGGTGTCGCATGAGCGTGCTCGGCAGACTGTTCCGCCGCGAGGATCTCCACTCCCTCGCCGCCCCCTACGCCCTCGACGCCCTGGGCCCCGATGAGCGGCGCCGCTTCGAGAAGCATCTGTCCGGCTGTGCCGCCTGCACCTCGGAGGTACGCCTGCTGTCCGAGGACGCGGTCCGGCTGGCCTGGTCCACCGCCGCGCCGCCCCCGTTCGCCATGCGCGACCGGGTCCTGTCCGCCGTACGCGCGACTCCGCAGGAGTCCCCGGGCCACTCCCCGGCGCACGCTCCCGGCCGCTCCGCCGAAGCGCCCCGCAGGCGGAGCCATCAGCTGCCGGCGCACGTGTGGGGTACCGAGCCGCCACCGGTCCGCCGTGCGCCCCGCATGCGCCCCATGTTCGCCCCGCTGGCCACGCTCACGGCGGCTGCCGCCCTCGTCGTCGCCGCGCTGTTCGCCGTGCAGAACACGCAGACCCAGGACAAGCTGGACACCGCGCAGGCCCAGGCGCGTGAGATTGCCGACGTTCTGTCAGCTCCCGACGCGCGGGCGACCGCCGACCGGGACGCGCGAGGCCAGGGAATCACCGCGATCGCCTCCGCGTCCGAGGGCCGCGCGGTCGTGACC
>NZ_AEJB01000075.1 GCF_000331005.1 Streptomyces turgidiscabies Car8
AGAGCGGTGGGGCAGGTGGGTGGGAAACGCGGCTCGGGCAGAACCAGCCTCGTCCCAGGTCCTCAGGCCGACCCGAACGCCCCGGCCCGTGCTGGACAGACGCGGTGAACGGGCGGTAGGCGGGAGAACAGGCGGCCTGGGCTGCTGCACCGGCCTCGCCCCGCACGGGCCGGCCGAGACAGACGTACCGGAACCCCCACCCCCCTCAGCTGCCCTTGCGCGGCATCATCGGGTAGCTGCCCGTGTTTGTCGGGGCGTGTTCCGGGAGCCACAGGACTGCTACCGCGCCCTCTGCGGGGACGCCGTCCGGGGCGCCGGGTGGGCGTATGTTGCGGAACGTCAGACGGGCGCCCAGGACTCGGGCCTGGCCTGCGGCGATGGTGAGGCCGAGACCGTGGCCGTGTCCCGAACGGTCACTGCTCCCCGTACGGAAGCGGCTCGGGCCGTCCGCCAGCAGGTCCTCGGGGAAGCCGGTGCCGTGGTCGCGTACGCGGATGACCCGGCCCTCGACGGAGACCTCTATGGGTGCCTTGCCGTGCCGTGCCGCGTTGGCCAGCAGGTTGAACAGCACGCGCTCCAGCCGACGAGGATCGGTCGTGACCTCCGACTCGTGCACCACGTGCACGGCGATCTCCGGGTCCTTCGCGAGCACCCGGCGGGCCACGAACTCGCCCAGCATGATGTCCTGCAGCTCGGCCCGCTCCGACGCACCGTCGAGACGGGCCACCTCCAGGACGTCCTCGACCAGCGTGCGCATGGCCTGAGCCCGGTCCAGGACCAGCTCTGTCGGGCGCCCGGGCGGCAGGAGTTCGGCCGCCGTCAGCAGTCCCGTCACCGGCGTACGCAGCTCGTGCGCGATGTCGGCGGTGACCCGCCGTTCCGCCTCCAGCCGCTGCTGCAGGGTGTCCGCCATCGCGTCCACCGCCCGCGCGAGGTCGTCCGTCTCGTCGCGCACGACACCGCCGATGGCGTCCCGCACCCGTACGTCCGTCTCACCTCTGGCGACCTGGTTCGCGGCAGCCGCCGCCTTGCGCAGCCGGCGCGACAACTGGGCGCCGATGAGCACACCCAGTGCGCTGCCGCCGAGGACGACGGCGATCGAACCGATGATCAGCGCCTGGTCGAGGTCGGCGATGATGTCCGTACTGCGGTCGGTGAACCCGGTGTGCAGCGACATGATGTGGCCGTCCTTGAGCGGTACGGCCGCCCAGATGTCCGGCACCCCGTCCGGCCGGTCGGTCACATAGGTCGCCCGGCGGCCCTGCGCGGCCTTCTCCCGCAGTTCCCGCGGCAGGTTCGGGTCGTCGACCTTGATGCCGGGGAAGTTGGGCCGCCCCGACAGGTTGTAGTTGCTCTGCCCGATCAGGACACGTTCGTCCGCGAGGTCGCGCGCGCTGTCCAGCATCGACACCCGGGCGGCGTTGTGCACGACCAGGCTGAGCGTGACCGCCACGAGCGCGCCGACCAGCGCGATGGCGGCGCTCAGCTTCCATCTGAGCCCGGTGTGGATGCCCGTGAACCGGGTGAGTCCGAAGGAACGCATGGGGCGGCTCAGGCCTTCAACTTGTAGCCGAAGCCGCGGACCGTCTCGATCCGGTCCTGGCCGATCTTCGTACGCAGCCGCTGCACATGGACGTCGACGACGCGGGTGTCGCCGCCCCAGCCGTAGTCCCACACGCGTTCGAGGAGTTTGTCGCGGGAGAGGACCGTGCCCGGCGCGGACGAGAACTCCAGCAGCAGCCGCATCTCGGTGGGCGTCAGGGCCACCGGCCGGCCCTCCTTGAGGACCTCCATGCCCTCGGTGTCGATCTCCAGGTCGCCGAAGACCAGCACCCCGCCGGTCACGGGCGCGCCGCCCTCCGGGGACGTCGCGTTGGGGCCGCCGGCGTGGCCGAAGCGACGGAGGACCGCGCGGATCCGGGCGACCAGGACGGCACCGTCGAAGGGCTTCGTGACGTAGTCGTCGGCGCCCGCCTCCAGGCCCAGGACCACGTCGATCGAGTCCGCGCGCGCCGACAGCATGATCACCGGCACGGTGGACTCGTCGCGGATGCGGCGGCACAGGCTGACCCCGTCGAGGCCCGGCACCATGACGTCCAGGAGGGCGATGTCGGGGCGGTCCGCGCGGAACGCCTCCAGGCCCGACAGCCCGTCGGGCATGGCTGTGACCGCGAAACCGTCCCGCTCCAGGGCGAGTTGGGTGGCCTCGCGGATGACGTCGTCGTCCTCGACGAAGAGGACGTGGGTCTGGTCTGCCATCCCGGGTGCTCTCAGTTCTCGTCTCGTGTGTGGTGGCGGTACAGCTCGGTGCGGTTCTGGGCTCGGAGTCGTACGGGTCAGTCCGGGGCCGTCGTCGGTGTGTCGCCGTCGACCGCGCCGCTGTACTCGTTGTGTGTGCGGTACTCCAGGGCGAAGCGGCCGGCCGTCCAGCGATAGGTGATCACATTCTCGCCCGACGGGCTCGTCACGGGGTCGTCCTTCTTGTAGACCTGCTTGGTGACCACCAGGTCGCCACGGTCTATCTCCGCGTACACCGGGGACTCCTCGGCCCTGAAGACGTTCCGGTACCCGTCGCCCGCGTCGCGGTACACATAGGAACCGACGCCGACGGCATCGCTGCAGGTCATGACGTTGACGACGACGTCGTCGGCGACCCCGTCGGTGACGTCCCCGTACGACACGTCGACCGGGTACTCGTCCCCCACGCACGGCTTCAGCGCACGCTTGACCGAGGTCGCGACCCCCGGATCGTCCTCGACGAGCCTGACCGCGTCCACGTCGTCCGGAGTGGCGTACGCGGAGGCCATGGGGGTGGGGTTCAGCTTGCCCGCGACGGCGTCGGCGCCGGCCGGGCCCTCGTCACGGGCACCGGTGCCGCCGGTGGCGCAGGCGGAGACGAAAAGGGCGAGGGCGGCGAGCACAGCCGTAGCCGTGATCACCGCCTGAAAGGCCCGCCGAGCCGGGACGGACAGCGCCGGCCCCATGAGCAGCCCCGTGCCATGCCCCTGCCACCCCTGAGCGCCCGCGACGGAGTGGTCGGGACCCGCACTCCGCCCCTGATCCCGGCCAGGGGGTGAGGCCGCGCCAGGAGCCGTCACTTGTTCCCGCGTCCCTGTCGGTGCCCCTGTCCGTGGGACCCCGGGATCGGTCGCCCCTGTGCCTAGGCCGCGCAACGCTCCCGCTCCTCATGCTCCAGAGCGCGTGCGTCCAGATCGCGGGCCTCCAGCTCCTCCCGGAGCCGGGCGAGCGCCCGGTGCAGCGTGCTCTTGACCGTTCCGGCCGACATGCCGAGGGCGGCGGCCGTCTCCTCCGTGGACATCTGCTCCCAGTGTCGCAGCACGACGACACTGCGTTGCTTGGGTGCGAGAACCTTCATGACATCCATGAGAAGTGCGCGGTCCGCGTGCTGCTCGGTGGAGTCGTCGACGCACGCGTCCGGGAGCTGCTCGGTGGGGACTTCCTCCAGCTTGCGCGCCCGCCACCACTCGGTCCGCGTATTGATCATCACCCGGCGGAGGTAGGCGTCCGCGAGCCGCTTGTCCGCTATGCCGTCCCAGCGGCCGTACGTCCGTACGAGCGCCGTCTGCAGCAGGTCCTGCGCGTCGACGGGGTCCGGGACCAGTCGACGGGCGCTGCGCAACAGCGCGTCCTGCCGTGTGCGGACGTACTCCTCGAACTCGAGCACCTCGCCCTGCTGCGCCATTCCGACCGCCTCCGTCCCCGTTTCCGACCCGCTCTGCCGGTCGGCCTTCACTGCCCTGTGGTCTGTACAGGGATGAAGCTACGGAGCTGTTGTCACGGGGGTGTCCGAGCCAGCCTTCGGAGAGCGCTCGGCTGTCCGTCGGTTGTGTAACGGAAATAGGGAAGGGGTAAGCGGCCGGGGTAATTGGTGATTGTTTGGGGTGATTTGGGGTTCGGGTGGATGTGTCGGGGCACCGTGTCGGGTCGTAACAGGAGGCCGGAGTCGTGACGCGGCTGTGCGCGGCGGCCGGCTGTCTCAGCTGTGCGGCAGGCGGTACAGGCCGCCCGGCAGGGGCTCGACCAGACCGTCGGAGACGAGGCCGTCGAGGGCCCGCGCGCGCTGGACCGGCTCGTGCCACACGCTGTCGAGCGCGGCCTGCGGCACGGGGGTGTGGGCCTCACGGAGGACGGCGAGCAGCTTGCCGCGCACCTGGCGGTCCGTGCCCGCGTACGTCTGACCGCGGCGCGCCGGGCCGTCGTGCTCGGGCTTCCCGGCGAGCCGCCAGGCGCACTGGCCGGCGATCGGACAGCGGTGGCAGGTCTCGTTCCTGGCCGTGCAGACGAGTGCCCCCAACTCCATGGAGGCCGCGGCCCAGCGGGCGGCCACCGGCTCGTCGTCCGGCAACAGGGCGCGGGCCAGCTTGCGTTCGGCGGCGGTCGTGGCGTTCGGGGGGTACTGGACGCCGGTGACAGCACGGGCGAAGACCCGGCGGACGTTCGTGTCCAGTACGGCGTGCCGCTGGCCGTAGGCGAAGGAGGCGACGGCCGCGGCGGTGTACTCGCCGATGCCGGGGAGGGCGAGCAGCTGGGCGTGCTCGGTGGGTACGTCGCCACCGTGGCGTTCCGTTATGGCGACGGCGGCGCCGTGCAGGCGCAGGGCGCGGCGCGGGTAGCCGAGCCTGCCCCAGGCGCGGACGGCTTCGCCGGAGGGGGCGGCGGCGAGGTCGGCGGGGCGGGGCCAGCGGGCGAGCCACTGCTCGTAGACGGGCAGAACGCGGCTGACGGGGGTCTGCTGCAGCATGAACTCGCTGACCATCACCCCCCAGGGGCCGGCGTCGGGGCGCCGCCAGGGGAGGTCGCGGGCGTGTTCGTCGAACCAGTCGATGACGGGGGAGTGGAGGGGGGT
>NZ_AEJB01000076.1 GCF_000331005.1 Streptomyces turgidiscabies Car8
CGCTCACCACGTAGTAGACGGAGGCCTCCTTCGCGCTGCGCGCCAGGGTGTGGCCCAGGTTGGCGCGCTGGGCCGTGACCTCCTTGCTGCCCTCGGCCCACACGTTCTCGAAGTCCGCCTCCATGCCCGGCCTGACCTCGACGGTCAGCAGCACCCGGAAGGTGCCGGGCTGCGTCGTCATCTCAGACACCCCCGTCGACGTGCAGGGTCTCGCCGTTGACGTAGGTGGACAGCTCGCTCGCGAGGAACAGGACGGCGCCGGCGATCTCCTCGGGGCGCCCGAACCGGCCGAGGGCCATCATCCGGAGGTAGCGCTCGTCGTAGGCGGCGCGCTGCTCGTCGGTCAGTTCGTCGGGCGAGGAGGTGTCGATGACTCCGGGAGCCACCACGTTGAACCGGATGCCCTTGCCGCCGAGTTCCTTGCAGAGCGTGCGGGTCAGGCCGACGAGGCCCGCCTTGGAGGCGGTGTAGTGGCCCCGCAGCGGGATGCCGGCCATGGCGCCGCGTGAGCCGATGTTGATGACCGAGGAGCCCTCGCGCAGCAGCGGCAGGGCCTTGCTGATCACCATGAACGGGCCGGTGAGGTTGGTGCTGATCACCCGCTCCCACTCCTCGAACGGCAGCTGGGCGAAGGGGATCTGGCTGATCACGCCCGCGTTGTTGACCAGCACGTCCAGCGTCTCGAACCGCTCCCGGACCGCCGCGAGGAGGGTCTCGACGCCCTCGGCCGTGCCGACGTCGGCGCGTACCAGGGCGTGTTCGCCGCCGATCTCCTTCAGCTCGCGGGCGAGGCTGTCCACGGCCTCGCCCTCCTGCCGGTAGCAGGTCACCACCGAGGCGCCGGCGTTCGCGAGCGCCAGCACCACGGCCCGCCCTATGCCCCGGCTACCGCCGGTGACGAGCGCGTTCTTTCCCACCAGTCGAAGCTGCATGCCATCCTCCGTTGTCATCTGCCGGCCTGTTCGCCTGTTGACCTGTTGATCTGTTGGCCTGTTCGTCCGTTCACCCGGTGGCCGGGGCGCCCGGGAGGGGGCGGCACTCCAGGACCGCCCAGCGGCCGGCGACCGGCTCGTTCACCAGCTCGAAGCCCGCCCTGGCGAGCAGCGCCCGCCACTGGGGCTCGCTGCGCTCCCGTCCGCCGAAGCGGATGAGCATGTCCAGGTCGAGGAGCTTGCCGCGGTCCCACTCGTTGGCCGGTCCGACCAGGAACTCGCAGATGAGCAGCCGTCCTTCGGGGGCGTCGGCCAGTGCGTCGCGGATGCGGCCGAGGATCGCGGCGGCCCGCTCGTCGTCCCAGTCGTGCAGCACCGCCTTGAGCACGTACGCGTCCCGGCCCGCGGGCAGTTCGGCGAAGAAGTCGCCGGGCACGACCTCGGCGCGGTCCGCGACCCCGGCCTCGTCGAGGAGCTTGTGCGCCTCCGCCACCACCGTCGGGCGGTCGACGAGCGTGCCGCGGACGCCGGGGTTGTGCCGGAGCAGCTCGGAGAGGAAGAAGCCGCGTCCGCCTCCGACGTCGGCGATCCGGCCGAAGCGGCCGAAGTCGAAGCTGTCGAGCAGCATCCGGGTGGTGGCCCGGCTCATCCCGGTCATCGCACGGTCGAAGAGCGCCCCGGCCTGCGGGTCCTGCTCCAGGTGCGCGAAGAAGCCGTGCCCGTAGGCGGCCTCGAAGGCGGGCTCCCCGGTGCGCACGGTGTGCATCAGGGCGCCGTAGGACCGCCACAGCATCTCGTCGCCGTTGTACAGGACCATGTCCCGTTGGCTGCCGGGGACGTCGGAGCGCAGCACCTCGCCCATGTCGGTGAGCGCGTAGGTGCCGTCGGGCTGTTCGGCGAAGACGCCGAAGGCGGCGGCGACGCGCAGCACCCGCCCGAGCGAGTCCTCGTGGGTGGCGGTCCGTTCGGCCAGCGCCGCCACCGTGAGCGGGCCGCCGGCCAGTTCGTCGGCGATGCCCAGCTCGGCGACGACGTGCAGCACCCGGGATATCCGTTTGCCGTCGGTCAGCAGCAGAAGCCGTACGTGCGGCGGCAGCGCGGCGGTCATCGCCGGGCCGACCACTCCGGTCATGGGGTCCACACCTTCTCCTAGGTCAGATGAGCACGGCGGCGGCGCTGACGTTCGCCAGCAGCGCGGCGACGGCGAGCGCGCCCCGGACCCGGTTCCAGCGGATCCAGCGCTCACGCGGGTCGAGGCGGTCGAAGTCGGCGGGCAGACGCGCGGGGTCGAGCGTCGACAGCCACCGGTTGATCGGCACGTTCTTGGTGAGCGAGACCGTCATGGCCGCCACCAGCAGCAGCGCCCCGAGGGCCGCGAGAAGCCGTACGGCGGTGCCGGGGCCGGTGGCGACCAGGGCGAGGTCGCACAGCAGACAGCTCAGCAGCGTCAGCGGCATGAACGGGTCGAAGCGGGTGACGAGACCCTTGTGCACCGGGACGTACATCCCGGTGGGCAGGGTGGTGAACAACGGGGCCGCCAGCACGGAGATCGCGAGGCCGCCGGCCGCGAGACCGCCGGCGAGCAGCGCCCCGGGCATCAGTACCTGGACCGGATCCACCACAGTCACCCTCTCGATCCGGCCGCCGCCCGTGTGCGGCGGACCGCTGCCCCGACTCTGGAAGGGGCAGGTCGAAGGGGACTCGAAGACGGCTCGACAGTCCGGGCACGGGCCCGCGGGCCCCGGCGTCGAGCACCCCTCCACAGCGAATCGAGCAGGTGGGGCCAAGGTCATCGGTACATCCACCACGGACCGGGAGTCGTGATGCTCAAGGAAGTACTGACCGGGGTCGTGCTCATCGGAACGGGAACCGTCACGGGCATCTTCGTGGCGGTTCTGGTCAGTGTGGCCCCCGCCATGGCGGTCATGGACCGCGCCGACTACCTCCGCGCCCACGCCCTGCTGGGCAAGGGCTACCACCCGCTGATGCCGGTCCTCGTCAACGTCGTGACCCTCAGCGGGTTCGTCCTCGGGGTGCTCGCCGAGGGACCGGGCCGGGTGCTGTTCCCGGTCGCGTCGGTGCTGCTCATCGGGGTGCAGGCCGTCTCGCACCTCGGCAACGTGCCGATCAACCGCTCGCTGGCCGGGCTCGCCGCGGACGGCCCCTGGCAGGACCCCCGTCCGCTGTGGCGCGCCTGGCACCGGCTGCGTACGGCACTGGCCGCGCTCGCCCTGACCACCGTCACCGTGGCCGCACTGGCCACCCCCTGAACGACCGGCAACCCGCCACTCCCTGCAGGCCGTCGACGCGCGAGCGTCGCCGAGGAGGAGAACCCATGTCACTGAACGCCATCACCTACCGTGTCCGTCCCGGCCACGAGGACGAACTCACGGAGGTCTTCGCACCGCACAACTTCACCCGGGTCGACTCGCCCGTGATCAAGGACGCCTCCGGTGAGACGGCCGGGATGCTGCTGGGCACCGGTCTGTTCGTCCAGGGGGACACCCTGGTGCGGGTGATCCACCACGACGGTGTCTCGGCGGACCGGATCGCCCGGCACATGTCGGTGCAGAACGGCGTGCGTGAGGCCGAGCGGGCGATCCTGCCGTATCTGACCGAGCCCCGGGACACCGAGACCCCCGAGGGGTTCCGGCAGCACTTCCACCGCAGTTTCATGACCGTGCTGGAGCAGCACAGCCCGGACGAACGGCCCGCGGCCGGTACGGTCGCCCTGCGCTATCCGCTGCGCCGGGGCGCCGGCGAGGAACTGGCCGCGACGCGCGCGACCGCCAACCGCCCGGCGACGCTGCTGCTGTCGCCGGAGCATCCGTCGATCGTGCGCACCGCGCTGTTCCTGCACGAGGACACCCTGGTCCGGGTCGTCCAGTACGACGGCCACCCCTACGACGTCGTCGGCTATCTGACGGAACGCTGTTTCGGCACGGCGGCCGAGACCTGGCTCGAGCCGTATCTGCTGGACGCCGTGCGGCCCGCCCACCCGGACGCGTATCTGGCCCTGGTGCACGAGCAGGCGATGCTGTCGATCGCGCACATGTCCGTGCTGGGCGTCGACTGACGGCCCGTACTCCTCACGGCCGCCGCCTCGTCCGTACGGCGGCACACCGCACGGAAACCGCCGCCGGGTGCTGGTCCCGGCGGCGGTTTCCGTGTCCGTTCCGTGTGGCGCGGGGCCTCAGACCTCGGGGTGGTCGAACCACTCGCCGAGCTTGGTGCCCATGAGCGGGCTGCCGCGCAGCTTCAGCTTGCCCGTCAGGAAGGCCTTGGCGCCGGGCAGTTTGCCCACGCCCATGGCCAGCATGTCGGGGAACTTGATCCCGATGGTGATGTCGGGGTTCTCGTGCCGGCCCTTGTCGGTACGGCAGGTGCCCGCGTCGACCTGCACGTAGTGCAGCTTGGGGCCCTCACCGGAGGCGATCTCGAACTGGAAGACGCCGCCCTGGCCCTTGGCCTTCTCCGGGTTGAACTCCGAGACCAGCAGCTCGAAGACCAGCGTCAGGGAGCCGTCCAGCCCGCCCTCCCGCTGGGCCACCACGGCTTCCAGTTCCTTGGCCGGCACCGACTCGACCAGATCGATCAGCTCGGTCACCTGTTCCGCTTGCGTACTCATCGGTTCCTCCTGGTCCTCAGGCTTCGGCCGGGGTGGCCGGTGTCAGTTGGTGGAGCGGTTCGAGCAGTCGCATCTCGCCGCCCTCCCGCAGCGGCCAGAGCACCTTCAGGTAGGCCTGCTGTTCGGGGCTGCGTTCGAAGGCCCGGAAGGACGGTTCGTCCGTCCAGTCCGTCAGCACGGTGTAGCTGCCGGGTTCGGCGGTGTCGCGCAGGAGTTGCTGGCCATGGTTGTCGGGGAACCGGCGCACGGTCTCGGCGTGATCGCGCCACAGCTCCTCGAACACGGCTTCCCGCCCTGGGGCGATGCGGATCCGCAGCAGGACCCGCAGCCCGGCCGGCGCCGCCGTCACGAGCGCACCGCCGCCCGCGCGGCGGCCTCCTCCACCAGCCCCTTGATCCGGGCCATCTCCCGGCGGGTGTTGGTGTTGAGCCGCTCGGTCATCTCCTTGTCACCGAACGGCAGTCCGGAGCGGACGGCGAACTCCTGGCGCCAGCGCATCTCCACTCCGCCGTCGGTCCCGGTGTAGGTCCAGAAGATGTCCATGTGCTCGAAGGGGCCGGTCTCGATCCGCCGCGCCCGTACGGTCCGGGTCTCCGGGTCGGGGGTGCGCTCGGAGACCCAGCTCCAGACGGCGCCGTTCTCGTCCGGGTGCAGGGTGAGCCGGAACCGTACGGTGGCGCCGTCGCGGCCGAGGATCTCGGCGGCGGCGTACTCGGAGAACAGTCCGGGCCAGGACTCGACGTCGTTCGTCATCGCCCAGACGAGCTCCATGGGCGCGTCGATGACGACGGTGTTGTCGGTGTGCGCCACGTCAGACCGCCGCGAGGCTGGCGTTGACGTAGTCGATGACGGCCTGGGGCGAGTTCATGCCCTCGATGGCCTCGTCGGGTATCTGCAGGCTGTACTCGCGCTGGATCTGGCTGGCGATCTCCAGCACCGCGAGCGAGTCGTAGCCGATGTCGGTGAAGGCGGCGTCGAGGTTGTCCGGGTTGAGCTCGTCGACGTCACCGGTGCACCGGCTCATGACTGCCTTGAGGTCGTCGAAGGTCATGTTGGCGCTCATGGGGTTCCTCCATGGGGACATGTGGATCGCGGTGGACGGGCGGGTGGGAAGAGTGGTGGGCGTCGGACGGCCCACGGCACCGGGACGGTGCTATGCGGCGCGCAGCACCACGGCCGCGTTGAAGCCGCCGTAGCCGCGGCTCAGCACCAGCGCGGTGCGCAGCCGGGTCTCGCGGGGTGCGCCGACGACCAGGTCGAGCCGGTGTTCCGGGTCGGGGCGGACGTTGACCGACGGCGGGATCACCTGGTCGCGCAGCGCGAGCACGGCGGCGGCGACGTCGAGTGCGGCCCCGCCCGCGTAGAGGCGGCCGGTCATGGTCTTGGGCACGGTCACCGGGACCGCCCCCGGGCCGAACACGGCGGTGAGAGCCTCGGCCTCCTGCCGGTCCAGCTCGGGTACGCCATAGCCGTCGGCGAACACCACATCGACGTCCGACGGGGCCAACGAGGCGTCCGCCAGGGCTAGTTCGGCGGCCCGGCGCAGACCGGGCGGGCGGCCTGAGCCGGGGCGGGGGTCGAAGGTGGCGGCGTAGCCGGAGACCTCGGCGTAGATCCGCTCGACGTCCCGGGCGCGGGCATCGGCGTGGCTCTCCACCACGAAGATCGCGCCGCCCTCCCCCGGTACGTAGCCGCTCGCCTCGGAGTCGAAGGGCACGTACGCCCGTTCGGGCCGGTGTTCCTCACTGAGCCGTCCGTTGGAGAGCTGGCAGACCAGTCCGTACGGGGACAGCGAGGCGTCGGTGCCGCCGGACAGCACCAGCCGGGTGCCCTTGGCGAGGACGCGCCGGGCCTGCGCCAGGGCGTCCAGGCCGCCGGCCTGCTCGGAGCAGAGCACTCCGCACGGGCCGCGCATACCGTGCCTGATGGACAGCTGCCCGGTGGTCGCCGCGTAGAACCAGGCGATGGACATGTAGGCGCCCACGGCCTGCGGTCCTTCGCTGTACAGCTTCTGCAGCTCGCGCTGGCCGAACTCGACGCCGCCCGAGGAGTTGGCGGTGATGACCGCCATGTCGAGGTCGGCGAAGTCGTCCGGTACCACGGCCGCGTCGGCGAGTGCCTCGTTGGCCGCGGCGAAGGCGTACTGCGTCATGGGGTCGGTCTCGCTGACCAGCCGCTGCGGCGCGTGCTCGGCCGGGTCGAAGCCGGTGGCCTCGCCGGCGACCCGTACCGGGTAGCGCGCCGGGTCGAAGCGGCTGATCCGGCCGAGGCCGGACGTCCCGTCGAGGGTCGCCCGCCACCACGCCTCGCGGTCCTGCCCGTTGGGCGCGACCACGCCGAGACCGGTGATCACGGGGGCGTTCACGCGATCCTCCTCGGGGAGGTGAGGACGACCGCGCTCTGAAAGCCGCCGAAGCCGCTGCCGACGCTGAGGACGACGTCGAGTTCCGCCTCCCGTGCGGTGCCCGGCACATAGTCCAGGTCGCACTCGGGGTCGCGCTCCTCGTAGTTGGCGGTGGGCGGAATCGCGCCCCGATCCATGGCCAGGGCGCTGGCCGCGATCTCGATCGAGCCGATGGACCCGAGTGAGTGCCCGACCATCGACTTGATGGAGCTGACCGGGACGCGGTAGGCGTGCTCGCCGAGGCTGCGCTTGTACGCGGCCGTCTCGTGCCGGTCGTTCTGCTTGGTGCCGCTGCCGTGGGCGTTGGCGTAGTCGATCTCGTCGGGGTTGATCCGGGCCTCGTCGAGCGCGGCGGTGATCGCCTCGCCCATCTCGCGGCCGTCGGGCCTGAGGCCGGTCATGTGGTAGCCGTTCGCGCGGGCCGAGTAGCCGGCGACCTCGCAGTAGATCCGGGCGCCCCGGCGGCGGGCGTGCTCCAGCTCCTCGATCACGAACACCGCCGAACCCTCGCCCAGCACCAGCCCGTTGCGGCGCCGGTCGAAGGGGCGGCAGGCGTGCTCCGGGTCGTCGTTGCTGGTGGAGGAGGCCCGCAGGGCGTCGAAGCAGGACACGGTGACCGGGTAGATCGGCGCGTCCGTGGCCCCGGCGACCATCACGTCCGCCGAGCCCTCGCGGATCAGGTCGACGGCGTATCCGACCGCGTCGATGCCGGCGCAGCACCCCGAGCTGACGACGGTCGCCGGGCCCTCGGCACCGGCGGCCCACGCCACCTCGGTCGCCAGCGAGCTGGACATCACGTAGGAGTACAGGTGGGGTTTCATATAGCCCTGGTCGACCAGCCAGTTGCGGCCGTTGTCGCTGACCGTGCGGTACTCCTGCTCCATGGAGATGGCGTTGCCGACGCCGTTGCCGACGCTCACCCCGATCCGGTGCGGGTCCTCGGCGTCCAGGTCGAGTCCGCTGTCGGCCATCGCCTCCCGGGTGGCGACCAGGGCGAACTGGCCGGCCCGGTCGGTGCGCCGGATCTCCTGGAACGACAGGCCGGCCCGCTCGGGATCGAAGTCGCACTCCGCGCCGACGCGACCGCGGAAGGGCGTCGGGTCGAAGAGCGTGATGCGCCGGGTCGCCGTCTTGCCTTTGACGATCATCTCCCAGAACGCCTCCCGGCCCGGCTGCCCGGGAGCGACGACCCCGATGCCGGTGATCACCGCCCGCCCGGTCATACGGCGCCTCCCACTTCGGGCAGCGTGCCCTCGCCGGGCAGCGGCTCGCAGTCGACATGGCCGAGTTCGGGGCGCGGGGCGAGCGGGCTGAGGAAGAAGGAGACGAACGCCTGCTCGTCGAAGGGGTTCTCGATACGGTGTCGCACCCCGATCGGGACCATGAAGGACTCGCCGGGCTCCAGCACCAGTTCCCGGCCGTCGACGCGCAGCAGCAGCCGGCCTCGGATGGCGTAGAAGAACTCCTCGGAGTACTCGTGGTAGTGCTCGGACACGAACTCGCCGGGCTCCAGGGTGCCGACGCCCATGAACCCCGAGGTCGCTCCGCAGGTCTTGGGGCTGAGCAGGACACGCAGGTCGCCGCCGCGTTTGCGGTTGGGCGGTACGTCGTCGATGGCGACCTTGATGAGGTCGGTGGTCTGCATAGGTGCTCCAGGTGGGGACGTGAGTCCGGGCCGCCTGGGGAGGGCGGGCCGGGATGCGGCGGACGTCTGGGGCTCAGGGGGTCCAGGTGTAGAAGGACTCGGCCATCGAGTCCTTGGGCTCGCGCCAGGTCGGGGAGTACGGCGTCATGAACTCCTGGAGCCTGGTGTTGATGTCCTCGTAGAGCGGGTGGCTGCGGGCCTGGTAGAGGTTGCCGTTGATCGGCTGCTCGGCCTCGACCAGGTGGAAGTAGAGGCCTTGGAAGCGGAAGAGGGTGCGGCGTTGGACGCCGATCATGTGGGGCAGTTCGGTCGCGTCGGACTCGGCGAAGAGCCCGGCGACGTTCTCGGCGTCGTCGTGGTCCATCCGCGCGACGATGAGCGTGCGATGCGCCATGGGGACTCCTAACGGGTTGTCGCCTGCGGACGGTGGGGCCGCCCGGGGCTTTCGGTGGGGTCCGTAAGCGGTCGGACCTGCCGCTTTCGATGCTGGACGGGCTTGCTTGAGGCCTCGTCCAGAGCAACTCGACGTCAGATTTGAGCCGTTCTGCGACGCGCCTCGGGCCCCGCCCCACGAGAGCCTCCGCGAGACGGTCCGCGGGTCGTTCCGCGGAACAGGAGCAGCGCGGTGACGGTGGCGGCGGTCGCGAAGGCCGCCAGATACGTCCACAGCGGCACCACGCCCACGAAGTGGGAGAGCTGGCCGCCCAGACCGGCGCCCAGCGCGGCCCCCAGGTAGAAGAGGCCCATCATGCGGCTGCCGTGCCCCTCGGGCGCGCTCTCCGCCGTGGTGCTCAGCCCGACCGGCCCGAAGACCAGTTCGCCGCACGTCATGCACAGGAAGGCCCCCAGCAGCCAGAGCGCGGAGACCGGCACACCTCCGTCGTCCGCGAACCAGGCACCGGCCGCGAGCACGGCGAACCCCCCGGCCGCGCACAGCAGCCCGGCGGAGAACTTCCGTACCGTGTCCGCCCGGGCCGCGAGCCGCAGCCACAGCCAGGCGAAGAGCGGGGCGAGCAGCAGCAGGAACAGTGGATGCGCGGACTGGAACCAGCTCGCCGGGACCGTGAACCCGGCGATGTCCCGGTCGGTGTGCTCGCGGGCGAACAGGCTGAAGACGGAGCCGAGTTGGCCGTACATCGCCCAGAACAGCACCGACGGTACGAAGATCCTGCGGTAGCCGCGGATGCGTTCGCGTTCGGCGGCGTCCAGCTCCGCCCCGCGCAGCAGCCGCCGGAAGTACCAGATCGGCGCCACCAGCGAGGCCAGCCCGCACAGCGCCAGCACCGGCCGCAGCGGCAGCCCCCCGGCCAGGGAGATCCCGGTGACCACCAGTACGGCCCCGGCCAGCGCCACCCATGCCCCGCGCACCAGTCTGCGCAGCGCGGCGGGCGGCAGCGGACGGGCGGGGCCGGTGCGGGTCCCGCGCAGCGTCGGGGCCCCGTGCAGGTACTGGAGGACACCGAGGACCATGCCGACCCCGGCGGCGCCGAAGCCCAGGTGCCAGTTGACGCGTTCCCCCAGGGTGCCGGTGACCAGGGGGCCGACGAGCGCGCTGACCTGGACGCTCATGTAGAAGACGGAGAACGCCGCCTGCCGCTGGGCGCTGCCCGCCCCCGGGTTCATCTGGTCGAACATCACGGGCAGGTTGGGCTTCAGCAGGCCCGTGCCGCAGGCGATCAGCAACAGGCCCAGGTAGAAGGTGGTGTGCGTGGGTACGGCCATACAGGCGTGCCCGGCCGCGATGACGAGGGCCCCGGTCAGCATCGCCCGGTGGGTGCCGAGCACCCGGTCGCCGAGCCAGCCGCCGGGCATCGCGGCGAGGAACGACGCGGAGATGTAGAGCCCGAAGAGCGCGCCGGCGGTGCCGTCGGCCAGCCCGAGCCCGCCCTCGCCGGTCGGCGCGGTGGCGTAGAGGAAGAGCAGCGCCTGCATGCCGTAGAAGCTGAAGCGCTCCCACATGTCGGTCATGAACAGGGTGCTGAACCAGCGTTCGCGGAACAGGGCGCGGACGGGCCGGGTGGCGGCGTCCGGATGCGGAGGCGGGACGGAGACGTCGGTGGTCCCGTTCTGTGAGGTCGTCATCCCGGCGCGCTCACAGGGAGATCCCGCCGTCGATCCGCACCACCTGGCCGGTGACGTAGTCGGCGGCGTCGGAGAGCAGGAACGCGACGAGTTCGGCGACGGACTCAGGGGTGCCGAAGCGGCCCATGGCGACCTTGCCGAGGGCGGCGGCGCGGGCTTTGTCGGTCATGCCGCCGAGCATGTCGGTGTCGATGAACCCGGGCGCCACGGCGTTGACCCGCACCCCGTAGGGGGCGACCTCCTTGGCGAGGGCACGGGTGAGACCGTTGAGGCCCGCCTTGGCCGTGGCGTAGTTGGTCTGGCCGGGGTTGCCGAACACACCGATCACGGAGGACACGTTCACTACCGCGCCGGCCCTGCGGGTGATCATGCCGCGCAGTACGGCGCGGGACAGATGGAAGGCACCGTCGAGGCTGGTGCCGACGACCGAGTGCCAGTCGCCCTCCGACATCAGTGCCATGGGGCGGTCCCGGAGGATTCCGGCGGAGTTGACCACCGCGTACGGCGGCAGGCCGAGCTTCTCCTCGGTCTCGTCGACGAACCCGCGGACCGCCTCGCCGTCCGTGACGTCACAGACGACGTGGTGGACGGCCGCGCCGGTCTCCGCGACGAGCCGGGTGGTCTCCAGGGCCGCCTCGTCGGCGGAACGGGAGCAGAACCCGATGTCGTAACCCGCCTCCGCGAGCCGCACCGCGACCGCGCGCCCGATGCCCCGCGACCCGCCGGTCACCAGCGCACAACGTCTCTCGGTCATGACATGACCCTCCTGTGGG
>NZ_AEJB01000077.1 GCF_000331005.1 Streptomyces turgidiscabies Car8
CCCGTTCGTACGTCTGTACCGCCTGCTCCTCGATCTCCGGGTGGTACCAGGTGCTGATCTGGTACGACTTCCCCTCCACGTCGAAGCCGAGCAGCCTGGCGTGCCAGGGGGTTCCGTCCAGGGTGAAGGTGTACTCCCAGACGACGGCCGGGTGATCCTGGTACGTCGTCTCCCCGAGGCTGATCTTCGTGTAGTCCTGGCCCTGGCGGGCGTTGCGTTCCGACTGCTCCCAGGTCTGCAGCAACTCGCCCCGCGCGAGGGAGGACTTGGCCAGCAGTTCCTGCCGGCCGTCGGGGGATGTGTAGTGCACCTCGGCGCCCGTCTTCACGTCCCGGCGCCAGCCCCTGGGCGTCGCCCACGCGTATCCGCCCGCCTCCTCGTGCGCCCCGGGCGGCAGGCTGCGCGGGCGGGAGGTGCCCTCGACGGTGGGTTCGGGGGAGGTCTCGGGGAAGGTCTCCGTGGGGGTGGCGGGCCGCGAGGCCGAGGCCGAGGGGACGGCACTTGCCGAGGTGTCACGCGATGACCCGGGAGTGGCCGTGTTCTTGTCGTCGGGTGAGTCCGCCGTCACTGCCAGGACCAGCCCCACCACCGCCCCCACGGTGACCAGCCCCGCGGCCAGCATGCCCGGACGGCGGCGACCGTGACCCTGGTGCGGGGCCGTCGGCAGGGCAGCCGCCTGCTGCGAGTGCTTCGGGAGTTGTTCCGCCGGTCGCTTCTCGGTCAACGCCTGGGCCTGCGACCGTGCCTGTGCCTGGGCCACCGTCCGCGTGTGCGTCTGTGCTCGGATCAGTGAGACCCCGGCGGTGCGTGTGGGGATCGCCGAACCGGCCTCGGACCGTATCTCGGAGGGGACTTCGGTAGAGGCGTTGGACACCTCGGGGGGCGCGGTTCCCAGGGCGGGGGTGACGGTCGTCCGTGCGGCGGGTATCGCGTCCCTCGGCGACTGGGGCTCGGGGTCCCGCCGCTCCCGTTCCCGCTCCCGCTCCGGTTCAGGTGCAGGTCCAGGACCAGGTGCAGGTTCCTCCGGTGACTGTTCCCGCTGCTGCCGTACGGCCCGTACCAAGGATGCGTCCAGGTACGCGGGGGTCGGCGCGTCCGCGTTCGCCCGTACGGGAGTTGGGGGCGCCGGCTCCTCGGAGGGATGCGGCTCCGGGAACGCCACCGGCCTCAGTGCTCGCTCCACGTCTTCCAAGGTGGGCCTGGCCGACGGTTCCTTCTCCAGGAGGGCGGCCAGGGCGTCGTGCAACGGGCCTGCGGTGGCGGGGAGTTCGGGGTCCTCGTACAGGACCGCGTGCAGGGTCGCCAGGGTGATTTCGCGGGAGAACGGGGAGCGGCCTCCGAGCGCCGCGCAGAGTGTCGCGCCGAGGGACCACACGTCGGAGGGCGGGCCCTGGTGCTGGCCCGACACCCGCTCCGGCGCCATGTAGTCGGGGGATCCCACGAGCATCCCGACCATCGTGAGGGCCTTCGCGTCCTGGATGGCGGCGATACCGAAGTCGGTGAGGACGACCCGCCCCTCGCGTCGTTCCACGAGGACGTTGCCCGGTTTGATGTCGCGGTGCAGTACGCCCCCGGCATGCACCTGGCGCAGTGCCGAGACCAGGCTGAGGCCGAGGCGGGCTGTGTCACGCGGGCCCAACGGGCCATCCGCGACGAGAAGTTGTTCGAGGGAGCGGCCGTCGACCAGTTCCATGACGATCCACAGCCGCTCACCCTCGTCCACGACGTCGTACACCCGCACGACGTTCGGGTGGTCGATCCGGGCCGTCGCCCTGGCCTCGCGGAGCGTGCGTTCGCGACGGGTACGGGTGTCCTCCGCGTCGAGTCCGTCGATGCGCATTTCCTTGACCGCCACCGGCCTGTCGAGCATTTCGTCGACGGCCCGCCACACCCGCCCCATTCCCCCCTGACCGATACTTTCGACCAGCCGATATCGGCCTGTCACCAACAGCCCCGGAACCCCGCCGCCCATATTCCCCGACAATCCCCTGCACCCCCTCAACGCACGCCCCACCAGAACCACAATGGTCACACTTCGTGCCGTACCAGCATAGTGGCGAGAAATCTTGTGGTACCTCTTCAGGGACCGCGAATTCAGGCGCGGTCCAGGGGGATCCAAGGGGGACGAACATGAGTTCTGGTCGCACGACGGTCATCGCGGGATCGCTGCTCACGGCATCTTTCTCGGCCGTGATGATCCTTTCCTTCACCGCCAGCGCGGATGACCAGGGGCCCGGAAGCAACAAGGGGGGAAAGGCCGTCGACGCGGCGCCGACGGGCGTCAAGTTGACCACACAGTTGCCCGAAAGTATTTCGGTCGACAACAGTTCGAAGAAAACGGCACTCACCGCCACCGTAAAGAACGAGGGGAGCAAGGACAGCGGTGACATCAGGCTTTTGGTCGTGGGATTCGACGGCCTGACGGTCAAGAACGTTCAGGGCTGCTCGGAAATCGCCGAAGGAGATCTGCCGGAGGGATCGAACAGCGGTTTCAGCTGCGCCGTCGGAAATCTCGCGGCCGGCAAGTCGACGTCGTACGACGTCGACGCGACGTTCGACCTGGGCAAGACCGGCAAGATCTGTCTGCCCGTCCAGACCGCCGACGGGTCGAAGACGTTCTGGCAGCAGGGCCCGGTCCCGTTCGGTACGACCAACCCGTCGCCGAACGCGCCGGCCACGCCGTTGCTGCTCGGCACCGACAACAAGCCGGTGGCGCCCGGCGGCGACGAACTGCCGAGGACCGGCCCGGCACGCGACCTGCTCCCGCTCGGCGCGGTCGGCGCGGCGCTGCTGTCCGCCGGGGCGGCGGGCATGTGGTGGTCGCAGCGGCGGCCTCAGCAGCAGGGCTGATCGCTCGCGGGGCTGATCGGTGAGCCCTGATCGGTGAACGGGTGA
>NZ_AEJB01000078.1 GCF_000331005.1 Streptomyces turgidiscabies Car8
GCGCCGCCAGACGTCAGCCGGTCAGCGGCGGGCGCCGGTCTCCCACGGTGCCATCCGTCCCGTCCTCCCGGACGACCTCGCCGTGGATGACCTCACCCTGGACCACCTTGCCGTCCGGGCGGTGCATCCTCGCCTGCTGGAAGGCGTCGCCCAGGGTGCCCGGGGTCGCTTCCCTCAGCTTGCGCTCGAAGGTGCGTTCCGCGTAGCGGCTGATCGCCTTCTGGAGCGGGGGGATCAGCAACAGCAGACCCAACGCGTCGGAGATCAGGCCGGGCAGCATGAGCAGCAGACCGCCGAGCATCAGCAGGCCGTTGCCCTCGCTGCCGCCGGGGCGGGTCGTGCTCGCCGACGGCGTGCCGCCCTGCTGCTGTTGCAGAGTCTCTGTGAGGTTCCTGAAGGCCCGGCGGCCCGCCCGCTTGATGACCACGGAGCCGAACACGAAACCGGCGACCAGGAGCAGGAAGACCGTGAAACCGCTCGCCGCGCCGGCGACCACGGTCAGCAGCCAGATCTCCAGCACCAGCCAGGCGGCGACGCCCAGCGGCAGGAACGTGCGCAGCCGGGAACGCCGCGGCTGGGCAGGGTACGTGGGGGTCGGTGCGCCAGTCGTCATACGTCCAGTGTGCCTGGGCCGGGCTCAGCACAGGATAAGAGGATGATCAACAGAGCCTGTGAGGTCGTACGAGCGCAACCGCGAAGGACCGCTACGACTTCCAGGTCCTGCCCCGGACCCGGTTCACTCGCTCCCCCACGCCCCAGGTCGTGACCCGCCACAGGGCCTCGACCAGGATGTCGCGGCTCATCTTGGAGTCGCCGTACTCGCGCTCGACGAAGGTGATGGGCACCTCGACCACGTGGTAGCCGGCCCTGATCGCGCGCCGGGCCAGGTCGACCTGGAAGCAGTAGCCCTGCGAGGCCACCTCGTCGAGGCCGAGGCCTTCGAGGGTCTCGCGGCGGAAGGCGCGGTAGCCGCCGGTGACATCCCGGATGGGTACGTCGAGCAGGACCCGGGAGTAGAGACTGCCACCGCGGGAGATGAACTCGCGGGACTTGGGCCAGTTGACCACCCGGCCGCCGGGCACCCAGCGGGAGCCGAGGACCAGGTCGGCACCTTTGAGGGCGGTCAGCAGGCGGGGCAGTTCCTCGGGCTGGTGGGAGCCGTCGGCGTCCATCTCGATCAGGACGCCGTAGCCGTTGTCCATGCCCCACTGGAAGCCGGCGAGGTATGCGGCGCCGAGGCCTTCCTTGCCCTTGCGGTGCAGCACCTGGACCTGGTCGTCCCCGGCGGCCAGTTCGTCGGCGAGCTTGCCGGTGCCGTCGGGGCTGTTGTCGTCCGCCACCAGAACGTGCGCGTCGGGGACAGCCTCGCGCACCCGGCCGACGATCTTCTTGATGTTCTCCGCCTCGTTGTAGGTCGGAATGATCACCAAAGCCGTGCCGAGCGGGCCGAACCGCCGCTCCTGGGCCTCTGCCGCGAGAGTCCCGTCGCCGTCGTTCACTACTGCCCCTTCGAGTCCGTACGCAGAGGTCCACCATAGTCGGCATGGCCTGCGCCGACGTGTCAGCACATGCCTACGGGGGTGTCTATTCGGCAAGAGCCGGGTAAGCGAGTCCGCTTCGTCACCTGTGCGCACTGCGGATCGGGGCCCGGCGCCCTTCGGGCCGACCTGGGACCCGCTGGCTGCGGGTCGACCGAAAGCCGTTGTCTACTGGACGTCCGGGCCCCACCCGGGTCACACCTTGCCGACCGGGTGGAACGTTCCGCCGCCGCGGCGCGGGCGCTGAGCCTGGCTGCCAGTGGTGGTGCGCCGGTGCGGCACACCATCCCTGACCCAGCGGCGCTGCGGCGACTGCTCGGAGGTTCCCCGGTCGGGCGTCCGGTGGTGGACCCGGCAGAACCTACCGGCCATCCGCCGTCGGCTGTCAACAGTTGCCTGAACTGCGGTTATTTCGACAACTGCCTGGTCAGGACCGTGGATACGCAGGTCGCGCGACGGCGTGTCGGCCACCCGTCCGTCCCGCGCCACCCCAGTAGATCACTCGCCCGGCCGTACGAACACGGTCCGGCCGCCCACCACTGTGCGCAGGCAGACGGGGAGGTCGGTGCCCGGGGTGAGATCGGGCAGGCCCGGGGTGCCGGAGCGGGGGTCGGTGGACCAGCGGGCGACCCGGTCGTCGGGGGCCTGGACCACCAGGGCTTCGGCGCGCCAGACGGCGTAGTCCGCGGGCGCGCCCGGCACCAGGACGCCGGCGTCGTCGCGCCCGACGGCACGCCAGCCGCCGCGGGTGTGGGCCGTGAAGGCCGCGCGGACCGAGATGCGGTGCTCCGGGGTGCGGTGGAAGGCGGCGGCGCGGACCGTGCCCCAGGGGTCGAGCGGGGTGACCGGGCTGTCCGAGCCGAGGGCGAGCGGGACACCGGCCTTCAGGAGGGCCGCGAAGGGGTTCAGGGTACGCGCGCGGGCCGCGCCCAGGCGCTGGGCGTACATGCCGTCCTCGCCGCCCCACAGTGCGTCGAAGGCGGGCTGCACGGACGCGGTGAGGCCCAGTTCGGCGAAGGCGGCGATGGTCTCGGGGGTGAGCATCTCGGCGTGTTCGACGCGGTGCCGGGCGGCGCGGACACGGGCCAGGCCGACCTTCTCGGCGGCGGCGCGCACGCCCTCGACCACGGAGGTCACAGCGGCGTCCCCGATGGCGTGGAAGCCCGCCTGAAGGCCTGCCTCGCTGCAGGCGACGACATGGGCGGCGACGGCCGCGGTGTCCAGGTAGGCGGTGCCCGTGCGACCCGCCTCGTCGCTGTACGGCTCGTGCAGACAGGCGGTGTGCGAGCCGAGGGCGCCGTCGACGAACAGGTCACCGGCGGCGCCGAGCGCGCCCAGTGCGCGGGCCCTCTCGACCCCCTCCTCGCCCTGCTGGGCCCAGTAGCCGACCACACGGGGGCCCGGTTCCTCCGCGGCGAGGCGGAGCAGCCCGGTGAAGTCGTCCTCCGAGGAGATCTCCGGCCCCGCGCACTCGTGTACGGAGCCGATGCCGAGCGAGGCGGCGCGCGCGAGGGCGGCCCGCTGCGCCTCGGTGCGCTGTGCCGGGGTGACCGCACCCAGGGCCGCGGCCCGGACGGCGTGGTGGGCGTCGCCGGTCAGCGGGGCGTCGGAGCGGCCGGTGTCGCCCCGTACCAGGTCGAGCAGTGCGGTCGTCACGACCGCCGAGTGGACGTCGATGCGGCTGAGGTACAGCGGTCGTCCCCCGGTGGCCTCGTCCAGTTCGGCGCGCGTCGGCGGGCGGCCGCCGGGCCAGCGGGCGGCGTCCCAGCCGTGACCCAGGAGCACCCGGTCGGCGGGACGGGCGGCGGCGAACGCGCGTACGAGGGTGAGGGCCGCGTCCAGCGAGGGGGCGTCGGACAGGTCGAGGCCGGTGAGCGCGAGCCCGGTGGCGGTGGTGTGCACATGTGCGTCGGTGAACGCCGGGGTGACGAGGGCGCCGTCGAGGTCGATCACCTCGTCCGCCGCGCCCGCGACGGCGTCTGCGGCGCCCTCCGAGCCGACCCAGGCGATATGGCCGCGCTCGACGAGCATCGCGGTCGCGAAGGGGTCGGCGGGGCTGTGGACTTCGCCGCCTCGCAGGAGGACGGTGTCGGGGGGTACCGGGCGTTCACTCATGGGGAACAGTTTCTCGTGAGCGCCCGGCGGACCCGCACCTGGGGCGTGTGCACCGGGGGTCGGGAGCTGTCGGCTGTGCCCGCTGATCAGATCTTCGGCGGGCGGGCCTCGTACGGCGTGGACAGGACCACCGTCGTACGGGTCGAGACGCCCGCGAGGGTGCGCACCCTGGCCAGCAGCTCCTCCAGCTCGTGGGGAGTGGCGACGCGGACCTTCAGGATGTAGTTCTCCTCGCCCGCCACGCTGTGGCACGCCTCGAGCTCCGGGACGTCCCGGAGGCGTTCCGCGATGTCGTCCGGGGCGCTGGGGTCGAAGGGTTTCACCGAGATGAAGGCCGTCAACGGCAGCCCCACCGCCTCCGGGTCGACGACCGCGGCATAGCCGCGGATGACGCCTCGCTGTTCCAGCCGGCGCACTCGCTGGTGCACGGCAGACGTGGACAGGCCCGTGGCCTTGCCCAGGTCGGTGTAACTCATCCGCCCGTCCTTGACGAGCAGCTGCACGATCTGTCGGTCCAGCTCCTCCATGGCGCAGAACCTACAGTGCGGTTGATCTCCTCCGATACCTGAGCGGTGCTGGTCATGCCCTGTTCGTGATGTGACACCGGTGCCCTGTGAGCCGGATGAGGGACAAAAGCATCGCCACGGGCACCTGCGGACGGCATGTGACGAACGCCACAGCCCTCGAACGTGCTCCGTGATGGTCTCGTGATTACCGCCGAGACCGGGCGGGAAGTGCTTGCTGTGGCCGAGGCCGCAGTTGCCTGGACGGCCCAGCCCGAGGGGGAGTAACCCATGCAGAGTCTTAAGCGCCCTGGTCGCACCGCGCCCAAGAGGCCCCAGTTGGTCGTCGAGCCCGAGCCGGACTACGTCGAACGCGACGCATCCGACGCACTGGACGGCGAGGAACTCGACGACTACGACACCTTCGAGATGTTCCGGGTGATCTGCCCGGACTGCACGCAGCCCATCGCGCTGCTCGCCGACGAGGAGATCCTGCCGGAGCACGCGCTGTGCGCGTCACCGTGGAACCCGTTCGGGCTCACGGTCTGCGCCGGTACGGGCCGCGCGGCGGCCGAAGCCCGGTCCGCGGACGAGTCCGCGGAGCCCCAGGAGCAGCACACCGCCCTGCTGTTGACGCTCCCTCAGGGGCTCGACTGGCGGACCCAGCCCTTCTCGCACGTCGGCGGCCCGGGCTCACGCCCGATGCGGGTCACCGAGCTGCGGCGTCACGCCGCCTGAGCGCATCCGCTCGCATCCGCCCGAACTCTCCTGACCGTCCGAGCACCATGGCTCGCAGGCCGCCGTGGCACGGGTCGGGTACGGGCGTGTGCCGTCGCGAACGCAGAGCCGAATCCGGGGCGCGGTGACCTGAACGACCGTCACCGCGTTGCCCTGGCATGACGACCCCCAGGTACGCGGCGCCGGGACGTTTGCGCCAGTTCTACGACTCCGGCGCCGGAGAATCGGTTCCGCAGAGCTCGCTGAACCAGAGTCGGCCGAACCAGGGCCGACCGAACCCACCGACCCCGCCCGACCCGCCCATCTACCGTGTCCTGCTGCGCACTTGGGCCGACGGTGGCCGCACCCTGCCGGGGCGCTACGACCCGGAGTGGGTCCGGCTCGCGGCGCCGCCGGTCGGGCTCGGGATCGTGATCGACCCGTTCAGCGCGTCTCCGGGCCCGCCACATGACGGGCGATGACCATCCGCTGGATCTGGTTGGTGCCCTCGACGATCTGCAGGACCTTGGCCTCGCGCATGTAGCGCTCGACCGGGAAGTCCGCGGTGTAGCCGTAGCCGCCGAGCACCTGGACGGCGTCCGTCGTGACCTTCATCGCGGCGTCGGTGCACAGGAGCTTGGCCATCGCGGCCTGCTTGGCGAAGGGCCGCCCGGTGTCACGCAGCCGTGCCGCCGCGAGGTACAGCGCCCGGCCCGCCTCGATCTGGGTGGCCATGTCGGCGAGCATGAAGCGCAGCCCCTGGAAGTCGGAGATCGGCCGCCCGAACTGCCGGCGCCCGGTCGCGTAGGCCACCGCCTCGTCAAGTGCCGCCTGGGCCAGGCCGATCGCGCAGGCCGCGATGCCGAGGCGCCCGGAGTCGAGCGCGGCCAGGGCGATCGCGAAACCCTGTCCCTCCTCGCCGACGCGCCGGCTTCCGTCGAGCCGGACCCCGTCGAAGTTGATCTGCGCGGTGGGCGAGCCCTTGAGGCCCATCTTCCGTTCCGGCGCCGCGGCGCTCAGCCCCTCCGCGTCGGCGGGGGCCAGGAACGCGGTGATTCCCCGCGGGCCCTCCTCGCCGGTGCGTGCCATGACCGTGTAGAAGTCTGCGACGCCGCCGTGGGTGATCCAGGCCTTGGTACCGGTGAGAACCCAGTCCCCGCCCTCCCGGACCGCCTTCGTGCTCAGGGAGGCGGCGTCGGAGCCGGACGCGGGCTCGGAGAGGCAGTACGCGCCGAGGAGGCCGCCGCCGAGCATCGCGGGCAGGTGCTCGGCCTGTTGTTCCTTGGTGCCGTAGTTCGCGAGTGCGTGGCAGGACAACGTGTGCACGCTGACGCCGAGCCCGACGGTGAGGCGGGCCGCAGCGAGCTCTTCGACGACCTGGAGATAGACCTCGTAGGGCTGGTCGCCGCCGCCGTGTTCGGAGGCGTACGGAAGGCCGAGCAGCCCCGACTCCGAGAGCAGGGCGAAGACTTCGCGCGGGAAGCGGCCGGCTTCCTCCTCCTCGGCGGCCTTCGGGACGATCTCGCGCCCGGTGATGTCACGGACGAGCGAGATCAGGTCCCGGGCCTCGTCCGTGGGCAGTTGACGGTCCACCGGCTGCGGGGCGTGGTCGGGCATGTCGACGCTCTCCTCCCTGTCGGGCGCTACGGCACACGCGCGCCGAGTTGGGGGGCGTCCGCCGGTCTCACTGGTCACGGCCGATGCTGGCCCTTCCGGGTCGCGGAAGTGGTCGGCGTACGGCTGTGGAGCTGCGAGTATGCCCGATCGGCGGCACGGCGTCACCGGTTAACGAGCGTTTATTCGATCACATCCCGGCACACGGACCTCGACCCGGAATTGGTCCGAACCATTGACCGCACTGGTCTAGTCCACTTACTGTGCCCGCAGTTCCCGGCACCACCTCCCCCGTGCTCCCCTCCCTTCCGAGGAGACAGCTCCATGCACCGACCGCATCTCCCCCGCGTCCGCTTCAAGACGCTTGTGTCCGCCGCCTGTTGTGCCGTTCTCGGCGCCGGGTTGCTGGCCGGCGCGGGCACCGCGACCGCCGCCCAGACAGCCTCGAAGGCCGCCGTGAAGCCCGTCCCGAAGGCCGCCGGCTCCAAGATCGTCGGTTACTTCACCGAATGGGGCACTTACGACCGCAAGTACTACGTCAAGAACATCGAGACCTCCGGTTCGGCCGCCCGGCTGACCCACATCAACTACGCCTTCGGCAACGTCACCGGCGGCAAGTGCGCGATGGGCGACGCCGATGCGGCGACCGGCCGCGCGTACACGGCCGCCGAGTCGGTGGACGGGGTCGCCGACACCGCGAGCCAGCCGCTGCGGGGCAACTTCAACCAGCTGCGCGAGCTGAAGAAGAAGCACCCGAAGCTCAAGGTCCTCTGGTCGTTCGGTGGTTGGACCTGGTCGAGCGGATTCGGCGAGGCCGCGCAGAACCCGGCCGCGTTCGCCAAGTCCTGCTACGACCTGGTGGAGAACTCCCGGTGGGCCGATGTGTTCGACGGTATCGACATCGACTGGGAGTACCCCAACGCCTGCGGCAACACCTGTGACACCAGCGGCAGGGCGGCCTTCAAGAACGTGATGGCGGCGCTGCGGGCGAAGTTCGGCTCCGGCAACCTGGTCACGGCGGCGATCACCGCCGACGCCACCGCCGGCGGCAAGATCGACGCGGCGGACTACGGGGGCGCGGCCAGGTACGTCGACTGGTACAACCCGATGACGTACGACTACTTCGGCGCCTGGGCGGCGACCGGGCCGACGGCACCGCACTCGGCGCTGAACTCGTACCCGGGCATCCCCCAGGCCGGCTACCACACCTCGGCGACCATCGCGAAGCTCAGGAGCCTCGGTGTGCCGGCCTCCAAGCTGTTGCTGGGTATCGGCTTCTACGGGCGTGGCTGGACCGGCGTCACGCAGTCGGCGCCCGGCGGCACGGCGACCGGCCCGGCCGCGGGTACGTACGAGGCGGGCTTCGAGGACTACAAGGTGCTGAAGGCCAAGTGCCCCGCGACCGGTACCGTCGGCGGGACGGCGTACGCCAAGTGCGGGAGCGACTGGTGGAGTTACGACACCCCGGCGACCATCGGCACGAAGATGGCGTACAAGAACCAGCAGGGCCTGGGCGGCACGTTCTTCTGGGAGCTGAGCGGCGACACCTCGAACGGTGAGCTGATCAGGGCGATCAAGTAAGGCGCACCCGGAAGGCGGTCGGGGTGAGGGCCACGAGCCTTCGCCCCGACCGCCGTCAGTTGTCCCGGCGGGCCGGCTCCGGTGTCACGTACGTCGGGTCGAGTTCCTCGATGGCGCGCATGGCGCCGCCCAGCATCTTCACGAGGAGTTCGCGCATGATGTCGCGGGAGAGTTCCGGCCGGTCGATCCAGTCGAGGGTGGCGCCCTCCACGCTGCACACCCAGCCGAACAGGCCCATGCGGGCCAGCGGTGCGATGTCCTGTCTGCCGTACGCGCCTTCGGCGATGGTCGCGACGATCGCCTCGCGCACCCCGTCCCGGATGGCGTGCACCTCGGCGTCGAAGCCGACGCCGCCGCTGACGATCGTGCGGTAGGCGGCCTGGTTGTGCTCGGCGAATCGCAGGTAGCAGTCGATCGTGCGGTGCACGCGGTCCACTGGGGCGTGATCGAGGCCGCTGGACGCGAAGGTGACCAGGTCGGCGACCGAGTCCTCGACGATGGCGAGGTAGTAGCCGCGCTTGGACTGGAAGTAGTAGTAGATCAGTCCCTTGGCGACCTGCGCCTGACGGGCGATGTCGTCCATCGACAGCGCGTCGTACGACCTGTCGGCGAACAGCTTCCGTCCGATGGTGATGAGTTCGGCGCGACGCGCTTGGGAGCGGTCTGTGCCGCGGGCCCTCGGACGCTCGGCGGCGGACTGACGACTACTGTTCAATTCGGGGCCCTGGTCTCCGACTGCGGGCGGGACATCCGAAGTATGGCAGACCCGAGCCACCTGCACGTTCGACTCCGATCGACGGAGCGAGCGCCTCGTGTGCGGCGGATCGCGCCGGTCAGATCAGGCCGAGCTGGGCGACGAACATGGCGAGCACGACCACGAACGTCCAGCCCATGACGTGCTCGAAGATCTTCGGACCGTCTTCTCGGGGACCGCCGGTACGGGTGCGGGCGGGGGCTGCGGCAGTGGTCGCGGTCATGGCATCTCGCTGAGGTCGGTGTGCGATGGACTCCCCCCATCGTTGTCTCCACCTTGCCATTCATCGGGGCTTTCACGCCGGAGACGTTGGTCACATCCGGTCGGAAAACGGACAGCCCCCGGTCTCCCGGGGGCCGCCGCACGCCGTCACACCCTCTTCCCGGCTCAGCGCACGCCCACCGCCGCGAGCGCGGCGAGCTGGGCGGCGGTCGGCCTCGCCGGGAAGTACAGGTAGCAGACGCCGCCGGTGCCGGACACGACCTTGCCGGTGGCGTTGTACCGCTTGGTCCGCAGCCAGATGTTCTCGAACTCGCGCCGGGCGTAGACCCGGCGCACCGCCTGGTCGGTCGCCGAGAACGGGTCGTTGGCGATCACGTCGCCGTCGGCGGTGAAGCCGATGACGGTCATCAGATGGCCGGGGGTGCCGTAACCCGCCCCCGTCAGCTCGGCCTTGAGGAACGACTGGGACGTTATGGCCGGGATACCGGCCGCGATCAGCGTCTGCAGGTCGGTGAGCGAGCCGAGCCGGGTGACCACGCCCTGGAGGTCCTTGTAGGTCGCCGCGTAGGCCGCGTTGAAGGGCCAGTTGCCGCAGCCGCCGTACTGGAAGTCGTACGTGAACCGGGCCGCGTGGCACACCTGCGGGTCGGCGTAGGCCGGGTCGACCCAGGCCAGTTGTGCCGCCGTGGGTTTCCGGCCCCAGTACTCGATGATCATCTGCGAGGAGGTGGGGCTGCACCAGGCCTCGCCGCCGTTGTCGTACTCGGGGTACTGGCCGCTGTGGATCTCCTGCGAGTAGCGCGGGACGATCAGTTCCCGGGCCGGGCCGGGCGCCGAGGCGGGGACCGTGAAGCGGTCCGGGACGTCGGACCCCATCGCGCCCAGCCGCCAGACCGTGGGTGTGACGGTGGTGCCGGGCTTGCGGTACAGAGTGAGCCGCAGCCGGTACGAGACCAGCCGCAGGCCCGTGGCCGGATCGTCGATGGCGAAGGTGTCGGTCCAGACCGTGCTCTTGTCGTCGGTCTGGTCGTCTACGGAGGTCCGCTTGATGTCCTGGTCGCCGGAGGCCCAACGGCCCATCACGTACCAGGGGGTGGCGGTGCCGTCGGAGTACGTCCCGGCCAGTTCTACCTGGATCCAGGTGCCGGCCGGGGTACGCGCGTTCCAGGACGCGATGACCTCGGTGGCCGGCACGGTGAGCCGGTGCACGAGGGACGTCCAGCTCGCGTACTCCCAGGCCGCTGTCGTACCGGTGTGCGGATCGGCGTAGTCGACCGTGCCGGCCGGAGCGCCGATCGCGACCCCGGGCCGCGCGCCGTCCACGGCCCGGGCCCCCTTGGCCGTGCCGCCGGCGCACCAGTCCGCGTACGAGGTCCAGGCACGGTTGTCGACGACGCGGGCGGAGTCGGCCTCGGACTCGTGGCCGGTCGCGGCAGGAGTGTCGGCGGCAGCCGGACCGGCGCTGCCCGCGACGGCGGCGGCGACCGCCGCGGCGAGGACGGTTCTGCGGGACGGCTGCTCTTCGGCTCTGCTCATGGGCGGGTGACCCCCAGGTGGCATAGACGGGCGGGACAGTGCACGGATGTGCGCCCACTATGACCGCCGATGACCTGCTCCTGCCAGCACTTCGGGCCGTGCCGCGCATAGGAATATTGGTCTCGACCATTGGTGCGACCCGGGGTGCGAGGGGTGGCGGGCCTCGGCCGGTCCCTAGAATGATCCCCGGCAATATGTCCGAATCCCATCGCTCCCAGGAACCCGCCATCGACGATCTCGCCCGCACCCTGCGCGGACTGCCGCCCTCCTGCGGCCCGGTCCGGCTGATCGCCGTCGACGGCCACGCGGGCTCCGGGAAGACCACGTTCACCGGACGGCTGGCCGCCGCTCTCGGCGGGGCGCCCGTGCTGCACCTGGACGACATCGCCACCCACGACGAGCTGTTCGAGTGGACGGGTCGCCTGGCCGACCAGGTGATCGAGCCACTACGGCGGGGCGAGAGCGCCTCCTACGCCCCCTACGACTGGACTTCCCGGCGCTTCGGGCCGCCCCGGACGCTGCGGGCCGCGCCCGTGGTGCTGGTGGAGGGGGTCGGGGCCGGGCGGCGGGCGGTACGGCCGTTCCTGGCGCGGCTGCTGTGGATGGAACTCCCGGGCGAGGACGCCTGGGCGCGCGGCAGGTCGCGGGACGGGGCGGAGCAGAGCGAGTTCTGGGCCGAGTGGGTCGGCGCGGAACGGCGGCACTTCGCCGCGGACCCCTCGCGTCCGTTCGCCGACCTGCTGGTACGCCAGTGCGGCGAGGGGTACGAGGTGCTCCCGGGGCCTGCCGGGACCGTTGGATCAGACCAGGATCTCACTCACCGTGACGGGCCATCCGCTATGTGCTGAACTTGTGAAGGCCCCTGCCGTGCAAGTTGTCCGAGTGCCTCAACTCGGCTTGACCGGTGGGCCGTACAGGACTTACGTTCTCAATGCGCGGCCCTTTGTGAGCCGCCCGCAGTCGCGAAGCCCCCGGTTGTTCCCCCGTGATCGGGGGCTTCGTTCTGCCCTCGGCCCGTTTTTCGGCCGCCCCGCGGCTCGATGTGTTCACCCTCGGTGACCGCGCCGCGTGCGCCCCATCTGCTCCCACCTCGTAAAACGGCCTGTGCGGCACCCTGCTGCGGGCACGTGCGGCGCAGGTACGATGCCCTCGGTGCGACTCGGACGGCTGCTCTGCGCACCGTTGCAACTCCCGTCCGCGGCACAGCGGTTCGACCAAGCTGCCGACGGGCACCGGCCTGTCGGGAGAGGCAATCGGGGGCACGGTTCGTGGGGGACGTGATGGACTTCGGCACGCAGGGCCCCGAGGCCCCGGCCGACCTCGCCTGGCTGCGAGGTGTGGACGCCTACACGATGGGCGCCTATCCGCAGGCGGAGGAGGAGTTCCGCACCGCGGTGCGGATGGATCCCGGGATGGCCGACGGCTGGCTCGGACTGCATGCGCTGCGCGTCGACACGACGACCGCGCTGCTGCGGATGTTCCGGCACCGGGAGCGCTTCGGGGAGCAGCGCTCACGCCATCGCCGGACCCTCAACTCCTGGTACTGGCTGGGCTGGTGGGTGCAGCCCGTCCTCGAGAGCCCGCGCGATCTGCTCCTCGCGCACGCCTCGCACTGGCTGGACGGCCGCCATGTGCCGGAGCTGGACCGGGCGTTGGCGGGTCTGCCACCGGTGGACACCGACCCACAGGTCCGTTTCCTGCACGCCTGCCGCGCCTACCTCGTCAAGGACTGGGAGCAACTGGTCCGGCACACCGACCCGTTGATCAACGACGCGATGCTGGGCATCGAGGCGGGCCTGTTCGGCGGGATGGCCCGGGTGCGCCTGGAGATGTACGGGCAGGCGGAGCCGCTGCTGTCGGCGGCGCTGATGCGCTGTCGCAGCGAGCAGCCGCAGCGCAAGGAGCTGCGGTACTGGCTGGCGCGGGCCCACGAGGGCACGGGCCGCTCGGCGGCGGCCCTCCCCCTTTACCGGGCCGTGCACCGCGTGGACGCCGCCTTCATGGACACCTCGGCCCGGCTCGCCGCGATCTCCGAGGGCGACGGGTACGACGAGGCGGTCGACCTCGCGGGGATCACGCTCACCGGGATCGGGCAGGAGCTGCTGGAGAGCCCGGACGGCATCGATCCCCTGTTCGGCGGCGAGGGCCGAGACCTGAAGCTCTCGGAGCCCGAACTCCCGCCGCCCGGCGGCCCGGTGCCGTCCGCGACCGACCCGGTGCGCGAGAAGGCCGCCCTCCCGGTTCAGCCGCTGCCGACCGGTCCGACGGACCCGGCCCTCCTCGATGAGGCGCTGGCCCAGCTGGAGTGCATGGTGGGCCTGGAACCGGTGAAGCGGCAGGTGAAGGCGCTCTCCGCCCAGTTGAACATGGCACGGCTGCGGGCGGGACAGGGACTGCCGGTACAGCCGCCGAAGCGGCACTTCGTCTTCTCGGGCCCCTCCGGCACCGGCAAGACGACGGTGGCGCGGATCCTGGGCCGGGTCTTCTACGCGCTGGGTCTGCTCGGCGGCGACCATCTGGTGGAGGCGCAGCGGGCCGACCTGGTCGGCGAGTATCTCGGCCAGACCGCGGTGAAGGCCAACGAGCTGATCGACTCCGCGATCGGCGGCGTCCTCTTCGTCGACGAGGCGTACTCACTCTCCAACTCCGGGTACGGCAAGGGCGACGCGTACGGCGACGAGGCCCTGCAGGTGCTGCTGAAGCGGGCCGAGGACAACCGGGACCACCTGGTGGTGATCCTGGCCGGCTATCCGGAGGGCATGGACCGGCTGCTGGCCGCCAACCCGGGGCTGTCGTCCCGCTTCACGACCCGCGTCGACTTCCCCTCGTACCGTCCGCTCGAACTCACCTCCATCGGCGAGGTGCTGGCCGCCGAGAACGGCGACGTGTGGGACGAGGAGGCGCTGGACGAGCTGCGCTCGATCGCCGGACACGTGGTCGACCAGGGGTGGATCGACGAGCTGGGCAACGGGCGGTTTCTGCGGACCCTGTACGAGAAGAGCTGTGCGTACCGGGATCTGCGGCTGTCGGTGTACCCGGGGACACTGACCCGGGACGACTTGTCGACTCTGCGACTGCCGGACCTCATGCAGGCGTACGGGGAGGTCCTGTCGGGGCGGGGACCGCAGGATCCGTCGGCCCTCTGACGAGTACCGGGCGCCTTGAGAAGGGCGCCCGGCACTGGTTCTGGAGGGCTGGTCGCGCCGCCGGCGGCCCGGCTCGTCGCCCGCGGCCGTATGAACCGCACCTCCAGCGGACTGCCTAGCTCGCCAGCGCCTCCTTCTGCGCCGCCGACCTGGGTTCGGTCACCTTCGGTGCCGGCGGGGTCTGGCGGTGGGCCGGGTCCCGTACCTCGCCGACCAGGAGTTCCAGGACGTCCTCCATGGCGACCAGGCCGATCACCCGGCCCGAACCGTCCGCGACCTGGGCGAGGTGGGTCGCCGCCCGGCGCATCACCGTCAGCGCGTCGTCCAGCGGGAGTTCGGATCGCAGCGTCGTCATGGCACGCCAGATGTGCTGCGGCACCGCCCGTTCCGAGTCCTCCAGGTCCAGTACGTCCTTCACGTGCAGGTAGCCCATGAAGGCGCCGTTGTCCGCCACCACCGGGAAGCGGGAGTAGCCGGTGCGGGCGGTGAGGGCGACGACCTGGCCCCCGGTGACCGACGGGCCCACCGTCACCAGGGACTCCCGGTCGAGAAGGACGTCGGTGACCGGGCGGGAGCCCAGTTCCAGCGCGTCCTCCAGGCGTTCCTGCTCACCGGGGTCGAGCAGCCCGGCCTGGCCGGCGTCCTCCACCAGCCGGTTGAGCTGCTCGCTGGTGAAGACCGCCTCGACCTCGTCCTTGGGCTCGACGCGGAAGAGCTTCAGCACGAGCCGGGCGCAGGCGCCCAGGCCCACCGTGACCGGCCCGCACACCCGGGCGAAGGCGACCAGGCCCGGGCTCAGCCACAGCGCGGTCTTCTCGGGTGCCGCCATCGCCAGGTTCTTCGGGAGCATCTCCCCGACGACCAGGTGGAGGAAGACCACGAGCGCGAGCGCGATGACGTAACCCAGCGGGTGGATCATGCCCTCGGGCAGGTGGACCGTCTCGAAGACCGGTTCCAGCAGGTGGGCCACGGTCGGTTCGGCGACCGCGCCCAGGGTCAGGGAGCAGACGGTGATGCCGAACTGGGCGGCGGCCATCATCTGCGGCAGCCGCTCCAGGCCGTACAGCACCTGGCGGGCCCGTGCCGTGTCCAGCGGTTCGATCTGGCTTCGGCGGACGGAGACGAGGGCGAACTCGGCGCCCACGAAGAAGCCGTTGGCGAGCACGAGGAGGAGGGCGAAGAGGAGTTGGAGAACGCTCATCGGGCTGCCTCCACCGCGAGATCCGCCGTCTTCTTGCCGTTCAGGTTGTCCGTGCCGTCCGTGCTGTCCGGGGTGCTGGTCAGACGTACCCGCTCGGCCCGGTAGTGGCCGACCTGGCGGACCGACAGGCGCCAGCCCGGCAGTTCCACCCTGTCGCCGGGGACCGGGATCCGGCCCAACAGGTCGGCGACGAGGCCGGCGACCGTCTCGTACGGGCCCTCGGGCACGTCGAGGCCTATGCGCTGGAGGATGTCGACACGGCAGCTGCCGTCGGCGTCCCAGGCGGGGCGGCCGTCCTCGGGCGGGGCGGCGGCGAGTTCGGTCGGTTCGTTGAGCACGTCGTCGTGCTCGTCGTGGACCTCGCCGACGAGTTCCTCGACGATGTCCTCCAGGGTGACGACGCCCGCCGTGCCGCCGTACTCGTCGACGACGACGGCGATGGGCTGCTGGCTGCGCAGCAGTTCGAGCAGCGGCTGCACAGGGAGCGTCTCGGGGACCAGCAGCGGCGACTTGGCGATCCGGCCGACGGGTGTACGCAGCCGGTCCCCGGCGGGCACCGCGAGGGCGTCCTTGAGGTGGACCATGCCGACGATCTCGTCGATCCGCTCCCGGTAGACGGGGAAGCGGGACAGGCCGGTGGCCCGGGTCAGGTTGACGACGTCCTCGGCGGTGGCCGACGACTGCAGCGAGCTGACCCGCACGCGCGGGGTCATCACGTGCTGCGCGGTCAGCTCGCCCAGCGACAGCGTCCGTACGAAGAGGTCCGCGGTGTCCTGTTCCAGCGTGCCGGCCTGGGCCGAGTGTCGGGCCAGCGAGACCAGCTCGCCGGGGGTGCGGGCCGAGGCCAGTTCCGCGGTGGGTTCGACGCCCAGGCCGCGGACCAGCCGGTTGGCCACCGCGTTGAGCCCGGCGATCACCGGGCGGAAGAGGCGGGAGAAGGCGTGCTGCGGGCCGGCCACGAACCGGGCGACCTGCAACGGCCTGGAGACCGCCCAGTTCTTGGGCACGAGTTCGCCGATCACCATCTGCACGGCGGCCGCCAGCAGCATGCCGACGACCACGGCGACACCGGACGCGGCGCCTTCGGGGATGCCGATCGCGGTGAACGGGCCGTGCAGCAGCTCCGCGAGCGCCGGCTCGGCGAGCATGCCGACGACCAGGGAGGTGATGGTGATGCCGAGCTGGGTGCCGGAGAGCTGGAAGGACAGCTCCTTGAGGGACTCGACGACCGTACGGGCCCGTCGGTCGCCCTCGGCGGCGGCCTTCTCGGCGTCCGGCCGCTCGACCGTGACGAGGCCGAACTCGGCCGCGACGAAGAAGCCGTTGGCCAGGATCAGCAGGAATGCGGCTCCGAGGAGCAGCAAGGGGGTGGTCATGATGCCGCCGCCTCGATATGTCGGGAGGGGGCGGCGCAGGTACTACAGGACGATCCGTCCATCGCTGGAGGGAGTCACTCCTCGGGTAGCA
>NZ_AEJB01000079.1 GCF_000331005.1 Streptomyces turgidiscabies Car8
CCTCCCGGGCCCTTCTTCCATGGGAGGAAGCTATTTCGGGTCCCGCGCGAACTCGGTGAGGCTCGTGGAGACGGGCTCCGGACGGCCGTTGTTCTGTGTGGGGGCGGCGGTCAGCACGTCGAGGTGCTGGTAGCCGTCGGCGACCACGGGGTGGAGGTCGGCGGGGACGCGGCCGGCGAGCAGTCCGTCGCCCGCGAGGACGGTGAGCGTCGGGTTGACGGTGAGCCCGTCGGGGTGCACGACGAGCCGCTTCACCTGCGGGGAGGTGGCCAGTTCGAGGTCGGTGATCAGCTTGGTCGGGAAGTACTGCTCGGTGAAGTCGAGCGGCTGCTGGGCGAGGCTGCGGGCCAGCTCCTGGATGTCGGTGACCTCCTTGCCTGCGGCGGTGAACGGTGTTCCGTCGGCCGACCGGTAGCCGGGGTCGTCGCGGTCGCCGACACGGTCGTAGTTCCGCCAGGTGTAGAGCGGCCCGTGCGGCCGGTCGGGGATGGCCTTGTACGCGATACCGAACAGCCCCGGCTGCTGGTCGCCCCCGTTGGCCACGGGGAAGGACTTGTCCGCGATCGGCCCGCCGTCGAAGAACCCCACGCTGCTCTGCAGGAAGGCCAGCGGTACGGAGTTGTCGTCCATCAGCGCGCCGAGCACCGTCTCGTTGGTGAGCCGGAAGTCCTTCACGGCGGGTGAGCCGGTGAGGAAGGCTGCGGCGTCCTTGGCGAAGAGGAAGCGGTTCGTCGCCTCGATGTTGACGTTGGCCGGCAGATACGACGGCAGGTCGGCCTCGCCGCCCGGGTCCCGGATCGCGCCGACGCCCGCGATGGCCAGCAGGGTCATCGTCTCGGCGTTCAGCAGGACCGGCGCGGACAGTGAGCGCGGCAGCAGTCCGCTGTCGAGCCCGGCCTGTACGACGCCGTAACCGAGGCCGATGTCGGGCAGGTTGGTGTCGTCCGGGATGCTGCCGCTCAGGTCGGCGAGCGAGGTGGAGACGGTGGTGTCGAGGGCGAACCAGCCCGCGCACTGGCGGTGTCCTGCGTCGGCGGTGGTGGCGGCGTTCCCGTCGAAGTCGGCGACCGCGAAGTACCCGGTGATCACGCCGCCGAGGGAGTGCCCGCCACACAGGACCTTTCGCTCGCGCACGCTCTGGTCGGGCAACTCGGTGGTGAGCAGGGTGTACTGGTCACGGACGGTCTGCTCGATGCCGAGCTTCGCCATCCAGCCGAGCTGGTCGTTGCCGGCGAATCCGGCGAACGTACGGCCTGCGACCTGTTTGCCCCGGTAGTAGTAGTCGACGGCCGTGTGCTGGTCGCCGGAGTCGATGCCGGTGTGGTCCTCCATGCAGTTGGAGCGCCGGTCCAGAGCCCAGAACTCGATGTGCCGGCCCTGTTCCGCGGCGCGTGCCACGGTGTTGCGGGCGACGCTGTCGAACGCCCCGGCGCCCTCCAGGATGCCCGGCTGGGCGACGAGGATCCGGTCGGCGTCGGCGGACTCGGCGGGCCCGGCGGAGGAGCGGTAGCGCAGGTAGGACAGCCAGTCGCACGCCGCCGGCCGGGCCCCGAAGGACGCCGGCAGTGGTGCCTTCACCCGGACCACCGTCTCGGTCACCCCGGCGACCGCCGCGTTCGACGACGCCACGGTGACCTCGGTGCGCACGTTCTCGCCGTGCGCCTCCGGGGCCACCGCGGTGAGCGTCCCGGTGGTGAGCAGCACCGCGAGCGCGGTGCCGCGCAGCCCCCTCAAGGGCCTCCTTCTGCTGCAACTCGTCTTCATAGCGGGACCGTAGGACCGCGCGGACCACGCACTCAGGCGGTGCTCACAAGAACGCAGCTCCCGGTGGCGCCTTTGTCATCAGGCACCAACCGCCGGCCCCTCCTCCAGGCCGTCTACAGCCCGTCGTTCTTCATGGCGGCGACGATCCGGACGTGGCGGTCGGCCGCCGTGCCGGACCACTCGTTGTCGTAGTTCAGGCCGTAGGGCCAGAAGTGGCCGCCGCCGGTGGAGAGTTTGGCGCCGGCACCGTCGAACTGCCGTACAAGCGCGGTGGCTTGTGAGCCGGTCCAGGTGCCGCTGCCGCCCAGGGAGGACCAGCCCGAGCTGGTGCCCACGCCTATGGTGTGGGCGATCTCGTGCAGAGCGGTCCGCTCGGTCATGTAACTGCGGTTGCTGCCGAAGCGGATGGTGCCGTTGATGTTGCCGTCGGCGGTGGGGACGCCGGGCTCGTAGCGGACGGTGAGGGTCTTTCCGAGGTCGCTGAGGTTGTTGTAGCGGGCCACCGCCGCGTTCATGGCCGTGGTGATGAGGTTGTATGCGGACTGCTGGTCCGTGGTGGGGTTGCTCGCCCGGACCAGGGACCAGGTGATGGTGGCCGCCGCTGCTCGTTCGCCGGCCGCCGGGGCGGGCTGCGGGGCTGCCTGTGCGATGCCGGGGCCTGCCAGCATCGCGGCTGCCAGGGCGGCGACCACCGCTTTGCCGCGCCAGGAAACTAGCTGTGAACTCATGGGGGCTCCTGTGGGGGGATGAGCCGTCGCGTAGGGGGACGACGGTTCCTGAAAGCGCTTTCCCAGGTTGCCCGGAGGCTAGCCAGATGTTTCGGGCACGTCAACGAACTGCACCAAGTCCTCCGACCACAACAGAACTTGCACACCATCTTGACGTGTTCATTTTTGTCATCAAGCATGCCGTCAGCTCGATTCCTTCTGTTCGGTTCTGTTCGTCTCCTCGTTGTGGAAGGGAGTGCCGTGTCCTCTCGGCACCGCCATCGCATCGCCCGGGCCCTCGCCCCGACGGTCCCCCTGGTACTCGGCGCGGGTCTCCTGGTCCCACAGCCCGCGGCGAGCGCGGAAGCGGCGGAGCGGAGCGCCGTCACCGTGCGGATCGACCCGTCGTACCAGCAGCAGGAGTTCGAGGGCTGGGGGACGAGTCTCGTCTGGTTCGCCAACGCGACGGGCGGCTATCCGGAGCCCGTCCGAAGACGGCTGGTGGACATGTTGTTCGGCAAGGACGGGCTCGATCTCAACATCGCGCGCTACAACATCGGCGGCGGCAACGCCCCCGACGTCCGCACGAACTACATGAAGGCCGGCGCGACCATGCCGGGCTTCTGGAAGGCGCCCGCGGGCACCACCCAGAAGGACATGGACTGGTGGAACCCGAACGACCCGGACGACTGGAACTGGGACGCCGACGCGAACCAGCGATGGTGGGTGGACCAGGTCAAGGACAAGGTGACCACCTGGGAGGCGTTCAGCAACTCGCCGCCCTGGTTCCAGACGGTCAGCGGGTACGTCTCCGGGGGCTTCGACGCGAACACGGACCAGATCCGCGCGGACCGGGTCGACGAGTTCGCCGCCTACCTGGTGCGGGTGACCGAGGAGATGGAGAAGCGGCACGGCATCAGGTTCGACACCATCGATCCGCTGAACGAGCCCAACACCAACTACTGGGGTACCCAGTTGGGCGCCGACGGCCAGCCCACGGGCGGCCGGCAGGAAGGCGCGCACGCGGGGCCCGCGCTCCAGCAGAAGGTCATCCTCGCCCTCGACAAGGCGCTCGCGGGAGCGAAGACCCACGCCGCGATCTCGGCGATGGACGAGACCAACCCGGGCATCTTCACCCAGAACTGGAACGCGTACGGCGCCGACGCCCGGGCCGCCGTCGACCAGCTCAACGTGCACACCTACGGCACCGGTATGCGCACCAGCGCCCGGGACATCGCCAAGGGCGCCGACCGGAAGCTGTGGATGAGCGAGGTCGAGGGCACCTGGGGCACCGGGACCGACTTCACGAGCATGGAACCGGGGCTCGGCATCGCCACCCGGATGGTCGACGACATGCGTGAACTGGAGCCCTCCGCCTGGGTGTTCTGGCAGCCGGTCGAGGACTCGATCCCGCAGGCGGCGGCCGGCAAGAACTGGGGCAGCATCCACGTCCCGTTCAACTGCACGGCGGCGGACACCCTGGAGACGTGCCCGGTCAAGGCCAACTCCAAGTTCCACACCATCCGCAACTTCACGCACTACATCCGGCCCGGCGACCACTTCGTGAAGACCGACGATCCGTCGACCGTCGCTGCCGTGAAGGCGTCCGGGCGGGCGGCGACGGCGGTGCACGTGAACAGCGGTACGACCGCGCGTTCCGTGACCCTCGACCTCTCCCGCTTCGGCAAGGTGACGGGGAAGGCCACCGTCACGCCCGTCGTCACGAGCGCCGACGGCGCGCTCGTCCGGGGCAAGGCGGTCCGGGTGACCGACCGGTCCGCGACGCTCACCGTCCCCGCGAAGTCGGTCACGACCTTCCTGGTCTCGGGCGTCAGCGGCGTGGCGAAGGACGCCGCCCTCGTACAGCCCGGCCACGTCTACCGGCTCCAGGGCACCCAGAGCGGCAGGTCGCTCACCCCGTCGGACGACGACGCCGGCGTCGTCATCCGCACGACCGACGCCGCGAACCCCCAACAGCTCTGGTCCGTAAGGCAGTTGACCCCGGGGACCGACAACCGCGAACGCTACGCCCTGACCAGCGCCACCACCGGCAAGCGGCTCGCCGTGCGCGACAACGTGGCCGTCCTGGAAACCCCGGACCCGGCGACCGGTAAACCCGACAGCGCCGCCCAGTGGATCCTGTCGACCACCGGCGACGGTTCCTGGACGTTCGTCAACGCCGCCACCGGCCGTCTGCTCGACGTAACCGGGCAGTCCTCGACGGACGGCACGAAGGTGTCGACGTACACCCCGACCTCGGCGGACAACCAGCGCTGGGCCGTGATCGACGAGACGGTTCTGCGTACCGAGCCCGCGAAGACGTTCACCGTCCCGAGGCTGCGGCCCGAACTGCCGAAGACGGTGACGCCGGTGTTCCGGGACGGTGCCCGGGGCGCCCTCCCCGTCGTGTGGGACCTGCCCTCGGACCGCGCCTGGAGCAAGCCCGGGACCGTGACGGTCAAGGGTGAGGCGACCGACGCGCTCGGACACACGATCGCGGCGAAGGCGGTCGTCACCGTCGACACGATCGCCTCGACCCTGCCGGGCCGTGCCAAGACGTACGTGGACGGGCACCCCGAGCTGCCCGCGACGGTCGTCGGCGTGGGCAGGAACGGCGGCCGGACCGACCTTCCGGTCACCTGGGACCCGGCGCCCGAGGGGGCGTTCGGCTCGACCGGGACCGTCGCCCTGCACGGCACCGCCCGGATCGTCGGCGGCGGTTCGGCCGACGCGAGCGTACGTGTCCAGGTCACGGCGCCGGTGACGGCGAACATCGCGCCCGACCCGGCCGTCTCGGTCGCCGCCACGTTCACCGAGAGCGGGTACTCGGCGGAGAAACTGCGCAACGGCGACCTGACCGAGAAGGCATGGTCCAACTGGAAGCCGGGGAGCACCAAGAACCCCTCCGACACCGTCACGTTCACGCTGCCGAAGGCCCGCGATCTGAGCAGGGTCGTCGCGCACTTCTACCGGGACGGGTCCAGCGCGTCCTTCCCGGCGACCCTGAAGGTGCAGGTCCGGGCGGCCGGCAGCGACACCTGGACCGACGCGAGCGACCCCGTCCCGGTCGGGACCGAGGGTGCGCCGGTGATCGACGTACCGCTGACGGCGGGGCCCGCCGCCGGGGTGCGGGTGGTCATGACGGCACGTCAGGGCGGGTACCTGACGATGAGCGAGATCGAGGTGTACGCCAAGTCTCCGGGCGTTTCCACGGACTCGGCCGCCGCGTCGGTCGAGGTGGCCGGCGTGCCGGTCGCGTCCTTCGACCCGGGCACGACCGAATACCGGGTCGCGACCGGCGATCCGGCGCGCGCGGAGGTCACGGCGACGGCCCGCGACCCCTACGCGGACGTCACGGTCGGGAAGGTCCACGAACACGGCCGCACCCGGGCCGTCGTCACGGTGACCGCTGAGGACGGCACGACGACGACGTACGGGATCACACTCGTACGACGCTGAGGGCACGCTGAAGGGGAG
>NZ_AEJB01000080.1 GCF_000331005.1 Streptomyces turgidiscabies Car8
TCCCTCGGGGAGTCCGGGTCAGACGGTGGCCACCGGTGTGAGGGGGCTGCCCTGTGTTCCCGGGAGGTTGAGCGGGGGTGCGGTGAGGAGGAAGCGGCTGCGGTTGTGCTCCCGCAGCCAGGCAGCGAGTTCCTTGAGGTACCACAGCTCGCCGAGCGGAACGCCCAGCTTGAACAGGCACAGGTGATGGATCGGCAGCAGTGAGTGCCGGCCCGTCTCGTTGCCGACGCCCACCCCCTCGACCGCGTAGTTGTCGGCGACCAGGCCCGCGAGCTGCGACTCGGTGATCCACTGGAGGATCTCCGGGTCGTGGGCGTCGAGATAGGCGGCGGTCTGGTGGATGGCGACGGGGTCGGGGTTCTTGTTCCAGGCGAGGATCTGGGTGGCGAAGCCGGTGTGCAGCAACACGATGTCGCCGGGCTCCACGGTGACGTTGTCGGCGTCCATGATCTCGCGCAGCTGCCGGTAGTTGACGGCCTGGTAGCCGGTGCCGAGATGGTGGGCGATGTCGATGAGGACACCCCGGCCCTGCACCCCGTGCTCCGCCATGTGCTCCAGACCGAGGTGGCGGGCGAAGCCGAGGCTTCCGCTGCCGTCGCCCTTGGCGTCCTCCTTCGGTCCGACGAGGTCGGTGTCGGCGCGGTAGCCGTTGTAGTAGACGGCCTCGTCGACCCCGTCGGCGTCGGCGTCGAACTCGGCGCCCTGGTGGGCGAGAGCGTCCCACTGGGTGGAGTACTGCAGCCACAGGGTGACCACGTCGTCCGACCACACGTCGACGAGGTCGGGGGAGAAGTGTTCGCTGGCCCGGATGTTGTAGAACACGTCCTGCTTGTGCTGGAGGTCCTCGGTGGGCCGCAGGATCGGCGGGTAGCGGCGCTGGTTCATGGCCGAACCGCCCGGATAGTCGAGCGGCAGACTGAGGCTGAAGGCGATGCCGTGCTCGACCTCGCGCACGCCCTGGAGGACCTTCTCCTTGGTGAGCAGGTTGATCCGGCCCAGCTCGTCGTCCTCGCCCCAGTCGCCCCAGGTGGAGCCCGGCGGACGCTGCTTCCAACGCTTTGTCATGACTAACGCCTCCTCGCGCGACGGTCATCGTCGACGGTCGTCGGCATGCTATTTAGATTATACCGATCGGTCAACAACCGGAACTGTTTCGTCGCAGCCCTTTATATTGCCTTGTGTTCAGCAATAGACTCAGTGGTCGAAACATCGACTGTTGGGGAGATGATGAGCGAATCCACACAGGCGTGGGTGGCTGCCGCCGTGCGTTCCGTGATCGGCACGCACACCCAGGCGCAGGACGCCGGCCGCACAGACGAGATCGTCGCGCTGTACACACCCGACGGGGTCCTCGAACTCCCGGGCACGGACCCCCTGCAGGGCCACGACGCCCTCCGCGCGGCCTTCAAGGGATGGGCGCCGGAGAAGCCGCAGCTGCACCTGGTCACCAACACGGTCGTCGCCTCCGCCGCCGCCGACGAGGCGACGGCCACGAGTGACGTGGCCTTCCTCCAGCGCGGCGAGTCGGGCTGGGCGGTCCAGGTCGTCGGCCACTACGAGGACGAGCTGACCCGGGTCGACGGGACCTGGCTGCTCCGGCGCAGGAAGACGACGTACCAGGTCTGAGCATGTGTCCCCCTTTTCGGCTTCACCTTCCTGACCTTGGAGAGAGATGAGCACCACTTCCGCAGACGCCGAGGCGTCGGTCGCCGCCGGCGTGCACACCGCCATCGCCGCCTACGCGCAGGCGCTGGACACCGGCCGCAACGCCGACCTCGCCGAGCTGTTCGTGCCCGACGGTGTCGCCGAGATCGCCGGTATCGCCACCTTCGAGGGCCGGGACGCGATCCGCGAGGGCTTCGCGGCCTTCGCGCCGAGCCAGCCCCAGCTGCACCTGGTGGCCAACACGGTGGTCACCTCGTACACCGAGGAGGAGGCCACGGCGGTCAGCGACCTGGCGTTCTTCCAGCGCGGTGAGGCGGGCTGGGCGGTGCAGCTCGTCGGCCGCTACGACGACACGCTGCGCCACCACGACGGCGCGTGGAAGTTCCAGCGGAGGGTCACGACCTTCGTGCCGTAGCGGCGCGCCGGGGCGTCGACTCGCCCACGTGTCACGGAAAGGGTCGGCTGGGAATACCTGGGAGAGTCGGGGGTCGGGGTGTGGGCGCCCGGCCGCAAGACCGGGCTGGTCAAACCGTATCCCTACCTCATCGCCGGGCCCGGGGTCATCGACCTGACCGGACAGCCGGACTTCTCGCTGCGCCTCGGGCAGGTGGCATGGGGAACACACCCCGGTCCGGCGATCGGTGTGCGGCCCCTCGACCGGGCGGGACAGCCCGTCGCACGGGTCGCGT
>NZ_AEJB01000081.1 GCF_000331005.1 Streptomyces turgidiscabies Car8
CCCAAAAACGCCCGGACCCGCAGGCGGCAAACACCTGCGGGTCCGGTTCACATCACACGCGGCTCAGGCCAGCGCGAGCGTCACGCAGCCTTGGGCGCGTTGACGTCCGACGGCAGAGCCTTCTGCGCGACCTCGACGAGCGCGGCGAACGCGGTGGCGTCGTTGACGGCGAGCTCGGCCAGGATCTTGCGGTCGACCTCGATGTTCGCCGCGTTCAGGCCCTGGATGAAGCGGTTGTAGGTGATGCCGTTGGCGCGGGCAGCGGCGTTGATGCGCTGGATCCACAGCCGACGGAAGTCACCCTTGCGCTTCTTGCGGTCGTTGTAGTTGTAGACCAGGGAGTGGGTGACCTGCTCCTTGGCCTTGCGGTACAGGCGCGAACGCTGACCGCGGTAACCCTTGGCGGCCTCGAGGATCGCCCGGCGCTTCTTGTGGGCGTTTACTGCCCGCTTGACGCGTGCCACTTTTAACTCCTTGCAGCGGGGCCGTGGTGGTCGTCACACGGCCCGATTTCGATGGGGTCCCGGTCTTCAGACGTACTTACGGCGCACAGGCGCCGGTACGTCACTTGCCGAGAAGCTTCTTGATCTTCGCGGCGTCGCCCGGGGCCATCTCGGCGGTGCCGGTGAGGCGCCGCGTCACGCGGGACGACTTGTGCTCGAGCAGGTGGCGCTTGCCGGCGCGCTCGCGGAGCACCTTGCCGGAGCCGGTGATCTTGAAGCGCTTGCTGGCACCGCTGTGCGACTTGTTCTTCGGCATAGCGCCGTTCTCTCCTCGTCAGTGGCGTTCCGGTGCCCGGTCGTTAAACCGGGCACGGTGGAACGTCATGTGTATGGGTTGGCACCCCAGGGCGTGAGCCCCGGGATCAGACCTGGGAGGACGCCTCGGCCGGAGCCTCGGCGGTCTCTTCGGAGATGTCCTCGTCGTCACCGAGGGCCACGTCACCGACGATGTCCTCGTCGATTCCGTCGACCTCATCGGTCTCCGCGGCGTTCTGCGACTTGCCCGGGTTGGCCTTCGCTTCCGCCTTGCGGGCCGCCTGGGCCTCACGAGCCTCGGCCATCGCCTCGGTCTTCTTCTTGTGCGGACCGAGAACCATGATCATGTTTCGGCCGTCCTGCTTCGGGTTCGACTCGATGAACCCGAGGTCCTCGACGTCCGAGGCGAGCCGCTGCAGCAGTCGGTAGCCCAGCTCGGGCCGGGACTGCTCGCGACCACGGAACATGATCGTGATCTTGACCTTGTCGCCCTGCTTGAGGAACCGGACGACGTGACCCTTTTTGGTGTCGTAGTCGTGCGGGTCGATCTTCGGCCGGAGCTTCATTTCCTTGATGACCGTGTGCGCCTGGTTCTTGCGCGCCTCACGGGCCTTCATGGCCGACTCGTACTTGAACTTCCCGTAGTCCATGAGCTTGCAGACCGGCGGACGAGCGCTCGCCGCCACCTCGACCAGGTCGAGGTCGTACTCCTGCGCAAGCTCCAGGGCCTTGGCAAGCGGAACAATCCCGACCTGCTCGCCGCTGGGACCGACAAGTCGCACTTCGGGAACGCGAATCCGGTCGTTGATGCGGGGCTCGGTGCTGATGGATCCTCCTCGGTAGCACCACACGGCGGTCTGGCGGACCGTCGCGTATGTCTCTGATGACAATGGGACCAACTACCGGGGCACACAAAAAATGCCCCGACGGGACACAGGCGGGGCTCCAAAGGCATACCGGAGCACCGCCGCGGTCAACCGCGGGGCGCACATCGGGCGACTCCATCGTCCGTACGGAACGATGGTGGCCGCCTGACCGGGTGACCCGCCGTCCGTGAGGGCGGTCGGGTGGGAGATCGGAGCCTCCACTTGTGGGCCGGGCACGCAAGTGTCCAGCCGGTCGTTACAAAAGGTTAGCACCAAGTAGGAGGTGGTGCTAACCGCCGGGTACTGGCCGCCCGCACAAAAGGGCCGGGTCCCCGGGGCCTATCGTGTGGGTCATGAGTGAGACCCCTCCCCAGAGTGCCGAGAACGCTTCCCAGGGTGCCGACTTCGACGCCATGACCCGCGACATCGCCGAGGTCCCGGCGGTCGAGGTGATCGTGACGGTCGCCGTGAACCTGATGAGCGCCGCCGCCGTGAAGCTCGGTCTGACCGACGAGGGCGACAAGTACAAGGACCTGGACGAGGCGCGCAAGCTGGTGCACGCCCTCGCCGGTCTGCTCGACGCGAGCACGACGGAGATCAGCTCCTTCCACGCGGCCCCGCTGCGCGACGGCCTGAAGTCGCTCCAGCTGGCGTTCCGTGAGGCGTCCCTCGTCCCGGACGAGCCGGGCCAGGGCCCCGGCGAGAAGTACACGGGCCCGATCTACGGCTAGATCGCGGATCGGGCGCTGAGCGGCAGCACACCGGGAGCGGTCAGTCACCCATGAACCACAGGTAACTGCCCGGCGTCGCGGCGCACGCTGCCAGCAGCTCGGCGAGATCGAGCAGGGCCGCCCTCTGCTGCTCGTCGGTACACAGCTGCGCCAGAGCGACAGCCTCCTGACGGGCGACCTGGGCTTCCTGCTCGTTGAACAGGGTGTCGCCGTACGGATCCACCCAGCCGAGCTTGCCCGAGCCGTGTCGGTCGAGCGCGCTCAGCGCCCTGGCCAAAGCTTCACCGTGCTCGTAGGAACCTCGCAGCCGCGTATCCCGGGGCGACCTCTTGTAGGAGGGGCGTCCCGAGTGCAGCTCCAGTTCGATTCCCATGTCCTGTCCTCAGGACCGCACGTAGAGGGGCTCGCCCGGGGGCGTGGCTCCGGCAGGCAGAAGCGCCAGGTCGAGGCCGCGTACCAGGCGGGCCCTCAGTGTCTCGTCGGCGGCGAGGCGCCCGGCGACCGCCCGGGCGGCGTCGGCCGGGGGCGCGGTCGGATCCAGTACGAGGGCGAGGGTGCCGTCGGCCTGTCCCGGGCCCAGATGGGCGCGGACCACGGCGGGCTCGGCGGCCACGGCGGCCCGTACGGCGTCGACCACGGCGGGATCGGCGAGCGGATCAGCCGTCGTACGCCCCTCGGCCAGCGCGAGCAGCGCGGAGCCGCTCAGCTCGTAGGGCACGGGGCCGGCCAGGTCGAGGACGATCGTGTCCGCCTTCTCGTGCGCGGCTGCCTGGATGGCCTGGTGCAGAGGGACGGCGACGGGTCGGGCGGCCGGGTCCCAGCGGGCCAGCGAGTCGGTGGACGTGAAGGCGGGCAGGGCGGTCCGGTCGCCGGCCTTGAGGGTCGGTACGGCCATGTCGCTGGTCTTCTCGTGGCGAAGGCCGTTCTCGTCCTCCTCGACCTCCCCGAGCACGGCGACGACGGGGACGAGCAGCCGGGCCCCTGTGAGGGCGGCCAGCACCGGTGCGACGGCGGTGCGGTCCTCTGCCCAGGCCGCCAGTGCGGCGCTCAGCCGGGGGTCGGCGCTGCCGTCGTCGTCGGGGAAGCCGGAGTCGGGAATGTTCTTGTTCGCCACGGTGACCGACCCTATCGGGGGATCGCTCCTGGGCCTTCGCCGCCCCGGAAACCTGCCGTTCACCGGTTTCACGGAATTCTCAGTCATCGCTGACACGCATCTAACATTCGCCTAATCAACCGCACAGTCACGGCCGCCAGCATCACGGCATGGCCTCTGAGAGAGCTCCCCGGCGTCGGTCGCTCGTCTATATCGTCCTCGCCTCCGCGGTCGTCATGGGCGCCACGGGCGCGGGCACCGCGTATGTGAAGGCGCAGGCTCACGCGGACGTGGGCCGCGTATCGTCGGCGGCGGCAGCGCCCGTGCGGACCGAAGCGAGCGAGGAGTCGTCGGTGGAACCCGTCGCGGAGCCCACGGTGGAACCGGACACGCTGCTGGCCGAGGCGATGCGGCCGGTGACCGCGGCGGCCGAGGACGGGGCCGAGGTGTCCGTGGCCGTGCTCGACGTCGAGTCGGGTGACAGCGCCGTCTACGGCGACGGGACGTTCGACACGGCGAGCATCGTCAAGGTGGACATCCTGGCGACGCTGCTGCTCAAGGCGCAGGACGACGACCGGAGCCTCACCGCGCAGGAGAAGGCGTACGCCACCTCGATGATCGAGCTCAGCGACAACGCCTCTGCGTCCGCGCTGTGGAAGGCGATCGGTGAGGCAAAGGGTCTCGCCGCCGCCAACAAGCGCTTCGGGCTGACGGACACCGAGGGCGGCGCCGGCATGCTGTGGGGCCTGACCCAGACCACCGCGGCCGATCAACTCACGCTGCTCCAGCAGGTGTTCGCGGCGAGCGGGGAGGCCTCGCAGCTGAACGAGGCGTCCCGGACGTATCTGCGGGGTCTGATGGGCTCGATAGCCGAGGACCAGGACTGGGGAGTGTCGGCCGCGGCTGCCACGAGTACCGCCGGTCGCCGCTTCGCCCTGAAGAACGGGTGGTTGCCGCGTACGGCGACCGGGCTGTGGGACATCAACAGCATCGGGCGGGTGACGACGGCGGACGGGCGGGAGTTCCTGGTCGCGGTGGTGTCGAACGGCAACACGACGAAGGCGAAGGGGGTTTCGCTGGTGGAGGCGGCGGCGCGGGCGGCGGTCTCGGTGTTCGACAGCACGGACGACACCGACACCGACGCAACCACGAACGCGGCTGCGACCACGACTAAGACCACCAGCTCGACTGTTGCCGGTGTCACGAAGTCCGGTACCGCCAGCGGTTCCTGACGGCGGGTCAGGCCCTCCGGTCAGCCACCGCCCGCGGCCCGCCTCCCGGGCTCAGAAGCTGTCGTCGTAGGAGTCGTGGGCCGGGTGGTCGGCCGTTCTGCGGCGACCGCGCCACAGGGGGACCGCCGCGATCAGGAGGACCACACCGAGGCCGCCGGCGACGGCACCGGTCCAGTTGGAGCTGTCGTCCTCCAAGGGCGCCGCGTCCGGGCCCGCACCGAAGTACTCCTTGCCGTACGCGGTCGACTTCAGTCCTTCCGGCTTCAGCTTGGCCGCCGCCCTGAGGGCCGCCGCGGGGTCGATGAAGCCGAAACCGCGGGAGTCGTCCCGGCCGCGGTTCGGCGCGTTGCGGGCCGTGTCCTCCAGGAGCTTCTTGATCTGGGCGGGGGTCAGTCCGGGGTGGGCGGCCTTGATGAGGGCGACGGCGCCGGAGACGAACGCGGCGGCGGCGCTCGTGCCCCAGCCCTCGTAGTAGCGGTGGTCGGGAGCGGCGATGACGACGTCCACGCCCGGGGCGCTGACCGTGGCGTACCAGCGGCGGGTGGAGAAGGACGCGCGGGTGCCGTACTTGTCCACGGCGGTCGCGGCGATGACGCCGGGGTACGCGGCCGGGTAGGAGATGTGGTCGCCCTTCTCGCCGCCGTTGCCGGCCGAGGCGACGACGACGGCGCCCTTCTTCAGGGCGTACTGGACGGCCTCGTCCTCGGCGGGCTCGGGATGAGCGGACTTGGAGTCGTCGCCCAGGGAGAGGTTGATGACGTCGGCGCCCTGGTCGGCGGCCCAGCGGATGCCTTCGGCGAGGGCGTTGCCGCGGGTGTTGCGGGCCTTGCCACGGGCCGAGTCGCCGTCTTCGAGGATGACCCGGATGGGCAGGATCTTGGCCTCGGGAGCGATACCGAGGACGCCGTCACCGTTGTCGTAGCCGTGGCCGTGACCTGCGATGATGCCGGCCATGGCGGTGCCGTGCTTCGCCCAGGACGCGTCGCCCTGGCTCGCTCCGAAGCCCACCATGTCCTTGCCTTCGAGGACGTTGCCGATGAGATCGGGGTGGTCGGCCTCGACGCCGGTGTCGAGCACGGCGACGGTGATGCCCTTGCCCTTGGTCGTCCGCCAGGCCTCCTGTGCGTGCATCGCGTCCAGGGCCCACTGCTGGGCTCGGATGCTGTCGGCGTACGCGCTGGTGGCGGGCAGGAGGGTGAGGGAACCGGCGAGGAGGAGGACGAGGAGCCCGCTTCGGGCTGTGCGGGTGCGGGTCATGACGGCAGTTTCGCGGCCGAGCCGACGGTCTTTCGCAGCGCCCGTTCGACGCGGTCGGCCAGGCCCTTCGCCTCGTGACCCAGGCCCGCCTGGGCGATGGCCGTGGCGGCGCCGGACTCCATGGTTTCCTCGGCGGGCTGCGGGGCGTCGACACCGCGGCCGTCGGCCCAGCCGGAGACGGCGTAGGTGACGACGGGGGCGTCGGTGAGGACGGAGATGGTCCAGGAGGCGCGCTGGGCGTCCCCGAAGTCGTCGGCGACGGTGTTCTTCGCGGCGTACGGGCGGGGCATCAGGTCGGTACGTCGGTCGAGGTGCTCGTTGCTGAAGCGGGTGCGCAGGGCGTTCATCGCGGCGGCGTCGGCCTTGGTGAAGAGCAGGCCGACGGTGGTGACGTAGCTCTGGGTCTCGTCGGTGTAGGTGGCGCGCAGGAGGCGCTGGCAGCCCACGGGGGCGAGGGCCTTGCGCAGCAGCGGGTCGAAGGCGTCGGCGCAGCCGGTGTCCGGGGCTACGGCGATCCGGATCCAGGTCCGGTCGGCGCCGCCGGGGCCGGCTCCGTCGCCCTCGACGGTGGGCGGGAAGAGCTGGTCCACGGGGACGCTGTGCCAGAGCGACCCGGCCGCGGTGAACGTGGTGCGCGCACCGGCGTCCCCGGAATCGTCCCCGGTCAGCCAACTCCCGGTCAGCGCACCGCCGATGAGCCCGAGCCCGAGCACGGCACAGCCGACGGCGAGCAGCGCCCGCCCGCTGAAGGAGCGGGGCCTGGTCTCCGCCCCGTACACGTCGGGTTGCGCGAGCGAGACGACGGGCCGCCCGGAACCGACGGTCCCGCTGTCGCCGTAGGGGGCGCTCCAGGAGAGGGCGGGGTCGGGCATGCCGGCCGCGGAGGGCACGTTCGTGGGTCGCGGAGGGCCGGCGGGCGCCGCGGGCATCTCCCCGGCGTCCGGCCGCCTGCCGGGCCCCTGAGACGGGTCGGCGACGGGCGGGTTCGGCCGGTACGAGTGGCCGACGGGGGCGCTCACGGCACCGGGGCGGCCGCTCGACGGGCCGGTCGTGGACGGGTCCGCGAGGTACGGGCGCCCGGCGGGCGTGTTCGCGGGTGCCGGGGGTGTCGCGGCTGTGCCTGTATGGGCGCTCGACGCCGGGGACGGGCTGGGCCGGTAGGGACGGCCGACAGAGGTGTTCCCGGCACCCGGGCGGCCGGTCGGCGCCTGCGGCGGGTCGGTGGCGGGCCGATCCCCGAGATACGGCCGGCCGGCGGGGGCACTCGCAGGGCGCGAGGGGTCGTTGGGCGCCGGGGGTGTCTCGGCGGTGCCGGGACGGGCGTCCGACGTTCGGGGCGTACTCGGCCGGTAGGGGCGGCCGTCGGAGGCGTTCCCGGTCCCCAGGCGGCGGGTCGGCGCGTCGGCCGCGGGCGGATCGGCGAGGTACGGGCGGCCAACGGGGCCGACGGAGGCGTCCCCGGCACCCGGGCGGCCGACGGGGGCGTTCGCCGGGCGCGGAACATCGGCCGGAACCGAAGGTGTCTCGGCGGAGCCCGGACGGGCGGCCGGTGTTCGGGCGGAGTGGTCGGCAGGCGCGTTCGCGGGGCGCGGAACGCCAGCGGGCGCCTGAGGGGTCTCGGGGGAGCCCGGACGAGCGCTCGACGCCTGGCCAGAGCGGCCCGCAGGCGCGTTCGCGGGGCGCGGACCACCGGACGTCGAGGGGGCCTCGGCGGAGCCCGGACGAAGGCTCGACGCCTGGCCAGAGCGGCCCGCAGGCGCGCTCGCGGGGCGCGGACTACCGGACGTCGAGGGGGCCTCGGCGGAGCCCGGACGAGCGCTCGACGCCTGGCCAGAGCGGCCCGCAGGCGCGTTCGCGGGGCGCGGACCACCGGTGGGCGCCGGAGGCGTCTCGGCGGTGCCGGGGCGGGCGGCCGGTGTCCGGGGCGGGGTGGGGAGGTACGGGCGGCCGATGGGGGCCAGGGGCTGGTCCGGGGTGCGGGGCGCTGTCCTGGGCGTGGTGGGGGGCATGTCCGAGGAGCGCGTCTGCGGACCGGCGGTCGGTCTACGGGTCGGGGCGGGGGGTGCCTCGGTGGGGCGCGGCGGAGGCATGCGCAGGCGCCTGGTGGTCTCGGGTTCGGTGTGGGCGAGGCCTGCCGGGCGCCAGGGAGCCACGGGCGGCTGGTGGGCCGGGAGCGGCGGCAGGTCGGGCCGGGGGCGCGGTGTCGTCGGCCCGCCGGCCACCGGGGGCGCGTCGGGGAGGCGGGCCGAGGAGGGTGGCGGGGGCGGGGCTATGGGGCCGTCGGCTTCCCGGGACGGAGCTCGCAGGTGCGGGAACCGGGGCGGGGCAGCGTCCTTCGAGGCGCTCGGCGTCCGCGCGGGGGCGGCCGGTGCGCCGGGGGGCGTGGAGGCGGGGGTCACGGAACCTGACGCCCTGCCAGACGCACCGGGCGTACGCCCTGACATGCTCGCCGCGTCACCGGTCGCGAGGGGCCCCCGGCCCGCGCTGTCGCGCCGTCTCGCCCGCTCCAGGCGCGCCTTGCGCAACTCGCGTGTCTCCAGCCGTACCGTCCGTCGCGCCCGTACCGTCCGTGACCGGCGGCTCGGTCGGCGGTGGCGGGGTGGCCGGGCGCGGAGGGATGGAGGCGCGCCGCGCTTCCGTGCTCATGCACCCCCCGTTTCCTCGTACCGGCGCAGGGCCGGCGGAGTCCGTGCGGCGCGGAACGCGGCCGTCCCGGGCACGCATACCCGCGCGGGCGTACCGCCATCCGGGCGCGTACCTCCGCGCGCGGTGGCTCCTCCCTGCGTGAAGCGTCACTCTACGGGCTGACACCCACCGAACGGGAACCGGTCCGCGGCACCGGGGGCTTCTGCCCGGATCATCCCCTGCCCTGCGGTAATCGTGTCCACCAGGGCTTACGCCCCCGCCGGGGTGCGGCGAGGGCGGGGCGAGGCCGGTGCCTACACAGGTGTGACGTACGCGCCCGCGATGCCACCGTCGACCAGGAAGTCGGTGGCGTTGACGAACGACGAGTCGTCGCTGGCCAGGAAGGCGACAGCGGCGGCGATCTCGTCGGCCTCGGCGAACCGTCCGACCGGGATGTGGACGAGCCGTCGGGCGGCGCGCTCCGGGTCCTTGGCGAACAGTTCCTGAAGGAGCGGGGTGTTGACCGGCCCCGGGCAGAGGGCGTTGACGCGGATGCCCTCCCGGGCGAACTGCACGCCCAGTTCACGAGTCATGGCGAGGACGCCGCCCTTGGACGCGGTGTACGAGATCTGGGACGTGGCCGCGCCCATCCTCGCCACGAACGAGGCGGTGTTGATGATCGAGCCCTTGCCCTGGCGCCGCATGTAGGGGATCGCCGCCTTGCAGCACAGGAAGACGGAGGTCAGGTTGACCTCCTGGACGCGCTTCCAGGCCTCCAGGCCGGTGTCCAGGATGGAGTCGTCGTCGGGCGGCGAGATGCCGGCGTTGTTGAACGCGATGTCGACGCTGCCGTAGGTGTCGTACGCCGTCTTGAAGAGCGCCTCGACCTGCTCGGGGTCGGTGACGTCGACCTTGACGAAGATCCCGCCCACCTCGTCGGCGGCGGCCTTGCCACGTGTCTCGTCGACGTCGCCGCAGACGACGTGGGCACCCTCGGAGGCGAGCCTGCGCGCGGTGGCGAGGCCGATGCCGCTGCCGGCACCGGTGATGACGGCGGTACGGCCGACAAGGCGTCGGCAGACGGCGGCTTCGCCGGTGGAGGTCGTTGGCGTCGATTCGGTCACTGTGCGGGGCCTTCCGTGCTGATGAAGACGTTCTTCGTCTCGGTGAATGCGGTGAGGGCGTCCGGGCCCAGCTCGCGGCCGATCCCGGACTGCTTGAAACCGCCGAAGGGGGTCGAATAGCGCACGCTGGAGTGCGAGTTGACGGACAGGTTGCCTGCCCGGACGGCCTGCGACACGCGCAGGGCGCGGCCCACGTCCCGGGTCCAGATGGAGCCGGAGAGGCCGTAGTCGGTGCCGTTGGCGAGCGCCACGGCGTCCGCCTCGTCGTCGAACGGGATGACGACGGCGACGGGGCCGAAGACCTCCTCGACGGCCACGCGCGCGTGCGGGTCGACGTCGGTGAGGACGGTGGGCGGGAACCAGAAGCCGGGGCCCGTGGGTGCCTCGCCCCGGATGCCGGTCAGGTCGTCGGTGACGTACCCGCGTACGCGGTCCAGTTGGGCCCTGGAGATCAGTGGGCCCATCTGGGTCTTCTCGTCCGCCGGGTCGCCGACGAGGACGGACTCGACGGCGGGCGCGAGGAGGCCGAGGAAGCGGTCGTACACGGAGCGCTGGACGAGGATGCGGGTGCGGGCGCAGCAGTCCTGGCCGGAGTTGTCGAGGAATGCCATCGGTGCTGCCGCGGCGGCGGCCTCGATGTCCGAGTCTGCGAAGACGATGTTGGGGCTCTTGCCGCCGAGTTCGAGGGTGACGCGCTTGAGGAGCGCCGACCCCTTCGCCAGCACCTGTTTGCCCACGCCGGTCGACCCGGTGAAGACGATCTTCGCAACGCCCGGGTGTTCGACGAGCGCGTTTCCGGCGACGGGACCGTGGCCCGGCAGCACCTGGAACAGGCCCTCCGGCAGGCCTGCTTCCAGGGCGAGTTCGGCGAGGCGCAGGGCTGTCAGGGGGGTGGTCTCGGCGGGCTTGAGGATCACCGCGTTGCCCGCGGCGAGGGCGGGGGCCGTGCCCCAGGCGGCGATCGGCATGGGGAAGTTCCAGGGCGCGATGACGCCGACGACGCCGAGCGGTTCGAGGAAGGTGATGTCGAGGCCGCCGGCGACCGGGATCTGCCGCCCGGTCAGCCGCTCCACTCCCCCCGCCGCGTAGTCGAGCAGGTCTCGGACGTTGCCTGCCTCCCAGCGCGCGTTGCCGATGACGTGCCCGGCCTCCCGCACCTCCAACCGGGCCAGTTGTTCGAGGTGTTCGTCGACGGTGGCCGCGAAGCGGCGCAGCAGACGGGCGCGGTCTGCGGGCGCCAGGGCGGCCCAGCGCGCCTGTGCGTGCGTGGCCCGTACGACGGCCGCGTCGACGTCCTCCCGGGTGGCGGCGGGGACGGTGGCGACGACGTCCTCGGTGGCGGGGTTGAGGACGCGAAGCTCACGCTCGTAGGCGAGTTCGCGCTCATGCTCGTACGACAAGAAAGGACCTCTCACAAACGTTCGAAGGAGCGGCGAAGCTCCCAGTCGGTCACCGCGGCGTCGAAGGCGGCGAGTTCGACGCGTGCCATGTTGCGGTAGTGGGCGACCACCTCGTCACCGAAGGCGGCCTGGACGATGGGGCTGTTCTCCCACAGCTCGGCGGCCTCGCGCAGGGTGGTGGGGACGTGGGCGTAGTCGCCGGCGTAGGCGTTGCCCGCGCACACCTCGGGCAGCTCCAGCTTCTGCTCGATGCCGTACAGCCCTGCCGCGACCAGACCGGCCACGGCGAGGTACGGGTTGACGTCACCGCCGGGCAGCCGGTTCTCGAACCGCATGGAGCGGCCGTGGCCGACCACCCGCAGCGCGCAGGTGCGGTTGTCGTACCCCCAGGCGACGGCGGTCGGCGCGAACGAGCCGGGCTGGAACCTCTTGTACGAGTTGATGTTGGGCGCGTAGAGCAGCGAGAAGTCCCGGAGCGCGGCGAGCTGCCCGGCGAGGAAGTACCGCATCACCTCGGACATGCCACCGGGGTCGGCCGCGGTGCCCGCCATGACGTTCGTGCCGTCGGCGTCGGCGAGCGAGAGGTGGATGTGGCAGGAGTTGCCCTCGCGCTCGTTGTACTTGGCCATGAAGGTGAGCGAGACGCCCTCCTGGCTGGCGATCTCCTTGGCGCCCGTCTTGTAGACGGCGTGCTGGTCGCAGGTGACGAGAGCGTCGTCGTACTTGAAGGCGATCTCGTGCTGGCCGGGATTGCACTCGCCCTTGGCGGACTCGACGGTCAGTCCGGCGGCCGTCATCTCGTTGCGGATGCGGCGCAGCAGGGGTTCGATACGCCCGGTGCCGAGGATCGAGTAGTCGATGTTGTACTGGTTGGCCGGGGTCAGTCCGCGGTAGTGGGCGTCCCAGGCCTGCTCGTAGGTGTCCTTGAAGACGATGAACTCGAGTTCCGTGCCGACCTTCGCGGTGAACCCGTGTTCGGCGAGCCGGTCCAGCTGGCGGCGGAGGATCTGGCGGGGCGCGGCGACGACCGGTGACCCGTCGTTCCAGGCGAGGTCGGCGACGAGGAACGCCGTACCCGCGTTCCAGGGCAGCCGGCGGAGTGTGGAGAGGTCGGGGTGCATGGCGAAGTCGCCGTACCCCCGTTCCCAGGAGGACATCTCGTAGCCGTCGACGGTGTTCATCTCGGTGTCGACGGCAAGGAGGTAGTTGCAGCCTTCGGTGCCGTGCTCCAGGACGTCGTCGAGGAAGAAACGGGCGGCGAACCGCTTGCCCTGGAGCCGCCCTTGCATGTCGGGGAAGGCCAGGACAACAGTGTCGATCTCTCCGCTCGCGACGAGGGCGTGCAGCTCCTCGACGCTGAGCGGGGGTGTGCGGTCTGCCACGGGAAAACCTCCTTCGGCTTCTTCGGTCAGCCGGAAGCCATAAGGTATTGCGGAGAACCATTGCTTGGGAAGGGGGTACGGCCAGATGTCGCTGGACGCGGAGGACGGCTTGGAGGACCGGTTGACGCCGGTGCTGCGGCCCGTGCGGGCGGGCAACGGCTTCGAGGAGGCGCTGGAACAGATTCTCCAGGTCGTACGACTGGGCCTGGTGCCGGGCGGCGAGCGGCTGCCGGCCGAGCGTGAACTCGCCGAGCGGCTCGGCATCAGCCGGGTGACGCTGCGCGAGGTGCTGAAGGTGCTCCAGGACCAGGGGCTCGTGGAGTCGCGGCGCGGCCGGTACGGCGGCACGTTCGTGCTGCCGCGCGGCGGGGCGGGCGAGGACGAGCTGCGACGGCGGATCAGCACGGTCGACATCGAGGACGTGCTCCGCTTCCGCGAGGTGCTGGAGGTGGGCGCGGCGGGCCTGTGCGCGCAGCACGGGCTGTCGGCCGAACAGGGGAGCCGGCTGCGGGAGGCGCTGGCGCGCACCCAGGACGCCCCGCTGCCGGACTACCGCCGCCTGGACACCCTGCTCCACCTGACCCTCTCCGAGCTGTGCGGCTCACCGACGCTGACCTCGCAGTACGCGGCGGTACGGGCGACGGTGAACGACCTGCTCGACTGCATCCCGCTGCTGGTGCGCAACCTGGAGCACTCCCAGCGGCAGCACGCGGCACTGGTGGACGCGGTGCTCGACGGAGACGCGGACGGGGCGCGGGCGATGATGCGGGAGCACTGCTCGGGGACGGCGGCGCTGCTCCGGGGGTTCCTGGCCTGAACAGGGTTGCCACCCGGGGCGAGGGTCGGCAATGGTATGGCCGTACGCCATTGGATGCTTGGGTTGCCATCGGACGCCAGGAGAGCCTCGTGACCACGACCGGACGACGACCGCTCATCGGCGTCAGCACGTATCTGGACTCCAGCACGCGCTGGGGTGTGTGGAACCTGCCCGCGGCGCTGCTGCCGGCCGGGTATCCGAGGCTCGTGCAGCGGGCCGGGGGCCTCGCCGCGATGCTCCCGCCGGACGACCCGGCACACGCCGCCGCGACGGTCGCCCGGCTCGACGGTGTCGTGATCGCGGGCGGCCCCGATGTCGATCCCGGCCGGTACGACGCCGAGCGCGACCCCCGCACGGGCCCACCCGCCGAGGCGCGGGACGCCTGGGAACTCGCCCTGATCGAGGCGGCGTTGGCATCGGGCACCCCGCTGCTGGGCATCTGCCGGGGCATGCAGCTGCTGAACGTCGCCCTGGGCGGCACGCTGGTCCAGCACATCGACGGCCACGCGGAGACACCGGGCGTCTTCGGCCACCACTCCGTGAAGCCGGTACCGGGGACGCGCTACGAGGAGGCGGTACCGGAGGAGACGTCGGTGCCGACGTTCCACCATCAGGCGGTGGACCGCCTGGGGAGGGGGCTGATGCCCTCGGCGTACGCGGCGGACGGCACGGTGGAGGCGGTGGAACCGGGGGACGGCGGGCCGGGCTGGGTGCTTGGGGTGCAGTGGCACCCGGAGATGGGGGACGACGTGCGGGTGATGGCAGCGCTGGTCCTTGCAGCCCGTCTGGGGGTCCCCCCTCTGGGGGAGTTTGAGGACAAGGCCCGTTCAGGGCCGTAGGGGGGTCTGGCGGCACATCCCCCACGAACGGGATGGGACGGGTAGGGGCGGAGGACTTCACAGTCCCCAGGGTGTGGACGCGAAAAACTCACCGAATCTGTGGAGGACGGCCGTAACCCGGCCCGCATTCGAACAGCGGGTTGCGGTGCGGCAACGCCCGGCGGGCGCCGGAACCGGCGGGGAACCGGCCGCGGCGGCTCAGGAGTCCGCGGGAGAACGGCGAAAGGCGCCCTCGGGACCTTGT
>NZ_AEJB01000082.1 GCF_000331005.1 Streptomyces turgidiscabies Car8
GACCGGTTGCCGAACTTCTCGGTGTCCGGGCCGTTCTCCTCCAGGACCTGGATCGCCGCTGCGTGCACGACCCGCAGCACCGGGGTGGCCGCCCGCAGCGCGTCGTCGGCCATGAAGCGGTGGCGCCACGGATGGTCCGCCCACGAGCGGCGCAGTCCGAACGGTTCCGGCAGAGCCACTGACCCGCCGCTGTTGTCAGTGGCAGCGGATAGCCTGACGGCAGTCGAAGATCACCGTCGACGGACCGCGACCGGACAGAGGGGTGGGGCGGGTGCGCGTACTGGGAGTTGACCCGGGACTGACCCGATGCGGTGTGGGTGTCGTCGAGGGCGTCCCCGGACGCCCGTTGACGATGATCGGCGTCGGCGTCGTACGCACGCCCGCGGATGCCGAACTGGGCCTGCGGCTCGTCGAGATCGAGCGGGGCATCGAGCAGTGGCTCGACGAGCACCGGCCCGAATTCGTCGCCGTGGAGCGGGTGTTCAGCCAGCACAACGTCCGTACGGTGATGGGCACGGCCCAGGCCAGCGCCGTCGCGATGCTGTGCGCGGCCCGGCGCGGCATCCCCGTCGCCCTGCACACCCCCAGCGAGGTCAAGGCCGCCGTCACCGGCAGCGGACGGGCCGACAAGGCCCAGGTCGGCGCGATGGTGACCCGGCTGCTCCGGCTCGACGCGCCCCCAAAGCCCGCCGACGCCGCCGACGCCCTCGCGCTCGCCATCTGCCACATCTGGCGCGCACCCGCCCAGACGCGCCTGCAGCAGGCCGTCGCCCAGAACCGGCTCCAGCAGGCCGTCGCTCTGCACAAAGCACAGGCCAGAACACCCTCGTCGGCAACGACAGCACCCGCCTCGAAAGGCCGCCCCGCATGATCGCCTTCGTCAGCGGCCCGGTGGCCGCCCTCGCCCCCGACTCCGCGGTGGTCGAGGTGGGCGGGATCGGCATCGCCGTCCAGTGCGCCCCCAACACCCTGTCCGGACTCCGCATGGGACAGCAGGCCAGACTCGCCACCTCCCTGGTGGTCCGCGAGGACTCCCTGACCCTGTACGGCTTCACGGACGACGACGAACGACAGACCTTCGAGCTGCTCCAGACCGCGAGCGGTGTCGGCCCGCGTCTCGCCCAGGCCATGCTGGCCGTGCACTCGCCGGACGCCCTGCGCCGCGCGGTGTCCACCGCGGACGAGAAGGCGCTGATCGCCGTGCCCGGCATCGGCAAGAGGGGCGCCCAGAAGCTGCTCCTGGAGTTGAAGGACCGCCTCGGCGCCCCCCTGGGCACCGGCCCCGCGATCGGTTCCCCGGTCACCTCCGGCTGGCGCGACCAACTGCACGCGGCCCTGATCGGCCTCGGGTACGCGACCCGGGAGGCCGACGAAGCGGTGGCCGCCGTGACACCCCAGGCCGAGGCCGCCGAAGGCGCACCTCAGGTGGGCCAGTTGTTGAAGGCGGCCCTGCAGACCCTCAACAGAGCCCGCTGACCGACAGAGCCTGCTGACCAGGGGCGTCCGTACCGCCGCACGCCGCTCCGCAGGAACCACCCGACCGACCGCGACCGCGAGGCACACGCATGAACTGGGACGACACGACCGACGAGAGCACCGCCCCAGAGCGGCTCGTCGCCGCGTCCGCCGACGGTGAGGACCAGGCCGTCGAGGCCGCCCTGCGTCCCAAGGACCTGGACGAGTTCATCGGCCAGGAGAAGGTCCGCGAACAGCTCGACCTCGTCCTGCGCGCCGCACGCGCGCGGGGCGCCACCGCCGACCACGTGCTGCTCTCCGGTGCCCCCGGCCTCGGCAAGACCACCCTCTCGATGATCATCGCGGCCGAGATGGGCGCCCCCATCCGCATCACCAGCGGCCCCGCCATCCAGCACGCCGGCGACCTCGCGGCGATCCTCTCCTCCCTCCAGGAGGGCGAGGTCCTCTTCCTCGACGAGATCCACCGCATGTCCCGGCCCGCCGAGGAGATGCTTTACATGGCGATGGAGGACTTCCGCGTCGACGTGATCGTCGGCAAGGGCCCCGGCGCCACCGCCATCCCCCTCGAACTGCCCCCGTTCACGCTGGTCGGCGCCACCACGCGCGCGGGACTCCTGCCACCCCCGCTGCGCGACCGCTTCGGCTTCACCGCGCACATGGAGTTCTACGAACCTGCCGAGCTGCAGCGCGTGATCCACCGCTCCGCGAACCTCCTCTACGTCGAGATCGGTACCGAGGGCGCCGCCGAGATCGCCGGCCGTTCGCGCGGCACCCCCCGTATCGCCAACCGTCTGCTGCGCCGCGTCCGGGACTACGCGCAGGTCAAGGCCGACGGCGTCATCACCCGCGCCATCGCGGAGGCGGCCCTCAAGGTCTACGAGGTCGACGCCCGCGGCCTGGACCGGCTGGACAGAGGCGTTCTCGAAGCGCTGCTGAAGCTGTTCGGCGGCGGACCGGTGGGCCTCTCCACGCTGGCCGTCGCGGTGGGGGAGGAGCGGGAGACCGTCGAGGAGGTCGCCGAGCCCTTCCTCGTACGGGAGGGACTGCTGGCCCGTACCCCGCGCGGACGAGTCGCGACGCCCGCCGCATGGGCGCATCTCGGCCTCACGCCGCCCCGTTCCACAACGGGGGGAAGCGGACAACAGGACCTGTTCGGGGCGTGACGGCGAGGGTGCTCGCGGGCTCAGGAACCGTGGTGCCATGCTGAGCGTTGTTCCTGGAGTGCGGACTCGCTTAGACTCCGCCGATGCCGCCTTTGTAACTTTGTAGGCGGCGCCGACCACACCCCCATCCACCAGGCCGCTCACCGACGCGGTAGTGCGAAGGAAATCCCGTCCCGTGAATATCGTGACCCTCCTCCCGTTCATCGTGCTCATCGGGGCCATGTTCCTGATGACCCGCTCGGCCAAGCGCAAGCAGCAGGCCGCATCGCAGATGCGAAACGACATGCAGCCCGGCACCGGTGTCCGCACGATCGGGGGCATGTACGCGACGGTCAAGGAAGTCAACGAGGAGACAGTCCTCCTTGACGCGGGCCCGGGTGTGGAGCTTCTCTTCGCGAAGAACTCGATCGGCGCCGTCCTCACGGACGACGAGTACAACCGCGTGGTTCACGGCATCGAGCACGACCTGAAGTCCGACGAGTCCCTCGTCCCGGACGACGCCTCCTCCATCACCGAGACCGACGAGCCCTCCGACGACGCTTCCGCCGCTTCCGACGACAAGCCCATCGACCTCGGCAAGAAGGACGCGGCCGACGAGCCGGCCGGCGAGACCGAAGCCGCTGAGGTGAAGGCGGAAGAAGAGCCGAAGAAGACCGACGGCGAGTCCGACGCGAAGTAGCCGTGTTCCGGGGGAGGAACGCGGCGCGATCCGCTCGCGTCCCGTACCCCCGGCACGTGCGGTACTCGCAGGGAGTCCCGACACCATGTCATGGCCGCCGACCGCGCTGACCCGGCGCGAGGCGGCCCGAGAGGGAGTACGAGAAGGTGGCAGCACCTAAGAAGGGCCGGAGCGCAAGCTCCCAGAGCAAGCCAGGACGCTCGCTGGCCCTCATTCTGATCGCCATCGTGGCGCTCACCGGAGGCATGTTCCTCTCCGGGCACACGACTCCGCGTCTCGGCATCGACCTGGCCGGTGGCACGAGCATCACGCTCACGGCGAAGAACGAGCCGGGCCAGCCGAACGCGATCAACAAGACCAACATGGACACCGCGGTCGACATCATGAACCGCCGTGTCAACGGTCTTGGTGTCTCCGAGGCAGAGGTGCAGACCCAGGGATCCGACAACATCATTGTCAACATCCCCAAGGGCACGAACTCCAAGCAGGCCCGGGACCAGGTAGGCACCACCGCCAAGCTCTACTTCCGTCCGGTTCTGGCGCTGGAGGTCCAGGGCGTCGCCGCGACGACCAGCCCCACGCCGAGCGCCAGCACGTCCGGCAGCCCTTCGCCGTCGGCCTCGGCCACGGGCGACAAGGCGACCTCGTCGTCGTCCGCCTCGCCGAGCCCGTCGACCAGCACCACCTCCCAGGGCCGCCCGGTCACCGACGCCCTGAAGGCCGACGCGACCCCGACGCCGAGTGGCTCGGCGTCGGCGGCCACCAGCGCGTCGCCCCCGGCGAGCACCGCCCCCGACCCGGCGACCGCGGCGCTCCAGGCGAAGTACGCGGCGCTCGACTGCACCAAGAAGGCGGTCCGCGCGGTCACCGGTGACGGCGTCAAGCCCAGCGAGCCCACGGTGGCCTGCGGCAAGGACTCGCAGGGTCAGTGGCAGAAGTTCATCCTCGGCCCGGCCGAGGTCGACGGCACCGAGGTCAAGAAGGCCCAGGCCGTCTTCGACACGCAGGGTGCCGCCGGCTGGCAGGTCACCATGGACTTCACGTCCAAGGGCAGCAAGCAGTTCGGTGAGGTCACCGGCCGTCTCGCCCAGAACCAGGCCCCGCAGAACGAGTTCGGCATCGTCCTGGACGGCGAGGTCGTCTCCAACCCGTTCGTGAACACGGCGATCACCGGTGGCTCCGCGCAGATCTCCGGCAGCTTCGACCAGACCGAGGCCCAGGACCTGGCGAACATGCTGTCGTACGGCGCGCTCCCGCTCACGTTCCACGAGTCGAGCGTCAGCACCGTGAGCCCCGCGCTCGGCGGCGAGCAGCTGCACGCGGGTCTGGTCGCGGGCGCGATCGGCCTGGCCCTGGTCGTCATCTACCTGGTGGTCTACTACCGGGGCCTGTCGACCGTCGCCATCGCCTCCCTTCTCGTCTCCGCCGTCCTCACGTACGTGATCATGGCGCTGCTCGGTCCGGCCATCGGCTTCGCGCTGAACCTGCCGGCCGTCTGCGGTGCGATCGTCGCGATCGGTATCACCGCGGACTCGTTCATCGTGTTCTTCGAACGTATCCGGGACGAGATCCGGGAGGGTCGCACGCTGCGGCCCGCCGTCGAGCGCGCGTGGCCGCGCGCCCGGCGCACCATCCTGGTCTCCGACTTCGTGTCCTTCCTCGCCGCCGCGGTGCTCTTCATCGTCACCGTCGGCAAGGTCCAGGGCTTCGCGTTCACGCTCGGCCTGACCACCCTGCTCGACGTGGTCGTCGTCTTCTTCTTCACGAAGCCGCTGATGACGATCCTCGCCCGCAAGAAGTTCTTCGCGGAGGGCCACCGCTGGTCCGGCCTCGACCCGCAGCGCCTGGGCGCCCAACCGCCAATCCGCCGCACCCGTCGCGCGTCCGCGCCCGTCGACATGAAGGAGGCGTGAGATGTCGAAACTCGGCACCCTCGGCGCCCGGCTCCACCGCGGCGAGATCGGCTACGACTTCGTCGGCAAGCGTTTCATCTGGTACGGCATCTCGATCCTGATCACCATCACGGCCATCCTCGGCCTGTCGGTGCGCGGCCTGAACATGGGCATCGAGTTCGAGGGCGGTGCCGTCTTCACCATCGAGAAGACCAGCGTCTCGGTGAGTCAGGCCGAGAAGTACGCGGAAGAGGCCTCCGGCCACGACGCGATCGTCCAGAAGCTCGGCAAGGACGGCCTGCGTATCCAGGTCGCCACCATCGACACCGGGGCGGCGGACAAGGTCTCGGCGAAGCTCGCCACCGACCTGAACATTCCGGAGAAGGACATCACCGGTGAGCTGGTCGGCCCCAGTTGGGGCGATCAGGTCGCGAACAAGGCCTGGCAGGGCCTGGTGATCTTCATGATCCTTGTCGTGATCTATCTGGCGATCGCCTTCGAGTGGCGCATGGCCGTGGCCGCGCTGGTGGCACTCATCCACGACATCACCATCACGGTCGGTATCTACGCCCTCGTCGGCTTCGAGGTCACGCCAGGCACGGTGATCGGTCTGCTGACGATCCTCGGTTACTCGCTCTACGACACGGTCGTCGTCTTCGACAGCCTCAAGGAGCAGACGAAGGACATCACCAAGCAGACCCGCTACACCTACAGCGAGATCGCCGACCGGTCGATCAACGGCACCCTGGTCCGCTCCATCAACACCACGGTGGTGGCGCTCCTCCCGGTCGCCGGTCTGCTGTTCATCGGTGGCGGTGTGCTCGGCGCGGGCATGCTCAACGACATCTCGCTGTCGCTGTTCGTCGGCCTCGCGGCCGGTGCGTACTCCTCGATCTTCATCGCCACGCCGCTCGTCGCCGACCTCAAGGAGCGCGAGCCGCAGATGAAGGCGCTGAAGAAGCGCGTCCTCGCCAAGCGGGCGCAGGCCGCGCAGGGCGGGGCCCCGGCGGCACAGGTCAGCGACGAGCAGCCGTACGACGAGGACGACGACGCCGCTCCCGCGGTCGTCGGCCCGCGCAACCAGCCCGCGTCCCGTAACCGGGGTCGCGGCCGGCCTTCGGGCAAGCGCCGATGACGGCCGTCCAGGAGCTGCTGCTCAGCCGCATCCGCGATGTGGCGGACTACCCGGAGCCGGGGGTGATGTTCAAGGACATCACCCCGCTCCTGGCGGACCCCGAGGCGTTCACCGCGCTCACCGACGCCCTGGCCGAGATCGCGGGCCGCAGCGGTGCCACCAAGATCGTCGGCCTGGAGGCCCGCGGCTTCATCCTGGGCGCCCCGGTCGCGGTCCGGGCAGGCCTCGGCTTCATCCCCGTACGCAAGGCGGGCAAGCTCCCCGGAGCCACGCTCAGCCAGGCGTACGACCTGGAGTACGGCTCCGCCGAGATCGAGGTGCACGCCGAGGACCTGAACGCGGGCGACCGCGTCCTGGTCATCGACGACGTCCTGGCCACGGGCGGCACCGCCGAGGCCTCGGTCCAGCTGATCCGGCGGGCCGGTGCTGAGGTCGCGGGTCTCGCGGTCCTCATGGAGCTCGGGTTCCTCGGCGGTCGGCAGCGACTCGAACCCGCTCTGTCCGGAGCGGTGCTGGAGGCGCTGATCACCGTCTGAGACAGCCCACCAGGGCTGCCTGCGGACACCTGGAACGACGGAGGCGATGACGACCCGCTTCGGTTCGTCAGCAGGCTCCAGTTCTCCCCACGCCTGCTCCCGGCCGGTGACGGGGTTGTAGATGCATCCGACGCCAAGGCCCTTGTCGACATGGCCAACGCAGGACTGGGTGCAGGCGATACAGGTACGGATGTCGTCGGTGCGGCCTTCCCGCGCCTTGTTCGGGAAGTGTGGGTCGGCGATGAGGGTCTTCGCCATGCCGACGATGTCGAGTTTTCCGTCGGCGACGCACTGCTCAGCGAAGGCCGGCGAGTCCTGACGACCCGCCCCGATGAT
>NZ_AEJB01000083.1 GCF_000331005.1 Streptomyces turgidiscabies Car8
CGACGGTCAGGTGGCGTCCGCGTCGAAGGGCGGGCGCTCGTCCGGCTCGGGCTTCTTCGTCATGTCGACGGTGCCACCCGGAGGAACCGGAAGAACCGGAGGAGGAAGAGGACGACGAAGACGGGGACGAGTCCGACTCGCGGCTGTGGACCGCGTCCGTGACCTCGGCCATCTCCTTCTTCAGGTCGAAGCCGTCGCGGATCTCCTTGGTCCCGCTGGACGACCCTCGTACGCGACCGCGGAGTGACCGATGTCACCAATTGGCTTCCGCAGAAAGCCAGTTGGCCGGTCCCTAGCTCGCGAAGACGGCGACACTGTCCTCGGTCGCGTGCTGCGTCTCCAGGTTCTCGGCCTCGTGCGTGAGCGACTTCCGCCGTACGACGACCACCACGGCGCCGAGCACGGCGGTGACCGCCGCGACGACGAACGGCATGTGGATGTCGCTCCACTCCTCGATCTTCGGCGCGAAATACGGGGCCGCGGCAGCCGCGAACCAGCGCACGAAGTTGTAGCCGGCGCTCGCCACCGGGCGCGGCGCGTCCGAGACGCCGAGGGCCAGTTCGGTGTAGACCGTGTTGTTCACGCCGATGAACGCGCCGGACAGGATCGTGCAGACGACGGCGACGGTGTGGCTGCCGTAGCCGAGGACCAGTACGTCGACGGCGAGCAGGACGAGCGAGCCGCCGAGGACCGTCAGCGAGCCGAACCGCCGCTGCAGGCGCGGTGCCACGAGGACCGACGAGACGGCCAGCAGCAGACCCCAGGCGAAGAACACGGCCCCCGACTTGTAGGGCGTCATGTCGAGCACGAACGGGGTGAAGGCCAGCACGGTGAAGAACGTGTAGTTGTAGAAGAAGGACGAGATCGCGGCGGAGGCCAGACCACCGTGGCCGAGCGCCTTGACCGGGTCGAGCAGTGAGGTCTTCTGGACCGGCTTCGGCTGTTCCTTCAGGAACACCGTGACGCACAGGAAGCCGACGGCCATCAGGAACGCGGTGCCGAAGAAGGGGTAGCGCCAGCTGGCGTTGCCCAGCAGCGCGCCCAGCAGGGGGCCGCACGCCATGCCGAGGCCCAGGGCGGATTCGTACAGCAGGATCGCCGCCGCGCTGCCACCGGCCGCCGCCCCGACGATGACCGCGAGGGCCGTCGAGACGAAGAGCGCGTTGCCGAGACCCCAGCCTGCCCGGAAGCCGACCAGTTCGGAGACCGAGCCCGAGGTGCCCGCCAGACCGGCGAAGACCACGACCAGCGCGAGGCCGGCCAGCAGGGTCTTCTTGCCGCCGATCCGGCTGGACACGAAGCCCGTGACCAGCATCGCCACGGCGGTGATCAGGAAGTACGACGTGAAGAGCAGGGAGACCTGACCCGCCGTGGCGTCCAGGCCCTTGGCGATGGACGGCAGGATCGGGTCGACGAGGCCGATGCCCATGAAGGCGACGACGGACGCCCCGGCGGTCGCCCAGACGGCCTTCGGCTGCCGGAGGAGCCCACCGGCTCCCGCGTCGAAGGGATCCGCTTCGGCGGGGCCTCCCGTGCTTCCCGCTCCGGTCTTCGTTGCGCTGCTGTGCATGCCTGCTCCTTCACGACTCGCGGGCCCAACCCGCGGATGGGTCGTTGGTGTATGCACATAGTAAGTTAGAGTAGCTAATTAATGCAAGCTACATCTAATTTCGCCTGGTGGAAGGGGTGGGAAAACGTGTCACTCCGGACGGGTGATCGTCCTTGACGGGAGCGGGGACGGGGAGGACCGTGGGGCTTTATGAGGGGCGAACCCAGTTGCCCGAAGTGTGGTGGCCGGGTCAGGGCTCCCGGACTCTTTGCCGACTCCTGGCAGTGCGATGCGCACGGGACGGTGCATCCGCTGCAGCCCGTGATCCCGCCCAGCGTCGAGGCCCTCAGTGTCGTGGTGCACCGCACACAGGTGCCCGTGTGGATGCCGTGGCCACTGCCGGTCGGCTGGCTCTTCACGGGTGTGGGCTGCGCGGGCGACGACCGCAGCGGCGGCCGTGCGACGGCGGTGGCCTGCACGGGTCCCGGCCCGCTCGGAGGCATGGGTGAGCTGATCCTGGTCGCCGAGGAACTCGGCGTCGGACTCGGCGCGCGGTACGCGGGGATCGACGGGCCCGACCCGGGGCCGTACATGAACGTGGAGAAGCCCGCCGAGGCGAAGGTGCTGGCGGCTGGGCGGCCCACTCCGTTGTGGCATGTCGCGGGCGGGCCCGACGACCGCGCGGTGTTCGCGGGCGAGGCGCTCGGACTGTGGCTGTGGGCGGTGGTGTGGCCCGAGCAGTCGGGGCTGCTGATGTACGACGAGCTGGTGCTCACGGATCTGCGGGACGCGGGGGCCGAGGTGGAACTGGTGCCTTGCGGGGCGTTGTCGCCCCGGTTGCTCAAGCCGTAGGGCTTTCGTGGTCCCGCCCGTCGGGTGTGTGGTGTCGGGGTGTGTGGTGGAGTGCCGGTCGGTGGGGGCTTGTCCCGCAGTTCCCCGCGCCCCGACAGGTCCGCTTCTGTAAGGGGCGATTGCCGGTTTCAGGTGTGACGAGGTGGTCCTCTGGGCCGCTATGCTTGACGCGTTCCTGCCCGTCCCGTCGTCGCCTGGAGTCCGCACCGTGCGCATCGATCTGCACTGCCACTCCACCGCGTCCGACGGTACGGACACGCCCGCCGAGTTGGTGCGCAACGCCGCTGCGGCCGGCCTCGACGTCGTCGCGCTGACCGATCACGACACGACCCGGGGGTACGCCGAGGCCATCGCCGCGCTGCCCGCCGGGCTCACGCTGGTCACCGGGGCCGAGCTGTCCTGCCGGCTCGACGGGGTCAGCATGCACATGTTGGCCTACCTGTTCGACCCCGAGGAGCCCGCGCTGTTCGCCGAGCGTGAGCTGGTGCGCGACGACCGGGTGCCGCGGGCCCAGGGGATGGTGGCCAAGCTCCGGGAGCTGGGCGTGCCCATCACCTGGGAGCGGGTCGCGCGCATCGCCGGTGACGGATCCGTGGGCCGGCCCCATGTCGCGACCGCGCTGGTCGAGCTGGGCGTCGTACCGACCGTGAACGACGCCTTCACCGGGGACTGGCTGGCCGACGGCGCCCGGGCCTACGTACCGAAGCACGAGACCGACCCCTTCGAGGCGCTGCGGCTGATCAAGGGCGCCGGCGGAGTGGCCGTGTTCGCGCACCCGGCCGCGAGCAAGCGGGGGCTGACGGTCCCGGAGTCCGCGATCGCGGAGTTGGCCGCCGCCGGGCTCGACGGCATCGAGGTCGACCACATGGACCACGAACCGGAGACCCGGGCGCGACTGCGCGGCCTCGCGGCGGAGCTGGGGCTGCTGGGCACCGGCTCCTCCGACTACCACGGCAGCCGCAAGACCTGCGTGCTCGGGGAGTACACGACGGATCCCGAGGTGTACGGGGAGATCACACGGCGGGCCACCGGGGCGTTCCCGGTGCCGGGGACCGGCGGAGTCTGAGGCCTCGGCCCTCGGCTGCCCCTCCCTTGCTCCGTCCCCTTCCCCGTATCTCCCTCTACGCAAGGCTCGCTCACCCATGTTCGACGTCGCTGTCTTCGGCTCGCTCTTTCTCACCCTCTTCGTGATCATGGATCCCCCCGGGATCACCCCGATCTTCCTCGCGCTCACCGCCGGCCGGCCCGCCCGCGTACAGAAGCGGATGGCCTTCCAGGCCGTCTGTGTGGCCGGCGGTGTGATCACCGTGTTCGGGCTGCTCGGGCACCAGATCCTGGACTATCTGCACGTCTCCGTACCCGCCCTGATGATCGCCGGGGGACTGCTGCTCCTGCTCATCGCCCTCGACCTGCTCACCGGCAAGACGGACGAGCCCAAGCAGACCAAGGACGTGAACGTCGCCCTCGTACCGCTCGGCATGCCCCTGCTCGCCGGGCCCGGCGCCATCGTGTCGGTCATCCTGGCCGTGCAGAAGGCGGACGGCGTGGCCATGCAGGTGTCGGTGTGGGCGGCGATCCTGGCCGTCCACGTCGTGCTGTGGGTGGTCATGCGGTACTCGCTGCTGATCATCCGCGTCATCAAGGACGGAGGCGTGGTCCTGGTGACCCGGCTCGCGGGGATGATGCTGTCGGCCATCGCCGTGCAGCAGATCATCAACGGCATCACCCAGGTGATCCAGCAGAGCTGACGGCGGCCACGCCCGGGGCCCGTACGCGGACCCCGCGGCGACGCAGAACCCCCGCACGGCATCGGTGCCGTACGGGGGTTCTGAAGTCTGCTCGTCTTCGTGGGCGAGCGTCGTCCGCGCGTTATGAGGCCGAGGTGTCGGCCGGGCGGATCCAGAGGCGCTGCCCTATCGAGGCTGCTTGCTGCACGATCCGGTTGACGGAGGCGGCGTCCACGACCGTACTGTCCACGGGGGTTCCGTCGACGTCGTCGAGACGCATGATTTCGAAGCGCATGGGCTTCTCCCTTCGTCTGGTCATCCTCCTGAGGAGAACTACTTGGTTACGTACCTAGTCAACTACCCGCGTGTTACGAACATTCCCTACGCTAAGGAAATTTTTCGCACGTCTAACGACTCGCAGGTTAAAACCGTGTTCGGGCGGGATCAGGAGACTGACCGGGACCGGTTGTGTTCGAAGCGTGACCGCCGAGACAATGGAGGTATATGAACAACGACGACCACGCGGAGCTGAGCGCCCGCATCGACCGTACGAACGAGCTGCTCCACCGCATGCTCACCGAGGTGGCGAAGACGCCCTCGACCCATGCGATCTTCGTCGACGCGGGCTATCTGTACGCGGCGGCGGGACGGCTCGTCGCCGGGACCGAAGACCGCCGCTCCTACGAGCTGGATGCGGAGGGTCTCATCGAGGCGCTCATCGACAAGGCTCGCACGATCTTCGCGGACAGCCGCCTGCTGCGGGTCTACTGGTACGACGGCGCCCGGCGCCGCATCCACACCATCGAGCAGCAGTCCATCGCGGAACTCCCGGATGTGAAGGTTCGCCTGGGCAACCTCAACGCGAACAACCAGCAGAAGGGCGTCGACTCGCTGATCCGTACCGACCTCGAGTCGCTGGCCCGGCACCGCGCGATCAGTGACGCCGCGCTCATCGGCGGCGACGAGGACCTGGTGTCGGCGGTCGAGGCCGCGCAGGGATACGGGGCGCGCGTCCACCTGTGGGGCATCGAGGCGCCCGACGGCCGCAACCAGGCCGAGCCGCTGCTGTGGGAGGTCGACAGCCAGCGCACGTTCGACCTCGACTTCTTCAAGCCGTACGTCGCCCGGCGCACCGCCGCGTCCTACGAAGGGTCGGGCGGAGCGCGGCCCACGCGCGAGGACGTGCGGTTCGTCGGCGCGCAGATCGCGGCGAAGTGGCTGGCGGCGCGGGGGCGTGAGGCACTGGTCGAGCTGCTGCCCGGGCATCCGTATCTGCCCGGGTCAGTCGACCAGGATCTGCTGGTCGAGGCGGAGGGGCTGCTCCAGTACTCGCTGCGCGGCCAGTCCGAGCTGAGACGGGCGCTGCGGGACGGCTTCTGGGAGCACCTGCAGACGCAGTACTAGGACAGGTCCTGGGCCATTGGGGTGGTTGGCCGCTGCTGTTACCGCTCGACGCCGTCCCAGAAGTCGGCCAGGGCGCGGGCGGTCTCCAGGGGGCGGTCCGTGTTGGGGGAGTGCTCGGCTCCCGCGATGACGGTCCGGTGCGCCCGCAGCCGTACGGCCATGTCGTCGAAGAGCGGGACGGCCCAGGTGCCGTCCTCCGAGCCGGACAGCACATGGAAGGGCAGCGGTGCGGCGGCGAGTTCCGCCACCCGGTCCGGCTCGGTGCACAACTGGCGTCCCGTGGCCACGAGTTGGGCCGGGCTGTTGCCCATCCAGCGACGGCGCAGGTCCTCGCGGTCGTCGAGTCCGGCGTCCACGGCGTCCACCGAGTCGAGGTCGCCGCTGCCGGCCTGCGGATCGTCCATGGCCTGGATGGCCTCCCAGACCCGGGCCATGCTCATCACGGCGAGCGCGTCCCGCAGCAGTTTCGCGCGCTGCTGCTGGGCCTCGGAGATCTCGGCGGGGCCCGAGGAGATGAGGGTCAGCGAGACGAACGGGGAGTGGTCCAGGAGGATCGCGGCGCGGGCGATCTGCCCGCCGAGCGAGTGCCCGACGAGGTGCACGGGGGTGCCTACGGCCGCCGCCTGGGCGAGCACGTCCTGCGCCAACTCGGCCTGTGCGTAAGCCGATTCGTCGTCCCGGGGGCCGGGTGACTCGAACTGCCCGCGCCCGTCCACGGCGACGGTACGGTACCCGCGCGCGGCCAGCGGCTCGTGCATCGAGATGAAGTCCTCCTTGCTGCCGGTGAACCCGGGCAGCAGCAGAACGGTCCCCCTCGGCTCGACGCCGGCCTTCACGGAGGCATCGATGACGGCGAACTCACCACGCGCGGTACGCAGGGCGTACGCACGGGCACCGGGGGGCGGGGTGAAGGTCGAAGGCCTGCTCATGAGCCGAGGTTATCCGGCGTACCCGAGGGGGAGGGCGGCGGCTCGGGCCCGGGAACCCCGACGGCCCGGCCACCTGGTGGGGTGGGCCGGGCCGTCGGGGTGTGGCCGGTACTGCGGAGGGCCGCGGCCCTCGGGGGGTCAGGCCTCCACGGAGTCCGTGGTCGGTGCGCTGACCGTGGCCTTGCGGGTGGCGCGGCGCCTGGGCTTCGCCTCGGCGGCCTCCGGGGCCGTCTCCACGACGACCGCCGGTTCGGCGGCCTTGCGGGCCCGGCGGCGCGGCTTGGCCTCCGCGTCGTCCGCCGCCTGTGCGGGGATGGCGGGGATGTCCGCGACGACCTCGACGGCCTTGCGTGCCGTGCGGCGACGGGGCTTGGTCTCGACCGCCTCGGCGGTGTCGAGGGCTGCCTCGGCGGCCGGTGCGGTCGCTGCGACGGCCTTGCGGGCGGTGGTCCGGCGCGGCTTGGTCTCGCTCGCCTCGGCGGTGTCGACGGCGGCCTCAGCGGCCGTCGCCGTCGCCTTGCGGGCCGTACGGCGCGGCTTCGGCTCCGTGAGCTCCGGCTCCGCGACGGCGGGGGCCTCGGCGGTCTTGCGTGCCGTGCGACGACGGGGCTTGGCCTCGACGCCTTCCGCGGTGTCCACGGCTGCCTCGGCGGCCGGTGCCGTCGCCTTCCGCGTCGTACGACGCTTCGGCTCGGGGGTCTCGGCCGAGGTCGGCTGGGCCGGGATGTCGACCGTCTCCGCCACGACCGCCGGTTCGGCGGCCTTGCGTGCCGTACGCCGACGCGGCTTCGCCTCGACCGCCTCAGCGGTGTCGAGGGCTGCCTCGGCGGCCGGTGCGGTCGCTGCGACGGCCTTGCGAGTCGTACGGCGCGGCTTGGTCTCGGTCGCCTCGGCCGTCTCGACGGCGGCCACCGCGGCCTTGCGCGTCCGGCGAGGCTTCGCGGCCTCGGGCTCCGGAGTCACCGGGGCGGCCTCGACCACGGCCGCGACGGGCTCGGCGGCCTTGCGTGCCGTACGACGGCGGGGCTTGGTCTCGACTGCCTCGACGGTGTCGACGGCGGCTTCGGCGGCCGGTGCGGTCGCTGCGACGGCCTTGCGGGCGGTCGTCCGACGCGGCTTGGCCTCGACGCCTTCCGCGGTGTCGACGGCTGCCTCGGCGGTCGCCGTGGCAGCAGCGGTCTTACGGGGGGCGCGACGCGCCTTGGTCTCGGTCACGACCTCGGTGGCGTCGACGATCGGCTCCGCCGTCTTGCGGGTACGGCGACGACGCGGCTGCTCCTCCGGCGCCTCGGCCTCGGGGACGACCGGGGTCACGACCGGAGTGACCTCGACCGGGGCGGCCGGCGCGGACTCCGCCGTCCTGCGGGTACGGCGACGACGCGGCTGCTCCTCCGGCGTCTCCGCCTCGGGGACGACCGGGGCGGCCTCGACCGGGGTGGTCGGCGCGAGCTCCGCGGTCCTGCGGGTGCGGCGACGGCGCGGCTGCTCCGCTACCGGGGCGGTGCCCTCGGCGGTCGCGACGGCGGCCTCGGCCGACGGCTCGACGAACGTCGTCGTGGGGGCCGGCACCGACTCCGCGGCGGCACCGCGGGTACGGCGACGGCGGCGCGGCGTACGGCGCTCGGTGGGCTGCTCGGACGGGGCGAGCGCGTCGCCGGTCGAGGTGACCGGAGCGGCCGACGTGGCCGGAGTCGTCGGCGCGTCCGAGGCGGCACCGCCACGGGTACGGCGGCGACTGCGCGGCGTACGGGCCGGGCGCTCGCGCTCCGCCGACGGCGCGGAGGCGGCCGCCGGGCCGGAGGAGTGGCCCGAGGAGTGACCGGAGCGGCCACCGCGACCGCGCGGGCCACCACGTCCGCCCGTCTCACCGAGGTCTTCGAGCTCCTCGGCGCCCAGGCCGGCGCGGGTGCGCTCCGAGCGCGGCAGGACACCCTTGGTGCCGGCCGGGATGCTCAGTTCCTCGAACAGGTGCGGAGACGTGGAGTACGTCTCCGGCGGGTCGTTGAAGTTCAGCTCCAGCGCCTTGTTGATCAGCTGCCAGCGCGGGATGTCGTCCCAGTCGACCAGCGTGATCGCGATGCCCTTGGCGCCCGCGCGGCCCGTACGGCCGATGCGGTGCAGGTACGTCTTCTCCTCTTCGGGAGACTGGTAGTTGATGACGTGCGTGACGCCCTCGACGTCGATACCGCGCGCGGCCACGTCCGTGCAGACGAGGACGTCGACCTTGCCGTTGCGGAAGGCGCGCAGCGCCTGCTCACGGGCGCCCTGGCCGAGGTCGCCGTGGACGGCGCCGGAGGCGAAGCCGCGCTGCGCGAGCTGGTCGGCGAGATCGGCCGCCGTACGTTTCGTACGGCAGAAGACCATGGCCAGTCCCCGGCCGTCGGCCTGCAGTATCCGCGCCACCAGCTCGGGCTTGTCCATGTTGTGGGCGCGGTAGACGTACTGCGCGGTGTTCGCGACCGTCTTGCCCTCGTCGTCCGGCGCGGCGGCACGGATGTGCGTGGGCTGCGACATGTAGCGGCGCGCGAGACCGATGACGGCGCCCGGCATGGTCGCCGAGAACAGCATCGTCTGGCGGCGGGCCGGCAGCATGTTCATGATCTTCTCGACGTCGGGCAGGAAGCCCAGGTCGAGCATCTCGTCGGCCTCGTCGAGGACGAGCGCGCGGATATGGCTCAGGTTCAGCTTCTTCTGGCCCGCGAGGTCGAGGAGACGGCCCGGGGTGCCGACGATCACGTCGACGCCCTTCTTGAGGGCCTCGACCTGCGGCTCGTACGCCCGGCCGCCGTAGATGGCGAGAACGCGCACGTTACGGACCTTGCCGGCCGTCAGCAGGTCGTTCGTCACCTGCTGGCACAGCTCGCGCGTCGGGACGACGACGAGGGCCTGCGGGGCCTCGGTGAGCTGCTCGGGCTTGGCGCGGCCCGCCTCGACGTCGGCGGGGACGGTCACGCGCTCAAGGAGCGGGAGGCCGAAACCGAGCGTCTTGCCGGTGCCGGTCTTGGCCTGGCCGATGACGTCCGTGCCGGTGAGGGCGACGGGGAGCGTCATCTCCTGGATGGGAAAGGGGGTGATGATGCCGACGGCTTCGAGCGCCTCGGCGGTCTCGGGAAGAATTCCGAGATCCCGGAAAGTCGTAGTCAGGGCAATGCCTCTTCTGTGTACGCGGTGCGAGGCGAGCGCGGGGGTCGTGTCGGGACCGTGCCGGAAACTTCGGCCGCCTACGGGCGGGTCGAGTGGCACAGGACCACTGCCGACGCTCGAGCGCTCGTACCGCTGAGGGTCCCTCCGAATTCCGTACGCATCGTGCCGTACGGACGAGGAGAGCTGTCGGGTCGGAGCCGATCGGGCCACCGACCGGGCATCCTCATTCGTGTGGCCCGTCGAGATACGTCTGTCAACTCAGCGGGCGCATTACCACCATACCCCGGAATCGCGCACATGCGATGGCCGATTCGGTCACGTAGTGGTCGTCACACTGACTGAGCAGGGACTTACGCCTTGCGGCCAGCGGGCTATTGTGCGCTTCATGACGACGCCTGACAACGCCTCCGGTACCCCCGCGACCCCCGACGAAAGCGCGGCCGAGCCCGCGGCCGACACCGGGCCCGCACCCACCGGAATCGCCGCCCAGAACTGGGCGCAGGCGGCCGTCGACCCGCAGTACCGTGCCGCGGTCGTGGACCTGCTCGGGGCGCTCGCGTACGGCGAACTGGCCGCGTTCGAGCGGCTCGCCGAGGACGCCAAACTGGCGCCGACACTCGTCGACAAGTCGGAACTGGCCAAGATGGCGTCGGCGGAGTTCCACCACTTCGAACAGATCAGGAACCGGCTCACGGAGATCGGCGCGGACGCGACGCAGGCGATGGAGCCGTTCGTCGCCGCGCTCGACGGCTTCCACAAGCAGACGGCGCCCTCCGACTGGCTGGAAGGCCTCGTCAAGGCGTACGTCGGTGACTCGATCGCCAGTGACTTCTACCGCGAGGTCGCGGCCCGCCTCGACTCGGACACCCGGAAGTTGGTGCTCGCGGTCCTCGACGACACGGGGCACGCGAGCTTCGCCATCGAGAAGGTGCGCGCGGCGATCGACGCGGAGCCGCGGGTGGGCGGGCGGCTCGCGCTGTGGGCGCGGCGGCTGATGGGCGAGGCGCTGTCGCAGTCGCAGCGTGTGGTCGCCGACCGGGACGCGCTGTCCACGATGCTCGTCGGCGGCGTCGCGGACGGGTTCGACCTCGCGGAGGTCGGGCGGATGTTCTCCCGGATCACCGAGGCGCACACGAAGCGGATGGCTGCGCTCGGGCTGGCCGCGTAGCGCTCCGCCGGGTGCGGCGTCGTGGCGCTGTCCGGCTGTCTGCGGCGCCGTCGTGGCTTGTCGCGCAGTTCCCCGCGCCCCTGTCGGCGACGGCTACGCCGTTGCCGATGATCGGCGGAGGCCGGTCTTAGGGCGGAGGAGGAGGGAGAGGGACGCGGCGGAGACGGCTGTCGCGCCCAGGAGGATCAGGGCGAAGTGGCCGGCGCTCAGTGCGCTGTGGGTGAGGAAGGCGCCGACCAGGGCTCCGGCCGCGCCGGTGGACAGGACCACGTGGCGCGCGGGGAGGCGGTCCGGCAGACGGTGGGCCGCCGCCCATGCCAGGGCGAGGCCGAGGATCGCGGAGCCGAGCGCTTCCAAGAACATGTCGGGGTCCCTCCCACAGCCTGCCTGCGCGTGACGTTCTCAGCCCGTCATACCCGTGACCTGCGCCGGGCAACCCATTTGTAAGGGTGACGTGTGGTCAACCTGTGAATACGGACCACGGGCAAC
>NZ_AEJB01000084.1 GCF_000331005.1 Streptomyces turgidiscabies Car8
TTTCCCCCTTTTGGCCATGATCTTGACTTGGACAGATCAGATCTTGACGCGGAGAGTAGTTGTCGCCGTACCGCTCACCCAGGCCGTACCGCTCGCTCAACCCAGCAGGGCCGCGACGACCACCAGCACCGGTACGGCCAGGACGGTCGACAGCAGGATCGCCTCACGGGCCAGGGTCTCCCCCACGCGATAGCGGCTCGCGTACGTGAAGAGGTTCTGGGCGGCGGGCAGGGCCGAGGTCACCACCACGTCGAGCAGCGGCGCGCCGTGCAGCCCGAAGACGCCCGCTGCCAGCGCCCAGGCGGCCACCGGCTGGCCCACCGACTTCAGGGCGACGGACAGCAGTACGGGAGTCCGCTCGGAGCCGCGCAACGGCCAGGTGCTGGCGGACAGCGAGATACCGAAGGCCAGCAGCACCGCCGGGACGGACATGTTGCCGATCAGGGTCAGCGGGTCGAGAACGGGCGCGGGCACGCCGATGCCCGACGCCGACACCAGCACCCCGGCCAGCGAACCGACGGCGACGGGATTGCGCAACGGCGTGATCAACTGCCGCCACAGCGGGCCCTTCTCACCGGCGCCCGTCAGATCGAGGACGGTCAGCGCGATCGGCGTGACCACGATCGTCTGGAACAGCAGCACCGGCGCCACGAGCGAGGCGTCCCCCAGTACGTACACCGCGATCGGGATACCGAGGTTCCCGGAGTTCACGTAGCTGGAGCAGAGGGCACCGATCGTCGTACGTCCCGCGCCCCAGCGGCGTACGACACCCACCGCGACGAAGACACCCGCCGCCGCGATCGTGCTCAGCGCGGTGATCAGGAGCCGGCTGGAGAAGATCACCGACAGGTCGGCCCGGGCGAGCGTGGTGAACAGCAGGGCCGGGGTGGCGACATGGAACGCGAGCTTGGTCAGGACCTCGCGTCCGTTGTCCCCGAGGTAGCCGCGCAGCCCGATCACATAACCGACGCCGATGACCACGGCGATCACCGCGAACCCGGTCAGCACCCCCTGCACGGAGCCTCCTCCGTGTGCGGCGCGGAAGCGGACGGGGAAGGGGCAGGGGAGCCGTGGGGTATCGCGGCCGGGGATGGTTCGTGGGGCATACACGTAACCCTCCGGGGGAGGAGGGGCGCGCGTCAAAGTGATCTCAACGGGTGGGCTCCGTCGGGTGCGCGTGATGGGTCGCGATGAGTTACGGGCGGTTGTCCGGTCTACCGTTCGTGGACGCTATGACACCCGCTGTACTCGTGCTGGCCGGCCCCGTCACCCGGGAAGGGGTGCCGAGGCTGTGCGAGGACGTGCGTGCGCTGTTGGCGAGCGGCGGCGCCGGTGGTGGTCGTGACCCGGTGGTGCCGGTCGTGGTGTGCGATGTGGCGGGACTCGGGCCCCCGGGCCTGGGCACGGTAGAGCTGCTGGCCCGGCTCCAGCTGACCGCCCGCCGGGCCGGAGGCCGGATACGCCTCCGGGACCCGGCGCCCGCCCTACTCGCCTTCCTGGACCTGGTCGGGCTCAGCTTCGACGTCGAGGTCGCGGGGGAGCGAGAGAGGGAGGCCGAACAGCGGGAACCAGCGCTTCGTGTCGAGGAAGCAGTGGAAACCGGTGATCCGGCCGTCTGAGATCTCCAGCACCTGGACCGCCCAGGGGGTGTAGCCGCCCGTCTCCTCGTCCGGCTTGTACTGGGCGAAGCCCGGCAGCCCGTTGACCGCGACCGGCACGAGGTGCGAGCCCGCACAGGCGGCGCCGAGAGTCGTCATGAAGCCGGTGATGTCCTCCGGCCCGGTCAGCCACAGGTCGAACGGCGGCATCGTCATGACGGCGTCCTCGTGCAGCAGCGCGGTGAGCGCCGTCATGTCGTACCCCTCGAACGCGGCGACATAGCGCTCCAGCAGTTTCTGCTGCTCCTCGCTGAGCGGGTCGGAGACGGTGGCACGGGCGCCGACGCCGCTCCCGTCCCGGTCCCGCTCGGCGAGCGTCGCCCGGGCCCGCTGGAGGGCGCTGTTGACGGACGCGACCGACGTTTCGAGGAGCTCGGCGACCTCGCTCGCCTTCCAGGCCAGCACCTCGCGGAGGATCAGCACGGCCCGCTGCTTCGCGGGGAGCTGCTGGAGCGCCGCCATGAAGGCGAGCCGCACGGACTCCTTGGCCACGGCCGCCTCCGCCGGGTCCTCGACGGTGGGCAGCACGCGGGCGTCCGGCATCGGTTCCAGCCAGGTGTTGTCGGGGCGGGGAGACAGGGCGGCCCGGGCGAGGGGGGTGGACTCGGTGAGGTCCATGGGGCGGGCGCGCTTGTTGCCGGCGGTCAGCATGTCCAGGCAGACGTTCGTGGCGATGCGGTACAGCCAGGAGCGGAGGCTGGAGCGGCCCTCGAACTTCTCGTAGTTCCGCCAGGCGCGGACCATGGTGTCCTGGACGGCGTCCTCGGCCTCGAAGGAGGAGCCGAGCATGCGGTAGCAGTACCCGGTCAGTTCGACGCGGTGCTGTTCCAGTTTCACGTCGAGGTCTGTCGCAGTGGCCGTAGCCGCACTGTCACCCATTGCCAACCCGCCCCATGGCTGCCTTCGTCGCACCGTCGCGACCCAACACGAGAAAGCTAGCGCAGGCCACTGACAACGGCCCGGGGAGTGAGTAAACGTGCAGGTGAGAAGGGTTCTCGCCCCCGCCGCCCCTACCCGTCCCATCCCGTTCCTGGGGGCTGCGCCCCAGACCCCCTAACGGCCCTGAATGGCCGCCGCGGCAGGAGGGCGGTCGGCCAGTCGGCTTCGACAGGACGATCTAAGAGCGAGGGAACGAAATTGAGCGAACGATCAACGCGCTGAAGAACTCCCGGGCCGGGGCCACGAGATTCGACAAGCGCGCCTATGTCTTCCACGGCACCGTCACCGTCGCTTCGATCCGCCTTTGGCTCAAGCGTGATCACTTGGCCTTCGTGACAAGATCTGGGGGTGACGACGTTGTTCCTGACGGTTGGCCTGCCAGGAGCCGGAAAGACCACGAGAGCTCGACAGCTGGCCAAGGAGCACAACGCGCTGCGGCTGACGCCGGATGAGTGGATGCTCCCGCTGTTCGGCGATCCTCAGCCGGCCGGGAAGCGCGATGTGCTGGAAGGACGGCTGCTTTGGCTGGGTCTGGAGGCGCTGAAGCTGGGAACGAACGTGGTCCTGGATTTCGGATGCTGGTCTCGTGACGAGAGGTCCGCGATCCGCTGGTTGGTCGTGTCTGGGAGCTCGTCCTGTCAACTCGTGTACGTGCCGGTGGACCTTGAGACCCAACGTGCTCGGATCGCCCATCGCCAGGCGACCACCCCTCATCGGCCTCTCCGCCCTCTCACGGAACTACTAGTCGCGAGTGTCCGGTGGACGGGCCGGGATGCCAGGGTCCCGGACTGGACACATGGAGTAGACGGCCGGGTGGGTGGGAAACGCGGCCTGGGCTGCACGGGGCTCGCTCTCAGACGTCGGTCGTATGGAGAGGTTCGAGGGCGCCCGGCAAACGGACCGAGACGGGTGGGTGGGCGGGAAACCCCTCACGCCACGCGAACGCTCCGCGCCGCCCGGGACCCCAGCACCGTGACCGTCACCACGCCGAGCACCGCCAGCAGGCCCATCCCCACGGTTCCCGACCAGCCGCCCGCGTGGAACGCCACCGCGCCCAACGTACTGCCGGCGCTGGAGCCGATGTAGTACGCCGACTGGTACAGCGCCGACGCCTGCGCCCGCCCCACCTTCGCCGTGTGGCTCACCGCCGACGACGCCACCGCGTGCCCCGCGAAGAACCCCGCTGTGATCAGCACCAGGCCCAGCAGAACGAGCGCCAGGGTGTCCGACAGCGACAGCAGCAGGCCGGAAGTGGTCGTACCGCCGGCCAGGTACAGGGCGCCCCGGCGACCCAGGCGGGCCACCAGCCTGCCCGCCGTCGACGCCGACACCGTACCCACCAGGTACACCAGGAAGATCGAGCCGACGACACCCTGGGGCAGGCTGAACGGGGCCTCCGTCAGGCGGTACCCGATCACCGTGTAGACCCCGCCGAACACGGTCATGAACAGGGCGCCGATCGCGTACAGGCGCCGCAGCAACGGGTTCGCAAGGTGTGTACGGACCGTGCGCGCCAGGACCCTCGGTCGCAGCGAGCCCGTCCGGAAGTGACGTGGCGCGGGGAGCAGCAGCCGGAAGGCCACCGCGCAGCCGACCGCCACGACCCCGATCACGGCGACCGCGGCCCGCCAGCCCCACTCCTGCGCGACCCAGCCCGTGATGACCCGGCCGCTCATCCCGCCCACGCTGTTGCCGGCCACGAACAGGCCGATCGCGGTGATCAGCGCCTTGGGCCGGACCTCCTCGGCCAGGTAGGCGGTGGCCGACGCCGGCAGCCCCGCCAGAGCCGCGCCCTGCACCGCCCGCAGTGCGATCAACGTGCCCAGCGACGGAGCGAAGGGCACCAGCATCCCGACCGTCACGGCCACGGCCAGCGACGCCGTCATGACCGTACGCCGCCCGAACCGTTCCGACAGGGCGCTCATCGGGAGGACGAACAGGGCCAGCGCACCGGTCGCCGCCGACACCGTCCAGCTTGCGTCGCTCGCCGGGACCCCGAACTCGCCGGAGATCAACGGCAGCAGTGCCTGCGTGGAGTAGAGGAGGGCGAAGGTCGCGACGCCCGCGAGGAAGAGCGCGAAGCTCATCCGCCGGTAGCCGGGCCCACCCGGGGTCATGCGGAGGTCGGCGGCGGGGAGCGGGGGGAGCGACGGAGGGGCGGCGGCCACGATCGTGGCCGCCCCGGTACTGGCAGCAGGCATGCCTCGAAGTTACGTACGCCCCCGTTCATCCGTCCAATGCACGGAAACTCCATAATCGTTCCCATGGTGCATCAGCAAAGGTCAGAAGCCCGTCTGTCACCGTCCAGTGACACAGAAGACATCGTCACCGCTCTCGCCCCACGGCTGTCCTACTTCGCCGGAGTCGCCCGCACGGAGCACGTCACCCGCGCCGCCCAGGAGATGCAGGTGCCGCAGTCGACGCTCTCCCGGGCGATGGTCCGCCTCGAACAGGATCTGGGCGTCGACCTGTTCGCCCGCCGGGGGCGGACTGTCTCCCTCACCCCCGCGGGGCGTACGTTCCTCGCCTCCGTCGAGCGGGCCCTCGCCGAGATCGGGCGGGCCGCCGACGAGGTACGCGCCGACGCCGACCCCGCCACCGGCAGGGTCGCCTTCGGCTTCCTGCACACCATGGGCGCCGAGACCGTGCCCGGCCTGCTGCACGCCTTCCGCGCCGACCATCCCCGCGTCCGCTTCACCCTCGTACAGAACTACGGCGAGGCCATGCTCGAACGCCTGCGCTCCGGCGAACTGGACCTCTGCCTCACCTCGCCCGTCCCCGACGCCCCCGACCTGGTCGCCCGGCGCCTCGACGAACAGAAACTCCGCCTCGTGGTCCCCGCCGACCACCGCCTCGCCACCCGCAGACGCGTCCGCCTCGCGGAAGCCGCCGACGAAACCTTCGTCACCCTCGAACCCGGCTACGGCCTCCGCCGCATCACCGACGACCTGTGCAAGGAGGCCGGCTTCCGCCCGCGCATCGCCTTCGAGGGAGAGGAAGCGGAGACACTACGGGGCCTGGTGGCGGCCGGCCTGGGCGTCGCCCTCCTCCCACCCCCGGCCGTCCCCCGCCCGGGAGTGGCCGAACTGACGGTCACCTCACCAAGAGCGGCAAGAGAAATCGGCGTTGCCTGGCTGGACGGCCACCCGGACACCCCGCCGGTGGCCGCGTTCAAGCGGTTCCTGTTGGAGAGGAAGGGCAAGTTGCTAGCAGGCTGAGCGGCACCCCCCCCTCAGGGGCGCGGGGCTGTATCCGATCTGCGGCTCCGCCGCGCGGGCGCGACCAGCCCCCACCGACCCGCACCCCGAACACAACCGATCCGCCCCGAACCTACCGCCGCAAAGACCGACCGAACCCCGCAGCCAACGGCATCCTCAACCCCAACGGCGGCGGAGCCATCAACGCGTCCTGCACAGGCCGCGAGAACCCCCGTCCGAACAGCACCCCCATCACGAAGTCCTCCGCCAGCGCGTGCACTTCCTGCCGGTACTGACGCAACCCGTGCCCGTCCGCGTGCACTTCGAACCGGCAGATGTCCCGGTTCGCCTTCTTCGCCCGCGCCGCGAACCGGAACGACAGTTCGGGATCGGTCCGTGCGTCGTTCGTGCCGTGCACGATCAGCACTCGCCGTCCCGTCAGCTGCCGTACCGGCTCCGGCGGCGCCGCCACGTCCTCCTCGGGCAGCCAAGGCGCCAGTGCCAGCACGGAGTTGACGGCGTCGTGGTCCGCCGCGCGCAGCGCCGCCCGCCCGCCCATGTCGACGCCGGCGAGGCACACGGAGACGTCGCCGTACCGCCGTACGATCTCGTCGACGGCCCAACGCGCGTCGTGCGCGAGCTGCGCCTCGCCGCCGTTCCAGCCGCGGTAGCGGTAGTGGACGACGTGCACGGCCAGTCCGTCCGCACGGCCCGCGCGGGCGAGCCGGCGGCCCAACGCCCTTACGGAGGCGGCCGCGAGGAGGGGAGACGGCCTGCGGGTCGATACCTCGTCACCGCCGGGCAGCAGCAGAACCGCGCCGCTGACCGACGTCGGCTCCGGACCCAGTGCCCTCCCGAGCCGGGCCTGACGTACCGGCGTCACTTGGTGTGCCATGACAGAACAGTGTCAGAAGCAACGGTGTACGCGACCTGTCCTCGCGGTCACCGTTACGTATCGGCGGAAACGTACAGGCGAAGAAAGGGAAAAAGAAAGAGAAAAGAGGACAGGCGTTCTACGCGCGTAGGAGTTAGAGTGCGGAAATGACGAGCCAGAGTGATCGGACGACGAGTCGGAAGACTGCCCGGAGCGCATCCACCGCGAGCGCCGCATCGACCGCGGGCACCGCATCCGCCGCGAGCACCCCGAGCCCCGGTCCCACCCCGGAGCAGATTCGGCGCGCCCCCAAGGTCCTGTTGCACGACCATCTCGACGGCGGCCTGCGTCCCGGCACGATCGTGGACCTCGCGCGTGACGCGGAGTACACCCAACTGCCCCAGACCGACGCCGACAAGCTCGGTGTCTGGTTCCGTGACGCCGCCGACTCCGGTTCGCTGGAACGGTACTTGGAGACCTTCGCCCACACCTGCGCCGTCATGCAGACCCGCGACGCCCTCGTCCGGGTCGCCGCCGAGTGCGCCGAGGACCTCGCCGAGGACGGTGTCGTCTACGCCGAGGTGCGGTACGCGCCCGAGCAGCACCTGCAGGCCGGGCTCACCCTCGAAGAGGTCGTCGAGGCCGTCAACGAGGGCTTCCGGGAAGGTGAGCGGCGGGCCCGGGAGAACGGTCACCGCATCCGGATCGGCGCCCTGCTCACCGCGATGCGGCACGCGGCCCGTTCCCTGGAGATCGCCGAACTGGCGAACCGCTACCGCGATCTGGGCGTCGTCGGCTTCGACATCGCCGGTGCCGAGGCCGGCTTCCCGCCCACCCGGCACCTCGACGCCTTCGAGTACCTCAAGCGCGAGAACAACCACTTCACCATCCACGCCGGCGAGGCCTTCGGGCTCCCCTCCATCTGGCAGGCCCTCCAGTGGTGCGGCGCCGACCGGCTCGGTCACGGCGTGCGCATCATCGACGACATCCAGGTCCAGGACGACGGCTCGGTGAAACTCGGCCGCCTGGCCTCCTACGTACGGGACAAGCGCATCCCCCTGGAGCTGTGCCCCAGCTCCAACCTCCAGACCGGCGCCGCCGCCTCCTACGCCGATCACCCCATCGGGCTGCTGCGCAAGCTGCACTTCCGTGCGACGGTGAACACCGACAACCGGCTGATGTCGGGCACCTCGATGAGCCGGGAATTCGAGCATCTTGTCGAAGCTTTCGATTATTCGCTCGATGACATGCAATGGTTCTCGGTCAATGCTATGAAGTCAGCATTCATTCCTTTCGATGAACGACTGGCGATGATCAATGACGTCATCAAGCCCGGATATGCCGAGCTGAAATCCGAATGGCTGTTCCGGCAGACCGCCTCCACCAGCGGTTCTGTCGAGGCGTAGGGCTGCTCCGGGGAGCCGGGAAGCGGTCGGGTCGGTGCGACTCGGCCGCTTTTCGATGTTTGCGGCGGGCGGCTTCCCGTGTTTACGGTCTTGGACCGCTCACATCCCCGTCTCGCATTCAAGGACGCATTCACTATGAAGCAGTCTGCTGCCAAGACCCTCGGTGTCGCCGCTCTCGGTGCCGCCTTCGCCGCGGCGGGTGCGGGTGCCGCCAATGCCGCCCCGGCCCTCCCCGCCCTCCCGGACTCCGCCGCGCTGAGCTCCGTGACCCAGACGCTGCCCGTGGAGAGCGCGTCGAAGGCGCTGCCGGGTGCCACCGAGGCCGTGGCCCAGGGTCAGGGCGCGCTCGGCGCGGGCGTGGCCGCCGCGCAGCCCGCCGTCACCAAGCTGCTCTCCGAGGGCCCCACGGCGCCGGTCTCCGGCCTGCTCGGTGGCCTCCCGCTGCAGGGCCTGCCCACCCACGGCCTCCCGGTGAACGGCATTCCGCTCGGCTGACCCACCCCGTGAACGCGCCGATGGG
>NZ_AEJB01000085.1 GCF_000331005.1 Streptomyces turgidiscabies Car8
GGGGAGCCGCGTCACGCCGCGGTGACCGGCTGGGGCACGGGGACGGTCGGTTCCGGGGACGGCGTACGGCGGAACCAGGTGAGGGCGGGGGCGGTCATGGCCGTGGTGATCAGGGCCATCAGGACCAGGATGGTGAACAGGTCCGGGCCGATGACGCCCAGTTCCAGGCCGAGATTGAGGACGACAAGCTCGGTCAGGCCGCGGCAGTTCATCAGCGCGCCGACCGACATCGCGTCCTGCCAGGACTGGCCCGACAGCCGTGCCGCCGCCGTACTGCCGCCGAACTTGCCGAGCAGGGCCACCGCCAGTACGGCGCCGGCCCACAGCCACTGGGCGGCGTCACCGGTGAGCAGCGAAACGTCGGTGCGCACGCCCGTGCTGACGAAGAACAGCGGGAGCAGCACCGGGACGGTGAACGCCCGCAGCCGGGCGGCGGACAACTCGACCGCCCGGGAACCGCGGGGCATGACCACTCCGAAGACGAACGCGCCGAACAGGGCGTGGATACCGATGCCGTCCGTGACGAAGGCCGACACGCACAGGCCGGCGAAGACGAACACCAGGACCGAGCTCTCCGTGGCCTTGCCGGTGTGCCGGGCCAGCCGGGCCAGCACCGGCCGGACCAGGTACGTCATACAGGCCACGAAGACCAGCGACCAGGCAGCGGTGACGGCCGCCTGCTCCGCCGAGCCGCTGGTGCTGACCGCCGCGACCAGCGCCAGCAGACACCAGGCGCTGACGTCGTCCACGGCCGCGCACGCCATCGCCAGCGACCCGACAGGGGTGGTGTAGAGGCCGCGGTCGGTGAGGATGCGGGCCAGGACCGGGAAGGCGGTGATGCTCATCGAGACGGCGACGAACAGGACGAACGGCAGCCGGTCCACCCCGGCCGGAGCGAACGCGCCGTACATCCCGAGCGCAAGCAGTGCGCCCAGCAGCAGAGGAAGCGCGATGCCGACGTAGGAGACGGTGACCGCTGTACGGCTGTGTCCGCGTAGGGCTGACAGGTCCAGCTCCAGGCCGACCAGGAACATGAAGGCGAGCAGGCCGAGATTGCCCAGCACCAGCAGGTGGGGGAGGATCTCCGGCGGGAACAGCCAGTGCTGAGCGGCGGGGGAGATCCAGCCGAGCAGTGACGGGCCGAGCAGGATGCCCAGGGTGATCTCGCCGATGACCGGGGGCTGCCCGATCCGGCGGAAGAGCAGGGCGCCGATGCGGCACACGCCGATCACCACGGGTACGGCGACGAGCAGGCCGGGCAGCGGGTCAGGAGCCGACACGGGCTTCTCCTTCCAGGGGTGCGGGCAGGGCGTGGGCCGGCGTGGGCCGTGCCTCCGGCGCCGGGGCCGACGCGGCCGCCGACCAGCGGGCGTACCGGCGTCTGCCGTAGAGCAGCGGTGATCCGCCGTCGGTGTGGGTGACGCGGGTGACCCGGCCGAAGACGGCCGTGTGGTCGCCGACCTCCACGGCGTGCACCACCGTGCAGTCCGCGACGGCGAGCGCGGCCTCCGTCAGATGCGGCCCCGCGGCACCCAGCGGGAGCCGCCACTCGGCGTTGGCGAACCGGTCGGTGCTGCCGGAGGCGAACAGGTCGGAGACGGCCCGCGCCTCCTCGTGCAGCAGGTTCAGCGCGAAGTGCCCGCTGTCCAGGGCCGCGCGCAGGGTCGGGCCGACCGTGCGCAGGCAGACCACCAGGGTCGCCGGGTCCAGCGCCACGCTCGCCAGCGAGCTGCAGGTCATCCCGCGCGGGGCGGAGTCGGCGCCGAGCGCGGTCACCACGCTGACCCCGGAGGGGAAGGACGCCATCAGGGGGCGTATGTCGGTGGAGTCCGGCGTGGCGGCCGGCCCTGCCGAAGTGGTCGAAGTGGTCGAGAGGGTGGTCGTGGTCTCAGCTGTACCAGTCATGCTGTCGACTCCTGTCGGAAGCAGGATCGGGCCCGGAATCGGGACGGTGCGGATCTGGCCCGGCGGACCGCGGCGGCTCGGCGCCGCCGGGCCAGATCCGTGGTCGGGGGCTACTTTCCGTGCAGGCCGCGCAGGTAGTCGTAGGCGCTGGGCAGCGTGTCCAGCAGGCGCTGCTGCTCCTGCCTGACCCTGTCGAACAGCGGCTGGGCGCCTGCGACGGACTCCGGCTTGTGGGCGAGCGCGGGCAGCGGTGTGTCCGGCTCCAGGCCGAGGCCGGCGAAGATGCAGTAATAGCTGCCATTGGTCCAGAAGTTGCGGAACTCCGCCTCGAAGTTCCCGTAGTACGTGGACTCGTCGGCGATCGGTGAATTGACCGGGAGCCCCGCCTTGTACGCCTCGATCTTCCGCTGGATGTTCTCCGGAAGCTTCAGCTCCTTCTGGGCCTGCCAGAACGGCGAGTCGTTGCGCGGCGCGTAGTAGAAATGCGCCTGGATGAAGTCACGGGTGTCGTCGAACATCACCTCGATCTCCTGGTTGAAGCTGTTCACCAGGGCCGGGTTGAAGGTGCGGTCGGGGAAGTGCTTGGCGAGCTGGTAGATCGCGGCGGTGATGAAGTAGATGCCGGTCGACTCCAGCGGCTCCAGGAAGCACGAGGAAAGGCCTATGCTCACCACGTTGTTGACCCAGGCGCGGCGGTTGCGGCCGACCCGGAAGCGGACGTGGTTGAACTTCGTTTCGGCGGGGTCGAGCCCCCACAGTTCACAGAACTCCGCGGTCGCCTCGTCCTGCGAGGTGAATCTGCTGGAATAGACGTAACCGGACCCGAAACGGCCCAGCATCGGAATCTTCCAGGCCCAGCCGGAGGACATCGCGATGGCCGAGGTGTACGGCTCGATCCCGTTCGCCTCGTCGTCGTGCGGCACGGCGGTGGCCACCGCGCTGTCGCACATCAGGTGGTCGCTCATGTCGACGAACGGCTCGCCCAGGGCCTTGTTGATCAGCAGCCCGCGGAAGCCCGAGCAGTCGACGAACAGGTCGGCGTCGAGCACCCGGCCGGACTTGGTGTGCAGGGCCGTGACATAGCCGCGTCCGTCCTGCTCGACCCGCACCATCTCGTCCTGGATGTGCTCCACGCCCTGCTTGTCGGTGGCGAACCGACGCAGGAAGTCGGCGACCAACGCGGCGTCGAAGTGCCAGGCGTACCGGGTGGAATCGGTGCCGTCGAGCCACTTCGGCGACTTCTTCGCGTCCATCACCGGTGGCTCGCGGAAGCAGGCGTAGTCGAACGGCTCGTCGGTGCGGCCCTCGTGTCTGTTCTTGTACCAGTAGTGGGACAGCGGCGTGTTGTCGTGGTCGGGCAGGATGCCGAACGGGTGGTAGAAGTGGTCCGGCCGGCCGCTGTCCAGCGTGCGCGCCTCCGGCTCACCGCGGCCCGGGGTGCGCCAGTTGACGAAGCGCACGGCCATCTTGAAGCTGGCGTTGCACTCACGCATCCACTCCTCCTCGGATATGCCGAGGTAGTCGAAGAGCACGCGGTGCAGATTCGGCACGGTGGCCTCGCCCACGCCGATCCGGGGAATGGCCGGGGCCTCCAGTACCTGGATGTCGACGGTGCCCTGGAGCGCCTTGCCGAGGTAGGCGGCGGTCATCCAGCCGGCCGTGCCACCGCCGAGGATGACGACTTTACGGATGCGGGAGTCGGTGTCGGTCGTACCGGTTTCGGTCATAGGGGAACTCATTTCTCCGGTCGAGGCGTCTGCGCGCCTTTGTGTACAGCGCCTTTTCATGCTGTCGAGTGCGTTTACACGCCAGAATCGGCTGGCCCGCTATGCGGCATCTATAGGTGTCCGGAATTGCCGCTTGAGCAGGTTCGTATGGGTGAGGTATAGGCGGCTCGGCGATTCTTGGTCGGCGTCGAAAACCGCTCCGCAACTCCCAGCAGAGGATGGCTGCATCAGATGCCGTACGAAGACGGGAATGCCGTTGCCCAGGGACCGGGCGGACTTCCCGGCATGCCGCCTGCCGAACTCCGGGGAATCCTGGCCGTGGTGGGGAACACCCCGCTCATAGAGCTGGAACGGCTCGCACCGGACATACCGGTACGACTGTTCGCCAAGGCCGAGCGGTTCAATCCCGGCGGCAGTGTCAAGGACAGGTCTGCGCTCTCGATGGTGCTGACCCGGATCCGCTCCGGGGAGCTCGTGCCCGGTCGTTCCACGCTGATCGAGTCCAGTTCCGGGAATCTCGCGATCGGACTCGCCCAGATCTGTGCGTACTTCGGACTGCGCTTCATCTGCGTGGTCGACGCGCGCACCACCCAGCAGAACCTCGCGATCCTGCGGGCCTACGGTGCCCGGGTCGAGGTCGTCACCGACCCGGACCCGGTCACCGGGGAGCTGCTGCCCATGCGGCTGCGCAGGGTGGCCGAACTGCTGGCCTCGACACCCGACTCGTACTGGCCCGACCAGTACGCCAACCCGCTCAACCGGCAGGCGCACCTGACCACGATGCGCGAGATCGCCGAGGCGCTGGACGGCAGGGTCGACCACCTGATCCTGGCGGCCGGCACCGGCGGCACCCTGGGCGGTTGCGCCGAGTACATCCGGCAGAGCGGCCTGACGACGACCGTGCACGCGGTGGACGCCGTCGGCAGCGTGCTGTTCGGCCGGACCGCCGGCTGCACCCGGCTGGTGCCGGGCCACGGCGCGTCGATCCGGCCCAAACTGCTGCGGCCCTCGGACGCCGATCACGTCGTCCACGTCACCGACCTGGACTGTGTGGTGGGCTGCCGCCGGCTCGTACGGCGCGAGGCGATCCTCGCGGGCGGCTCCTCGGGAGCCGTGGTCTCCGCGCTGGACCGCATCGCACCGCGCCTCGAACCCGGCTCCAACGTCGTGCTGATCCTGCCCGACGGCGGAGACCGCTACCTCGACACGATCTACGACGACACGTGGGTGCGCCGACACTTCGGCGAGGTCGCCGAGCTGTCACAGGACAGTGGACCAGCTCCCCAACTCAGCGTCGATCTGGGGGAGTTGGCGAATATAGGGCACCGATAGCGCGCCTCGCCACCATGGACGCATCCCCGAACACCACCACCCGAGGCCCGTGCGGCCGACACCGATGCATGGAGGTTTCCGATGACCACTCAGCTCCCCGCCCTGGACGACGGGCAGAAGGCGGAGATCAAGGAGATCGTCTGCGACATCCTCGAGCTGGAGCTCGACGAGGTCACCGACGTCAGCCTGTTCAAGGAGGAGCACGACGCCGACTCGCTGCGCACCATCGAGATCCTCTCCTCCCTGGAGCGGACCTTCGGCATCACCCTGACGCAGTCCGAGCTCAGCCGCATGGTCAACCTCGTCGGCGTCTACGCCGTGGTCGCCGAGGCGCAGGTCAAGTGAGCGGGGACGCGACGCCGGAGCGCGGCGGGCGCGGCGCCCGGCACCGGGTGGTCGTCACCGGCCTCGGCGTGGTGACGAGCATCGGCACCGGCGTCGACGCCTTCGCCGCCGGCCTGCGGGCGGGCCGCAGCGGCGCGAAACCGATCGGTGCCTTCGACACCACCGGCTTCGCGTACTCCAACGCCTGCGAGATCACCGACTTCGACGCGGCGGCATGGCTGACCACCACGTCCCCCGACGACCTGGGCCGGGCCGCGCAGTTCGCGGTCGCCGCGAGCCGGATGGCGGTCGCCGACGCGGGCCTGACCGCCCAGCAGGTGCGTGACGTGCGCTCGCTGGTCTCGGTGGGCACCACCGACGGTGAGTCCCGCGACCTCGATCACCTCACCGCGCTCCAGGTCGCCGAGGGCGAGGACACCCTCGACGAGGCAGCGGCCCGCCGGGTGTGGCCCGGCCGGCTGTCGGCCGGTATCGTCCGCGAACTCGGCCTGGAGGACGTGGAGACCGTCACGGTGCCCACCGCCTGCGCGGCCGGCAACTACGCGGTCGGTTACGGCTATGACGCGATCAGCTCCGGAGACGTCGAGATGGCGCTGTGCGGCGGCGCGGACGCCCTGTGCCGCAAGACCTTCACCGGCTTCTACCGGCTCGGCACCATCGCACCCGATGTGTGCCGCCCCTTCGACGCCGACCGGCAGGGCATCCTGACCGGCGAGGGCTCCGGCATCCTGCTGATGGAGTCGCTGGAGTCCGCGCTCGCCCGCGGCGCCCGGATCTACGCCGAGGTGCTCGGCTACGGCCTGTCCTGCGACGCCAGCCACCCGGTGGCCCCGGACCGGGACTCCATCGCCCGCTGCATCACCGCGGCACACCGCAACGCCGGCATCGAGGCCGCGGACGTCGACTTCATCTCCGCGCACGGCACCGGCACCAGGGCCAACGACGTGACCGAGGTCGGCGCGATCCGGCAGGTGTTCGGCGACACCCTGCCGCGCACGGTGTCCATCAAGTCGATGATCGGCCACACCATGGGCGCCGCCAGCGCCCTCGCCTCCGCGGCCTGCGCGCTGGCGCTGCGGGACGGCTTCATCCCCCCGACGATCAACCACCGTTCTACCGACCCCGAGTGCGCGGTCGACTGCGTGCCCAACGAGGCGGTCGAGGCGGAGCTGAGGGTCGTGCAGAACAACGGGCTCGCCTTCGGCGGCAACAACGCCGTCCTGGTGCTCGGCAAGTGGGAGCAGGCGGCGTGAGAGCCGGCGGCCGCAACCTGGAGAGGAGTTGAGGAGCATGGCGCTCCACGCGAACGCGGTGGCGCCCCGGCTGGCGATATCCGGCTGGGCCGTGTCCTCGCCGTACGGACTGGGCAGGAACAGCTTCACCGAGGGCCTCAGGTCCGGGCGGCGGGCGGTCGCGCCGGTGGACGCGGACACCTGGCCGGTCCCCTACCCGGAGGCCGGGCTGATCCCCGGCTTCGACATCAGGGCCGTCCTCGGCCGCAAGGGCACCCGTTCCATGGACCGGGTCACCGGCATCGCGGCCACCACGGTCGGCATGCTCCTCGACGAGTACGGCACCGGACTCGCCGCCGACCCGGAGCGCACCGGCCTGGTGCTCGGCACCTCCGGCAGCGTCCAGTCGATCATGGACTTCACCCGGGACGCGCTCACCGGCGACAAGCCCTACCTCGTCGACCCGGCGCGCTTCCCCAACACCGTCATGAACTGCCCCGCCGGCACCAGTGCGATCCGGCACACCCTCAAGGGCCCCAACGTCACCGTCTCCGGCGGCGCCGCCACCGCCCTGCTCGCCCTCCAGTACGCGTCCCGGCTGTTGCGCGGTGGACACGGCACGGCGCTGCTGGCCGGCGCGGCCGAGGAGTTCTCCGTACAACGGGCCCGGCTGGAACGGGTCGCCGACCACGGCGGCGCCGAACCGCAGCCGCTCGGCGAGGGCGCCGCGCTCTTCCTGCTGGAGGAGGCGTCGGCCGCCCGAGAGGGAGGCCGCCCCGTGCTCGCCTCGGTCCTCGGCTCCCGTTTCCGCGCCTTCCAGGACACGGGCCGGGCGGGAGCGGCACTGGAACGCTGCATAGCCGACGTCCTGGCCGACGCGGATGCCGCCCCCGGCGACGTCGGACTGATCGTGCCCGGCAACCCGCCCGGCCTGCTCGGCAAACAGGAGGAGTCCGCCCTCGACGGGCTGACCGGCAACCGGCTCCCGGTGCGCTCCCTGGTCGGCGACGCCGGCGCGGCCTCCGCCGCCTTCCAGCTCGCCGCCGCGCTCGCCGAGGCCGAGAGCGACCCGAGCCTGGTGGACCGGCTCGCCCTGATCACCGCGGCCGACCGCGACGGCACCGTCGGCGCGCTGCTGCTGCGGCTGGCCTGAGACACCCGCGCCACCGTTCCGTCACCGAGGAGAAAGGCACGTCACATGTCCGACACACCGAGGCCGGTGGCCCTGGTCACCGGCGGTTCGCGCGGGATCGGGCGGGCCGTCGTGGAGACCCTGGCCCGCGACGGCCATGACGTCGCGCTGTGCTACCAGTCGAACGACGAGGCGGCCGCACTCGCCGCCAAGTCGGCCGCCGCACACGGCGCCCGCACCCTCGTCCGCCGCGTCGACGTGACGGACCGGGCCGCGGTGGCCGCGTTCGCGGCCGAGACCGAGGAACTGCTCGGACCGGTGGACGTGGTGGTCACCGCGGCCGGGATCGTCCGCGACGGCCACCTGGCGATGATGGCCGACGAGGACTGGGACGCCGTGGTGCGCACCAACCTCGACGGCACCTACAACGTCGTGCGCACGCTCGCCTTCCCCATGCTCAAGCGCCGCCGGGGCACCGTCGTCACGCTGTCCTCGGTCGCCGCGGCGGGCCACGCCACGCAGACCAACTACTCCGCGTCCAAGGCCGGGATCATCGGCTTCACCGCGGCCTTCGCCAAGGAGGCAGGCCGCTCCGGCATCCGCGCCAACGCCGTCGCTCCGGGGTTCATCAGCACCGACATGACCGGCGGCCTCTCCGAGAAGCACGCCAAGGAGATGACCCGCCGCATCCCGCTGGGCCGCTTCGGCGAACCCCAGGAGGTCGCCGAACTGGTGTCCTTCCTGGCCGGCGACCGAGCCGCCTACATCACCGGACAGGTCTTCGCCGTCGACGGCGGACTGGTCGTCTGAGAACCCCACCCGCTCAAAGGAGTCAGTCATGCCACGCGCCGCCCGGCCGCCGCGGTTCTACTTCAACCTGCGCAGCCCCTACAACTTCTTCGCCCTGCGCGAGCTGCGCGAGAACCACCCCGGCCTGCTCGACCGGCTGGAGTGGCGGCCCTTCTGGGAGCCCGACGAGACCAGTCGGAAGCTGCTGGCCGAGGCGGGCGCCGAGTTCCCCTACGTCCCGATGTCCCGGGCCAAGCAGTTCTACATCCTGCGGGACGTGCGCCGGCTCGCCGCGGCCCGCGGGCTCACCGTGACCTGGCCGGTGGACGCCGACCCGTGGTGGGAGCCCGCGCACCTGACGTGGTTCCTCGCCGAGCGCCGGGGCCTGGGCCGGGCGTGGGTGGAGCGGGCGGGCACGGCCCGCTGGCTGGAGGGCCGCGACCTCTGCGACCCGGCCACCGTGCGCGAACTGGCCGTCTCCATCGGCCTGGACGCCGAAGAGGTCGGCGCCGCCACCGACGACCCGGAGATCCGGGCGCAGGGCACCAGAGCCCTGGTGGACGTGTGCCGCGACGGCGTGTTCGGGGTGCCCTACTTCATCCACGGCTCGGAGCCCTTCTGGGGCCTGGACCGGGTCGCCGACTTCGTGGCGACCTTCCCCGAGCACGCCCCGGCGCCCGCCGCGGAGAACCCCGAGCCCGCCGATCCCGGCCTCGCCCTCGTCGGCGGTCCCGCCTCCGACCTGAGCCACGCGGGAGGCTGCGGATGAGCACCACCGTGTCGGCCCTGCCGCTGACCTCGATCCAGGAGGCGATGTGGACCGCGTACCGCATCGTCCCGGACAGCTCCGCCTACAACATCGTGATGTCGCTGCGGCTGAGCGGCCGGGTCGACCCCGCCGCCATGGACGCCGCCGTCACCACGGTCGGTGAACGCCAGGAACTGCTGCGCTCCGTCTTCGCCCAACACGGCGGACGCCCGGTCCGTATCGCCTCCGACGCACCTGTGGTACGCCTGGAACTGCGGGACCTCGACGGAATCGACGAGGACGGGCTGCTGCGCGCCGCCGAGGAGGCCGGGGCCCGGCCGTTCCGGCTGGAGTCGGGGACCTTCCGGGTGGTGCTGCTGCGCCGCGCCGACGACGACTGGGTGCTGGTCACCTCCGCCCACCACATCGTCAGCGACTTCACCTCGCGCTGGCTGCTGGTCCGTGACGTCCTCGACGCCTACGCGGCCCATGCCGCCGGCACGGCGCCCGGCTGGCGCCCGCTGAAGGGCTCGTACACGGAGCACGCGGCGGCGGAGCTGGCCCACACCGCCTCCGAGGCCGGTCTGCGGGCCGCCGCCGCCTGGCGGGAGTCGGTCGCCGGATCGGCCCCGGCCGAACTGCCGCTGGACCGGCCGCGTCCCCGGGTGCGTTCGCTGCGCGGCGACACGGTCGTACGGCGGCTCGCCCCCGAGGCCGCCGACGGGATCGGCGTGGCGGCGGGCGCGGCGGGCGTGACACCCTTCGCGTACCTGCTCGCCGTGTTCCAGTCGCTGACCCACCGCTGGACCGGGCAGGACGACTTCCTGCTCGGAGTGCCCGCCTCCAGCCGCTCCGGCCGCGGTCAGCGGGACGTGATCGGCTGCTTTCTCAACACCATCCCGGTCCGAGCCGAGTTCGGACCCGGCACCACCTTCCGGGACGCCGCCGCGCAGGCCGGTACGCGGATCATGCGGGGCATGATGGGCGTGCGCTACCCGTGCGGTCTGGCCTTCCCGCAGGCCACCCTGTTCCGCGCCGCGCTGTTCCTGGTCCACATGGACCGCATGGAACCGCCGGTGCCCAACGTGCCGCCGGGCCGGGCGGTCGGCCGTGCCATCCCGTACGCCGGTCTCGACATCGCCCTGATCGACGTACCGCAGCAGGAGGGCCAGCTGGACCTGCTGCTGCGTATCGAGCAGACCGCCGAGGGCGTGACCGCGGTCTTCTCCTACGACACCGACGTCCTGGACCGGACGACCGTCGAGCGGTTCGCGGACGGCTACGAGCGGATGCTCACAGCCGCCGTTCGGGACCCGGACGCCCGGATCACCGATGTCGAACTGACAGCCGACGCCGACCTGGACGCCGTGCTCGCCCTCGGCTCCGGCGAGACCGGCGACTTCGACGACTTCGACTCCTTCGCGAAGGCATGGGATCACCGATGACCACCACCACGATCGCGGTGATCGGCGCGGGCATCGGCGGACTCACCGCCGCCGCCGCCCTGCACCGCCGCGGCATCGACGTCCACGTCTACGAGCGGGGCGACACCCTGCGCGAACAGGGCGTCGGCATGCACCTCGGACCCAACGGCACCCGGCTGCTGACCCGCATGGGCCTGGCCGGGCAGCTCGCCCGGAAGGCGGTGCGGCCCGAGGCGCTGGAGGTCCGGGCCTTCCACGACGGCTCCATGGTGGCGCGGCAGGAGATGGGCGCCGCCTGGGAGGAGCGGTTCGGGGCCCCCTACCTGACAGTGCACCGCGGCGACCTGCACCGGATGCTCGCCTCGCTGCTGCCCGCCGAGCGGGTGCACACCGGGCGTGAGCTGACCGGCTACGAGGAGGGCGCCAAGGGCGTCACGCTCCGGTTCGCCAATGGCACGGTCACCCGGGCCTCCGCGCTGATCGGCGCGGACGGCGTGCACTCCCTGGTCCGCCGCCGGCTGGCCGGGCCCGAGCGGCCGGTGTACTCGGGCAACTGCGCGCTGCGGGGTCTGGTGGACGCGGCCGCGCTGCCGGACCTCGACCCCGGGCTGATGTACATGTTCGCGGGCCCCGCCGGGCGCGTACTGCTCTACCCGGTCCGCGGGGGACGGCAGTTCACCTACGTCGCCGTCGCCCCGGCGCCCGAGGGGCTCGACGAGTCCTGGACGAGCGCGGCCGGCCCCGCCGACCTCGACGCGGCGCTGGCCGGATGGGC
>NZ_AEJB01000086.1 GCF_000331005.1 Streptomyces turgidiscabies Car8
CACCCCCGACTCCGTACAACCGTTCCGCCGGTTGTTGCGGCTGGCTCTTTCCCTACTCGGCGGCCGCGTCCGCCGCCTGTGCCCGGAGCGCGCGCTCGACACCGGAACGGGACTCCGAGACGAGCCGGCGCAGAGCGGCGTTCGGCTCGGCGGCGGTCAGCCAGGCGTCCGTCTTCGCCAGGGTCTCCTGGGACACCTGGACGGCCGGGTAGAAGCCGATGGCGATCTGCTGGGCGATCTCGTGCGAGCGCGAGTCCCAGGCCTCCTTGACCACCGCGAAGTACTTGTCGGTGTAAGGCTCCAGGAGCTCGCGCTGGTCGGTCTGGACGAAGCCCCCGATCACCGCCTCCTGGACGGCGTTGGGCAGCTTGTCGGACTCGATGACCGACGCCCAGGCCTCCGCCTTGGCCTCCGGGGTCGGGCGGGCGGCCCGGGCAGTGGCGGCGTGACGTTCACCGGCGGCGGTCCTGTCGCGCTCGTACTCGCCCGCGATCTCGTCCTCGTCGAAGCGTCCGACGGCCGCGAGCCGCTGCACGAACGACCAGCGCAGCTCGGTGTCGACGGCCAAGCCCTCGATGGTCTGCGTGCCCTCCAGCAGCGCGTCCAGGAGGTCCAGCTGCTCCGGCGTGCGGGCCGTGGCCGCGAAGGCGCGGGCCCAGGCCAGCTGGTGGTCGGAGGCCGCCTCGGCCGCGCGGAGGTGGGCCAGCGTGGCGTCCGTCCAGCGGGTCAGCAGGGCTTCGCGGGCGGCCGGGTCGGCGTACAGGTCGATCGCCAGCTTCACCTGCCGCTGGAGCGACTGCACGACACCGATGTCCGACTCCTTGCCGATGCCCGAGAGGACGAGGGAGAGGTAGTCGCGGGTGGCCAGTTCGGCGTCGCGGGTCATGTCCCACGCGGAGGCCCAGCACAGCGCGCGCGGAAGGGACGCCTCGAAGTCGCCCAGGTGTTCGGTGACGAAGGCGAGGGACGCGTCGTCGAGGCGGACCTTGGAGTACGACAGGTCGTCGTCGTTGAGCAGGATCACGGCCGGACGACGCCTGCCGACCAGCTGCGGTACGGCCGTCAGCTCGCCGTCGACATCCAGCTCGATACGCCCGCTCTCGTCGTCGCGCAGCAGCTTGCCGCTCTCGTCGTCGAGTTCGTACAGGCCGACAGCGATACGGTGCGGCCGCAGCGTCGGCTCACCCTTGGCGCCGGCGGGCAGGGCCGGCGCCTCCTGGCGGATGGCGAAGGAGGTGATGACACCGTTCGCGTCCGTCTCGATCTCGGGACGCAGGATGTTGATGCCGGCCGTTTCCAGCCAGGACTTCGACCACGCCTTCAGGTCACGCCCGGAGGTCTCCTCCAGGGCGCCCAGCAGGTCGCTCAGGCGCGTGTTGCCGTACGCGTGCTGCTTGAAGTAGGCCTGCACGCCCGCGAAGAACGCGTCCGTGCCGACGTACGCGACGAGCTGCTTCAGTACGGAGGCGCCCTTGGCGTACGTGATGCCGTCGAAGTTGACGAGGACGTCGTCGAGGTCGCGGATGTCGGCCATGATCGGGTGGGTGGACGGCAGCTGGTCCTGCCGGTAGGCCCACGTCTTCATGGAGTTGGCGAACGTGGTCCAGCTGTGCGGCCAGCGCGAGCCGGGGGCGTCCGCCTGGCAGGCGATGGAGGTGTACGTGGCGAACGACTCGTTCAGCCACAGGTCGTTCCACCACTCCATGGTGACCAGGTCGCCGAACCACATGTGCGCCAGCTCGTGCAGGATCGTCTCGGCACGCGTCTCGTACGCGGCGTCGGTCACCTTCGACCGGAACACGTACTGGTCGCGGATGGTGACCGCGCCCGCGTTCTCCATGGCACCGGCGTTGAACTCGGGAACGAACAACTGGTCGTACTTCTTGAACGGGTACGCGTAGTCGAACTTCTCCTGGAACCACTCGAAGCCCTGGCGGGTCACCGCGAAGATGGCATCGGAGTCGAGGAACTCGGCGAGCGAGGGCCGGCAGTAGATGCCGAGCGGGACGGTCTGGCCGTTCGCCTCGTACACGCTGTGGACCGAGTGGTACGGGCCGACGATGAGCGCGGTGATGTACGTGGAGATACGGGGCGTCGGCTCGAACCGCCAGACGTCGTCCTTGGGTTCGGGCGTCGGCGAGTTGGAGATGACGGTCCAGCCGGTCGGCGCCGTCACCGTGAACTGGAAGGTCGCCTTGAGGTCCGGCTGCTCGAACGACGCGAACACGCGCCGCGCGTCCGGCACCTCGAACTGGGTGTAGAGGTACGCCTGCTGGTCGACGGGGTCGACGAAACGGTGCAGGCCCTCACCGGTGTTGGTGTAGGCGCAGTCGGCGACGACGCGCAGCACGTTGCGGCCGGCCAGCAGCCCCGGCAGGGCGATCCGGGAGTCCTTGAAGACCTCGTCGGGGTCGAGCGCGTCCCCGTTGAGCGTGATCTCCCCGACGGCCGGAGCCACCAGGTCGATGAAGGACTCCGCGCCGGTCTCGGCGGAGTCGAAGCGCACCGTGGTCACGGACCTGTAGGTGCCGCCCTCCTGCGCGCCGGAGAGATCGAGCTCGATCTCGTACGAGTCAACGGTGAGCAGCTTCGCCCGCGCTTGCGCCTCTTCGCGGGTCAGGTTTGTGCCAGGCACGCGGTCATCTCCTCGTATGTGTGGGTTGCGCCATCCTTCCATGGGATCCCGGGCCGACGCGATGGCCGGAACCCGCCGCTGAGCGGGGTGGACGGCCCGTCGGCCCGGTGATCCGCAAGTGGCCGCGTTGTGCTGACGCGACGGGGCGACACTTGGTTCCCTCGGG
>NZ_AEJB01000087.1 GCF_000331005.1 Streptomyces turgidiscabies Car8
CGGCGGCGCCAAGGTCTCCGACAAGCTCGCCGTCATCGACCAGCTCCTCGGCAAGGCCGACCGCATCCTCATCGGAGGCGGCATGGTGTTCACGTTCCTCAAGGCCAAGGGGTACGAGATCGGTGCCTCCCTCGTTCAGGAGGACCAGCTCCCGGCCGTCAACGAGTACATCGAGCGCGCGGAGAAGAACGGCGTCGAGCTGATCCTCCCCGTCGACGTGCTGGCCGGCTCGGCCTTCCCCGACCTGAAGACCAAGGCTCCGGCCAACCCGGCCACCGTCGCCGCCGACGCGATGCCCGCGGACCGGATGGGACTGGACATCGGTCCGGAGTCCAGCACGCTCTACGCCTCGAAGCTCGCCGACGCCGGCACCGTCTTCTGGAACGGTCCTCACTCACGTCAGTTGCTCAGCCGGCCAGGCAGGACGGTCCGAGCAGCACCTTCAGGTCGCCGAAGAGGGCCGGGTCGGGCTTCACCCGGTGCCGGTCGAGTCGCAGCACCGTCGTCTTGCTCGGCCCCTGGAGTCTGATGCGGACCTCGCTCTCGCCCTTGTGGTGGCTGAGGATCTCGCCGAGCCGGCTGATCATCGGCGGAGTGATCTTCAGCGCGGGGATGGTGAGGATCACCGGCGCGTTGGTGCCCGCGTTCGACAGGTCGGGAACCTGCAGTTCCATCGCCACCAGGCGCGGCACGTCCTCGCGCTTGTCGAGGCGTCCCTTGACGAACACGACGGCGTCCTCGACGAGCTGGGTCGACACCAGCTGGTAGGTCGCCGGGAAGAACATGCACTCGATGGAGCCGGCGAGGTCCTCGACGGTCGCGATGGCCCAGGCGTTGCCCTGCTTGGTCATCTTGCGCTGGAGGCCGGAGATGATGCCGCCGATGGTGACGACCGCGCCGTCGGCGTGCTCACCTCCGGTGAGCTGGGAGATGCCGGCGTCGGCCTTGTCGGAGAGGACGTGCTCCAGGCCGAAGAGCGGGTGGTCGGAAACGTACAGGCCGAGCATCTCCCGCTCCTGGGCGAGCAGATAGGCCTTGTCCCACTCGTCGGTGGTGAACTCGACGTCGAGACCGAAGCCGGGCTCGCTGGTGTCCTCCTCGCCCATGCCGCCGAAGAGGTCGAACTGCCCCTCGGCCTCTTTCCTCTTCACCGCCACCACGTTGTCGATCATCGGCTCGAAGTGCGCGGTGAGGCCCTTGCGGGTGTGCCCCATACTGTCGAACGCGCCGGCCTTGATCAGGGACTCCGTCGTCCGCTTGTTGCAGACGACCGCCTCGACCTTGTCGAGGTAGTCGGGGAACGAGCCGTACTTCCCCTTGGCGTTACGGGACTTGATGATCGACTCAACGACGTTCGTCCCGACGTTGCGCACCGCGGACAGGCCGAAGAGGATCACGTCGTCGCCCTGGGCGGCGAAGTTGGACATCGACTCGTTGACGTTGGGCGGGAGCACCTTGATGCCCATGCGCCGGCACTCGTTCAGATAGATCGCGGACTTGTCCTTGTCGTCCTTGACCGAGGTGAGCAGACCGGCCATGTACTCGGCCGGGTAGTTGGCCTTCAGATAGGCGGTCCAGTAGGAGACCAGGCCGTACGCGGCGGAGTGGGCCTTGTTGAAGGCGTACCCGGCGAAGGGGACCAGCACGTCCCACAGGGCCTTGATCGCCTCGTCGCTGTAGCCGTTCTTCTTGGCTCCGGCCTGGAAGATGGTGAAGTTCTTGGCCAGTTCGTCGGGCTTCTTCTTGCCCATCACGCGGCGCAGGATGTCGGCCTCGCCGAGTGAGTACCCGGCGATGATCTGGGCGGCCTTCTGCACCTGCTCCTGGTAGACGATCAGACCGTAGGTGACCGCGAGGACCTCCTGGAGAGGCTCCTCCAGCTCCTTGTGGATCGGGGTGATCTCCTGGAGCTTGTTCTTGCGCAGCGCGTAGTTGGTGTGCGAGTCCATGCCCATCGGGCCGGGACGGTAGAGCGCCGAGACGGCGGAGATGTCCTCGAAGTTGTCGGGCTTCATCAGCCGCAGCAGCGAGCGCATGGGGCCGCCGTCGAACTGGAACACCCCGAGGGTGTCGCCGCGCTGGAGCAGTTCGAAGGTCGCCGGATCGTCGAGCGGCAGGCTCAGCAGGTCGAGGTCGACGCTCTTGTTGGCCTTCACCATCTTGACGGCGTCGTCCATGATGGTCAGGTTGCGCAGGCCCAGGAAGTCCATCTTCAGCAGGCCGAGCGACTCGCACTGCGGGTAGTCCCACTGTGTGATGGTCACGCCGTCGGTGTGCCGCACCCAGACGGGGGCGTGGTCGACGATGGGCTCGCTGGACATGATGACGCCGGCCGCGTGCACACCCATCTGCCGGACCAGTCCCTCGACGCCCTTCGCGGTGTCGATGACCTTCTTCACGTCCGGCTCGTTCTCGTACATCGCCCGGATCTCGCCGGCCTCGCCGTAGCGCGGGTGCGAGGGGTCGGTGATGCCGTTGAGGTCGATGCCCTTGCCGAGGACGTCGGCGGGCATGGCCTTGGTGAGCCGGTCACCCATCGCGTACGGGTAGCCCAGCACCCGCGCGGAGTCCTTGATGGCGTTCTTCGCCTTGATCTTGCCGTACGTGCCGATCATGGCGACCTTGTCGGCGCCGTACTTCTCGGTGACGTACCGGATCACCTCGACGCGCCGGCGTTCGTCGAAGTCGATGTCGACGTCGGGCATGGAGACGCGCTCGGGATTGAGGAACCGCTCGAAGATCAGACCGTGCGGGATCGGGTCGAGGTCGGTGATGCCCATGGCGTACGCGACGATCGAACCGGCCGCGGAACCACGGCCGGGGCCGACCGCGATGCCCTGCTTCTTGGCCCACATGATGAAGTCGGCGACGACGAGGAAGTACCCCGGGAACCCCATCTGGATGATGACGTCCATCTCGTACTCCGCCTGCTTCTGGCGGTCCTCGGGGACGTTGCCGTTGAAGCGCCGGTTCATGCCGAGCCGGACTTCTTCCTGGAACCAGGTGATCTCGGTGAAGCCGTCCGGGATGTCGAACTTCGGCATGAGGTTCTTCGCCTCGAACATGCCGGCGGTGTCGATCTGTTCGGCCACCAGGAGGGTGTTGGCGCAGCCCTCCTGCCAGGCGTCGGAGGAGTCGATGGCGTACATCTCGTCCGTCGACTTCAGGTAGTAGCCGGTGCCGTCGAACTTGAAGCGGTCCGGGTCGGAGACGTTCTTGCCGGTCTGGATGCAGAGCAGCGCGTCGTGCGCGCCCGCCTCGTGCGGGTACGTGTAGTGCGAGTCGTTCGTCACCAGGGGCGGGATGCCGAGCTTCTTGCCGATCTCCAGCAGGCCGTCGCGGACCCGGCTCTCGATCTCGATGCCGTGGTCCATCAACTCCAGGAAGTACCGGTCCTTGCCGAAGATGTCCTGGTACTCGGCGGCCGCCTTGAGCGCCTCCTCCTTCTGGCCGAGGCGCAGCCGGGTCTGGAGCTCACCCGACGGGCAGCCGGTGGAGGCGATGAGCCCCTCGGACCACTGGGAGATGGTCTCCTTGTCCATGCGCGGCCACTTCTGCAGCCAGCCCTCCGCGTACGCGTCCGAGGACAGCCGGAAGAGGTTGTGCAGGCCCGTCGCGTTGGCCGCCCAGATCGTCTTGTGGGTGTAGCCACCCGAGCCGGAGACGTCGTCGCGCTTCTGGTGCGGCTGGCCCCACTTGATCTTGCGCTTGTTGCGCCGCGACTCGGGCGCCACATACGCCTCGATGCCGATGATCGGCGTGACGCCCGCCTTCTTGGCCGTGTGGAAGAAGTCGTACGCCCCATGGAGGTTGCCGTGGTCGGACATGGCGATGTGGGTCATGCCCATCTCGTTGCACGCGTCGAACATGTCCTTGAGCCGCGCGGCACCGTCCAGCAGCGAGTACTGGGTGTGGACGTGCAGGTGCGTGAACGGCGGCTTTGACACGACGTGGCCTCCATGGAAAACACTGGGCGACAGGCTGCGGGCAGTCTGGGGGGACAGCGACGAAGTCTAAGCCTCGGCACTGACAGCGGGAGGCGTCTCCCCCGTACCTTCGTGGGTGGGTCGTGGGCACTGAGGCGTACCTTCGGACGTTGGAGGGACGACGGAGTCATTCGTCTCCCCGGTCGGCCCGTCCGGCCCCATTCGTCTTGCATCACCTGCACCAGGAGGCACCCAGCGATGTCGGTTCCGCAGCTCAGCGCCGAGCACCGCGGCGAGGAGATCCTCACCGTCTTCGACACCGCGTTCGGCGAGCTCCTGGCCGCCGACCCGGCCGCGTTCCGCGTGAAGTTCCGCAAGATGGCGGCCTCCGCGTTCGCGTTCTACCGGGGTACGGCGTGCCTCTTCTACCACGACCTGGAGGCGGAACGGCGGGGCGGGCCCTACCTGGACGAGCGCACCTCGCGCGTGTGGATCCACGGCGACCTGCACGCGGAGAACTTCGGCACGTACATGGACGCGCAGGGCCGGCTGATCTTCAACGTCAACGACTTCGACGAGGCGTACGTGGGGCCCTTCACCTGGGACCTCAAGCGCCTCGCCGCGTCGCTGGCCCTCATCGGGTACGCGAAGGCGCTCTCCGACGAACAGATCACCGAGCTCGTGCGGACGTACGCGGGCGCGTACCGCGAGCGCATCCGCGCCCTCGCGACCGGCGCCAAGAGCGACGAGGTACCGCCGTTCACCCTGGACACCGCCCAGGGTTCGCTGCTGGACGCGCTGCGCGACGCGCGCTCGCTGACCCGGTTCGGGCTGCTCGACTCGATGACGGAGATCCGTGACTTCGAGCGCCGCTTCGCACCGGGCGGCGGCTCCATCGAGCTGGACGCGGCCACCCGCTACAAGGTGCTGGCCGCCTTCGACGGCTACCTGGAGACGCTGCCGGAGTCGTCCCTGACCCGCCCGGACTCGTACCGCGTGAAGGACGTCGTCGGCCGGCGCGGCATCGGCATCGGCTCGGCCGGGCTGCCCTCGTACAACATCCTTCTGGAGGGCGCCACGGACGCCCTGGAGAACGATGTGGTGATCTACATCAAGCAGGCCCAGACCCCGGCCGTCTCCCGGCACATCACCGACCCGGCGATCCGCGGCTACTTCCAGCACGAGGGCCACCGCACGGTGATCTCGCAGCGCGCCCTCCAGGACCACGCCGACCCGTGGCTCGGCTGGACCGAGCTGGACGGCCGCGGTCAGCTGGTCGCCGAGGTGTCGCCGTACGCCGTGGACCTGGACTGGGGCGACATCGACGACCCGGAGGAGATCGCGGCCGTCGTCGCCGACCTGGGCCGCGCGACGGCCACGATGCACGCGGCGGCCGACGACCAGTCCGGTGAGTCCCTGGTGCCCTTCTCCACGGAGCGGGCCATCGACGCGGTGATCGCGGCCGACGAGGCGGGCTTCGCGGACGTCCTGGTGGACTTCGCCCACGAGTACGGCGCACGCGCGCGCCGCGACCACCAGGTCTTCGTGGACCTGTTCCGCAACGGCCGGATTCCGGGCCTCTAGAGGGCCCCTTCGGACAGTGCACGGGCTCACAGGGACCTTTTAGGGACCTCTTACGGGAGTCCGTGACACACTCTCCTCCGCTATGGACATATCCGGGACCCACTTCAGAGCCGTACGCGCGGCACTGTTCACGGCACTCGTCGTGACGCTCAGCAGCGCGTCGCACGTGCTGCTGTCCCGGGTCCCGCTGCCGATGGGGACGGTGGCCGTGATCGCCGCCGCCGTCTTCGTCGTCGCGTACGCGCTGGCCGGCCGCGAACGCGGCTTCGCCCGGATCGCGGCCCTGCTGATCCCCCTGGAGCTGGCCGCCGACACGGTCTTCACCACCGGTCAGACGGTCTGTTACGGCCGGGCGGGCGGCCCGGTCGCCGGCCCGCTGCGCTCGGTCGGCTTCGACGTGCTGTGCGCCGGCGACGGCGTGGGCACCCCACTGGCCCGGGTGGCGGGCGCCGACACCGACCGGGTGGCGTCGCTGCTGGCCCACTCGGGCCCACAGGCCGCCTGGCTGCTGCTGGCCGCGCATGTCGGTGTGGGCCTGCTGGCCGCCGCCTGGCTGCGCCGGGGTGAGCGGGCCCTCGCCCAGCTGCTGGCCGCGCTCACCACCTCGACCTTCCGCCCGCTGCTGCTGGCCGTCGCCTCGGTGACGGTCCGGTCCGCCCCGGCCGTACGCCGCAAGCCGCGACCGGCTCAGCGTGTCGCCACGCTCCGCACATGCCTGCTCGTGCACTCCCTGGGGCGACGAGGCCCGCCGAGCCCGAGCCCGCTCGCCTTCTCCTTCGCCTGAGCGGCAGCCCGCCCGAGCGACAGCGCTGAGCAACGCGCACCGGCAAGTACCTCATTCGTTTCCGCGTACGGCGTCCACGACGTGTACGCGTCCCCCAGGGAGATCACCAGCATGAGCAAGCGGAACAGCCAGGCGTCCAAGAGCGCGGCCCGTGAACGGCTGCGCGAGGAGCGCGAGCGCCAGGCCAAGCGCGACAAGGCCAAGCGGCAGGTCATCGTGGCCGGCGCCGTCGTCGCCGTCCTCGCGATAGCCGGCGGTATCGGCTACGCGGTCGTGCAGAACAACAAGCCGGGCTACTGGGACGCCGCGAAGGACGAGAAGGTCGTCGCGCCGGCCAACACCACGGGCACCGACGGCACGACGGTGATCCTCGGCAAGAGCACCGCCAAGAAGACCCTCAAGCTGTACGAGGACCCGCGCTGCCCGATCTGCGCCCAGTTCGAGGAGACGGTCGGCCCGACCCTCAAGCAGGACTTCGACGCGGGCAAGTTCAAGATCCAGTACATCGGCGGCACGTTCCTCGACGGTGACACCGACGACAACGGGAAGATCCAGATCGGCTCTCGCGGTGAGGGCTCCAAGAACGCGATGAGCGCCATGGGTGCCGCGCTGAACGTGAGCCCGGAGGCGTTCCTGGAGTACAAGACCGCGCTCTACTCGACGAAGTACCACCCCGAGGAGACGGACGACAAGTTCAAGAGCGACGACTACCTGATCAAGGTCGCGAACACGGTCGCCGCGCTCAAGAACAACACCAAGTTCCAGACCGCCGTGAAGAACGGCACGTACGACGCCTGGGCCTTGGCGATGTCCGAGACGTTCAACACCAACAAGGACGGCGTCAACGGCACCCCGAGCCTGGTGATGGACGGCAAGAAGCTCACGGCCCCGAACAGCCAGAACGCGCCCATGTCGGTCGCCGACTTCACCACGGCCATCACGGCGGCCCTGAAGGCCTGAACAAGGGCCGAGCAGCGGGTTCGGGGGCGTTTGAAGCGCCTGTCGTACGGTCCCGCGCTCGGCTCCGGTGGACGATCA
>NZ_AEJB01000088.1 GCF_000331005.1 Streptomyces turgidiscabies Car8
GGCTCCGGGGCGGCTTCACGGACTTAGCATCGCCTGGTTCAATGTTTGACGCTTCACAGCGGGTACCGGAATATCAACCGGTTATCCATCGACTACGCCTGTCGGCCTCGCCTTAGGTCCCGACTTACCCTGGGCAGATCAGCTTGACCCAGGAACCCTTAGTCAATCGGCGCACACGTTTCCCACGTGTGTATCGCTACTCATGCCTGCATTCTCACTCGTGAACCGTCCACCACTAGCTTCCGCTGCAGCTTCACCCGGCACACGACGCTCCCCTACCCATCCACACAGGCGTTGGCCCTATTGTGTGAATGACACGACTTCGGCGGTACGCTTGAGCCCCGCTACATTGTCGGCGCGGAATCACTAGACCAGTGAGCTATTACGCACTCTTTCAAGGGTGGCTGCTTCTAAGCCAACCTCCTGGTTGTCTGTGCGACTCCACATCCTTTCCCACTTAGCGTACGCTTAGGGGCCTTAGTCGATGCTCTGGGCTGTTTCCCTCTCGACCATGGAGCTTATCCCCCACAGTCTCACTGCCGTGCTCTCACTTACCGGCATTCGGAGTTTGGCTAAGGTCAGTAACCCGGTAGGGCCCATCGCCTATCCAGTGCTCTACCTCCGGCAAGAAACACACGACGCTGCACCTAAATGCATTTCGGGGAGAACCAGCTATCACGGAGTTTGATTGGCCTTTCACCCCTAACCACAGGTCATCCCCCAGGTTTTCAACCCTGGTGGGTTCGGTCCTCCACGAAGTCTTACCTCCGCTTCAACCTGCCCATGGCTAGATCACTCCGCTTCGGGTCTTGAGCGCGCTACTGAATCGCCCTATTCGGACTCGCTTTCGCTACGGCTTCCCCACACGGGTTAACCTCGCAACACACCGCAAACTCGCAGGCTCATTCTTCAAAAGGCACGCAGTCACGACCCACCAAGCAAAGCTTGATGAGCGACGCTCCCACGGCTTGTAGGCACACGGTTTCAGGTACTATTTCACTCCGCTCCCGCGGTACTTTTCACCATTCCCTCACGGTACTATCCGCTATCGGTCACCAGGGAATATTTAGGCTTAACGGGTGGTCCCGCCAGATTCACACGGGATTTCTCGGGCCCCGTGCTACTTGGGTGTCTCTCAAACGAGCCGTTGATGTTTCGACTACGGGGGTCTTACCCTCTACGCCGGACCTTTCGCATGTCCTTCGCCTACATCAACGGTTTCTGACTCGCCTCACAGCCGGCAGACTGTGAAAGAGAGATCCCACAACCCCGCATACGCAACCCCTGCCGGGTCTCACACGTATACGGTTTGGCCTCATCCGGTTTCGCTCGCCACTACTCCCGGAATCACGGTTGTTTTCTCTTCCTGCGGGTACTGAGATGTTTCACTTCCCCGCGTTCCCTCCACACACCCTATGTGTTCAGATGTGGGTGACAGCCCATGACGACTGCCGGGTTTCCCCATTCGGAAACCCCCGGATCAAAGCCTGGTTGACGACTCCCCGGGGACTATCGTGGCCTCCCACGTCCTTCATCGGTTCCTGGTGCCAAGGCATCCACCGTGCGCCCTTAAAAACTTGGCCACAGATGCTCGCGTCCA
>NZ_AEJB01000089.1 GCF_000331005.1 Streptomyces turgidiscabies Car8
AGCAGGTTCATCAGGGCCAGGCCGCCCGCGCGGTAGACGATGTCTTGCGCGGCCAGCGAGGAGTGCCCGGCGCCGAAGGCGAACAAGCGCCCCTCGGCCGCCACGGTGTCGGCGATGAGCGTGCCGGCGGCCGTCACGGCGTCCGTCTCCTCGTCGCGCACCCGCCGCAGCAGTTCGATCGCGGCGTCGAGGAACTGCGCGGACAACTCGCTGTCGCTCATCGGTAAGCCCTTCGGGAGATCGGCGTACAGGTCCGTGGCGGTCCGTATCGGTCCGTGTCGCCGATCACGGTGAGGTCTGGACCACTGCCCTGTCAACAGCGCCACAGGCCGTTCCGGCGCCCGTCGCCGTACCCTCGGTGAAACGTGCTGTCTACCCGACCGCGAGGATCCGTAACCGTGTGGTTCCCCCGCGGCGGCACGGTTGTCAGTGGTATGCGTCAGAATTGAAGCCAGGGCCAGCGCACGCGCCGGAGCCGTCGAGCCTCCGGCACATCGTGCATCCGAAGATCAGCAGTTCAACCTGTTGATAGTACGTACTAAGCTCTCATGTTTCACGTACTAAGCTCTCATGTTTAACGTACTAAGCTCTCATGTTTAACGAACTAAACCCTCATGGCTAACGTACTAAGCTCTCATGGCTAACGTACTAAGCTCTCATGTTTCACGTACTAAGCTCTCATGTTTGAACAATAAAATTAATATAAATCAGCAACTTAAATAGCCTCTAAGGTTTTAAGTTTTATAAGAAAAAAAAGAATATATAAGGCTTTTAAAGCTTTTAAGGTTTCACCTTCATCCAGGTCACGGTGTTGACGGCGGCGGCCGAGTCCATCGCCGGCTTGTAGGTGCCCGTGCCGTCCGGCTCGACGATCTTCGCGCCGCCCTGCCAGAGGAAGCTGGAGCCCCACCAGGCCGCGTACCCGTTCTGGGCGCTGCCGGGGACGACCATGCCGTAGGTGTCGGCCTTGCCGTCGCCGTCCGGGTCGCGGGTGGCGAACGCCTTGGCGACGTCCAGCATCTCCTGCCAGGTGGTGGGCGCCGTGAGGCCGAGCCTCTGGAGCCAGTCCTTGCGGATCATCAGGGTCTGGGCCTGACGGGAGTAGGGGATGCCGTAGTGCTTCCCGTCGATACCCACGGTCGACGCCCAGGATTTGGCGGTGATCTGGTCATGGCCCGCGATCGAGTCGGGGTCGATGGCCTTCAGCAGCCCCTGGCTCTGGTAACTGCCCATCAGTGCCGTGTCGTTGATCATGACGTCCGGCAGTCCTTGGTGGACGCGCGGCTCTGCA
>NZ_AEJB01000090.1 GCF_000331005.1 Streptomyces turgidiscabies Car8
CACCCTGAACGCCGACGACGCCTAAGGCGTACTAGAGGCCGTCAGTTGTCGTCCTCGTCGATCAGAAAGCCGCGCATCGGTGACGGAGCCTGACCCATCGGAGACGGGCCCTGCGGCCGGACCGGAGCCATGGGCTGGGTCATGGCCGGGGACATCTGCTGCTGGCCGCCGTAGGACGGGCCGGCCGGGCCGGGGCCACCCATGCCCTGGTTGCCGCCGTAGGACGGGGCACCGGCGCCTGCCGGAGCCATCGAGGGCGCCGGGGACGGCGGCAGGGAGGCCGTGGCCGGAGTACGCGGCGGGGCCAGCGAGTCGTCGGCCTGGGTCTCCAGCTGACGCAGCTGCGACTCCAGGTACGACTTCAGGCGGGTGCGGTACTCGCGCTCGAAGCCACGCAGATCCTCGACCTTGCGCTCCAGCGTGGCGCGAGCGGACTCCAGGGAGCCCATCGCGACGCGGTGCTTCTCCTGCGCGTCCCGCTCAAGAGCGTCGGCCTTGGCGCGGGCGTCGCGCTCCAGGCCCTCGGCGCGGCTGCGAGCCTCGCCGACGATCTTGTTGGCCTCGGAACGAGCCTCGGCGATCGCCTGGTCGGCGGTCTGCTGGGCCAGCGAGAGAACGCGCGCGGCGCTGTCTCCGCCGGGACCCTGACCGGGGCCGCCCATCTGCGGGGGACCACCCATGGGACCGCCCATCGGGCCGCCCATCTGCTGCATCTGACCCTGCATCTGCTGACCGGGCATCTGCTGCATCTGGCCGGGCATGCCGCCCTGACCCATCTGTCCCTGCATCGGACCCTGGCCCATGGGGCCCTGGCCCATCTGACCCTGCATCGGGTTCTGGCCCATGGGGCCCTGACCCATCGGGCCGGGACCCTGGGGACCGCCCTGGCCACCTTGGCCGGGGGGCAACTGCGGCGCACCGCTGGGCAGCTGGGGCGGGCCTCCCATGGGGCCGCCCATCTGCTGCTGCGGCGGGCCCGATATGCCGGCGGGCACCGGGCCGCCGGGGCCTCGCATGCCCTGCTGCGGCATCCCCTGCTGGGGCATGCCTTGCTGGGGCATGCCCTGTTGCTGCATGCCCTGCTGCTGGTCCTGTTCCGGAGGCTTGCGCATGCCCTGCTGCTGGTTCTGGGCAGCGGCGCGCGTGGCAGCGGCCAACTTGGCGCGCAGGTCCTCGTTCTCGCGGAGCAGTCGGGTCAGTTCGGCTTCTACCTCGTCGAGGAAGGCATCGACCTCGTCCTCGTCATAGCCTTCTCGGAGGCGGACGGTCGTGAACTGCTTGTTCCGCACATCCTCGGGGGTCAATGGCATCTCTTCACCTCAACGTAGTCGTCGGCATTCGGCAAGACCGTATCGTTCACACCAACACCTGCCTGACGACAGTGATCAGGATGTACACGATGATCATCAGTACGAAGAAGGACAGGTCGAGCGCCACGCCCCCGAGACGCAACGGCGGGATGACCCGCCGCAGAAGCTTGAGCGGTGGATCAGTGACAGTGTAAGTGGCCTCCAGAATGACCACCATCGCCTTGCCCGGCTGCCATGAGCGGGCGAACTGGAAGACATAGTCCATGACCAACCGGAAGATCAGCACGATGAGGAAGCACATCAGCGCGATGTAGAGAACCTGTCCAACCACGCTCATGATCCGCGCTTACCTCTCCCCTGTTTCCATGCTGCTGGGTACCGCTGCTGGTACTGCCTGGTTACTGCTTTTCCGGTCGTGCGTCTCAGCTCTGGTTGAAGAACCCGCCCTCTGCGATGCGGGCCTTGTCCTCCGCCGTGACATCGACGTTAGCAGGCGACAACAGGAACACCTTCTGCGTCACCCGCTCGATGCTGCCGTGAAGACCAAACACCAAACCGGCCGCAAAGTCGACAAGTCGCTTCGCGTCTGTGTCATCCATCTCAGTGAGATTCATGATCACAGGAGTGCCCTCACGGAAGTGTTCCCCGATGGTACGGGCCTCGTTGTAGGTCCGGGGGTGAAGCGTGGTGATCCGGTAAGGCTCTCGTTCCGACACGACCTTGGGCATGATCACCGGTGCGTTCTTCTCCAGGCCTGAGCGTTCTTGTGTGATGGACGCCACGGGTGCGATCCGCGCCGGACGCCCGGATTCCGCGCCCAGCGAGGCGGAATGCGACACCGGATCGCGCGGGGCGGGCGGCTGCACCACTCGTACCGATTCGTCCCTTTGGGACTGATGTGACTGGTGGGAACCGTGCGGCTGGTGCGAGGGCTCACGCCGCCGCAGATCGCGCTCGGGTTCGGGGTCGAGTTCGGGCTCGAAGTCGTCATCGGGGTCGAATCCCCGGCCGTCGTACCCATCGTCCTCCACGAGGCCGAGGTAGACCGCCATCTTGCGCATCGCGCCGGCCATTGCTCTGAGTCCTCCGCTCTGTGGTGGATCGACTGACGTATGCCAAGTGCCCGTGATCCACGAGGTCGTTACGACCGCCTCTCAGCGGTAATGACCATATTTTCTGCTGTGGTCCGACTTCCTGGCGACGTTACCCGAGCCTGGGACGGACTCCGAGTACCGCACTGCCGACGCGCACATGTGTCGCCCCGGCTGTCACGGCCTTCTCGAGGTCCGCACTCATCCCTGCGGACACCATGTTCGCAGCCGGATGGGTGCGGCGCATAGCAGTCGACAAATCCATCAGCCGCTCGAACGCCGCCTGTTCACGTCCGGCGTACGGTCCGGTCAGCGGTGCGACGGTCATCAGACCGTCGAGTCTGAGCCCCTCGGCCCCGGCGACCAGGTCGGCCAACTCCCCGATTCCGCCCGGCCCCACGCCTCCGCGCTCCCCGCGCGCACTCTCCTGCGCGTCCAGCGCGACCTGGATCAGGCAGCCCACCTCACGCCCCGCCCGCACCGCCTCCCTGGACAGCCCGGAGACCAGCCGGTCACGGTCGACGGACTGCACGACACCGGCGTAACCGACCACGGAGCGAACCTTGTTGGTCTGCAACTGGCCCACGAAATGCCAGGTGAGCGCCAGATCCGCACACTCCTCGGCCTTGGGCGCCGCGTCCTGGTCGCGGTTCTCGGCCACATGACGCACACCGAGCTCCCACAGGATCCGCACATCGCTCGCGGGGTAGGTCTTGGTGACGACGATCAGCGTCACCTCCTCCCGCTTGCGGCCCGCCGCCGAACAGGCCGTGGCGATACGCTCCTCGACTGCCGCCAGATTCGCGGCGAGTTCGCTCTTACGGTCCGTCATGTCCATCAGTCCAGCCAGACATAGCCTGCGAGCCGCCCGGTCGTGCGGTCGCGGCGGTACGAGAAGTGGTCGGCGGACTCCCGCGTGCACACCGGCGACCGCTGCCGGTCGCGCACCCCGAGCCGCTCCAGCTGGGCGTGCACCCCGGCGACCACATCGACCGCGGGTGTGCCCCAGCCGGTCTCGGCGTACGCCGCGGGCTCGACAGCGGCGACGTCGTCGCGCATCTCCTGCGGAACCTCGTAGCACCGGCCGCAGACAGCGGGGCCGGTGCGGGCGACGATCCGGGCGGGGTGGGCGCCGAGGGACTCCATGGCGTCCACCGCGGCGGGGACGATCCCGGCGACCAGGCCGGGCCGGCCCGCGTGGGCCGCGGCGACCACACCGGCGACCGGGTCGGCCAGCAGGACCGGAACGCAGTCAGCGGTGAGGACGGCGAGGGCGAGGCCCCTGGTGGCGGTCACCAGGCCGTCGACGGGCGGGGTGAGCCGGGGGTCGCGGCTCTTCGTGAACGGAGGAACGGTCCACGGCCCGTCGACCTCGGCGACATCGTTTCCGTGCACCTGGTTCATCCAGACCACCCGGTCCGGTTCGAGGCCCAGGGACTTGGCGGCCAGTTCACGATTCGTGACGACGGCGGCAGGGTCGTCGCCGACCGCTCCGCCGAGGTTCAGCTCCTCGAACGGAACGGCGCTCACCCCGCCCCACCGGTCGGTGAAGGCGAAGTGCGCGCCGTTCGCATCGCTCGCTACGGAGCGCTGCCCTATCACTTCAGGAAGTCCGGCACGTCCAGCTCCTCCGCCGCGCTGTCCGAGTAGGACCGGGACGGCGGGACCGGCGGGGAGATCGGGAGCTCGTTGGCCGGCTCCGGGGCGGGTGCCGGGGTCTCCCTCGGCGTGACGCTGCCGAGCGAGCCGAAGGACGGACGGCTGTCGGAGGACCGTACCGGCGTGGGTTCGTCGCGCTTGGCGCCGGCCGAGCCGAGGATGTTGTCCCGCTTGGGCGGGGGCTGCCCCCCGTCGAAGCCGGCCGCGATGACCGTGACCCGGACCTCGTCACCGAGGGCGTCGTCGATGACCGCGCCGAAGATGATGTTGGCCTCGGGGTGTGCGGCCTCGCTGACCAGCTGGGCGGCCTCGTTGATCTCGAACAGGCCGAGGTCGGAGCCACCGGAGATGGAGAGCAGGACGCCCCGGGCGCCGTCGATGGAGGCTTCCAGGAGCGGCGAGGAGATCGCCATCTCGGCCGCCGCCACCGCACGGTCGTCGCCACGGGCCGAACCGATGCCCATGAGGGCCGAACCGGCCTCCGACATCACGGACTTGACGTCGGCGAAGTCGAGGTTGATCAGACCGGGGGTGGTGATCAGGTCGGTGATGCCCTGGACACCGGAGAGCAGGACCTGATCCGCCGACTTGAAGGCGTCGAGGACCGAGACCTGGCGGTCCGAGATGGACAGCAGCCGGTCGTTGGGGATGACGATGAGGGTGTCGACCTCTTCGCGGAGTTCCGCGATGCCGTCCTCGGCCTGGTTGGCGCGGCGCCGCCCTTCGAAGGTGAAGGGGCGGGTGACCACGCCGATGGTGAGGGCGCCGAGGTTGCGCGCGATGTTGGCCACGACGGGCGCGCCGCCGGTGCCGGTGCCGCCACCCTCGCCTGCCGTCACGAAGACCATGTCGGCCCCCTTGAGGACCTCCTCGATCTCCTCGCGGTGGTCCTCTGCGGCCTTGCGGCCGACGGCCGGGTTGGCGCCGGCGCCGAGTCCGCGGGTGAGTTCGCGGCCGACGTCGAGCTTGACGTCGGCGTCGCTCATCAACAGAGCCTGAGCATCGGTGTTGATGGCGATGAACTCGACGCCCTTCAGACCGACCTCGATCATCCGGTTGATGGCGTTGACACCACCGCCGCCGACACCGATGACTTTGATGACTGCGAGGTAGTTCTGCGGTGCTGCCACGTCGAAGGCCTCTCGCCTCGAGTTACGTGTCGCCGTTCGCGATACGGCGAACGGACAACTCATGCCGAAGTGGGACGGTCCGAACGCCGACCCGAACCCTAACGTTGAAGTTTAGGGTTACCAGTGTGTCTGTTCCTTGGACTCTTCCGAACAGGACACTAAGTCGACAAGTGGCGCACGTTCAACGAACACGCCGAACCTCCCGTTTTTCTTTTCACCCTATGTGATCAGCCATAGCGATGCCCAACCAGGGTGCTGGCCTGCACGGAGAGGCGTCAACTCCCCGATGACGCGGGGGCGGTGGGGACGCTCACGTCGAAGTGCCGGGCGCCGGGAGCCGCTTTCATGAGAGCGGTGAGCGCACGGGCCTTCGCGGCGCCCTTCTCGCCGCTCCCCCACGCGACGGTGCGGCCGTCTTTCAACTCCAGCGAGATGGAGTCGTACGAGCGGACCTTGACCGTCCTGGCCGCATGCGCGACGGCACCCGGCAGGTCGCCCGCGACCCGCACCGCCTCGCGCACCAGCCGGTCGCCGCCGAAGCGGCGCAGACTCGCGCTCTGCGAACCGGTCCGGGACATCGTCAATTCCAATGCGGGTACACCTTCAGGAGCATGTGAAACCGTCGCGAATCGCACGCCTTTCGCGTCGACTTCGACATACTTGGCCGGTTTCCCGGCGCTTTCGACAATGAGGACAGGGGTACGTTCGACCACTTTCAGCACGATTGCGTGCGGCCAGGAACGAGTGACCTCAACCGAGTCAATTCGGGGCAATTCCCGGAGCAGTCGGGACTCGATGGCGTCGGTGTCGACGGAGACGAGCGGTTCCCCGACCGGCACGTCGGCAGCTTCCCGCACCTGTGCCTGCGTCAGAACACCGGTCCCCGACACCGATACGCGCTCCACGTGCGTCCACCGGGACCCGTAGAGCACCCAGAGGACGCCCCCGCCGAGGACGAGCAGGGCGAAGGCCGTGATGACGATCGTACGAAGCCCGCGCGGCCCCAACCGGCCGAGGAGGCCCGGCCGGCGGGGCGGGCCGGAGGCGTCCTGCTGCCGTTCGCCGCGTTCGGCGGTCGTCGCTCCTCCGGCCACGCCCTTTCCTGCCTTCCCTCGTCGCCTAGCGGTGGCGCGAGGCGATCGCCTCGTACACCATGCCGACGAGCAGGTCGTCGGCGTCCCGGCGGCCGAACTCGCTGGCCGCGCGGGACATCTCGTACAGCCGGTGCGGGTCGGCGAGGACGGGCAGTACCTGTCGCTGGACCCACTCGGGCGTCAGTTCCGCGTCGTCGACCAGGAGTCCGCCACCGGCCTTGACCACCGGCTGGGCGTTCAGCCGCTGTTCGCCGTTGCCGATGGGCAGCGGTACGTAGGCGGCCGGGAGTCCGACGGCGGAGAGTTCGGCGACGGTCATCGCGCCCGCGCGGCAGAGCATCATGTCGGCCGCGGCGTACGCGAGGTCCATCCGGTCCACGTACGGTACCGGGATGTAGGGGGGCATCCCCGGCATCTGCTGTACCTGCGGCAGTTCGTTCTTCGGCCCGACCGCGTGCAGCACCTGGATGCCGGCCTGCTGGAGGTACGGCGCGACCCGCTCGATCACCTCGTTGAGGTGCCGGGCGCCCTGCGAGCCGCCGGAGACCAGCAGCGTCGGCAGACTCGGGTCGAGCCCGAACGCGGCCCGCGCCTCGGGACGTACCGCTGCCCGGTCCAGGGTGGCGATGGAGCGGCGCAACGGGATGCCGATGTAGCGGGCGTCGCGGAGCTTGCTGTCCGGGGTGGAGACGGCGACCTGGGCGGCGTACCGCGAGCCGATCTTGTTGGCGAGACCCGGGCGGGCGTTGGCCTCGTGGACGACGATCGGCACACCCAGGCGCTTGGCGGCGAGGTAGCCGGGCAGGGCCACATAGCCGCCGAAGCCGACGACGGCGTCGGCCTTGGTGCGCTCCAGGATCTGCTCGGCGGCCTTGATCGTGCCGCGCAGCCGCCCGGGGACGGTGATCAGCTCGGGGGTGGGCTTGCGCGGCAGCGGGACCGCTGGGATCAGCGCCAGGTCATAGCCCCGCTCGGGGACGAGCCGGGTCTCCAGACCACGTTCCGTGCCCAGGGCTGTGATCCCCATGGTGGGGTCAGCCCTGCGCAGGGCGTCCGCGAGGGCGAGCGCGGGCTCGATGTGGCCGGCGGTCCCCCCACCGGCGAGTACGACATGCACCGAAATTCACCGCTCTCCGGACGAACGCGCCGCCGAGGCACGCCGTCTCATCGTGTTCCATCTCCGGGGGTTCCGATCGGACACCGGGCCCCCAGCTCCCCGCTTTCTACCAAAGCGGGGTTGCCGCAACGAAAGCGCCGCCTTCGCACCCGGTTCGTCGCGTGCGAAGGCGATCAGCAGTCCGATGGCGAACATGGTCGGCAACAGGGCGGAACCCCCGTAGGAGAACAGCGGGAGCGGGACACCGGCGATCGGCAGCAGGCCGAGCACCGCACCGATGTTGATCACTGCCTGAGCGGTGATCCAGGTGGTCACACCTCCCGCGGCGTACCTCACGAAGGGGTCCTCCGTGCGTCCGGCCACGCGGATACCCGCATAGCCTAGGGCCGCGAAGAGGGCGAGCACCGACAGCGTCCCCGCCAGGCCCAGTTCCTCACCGGTGACGGCGAAGATGAAGTCGGTGTGCGCTTCGGGGAGTTGCCCCCATTTTTCCACACTCGCACCGAGGCCCGAACCGAACAGGCCACCGGAGGCGAGCGCGTAGATCCCGTGTACGGCCTGCCAGCAGGACGTGGCTCCGGTGCCGGGCTCGGTGGCGCCGATGCACTGGAAGCGGGCCATCCGGTTGGGGCTGGTCTTGATGAGGACGAGCCCGATGAACGCGGCCACGGACAGCACACCCACGAACAGCCGCGTGGGCGCCCCGGCCAGCCAGAGCAGGCCGAACAGGATGGCGGTGAGGATGATCGCCGTGCCCATGTCGCCGCCGAGCATGATCAGGCCGAGCAGCATGAACGTGACCGGGACGAGCGGCACCAGCATGTGCTTCCACTGCGTGAGCAGCCGCTTGTCCTCCTTGCGCGCGATCAGGTCGGCGCCCCACAGCACCAGGGCGAGCTTGCCGAACTCGCTCGGCTGGATCTGGAAGGAACCGCCCAGCGAGATCCAGTTCTGGTTGCCGTTGATGGACAGCCCTATCCCGGGCACCTGGACGAGGGCCATCAGGAAGACCGAGCCGGCGAGGATCGGGTAGGCGAGCGCCCGGTGCAGCTTCACCGGCATGCGCGAGGCCGAGAACAGCAGCACGCCGCCGATCGTGGCGGCCAGCAGCTGTTTGCGGAAGAAGAACGTTCCGGGCTTGGACAGCTGCAGCGCGGTGATCTGGGAGGCGGAGTAGACCATCACCAGCCCGAGCACCGTGATCAGCAGCGAGCCGCCGAGGATCACGTAGTAGGCGGTCAGCGGCCGGTCCCAGGCCCGCTCCACACGCCTGCGAAGACGTCGTACGGGATTGTCCCGGGGCGGCCGGGGAGCGGCGGGCCGCCGAACCCGCACCCGCCCCTGAACGGGCGCCTGTCCGGTACGGCTACTGGGCATCAGAGCCTCCCGCGCGACTGCTGAAGGGCGCGCAGCGCCCCTTCAGGGGCGCGGGGAACTGCGCGACAAGCCCCCACCGGGCCCGCACCGAACAACGCACCGACAGTTCCCGAGCCACAAGCAACCTCACGCGTCCCTCCAGGCACCGCAGCCGAAGACCGACCGTCAGGTCCCCGTACCGAGTTCGCGAACCGCCCGCGCGAACGCGTCACCGCGTTTGTTGTAGTTGGCGAACATGTCCATGGAGGCACAGGCCGGTGCCAACAGCACCGTGTCGCCCGGCGCAGCCAGCCGCCGGGCCTCCTCAACAGCCGCTCGCATCGCCCCAGTGTCGGTCCGGTCGAGGTCGACGACGGGTACTTCCGGCGCGTGTCGCGCGAGGGCTTCGCCGATCAGCGCGCGGTCGGCACCGATCAGCACCACTCCACGAAGTCGCTTTGCCGACTTGGCGACCAGTTCGTCGAAGGTCGCGCCCTTGGCGAGGCCGCCGGCGATCCACACGATCGACTCGTACGCCGCCAAGGAGGCCTCGGCCGCGTGGGTGTTGGTCGCCTTGGAGTCGTCGATGTACGCGACGCCGTCCACGTCGGCCACGTGAGCGATGCGGTGCGCGTCCGGGGTGAAGGCCCGCAGGCCGTCCCGGACCGCCTTGGCGGGCACCCCGTAGGCCCGGGCGAGGGCCGCCGCGGCAAGGGCGTTGGCGATGTTGTGCGGGGCGGGCGGGTTAACGTCCGTGACCTCGGCGAGTTCCTGGGCGTTCTGCTGTCGGTTCTCGACGAAGGCGCGGTCGACCAGGATGCCCTCCACCACGCCGAGTTGGGACGGCCCGGGCGCACCGAGCGTGAACCCGACGGCCCGGCAGCCCTCCTCGACGTCCGCGCCGCGCACCAGGTCCTCGGTCGCCTTGTCGGCCACGTTGTAGACACAGGCGACCCGATTGCCCTCGTAAATACGGCCCTTGTCGGCGGCGTACGCCTCCATGGAGCCGTGCCAGTCGAGATGGTCGGGGGCGAGGTTGAGGACGGCGGCGGAGTGGGCGCGCAGGGAGGGCGCCCAGTGGAGCTGGTAGCTGGAGAGTTCGACGGCGAGTACATCGAGATCGCTGTACGTCTCCTCGCCGAGGACCACGTCGATGATCGGTGTGCCGATGTTGCCGACGGCGGCCGTACGCAGGCCGGCCGCCCGCAGGATCGACGCGAGCATCTGGGTGGTGGTCGTCTTGCCGTTGGTGCCGGTGATCGCCAGCCAGGGCGGGGCATCCGGCCCGCGCAGCCGCCAGGCGATCTCCACGTCGCCGACGACGTCCACGCCCGCCTCGGCCGCCGCCGCGAAGAGCGGTGAACTCGGCTTCCAGCCGGGCGAGGTGACGACGAGTCCGGTGCCCTCGGGCAGCGTCTCCGCGTCCCCGAGGCGTACCTCGATGCCCTCCAGGGCCGCCGCGCGTTCCCGGTGGGCCTCGGAGTCCCCGCCGTCCACGACGGTGACGGAGGCGCCGAGGGCGGCCAGGGCGCGGGCGGCGCTGATGCCGCTCACGCCCAGGCCCGCGACGGTGACGTGCGTGCCCTCCCAGTCGCTGCCCTGGCCGGAGGTCACTTGTCGGCCGCCCATCCCGCGTAGAAGATGCCCAGTCCGACGATCACGCAGATGCCCTGGATGATCCAGAAGCGGACCACGATGAGGACTTCGGACCACCCCTTGAGTTCGAAGTGGTGCTGGAGTGGCGCCATCCGGAACACACGCTTGCCGGTCGTCTTGAACGAGCCGACCTGGATGACCACCGACATGGTGATCAGCACGAACAGGCCGCCGAGGAGCGCCAGCAGCAGTTCCGTACGGGAGCAGATCGCGAGGCCGGCCAGCGCGCCGCCCAGGGCCAGGGAACCGGTGTCACCCATGAAGATCTTGGCCGGTGACGTGTTCCACCACAGGAAGCCGAGGCAGGAACCCATCAGCGCCGAGGAGACGACGGCGAGGTCCAGTGGATCTCGCACCTCGTAGCAGGCCGCCGGGTTGGTCAGGGTGATCGCGTTGGCGCAGGACTCCTGGAACTGCCAGACGCCGATGAACGTGTAGGCGCCGAAGACGAGGACGGAGGCGCCGGTGGCGAGGCCGTCCAGACCGTCCGTCAGGTTCACGCCGTTGGACATCGCCAGGATCATGAAAAGCGCCCAGACGACGAACAGGACCGGGCCGATCGTCCAGCCGAAGTCCTGTACGAACGAGAGCTTCGTGGAGGCCGGCGTGTTGTTGCGGCCGTCCGCGAACTGGAGCGAGAGCACCGCGAAGGCGATACCCACGGTCAGCTGGCCGGCCATCTTCGCCTTGGCCCGCAGACCGAGCGAGCGCCGCTTGACGATCTTGATGTAGTCGTCCAGGAAGCCGACCAGGCCCATGCCACCCATCAGACCGAGCACCAGCAGCCCGGAGAAGGTCGGCGGCTTGCCGGTGATCACCTTGGACAGGAAGTACGCGACGATCGTCGCCAGGATGAAGGCGATACCGCCCATGGTCGGCGTTCCGCGCTTGGCGTGGTGCTCGCGCGGGCCGTCGTCACGGATGTACTGGCCGTAGCCCTTGCGCGCCAGCAGCTTGATCAGCAGCGGGGTGCCGACCAGCGTCAGGAACATACCGATGACGCCCGAGAAGAGGATCTGGTTCATCATCGGGCGGAAACCTCACCCTCGGCACCGGTCGCCAGAAGCGCCTGCGCCACGCTCTCCAGCCCGACCGACCGGGACGCCTTCACGAGCACGACATCCCCCGGGCGCAGCTCGCTGCGCAACAGGTCGACAGCCGCCTGTGCGTCGGACACGTGCACCGACTCCTCACCCCACGAACCCTCGTTATATGCGCCCAGTTGGAGCCAGGACGCTTCCCTGCCCCCGACCGCGACGAGCTTGCCGACATTGAGCCGGACGGCCAGCCGTCCGACCGCGTCGTGCTCGGCGAGCGCCTCGTCCCCGAGCTCGGCCATCTTGCCGAGCACCGCCCACGTACGTCCCCCTTGTGCCTGTGAGGCCTTGCCCATGGCCGCGAGCGCGCGCAAAGCCGCTCGCATGGACTCGGGGTTCGCGTTGTAGGCGTCGTTGACGATCGTCACGCCGTCCGGGCGCTCGGTGACCTCCATCCGCCAGCGGGAGAGGGAGCCCGCTTCGGAGAGCGCGGTGGCGATCTCGTCTGCGGACATGCCCAGCTCATGGGCGACGGCGGCGGCGGCGAGCGCGTTCGACACGTGATGCTCACCGTACAGGCGCATGGTCACGTCGCTTGCACCGGAGGGTGTGTGAAGCCTGAAGGCGGGCTGTCCGCTGTCCGTGAGTCGCACGTTCTCGGCGCGTACGTCCGCTTCGCCGGACTCGCCGAAGAAGATCACCTTCGCCTTTGTTCGAGCCGCCATGGCCCGTACGAGGGGATCGTCGGCGTTCAGGACCGCGGTACCGCCATCGGCCTCGGAGGGCAGCGCCTCGACTAGTTCACCCTTCGCTTGTGCGATCTGCTCGCGTCCGCCGAACTCGCCGATGTGGGCGGTGCCGACGTTGATGACGAGGCCGATCCGCGGGGGCGTCAGCTCCGTGAGGTAGCGGATGTGACCGATTCCGCGGGCGCCCATCTCCAGGACCAGGTACCTGGTCTCCTCGGTGGCGCTCAGCGCGGTCAGCGGCAGCCCGATCTCGTTGTTGAGCGAGCCGGGGGTGTAGACCGTCGGCGCCCTGTGCTGGAGCACCTGGGCGATCAGGTCCTTGGTGCTGGTCTTGCCCGCGGAGCCGGTGAGGGCCACGAGGGTCGCGCCGAGCTTCTGGACCACATGCCGTGCGAGGGCGCCCAGCGCGCGCTGGACGTCGTCCACGACGACCGCGGGCACGCCGACCGGCCGGGAGGCGAGGACGGCGACCGCGCCGGCCTCGACGACCGCGGCCGCGAAGTCGTGGCCGTCGACGCGCTCGCCGGCGAAGGCGACGAAGAGGCTGCCGGGCTCCACCTCACGGGAGTCCCTGACGACCCGTCCGGTGACCTGGACCGACGGATCCGGTATGTCGTGGGTCTGCCCGCCGACGACTGCTGCGATCTCGGCGAGAGAGAGGGCGATCACAAGTTCATCCCTGGGTCTGCTGGATAGCTTCGCGAAGCACCTGGCGGTCGTCGAACGGACGGACCACCCCGGCGATGTCCTGGCCCTGCTCATGGCCCTTGCCCGCGACCAGCACGGTGTCCCCGGGCCGGGCGCGGGCCACGGCGGCGGCGATGGCCGCGCCCCGGTCCTCGAACACCTGGACCTCGCCACGCTCGTGGGCCGGCACGGAGGCCGCGCCTTCGAGCATGGTCGCGAGGATCGCGAGGGGGTCCTCGGAGCGGGGGTTGTCGGAGGTCAGTACGGCGGTGTCGGCGAGCCGGGCCACGGCGGCGCCCATGGGGGCGCGCTTGGTCGTGTCCCGGTCCCCGCCGCAGCCGAGCACCACGTGCAGGTTGCCCTCGGTGACCTTGCGCAGCGCGCGCAGCACCGACTCGACGGCGTCCGTCTTGTGCGCGTAGTCGACGACCGCGAGATACGGCTGACCGGCGTCTACCCGCTCCAGGCGCCCCGGGACGCCCGGCACGTCGGCGATGCCGTCGGCGGCTGCCTGCGGGTCGAGCCCGGCCTCGGCGAGGGCGACGATCGCGGCGAGGGTGTTGGCGACGTTGAAGGTGCCCGCGAGGGGTGCCCGCGCGCGGATCCGCTGGTCCTTGGGGCCGACCACGGTGAACGTCGAGTCCATCGGGCCCACCTGGACGTTCTCCGCGCGCCAGTCGGCGTCCGGGTGGCCCTCGGCGGAGTAGGTGACGACCGGGACGGTGGCTTCCTGGGCGAGCCGTCGGCCGTAGGTGTCGTCGTGGTTGACGACCCCGAGTTTGCTGCGTTCGGGAGTGAACAGCCGCGCCTTGGCCCGGAAGTAGTCCTCCATGCCGGAGTGGAACTCCATGTGTTCCGGGCTGAGGTTGGTGAACACGGCGATGTCGAAGACGCAGGCGTCGACCCGGCCGAGGACCAGCGCGTGGCTGGAGACCTCCATGGCGACCGCCTCGACCCCGCGCTCGCGCATCACCGCGAACAGGGCCTGGAGGTCGGTGGCCTCGGGCGTGGTGCGCTCGGACTTGATGCGCTCGTCGCCGATGCGCGTCTCGACCGTGCCGATCAGCCCGGTGGCCCGGTCCGTCCTGAGGCCGCCCTCGACGAGGTACGCGGTGGTGGTCTTGCCGGAGGTGCCCGTGATGCCGATCTGGAGCAGATCGCGCCCCGGACGGCCGTAGATCGTGGCCGCCAGTTCGCCCATCCGCGCGCGCGGGTCGTCGACCACCAGCACCGGGAGGCCGGTGGCGGCGGCCCGTTCGGCGCCCGTGGGGTCGGTCAGCACGGCGGCGGCGCCGAGGCCCGCGGCCTGCGTCACGAAGTCGGCGCCGTGCAGCCGGGCCCCCGGGAGGGCGGCGTACACGTCACCGGGGCGGACCGCGCGCGAGTCATGGGTGATGCCCGTGACCGCGACGATGCCGTCCCGGGTGGCCGGGGGCTGTGGGGCGCCCAGCTGGCCGGCCAGTTCCGCGAGGGGTGTGGCGGACACGTGAACCGGCCTCGGCGGTCCCGGATATGTCACAGGAACGCCCTTCTGGGTGGTTTGGTACTGATCAGCGTGTGGCACGGCGGTGAGCGTACCGGGCGCACCCCCGGACGGGCGAAGTGAGGGCACGGCCGGGGTGTGCGACGGGGCGCCGGCGCCCGGGTCGGGAGAGTCGGGAGAGTTCGTGTTCACGAGCTGTTTCCTGGCTGGTTTCCGTACTGATCAGGGCGTGAAGGCCACGGGGAGATTCGCGGCCTTGGCCCCGGTGGGCGGTACCTGAAGGGTCTTCAGGGCGAACTCCATGACCTCCTTGTAGATGGGGCCACAGATCTGACCTCCGAAGTAACTGCCCTTGGTGGCGTTCTGGATGGCGCAGTAGACGGTGATGCGGGGACTGTCGGCGGGCGCGAAGCCGGCGAACGACGAGGTGTAGCCCTGGTAGCGGCCGGTGGCCGGATCCACGCGGTTGGCCGTACCCGTTTTGCCCGCCACCCGGTAGCCGGGGATACGCGCCTTGGCGCCGGTGCCCTCCTCGTCGTCCACGACGGACTCCAGCATCTTGGCGAGGGTCTTCGCCGTCTTCGCGCTGACGACCCGGGTCTTCTTGGGCGCCACGGCGGGGGCGAACCGGCCGTCGGCTCCCTTGGTGCCCCGGATCAGGGTGGGTTCCACGCGGACGCCGCCGTTGGCGATCGTCGAGTAGACGGAGGCCGCCTGCAGCGCGTTGAGGGAGACGCCCTGGCCGAAGGGGATCGTGAACTGCTGGGAGGTCGACCACTGGTCGGGCGGCGCCAGGATGCCCTTGGTCTCACCGGGGAAGTCCAGCCCGGTGTAGCTGCCCAGGCCGAACTTGCGCAGGTAGGAGTAGAGGACCTGGTTGGACTGCGCCTGCGTCTTGCCGAGTTGGCCGGTGGCCAGGATGGTGCCGATGTTGCTGGACTTGGCGAGCACACCGTTGAGGGTGAGGTACCAGGTCGGGTGGTCGATGTCGTCCTTGAAGAGCCGGTCGCCCCGGTGCAGCCGGTTGGGCACGACGACGTGCGTCGCGGGCGTGGCCGCGTTCTCCTCCAGTACGGCGGCCATCGACATGACCTTGGCGGTGGAGCCGGGCTCGTAGGCGTCCTGGAGGGCCGCGTTCCCGAGCGCGTCCGGGTTCGCCTTGGTGAGGTCGTTGGGGTCGAAGCCGGGCGAGTTGGCCATGGCCAGGATCTGGCCGGTCCGGGTGTCCTGCACTATCACGTACCCGCGGTCCGCCTTCGACTTCTTCACCTGCTCGGTGATGGCGCTCTGCGCGGCCCACTGGATGTCGCGGTCGATGGTCAGTTCGACGTCGGCACCGGGCACGGCGGGCGTCTCGGTGGAATCGGCGGTGGGCACCTGCCGTCCCCCTGACTGTGCGTACCGGATCTTGCCGTCCTGTCCGGCGAGTTCCCCGTTCAGCTGCTGTTCGAGGCCGCCGCCGCCCTTGCCGTCGGCGCTGACCCAGCCCAGCAGTCCGGCGGCGAGTCCGCCGTTCGGATAGACGCGCTTGCTGGCGGGCACGGCCAGCACACCGGCGAGGACGTTGAAGGCGGTCGGGTCGGTTCCGGCCTTGGCGGCCAGGGTGGACTTCAGGTCCTTGATCTGCGTCCACACCTGGGGGGTCTGGCGGTGCGCGAGCAGTGTGTAGCGCGTGTTCGGCGTCTTCAGCTTCCTGGCCACGTCGTCCGCGTCCTGCCCGAGGATCGGCGCGAGGAGAGCGGCGGCCTGTTCGGGGGCGTCGCCCAGCTTCGTGGTCTTCGGCGTGAACATCGTCGGGTCGGCGGTGATGTCGTACGCGTCCACGCTGGTCGCCAGTTCGACGCCGTTGCGGTCGGTGATCTCACCGCGTTCGGCGGCCAGGGTGCGGCCGACGTACCGGTTCTGCTCGGCCTTGGCGGCGTACACGCTCGCGTCGACGGCCTGCACCTGGAGCAGCCGGACGACGAAGGCGATCATCACCAGGGCCAGCGCGAGGCTGACCATGCGCAGCCGGGGCCGGGGGCTGCCGAGCCGGATGACCTTGGGCCCGTTGGGGCGGCCGGGAGCGGGACGGCGGGCGGGGCGGGCGCCGGGTCCCGGACGCCGGGGGGCGCCGGAGCGGGCGGACCTGGCCGGGGCGGGTACGCGACGGCGGGGCGGTTCCCTGTCGGACACTTCCGTCACCTGCCGGGGGTCGTGGAGGGGAGGGTGGGAGTGGGGGTGAGCGCGGGAGCGGGGGCCTGCTCCGGGGACGCCGGCGCGGACGGGACCGGCGTGGTCGTGGCCGCGGGCGTCGGCTCAGGGGTGGATGCGGGGGTGGCCGTGGGTGTGGCGGTGGGCACCGGTGCCGGCAGGTTCATCTCGGGCGGGACCATCTCCGGGATCCGCAGGGCCGCCTGCTCCGCGGCCTCCGGGACGCCCTTGACGGTGCCGTCGGGGTCGAGGAAGGCCGGGTCGCCGCCGGGCACCATGCCGAGTTCCCTGGCCCGGCGCTGAAGCGCGTCGGGCGCGGCGTAGGCGTCGACGTCCCGCTGGAGCGCCTGTTCCTCGTCGGTGAGGCTCTTGGTGTCCCTCTGCAGGTCGTCCAGGCGGAACCCGCCTTCGCTGAGCGCGGAGTTCAGCACGAGGAGCCCGATGAGACCGCCGCCCAGCAGGAACACGACGAGCAGGACGAAGGGGGTACGGGC
>NZ_AEJB01000091.1 GCF_000331005.1 Streptomyces turgidiscabies Car8
CCTTGGGGACCGGGCTGCCCTTCAGTACGTCCGTCAGGTCGGCCGGGGCCGTGACCCGCGCCGGCTCCCAGCTCCAGTTGTGGACGATGTGCACGCGCCGCCCGTCCTCGGCCGTACCGGTGGTCGCCGTGACCGAGGCCGGGAGGTCGCCCCAGACACTGCGGGCGGTGGGGGTCAGCCAGGAGGCCAGCTCCCGGGCGAGGTCGCGGCCCGGCACCGTCCCGACGTACGTCACCTGGCCCGCGCCGTGACGGCGGGTGGTGACCGCCGGCCAGCGGCCGAAGTGCGGGTGGTCGTACGTCACCAGCGGCTCGGCGTCGGTCACGGTGAGGCCGTCGGCCCAGTGCACCGCCTTCGCGCCTTCGGGGAGTCGCAGGGGGCCGCCCGGCACGCCACGCACCGGGATCTCCTGGGTCAGGTTGCTGTACTCGTCGTAGCTGACACCCGCCGCGTCCACCAGGCGTCCGGGGGCGAGTTCGTGGCGGGCCCGGGCCTCGTGGTCGGCGTACGCCGTGCGCGGGCCGAGGACCAGGTGGCCGCCGGCATGGGCGTACGCGGCGAACCAGTCGAGGGTCGTGTCGTCGACGACGTACAGCGCCGGGACGACCAGGACCGGGTGACGGGTCACCGCCTCCTCGGGAGTCAGTCCGTCCCGTTCGCCGCGCGGGTCGTGCAGCTGACGGGCGTGGATGATCCGGACCTGGCGGCCGGCGTCGAAGGCGCCCCGGTAGAACGGGTCGAAGATCCGGTGGTAGGCGGTGTCGTCAGGGCCGC
>NZ_AEJB01000092.1 GCF_000331005.1 Streptomyces turgidiscabies Car8
TGAAACATCGGCTGTCGCGCCGACTACTAGCCGATGAAGTCCTCAAGGTCACGCACGATCGCGGCCTTCGGCTTGGCGCCGACGATGGTCTTGGCGACCTCGCCACCCTGGTAGACGTTCAGGGTCGGGATGGACATCACGCCGTACTTGGCGGCGATACCCGGGTTCTCGTCGATGTTGAGCTTGACGACCTCGATCTTGTCGCCGTACTCGGCGGCGATCGCCTCGAGCGACGGTGCGATCTGGCGGCACGGTCCGCACCAGGCGGCCCAGAAGTCCACCAGGACGGGCTTGTCGTTCTTGAGGACGTCCTCGTCGAAGGAGTCGTCGGTCACGTTCTTCAGGGTGCCGGCCACAGGGGGCTCCTTAACTCGATGCTGCGGTGGGGCGGGTGGGGGTCAGACAGAGGTCTTCTCGGGCTCGGCCTGCTGCTCGGTGTCCGCCAGGCCGGCGAGGAAGCGCTCGGCGTCCAGGGCGGAGGCGCAGCCGGTGCCGGACGCGGTGATCGCCTGACGGTAGGTGTGGTCGACCACGTCTCCGGCGCCGAAGACACCGCTCAGGTTGGTCCGCGTCGAGGGCGCTTCGACCTTCAGGTAGCCCTCTTCGTCGAGGTCCAGCTGACCCTTGAAGAGTTCGGTCCGCGGGTCGTGGCCGACAGCGATGAACAGGCCCGTCACGGCCAGGTCGGACAGTTCGCCGGTCTTGAGGTTGCGCAGCTTCAGACCCGCGAGCTTGGGGTCGCCCTGGATCTCGGCGACCTCGCTGTCCCAGACAAACTTGATCTTCGGGTCGGCGAAGGCGCGCTCCTGCATCGTCTTGGAGGCGCGCAGGGTGTCACGGCGGTGGACGATCGTCACCGACTTGGCGAAGCGGGAGAGGAAGGTAGCCTCCTCCATCGCGGTGTCGCCGCCGCCGATCACGGCGATGTCCTGGTCCTTGAAGAAGAAGCCGTCACATGTCGCGCACCAGGAGACGCCACGGCCGGACAGGGCGTCCTCGTTCGGCAGACCGAGCTTGCGGTGCTGTGAGCCGGTGGCGACGATGACGGCCTTCGCCTTGTGCACGGTGCCCGCGGTGTCCGTGACGGTCTTGATGTCACCCGTGAGGTCGACGGCGACGATGTCGTCCGCGACGAGCTCCGCGCCGAAGCGCTCGGACTGGGCGCGCATGTTGTCCATGAGCTCGGGGCCCATGATGCCGTCCTGGAAGCCGGGGAAGTTCTCCACCTCGGTGGTGTTCATGAGCGCGCCGCCGGCGGTGACGGCGCCCTCGAAGACCAGAGGCTTCAGCGACGCGCGTGCGGTATAGAGCGCCGCCGTGTAGCCGGCGGGCCCTGAGCCGATGATGATCACGTTACGGACGTCGCTCACGGCGTGTTTCCTCGTTTCTGGACGGCTTCGTCTGACCGGTGGGAGCCTCTCTCAGAACTCTCACCCCACCCAACGGATCCTACGGGGCCCGCATTCCCGCTGTGTCCGGGCACACAGGGGCGCTCCTCGGCAAGGGATGCCAAGGGGAGGGGAGTCGAAGCGTCCGCGCTCAGGAACGCGCGTAGGAGTGCGTCAGCAGAACCTCTGCCCGGACCGACGGCTGCTTCACACAGGCCGAGTCGACGACGTAAGCGGTGACGCGGGTGTTGTCGTCCGCTGCGGGCAGCAGCACGAGGTACGCGTCGGTGCCGTCGTAGGTGCCTTGCTTGACGCCGAGGACGGACGTGTCGGTGCGGCCGATGCCTTTCAGGACGCACGCGGGCACCGACGTGGGCTTGATCTTGAGGCTGTCTTCGTGTTCGCCGGGCGTCGGGTCACTGGGGTGACTCCGGATACCGACGGAAGGACCTCCACTGCGGGTTGTCTTCTTCCCGCCCTGTCCCTTGAGGAGTTCGGCGACCTGGCTCTCCACCTTCTGCCCGGAGAACGTGCTCGCGGCTTCGGATTGCTTTTCGTCGTCGCCCAGAGACGACACCAGCAGGGAGCCGAGCCCCAGGGCGGCGACGGTGAAAGCGGTACCCAGCACAATCGTCCGGCGCCGGACGCGCCGTGTGCTGCCCTTGCGCCCGGGCCCGGTGGCCGCGTGAGCGTACCCGGTCGGACGGTCCGCGGGGCGGTCGGCGGGAGTCGATGTTTCACGTGAAACATGCGCGTCCTCGGCCTCTGCGGCGAGCGCGGCGTCGATACGGCAGACGATGTCGTCGGGCATGCGCGCAGGGCTCGGCATCGAGCCGAGGAGGCCCCGGATCTCCTCCAGGGAGGCGTACACGTCGGCGCAGAGAACGCACTCGTCCAGGTGCTGTCGTACGTCCGAGGTCCGGGACGGTGTGAGCAGGCCTTCGGTGAGGTCGGTGATCTCCGTGACGTCCGGGTGTCCGGCCGTGTCCGTCGTGGATGTCACGCTCGCCCACCTCCGCCCTTCACAGCAGTTGAATCGCTTGGCCCTGCGTCCTTCGGTCCCGCTGCGGGTGGGACGGATGTCCCCTGCGCCCGGTTCCGTCCGCCACCTGATTCCTTTCCGTCACCGGTGTTCTCCGGGCGGAGGTGGGTGAGGAGTGGCAGGAGTCTGGCTCTGCCTCGGGCACAGCGGCTTTTCACCGTTCCGGTGGGCACGTCGAGGACACGGGCGGCCTCCGCGACCGGATAGCCCTGCATGTCCACCAGGACGAGGGCGGCGCGCTGGTCGGGCGGGAGGGTGCCGAGCGCTTCGATGAGCTGGCGGTGCAGATCGTTGCGCTCGGCAGGGGCCGACGCCGACTCGTGCGGTTCGAGCAGCTGCTCCAGCCGTTCGGTGTCGTCGACCGGTGAGGTCTTGCGCGAGGCGGCTTTGCGGACGCGGTCGAGGCAGGCGTTCACCGTGATGCGGTGCAGCCAGGTCGTGACGGCCGACTGGCCCCGGAAGGTATGGGCGGCCCGGTAGGCGGAGACGAGGGCGTCCTGGACGGCGTCAGCGGCCTCCTCGCGGTCCCCCAGCGTCCGCAGGGCCACCGCCCAGAGCCGGTCACGATGCCGCCGCACGATCTCACCGAAGGCGTCGGGGTCGCCGTCGACGTGGCGGGCGAGGAGATCTTGATCGCTCACTCCGTCGAACGCGGCGCCTTCCGCCATGGGCCCCCTCCCCTTCGGTGAATACGTCAGCCGGTGAACTTCAGGTCCGTTATGGCCTGCTTGTAGCCTGCATTGCTGAACGAGTCACCAGTCGCGTACGGAAGGGCGGTGAACCAGACCAGCACGTACTGGCTCTTGACTGGCTTGGAGACCGTCACCTTTGCGGTGGTACTCGTGCTCGTCACCGTACCGAGCTTCTTCATCGAGGTCAGAGGGACCGACGAACTCGGTGAATCCGTCGCGTACAACGTGACCGTCGTGTGGTCCCCGCCGAAGAGGAGCCCTATCGAAGCCGCGGAGACCTCCTTGGCCGAGCCGAAGTCGTAGACGATGCCCACACCGGGCTTGTACGCCGGGTTCATATCCGGTCCGTCTGTGTAGCTCGCGGTGCGCCAGTACGTCGAGCTGTCGTTGTCGTACGTCTTGTCGACGTCCTCCGGATGCTGGGCCTTGCCCTTGGCGACGTACTCCTCGGCACCCTGGATCTTCAGCATGGTGACCGGCTTCGCCTTGTCCGTGCCCTTGTCGTTGTCGTCCGTCGTCTGGGTCTGGTCGGTGTCCTCGGACTTGTTGCTCCGGTCCATGAGCGCGTCCGCCAGCTGCCAGCTGCCCAGGCCCAGTGCGGCGATCAGCAGCGCTGACACAGCCCACTTCAGCGCCTTGCCGGTACGGCTCTGAAGAGGGGGCGGCGGGGTGGGCAGGGGCTGTGTGACGCCCGGGCGGGGTGCCTGGCGACCGTACGAGCCCTGTTGGTACGTGGTGCGCTGGTAGTCGGGCGGGGCCGTGAAGACGGGCTCGGGCGGGCGGATGCGGGGCATCTCGCCGATCGCCTTGACCAGCTCCTCGGGCGTCGTGCACGCGGACTCGTGACGGGAGGCGGTGGCGCCGTCGTTCGCGAGGGCGCGCATCGCGAGCTCCGACAGGCCTCGGTGGACCCCGGCACGCACCTGGTCGGGCGCGATGAGACCGACGCCCTTGGGCAGCCCGGACAGGCCGTAGGCGTCGTTCTCGTAGGGCCAGCGCTGGGTGAGGGAGGCGTACAGCAGGGCGCCGATCGCCTCGGTGTCGGCGCGCTGCGGGGTGTCGGACGTGATGCCGCGCAGCGCGGCGTTGACCGCGAGGCCGCGCACACGCCACTGGCCGGACGAACTGCGCAGGATGGTGCCCGGGGTCAGGCGCAGATGCGCGAGGCCCTCCCGGTGGGCGGCAGCCATGGCGGAGGCGATCTGGCTGACCATCTGGTAGGCGTCGTGCGACTCCAGGGGGCCGGCGGCCAGGAGCGCCGTCAGCTCCGTGGCGTCGGGCAGCCATTCGTGGACGACGTACACGAGGTCGTTCTCCTCGACGGCGTCGAGGACCTGCACGAAGCGGGGGTCTCCGAGAAGCGCCGAGGAGCGGGCCGCGGCCAGCACGGAACGTGCCCGTGAGTGGTCCGCGGGCAGGATGTGCACACCGACGGCGCGACGCAGTTTCTCGTCGACCGCGCGCCAGCTGCTGAATCCGTCCAGACGGGTGACGCACTCCTCCAGGCGGTAGCGCCTGGCGAGTTTGTGACCGCTGTGCAGTTCGGGCGGTGAGGCCTTTCCGGGACTCTCGGTCCCGCCGCTCCCCTGTGCCTCGTCGTTCTCCGTGTCCCGCTCCCGGTTCTGGGCCGCGCCGTCGGCCGTGGACTCGTCCGCCTGCGCGGTCAGCGGCTCGTCACCGCTGTTGGCTGCCACGTCGACGGCAGCCGTGCTCCGTTCAGCCACCGTCGCTCCTGCCTCCCCATCCTGTGCGAGCTCTCCGACGCCAAACCCAATTGTGCCCACAGACCGTCGCTGTGCACGACACGCGGGGGTGGACGATGGTTGTGCGCTTTCCCTCGACTCACCGCCCCAGTCGCCCGCGCACCATACCCACCAGAGAGTTCAGTTCCTCAATGCGCATACGGCGGGCGGCGACGTAGAAGACGAGGAGCAGGACGGCACCGCCCCCGAGCAGGGAGACGAACGAGCCGCCGACGCCCTGGCCCAGGGTGTGTCCGATGCCGTAGCAGGCCGCGCCGCTGAGGAGCGCCGCCGGTACCGAGGCGATGCCCAGCCGGGCGTATGTCCGCAGGACACGGGTGCCGTCGAGGTCGCCGCCCAGCCGCTTGCGCAGCCGGTTCCAGGCGACACCGACACCGATCGCGTACGCGAGGCCGTACGAGGCGGCCATGCCGACCACGGCCCAGCGGGCCGGAAGCACGAAAAAGCAGAGGGCGGAGGCCGTCGCGTTGACGGCGGCCACGATCACCGTGTTGTAGAAGGGGGTGCGGGTGTCCTCGTAGGCGTAGAAGGCGCGCAGGACGACGTACTGCACGGAGTAGGGGATCAGGCCGAGGGCGAAGGCCATCAGCATGAAGCCCATGTTGGTGGCGCTGGTGGTGCCCGAGGAGCCGAAGATCAGGGTGCACATCGGGATGCCGAGTGCCACGAAGCCGAAGGCGATGGGCACGATGGCGACGGCGGTGGTGCGCAGTCCCTGGGAGATGTCGTCGCGGACCGCGCCGGCGTCCCCCTCGTGGGCCGAGCGGGCCAGCCGTGGCAACAGGGCGGCCATCAGGGAGACCGTGATGATGGCCTGCGGCAGGCCCCAGACGAGCTGGGCGTTGGCATAGGCGGCGAAGCCGGTGCCCTTGATCTTCGGGTTCTCGCCGGTGGCGGCGGTGGCCAGCTGGGTGACCACGAGGGCGCCGGCCTGGTTGGCGAGGACGAACAGAACCGTCCACTTGGCGAGCATCGCGGCCTTGCCGAGGCCGTGGCCCTTCCAGTCGAAGCGCAGCCGCATCCGGAAGCCGGTCTCGCGCAGATACGGGATCATCGCGAGGGCCTGGACGACGAGGCCGAGCAGCACACCGATGCCGAGGAGGCGCTGGCCCTCCGGCGGGATGGTGGTGACCTCCATGCCCGAGTCCGCCGCGCTGCCGTACACCCAGATGAACATGCCGAGGGTCACGATGATGACGACGTTGTTCAGGACCGGCGTCCACATCATCGCGCCGAACTTCCCGCGCGCGTTGAGGATCTGTCCCATGACGACGTGGATGCCCATGAAGAAGATCGTGGGCAGGAAGTAGCGGGTGAAGGTGACGGCGACCTCGTTGGCCGCCGGATTGTCGGCGATCTCCACCGACAGAGCGCGGACTAGAAGGGGGGCCGCGAAGACGGCGAGTGCGGTGAGTGCGCCGAGGGCCAGCATGACGAGGGTCAGCAGGCGGTTGGCGAAGGCCTCGCCGCCGTCGTCGTCCTCCTTCATGGCGCGCACCAGCTGCGGGACGAAGACGGAGTTGAGGCCGCCGCCCACGGTCAGGATGTAGATCATGGTGGGCAGCTGGTAGGCGACCTGGAAGGAGTCGCCCAGCATGCCGAGGCCGAGGGCCGACACGATCAGCGCGGAGCGGACGAAGCCGGTGAGTCGCGAGACCATCGTGCCCGCCGCCATGACGGCGCTCGACTTCAGCAGGCCCGTGGCCCGACCGCCCTTCTTGGGGGCCGCCGGCGACGCGGCCGGGGCGGCCGCCGCTTGGGGGGTGAGCTGCATCGTGGCGTCCGACGCCGGAACCGGGGCCCGCGGGACCGAGCCCTGGCCCGGCGCGGGCGAGGGAGACGGTCCGGGTACCACCGGAGGCTCCACGGGCCCCTGGCCGCTGCCCTGCTGCTGGTCCCGGAACAGATGCGCGAAGGCGTCCGGCTCGTGCCGTTGCTCGCCGGACTGGGAGACCAGGGCGTCGACACCTACGTACTGGGTGGTGCGGGGGTCGTCGCCGTACGGCAGGTACTGCGTGGCTCCGTCCGGCTCGGGGGCCGGGGTCTGGGCCCACACGCTCGGGTCGGGGGCGTACGGCGAACTGGCGGGCTGTCCGTAGAGCGGGGGCTGCGGCTGCTGGGTCCCGGGGGGCGGCGGGGGGTGCGCGGCGCGGTCGTAGAGCGCCTCGGCCACCGGGTCCTGGGCGGAAAGGTCCTGGGCCCGGTACGGGTCCTGGGCGTACGCGTCCTGGAGATACGCGTCCGCGGGGGGCTGCGCCGGCACCTGGCCGTGCTCGGGCGGCGGGCCCTCGGGGTGGCCCGAGTCGCCCGCGCCCTGACCGCGGTCACCGTCGTACGGCGCGTTCATGCTTACCCCACCTCATCGTTCACCGGGCCCACCGGCCACGACATAGCTCAACGGTCCACTCTCTCACCCGTTCCGGACGGGTCGGCGCTTTCCGGTGCGGTGTTCGGCGGCGGGTCACTCGGCTGCTCCGGGCCGTCCTCCGGCACCGTCGCGTCCGGCTCCCCCTGGGGACGGCTCTCGTCGGCGTCGTGGGCACCGTCGGCGCCGACGGTGTCGTCCGTGGCGCCGTCCTCGTTCTCGTGCCCGTTGTCGGACTCCTCGGCCTGCCTGGCCGCGGCGCGCTTGCGCTGCGTGTACATGCGCAGGCCGGCGAGTACGAGCAGCAGGAAGCCGCCGCCGATGACGAGCATCGCCATGGCCGTGAACTCGGTGACCCGCACGTCGAAGGAGACAGCCGGCCCGTACTTCTGGCCGTCCTTCGTGTAGAGCTGGGCGATCACCGTGATCGGGCCGTTGGCGTTGGACGAGGTGGTGAACTTCACCGACTGGCTGTGCCCGCCGGTGACGGCGACGGACTGCTCCTGGTAGTCGTCGTCACCGATCTTGAGCCGGGTCGGGTTCGTCGACGTGACCCGCAGCACGAGGTTGTCCACTGGCTGGACGAGGTTGTTCTGGACGGTCACCGGGATCGTGGCGCTGCCGCCGGAGAGCTTCGTCTCGGACTTCTCGATCAGCTTGACCTGGTCCGTCAGTGCGTTGAGGTGCGACTCCACGCCTCTGCGGAAACCGATCGCCTCGCCGGACCGGCCGCGCCAGGACGTGGCCATCTCGCGGTTGATCGCGCGTCCGAAGGGGGTCTCCACGCGTGTCTTGTCAGTGAGGATGATCTTGAAGTTGTCGAGCTTGCCCTGCGTGGTGGCGATCTGCGAGAACGCCGACTGCGGCAGTTGTTGCCTGCGCAGTGTGGCGGCGTACGAGGACGTCGGGGGCACCTTGGTGGTGGCGCCCGGGTCCGGCTTGGTGTCGGCGGCCGCGGTCAGTTCCTGGGACTGGGACCAGTTCGAGTCCTGGAGAGCGGTGATCGCCTTCTCCATCGTCTGGGCCTGGCTCGCGGAGGGCATGCGCTGCGGGGCGACGACGACGGTGCGCTGCTTGTCGGTCTGAAGGGTGGTCGTCAGGCTCGTGGCGAGGAACTTCTGCACCGCGAGCGTGGAGCTGCCGGCACGCGTCATGTCCCCTTGGAAGGCGGTGGACAGCCGGGTGTCCGCGACCACCGCCGTGGTGCCGCCGCCGATGGGGCGGGCCGCTGAGGGCGTGTACGGCAGGTCGCCGGTCTCCTTGAGGCTGTCGCTGCGCGCGATCACCTTGTCGGCGCCCGCCGAGGTGGCGATCTTGACGATCGACGGGTCGACGGCGCCGTTCACCGGCCACGCGAAGTCGGTGCTCGGCGTGACGTGCAGGATCGTCTCGACGGTGTCGGTGGCGACGTCCGTGGCGCTCTTGAGGTGGCTCAGCGTGCCGGTGACGTTCTTGCCGTTGTGCGCGATCGAGGCGAGGTCGGGGTCGCCGAAGGGGAGGGCGACGACCTCCTTGCCCTCGACTGCGTCCTGGAGTTCGGCGAGCCACTGCTTGGCGACCGTCTGGCCCGTGCCGGGGGTACTGGTGCCGTCGGCGCCCTGGATGCCGTAGCTGCCGATCATCGCGTCGACGGAGGCCAGCAGGTCGGGATCGATCACCCAGGTGACGTCGAGACCCTTGCCCAGGGACAGCATCTGCTCCAGGCGTCCGCCCGGGGAGATCTCCGCGGCGAGGTCGTCGTTGAGGAAGACGGGGGTCTGCTGCTCGCCCGGGCCGGTCTCCGCCGTCATGTGGACCGTGGAGATCAACGGCCACAGATACGTCGTCCGGGTTCTGGCGTCGGCCTCCTCGGGTTGCCACGGCAGGAACGTCCGCTGGATACCCAGCACCTGCTCGTAAGGCGCCGTGGCCGTCTCGCCGGACAGCGAGACGCCGATCTGGTAGACGCCGTCCTGGCCGAGGTCCAGCTTGTCGACCGGCACGGAGATGGTGAACGGCTGGGCGACGCCCGGAGTGAGCTTCGAGAACTTCTCGACGTACTTGCCGCCGACCTCCGTCCCGTCGGCGCCCGATACGTAGTCGGTGCGCGCGGCGACGTCGTCGATCCCCGAGCGCGTGGTCAGCAGCTGCCCCACACGCAGGTCCACATGGGCGTCCGTGACCGCCTTCTTGCCCTTGTTGGTCACCGTGCCGGACACCGTCAGCGTGTCCCCGTCCGTGGGGGCGCTGGGGGTGAGTGAGTCGAGGGAGACGACCACCGGGTCGGACCCCGCGGCATACGCGGGCTGCCCGGCGGGTAGTTGGAGGAGACCGGCCAGCAGGGGCGCCCCCGTGAGCAGCACTCCGGCTCGCCGGAACCACCGGCGCGCGAGAGAGGGAGTCAGCCCCGGGAAGTCTGCCGCCTCGGCCACGCGTTCGCCCGTCCCTAGTCGTCAGTGGTCGTCGGAATGTGCGTCCACGCATGGTAACGATGCGCGCTGAGGGGAAGTGCCGCGGACTGCTCCACAAGATCGTGGAACACGGTCCGGCTGTCCTCTATGTGCGTGTATTGATGGACGAGTCCCCGGTGTTCCGCGTGGACGTTTTATGGAGGAGCGGGCTGTCGCTCGGGCCACGTACCCTTTTCTGTTGTGCCGAACGCCAACGAAGACAATTCCAGCGCCCTGAGCCAGGTGCAGCACCAAGCGGTGACCGAGCTGCTGCGGGTGGCCCCGGTCGCGGACGACCTTGCCCGCCGTTTCCAGGAGGCCGGGTTCTCACTCGCCCTGGTCGGCGGCTCCGTCCGCGACGCGCTGCTGGGCCGGCTCGGCAACGACCTGGACTTCACGACCGACGCCCGGCCCGAGGACGTACTGAAGATCGTCCGGCCCTGGGCGGACGCCGTGTGGGACGTCGGGATCGCCTTCGGGACGGTGGGAGCGCAGAAGGACGGCTTCCTGATCGAGGTGACGACCTATCGGTCGGAGGCCTACGACCGGACCTCGCGCAAGCCAGAGGTGTCGTACGGAGACTCCATCGAGGAGGACCTCGTACGGCGTGACTTCACGGTGAACGCGATGGCCGTGGCCCTTCCGGAGAAGGTGTTCATCGACCCGCACGGCGGTCGCGAGGACCTGGCGAGGCGGGTGCTGCGTACGCCGGGCACGCCCGAGGAGTCCTTCTCGGACGACCCGCTGCGCATGATGCGGGCCGCGCGGTTCGCCGCCCAGCTCGACTTCGAGGTGGCTTCCGAGGTCGTCACCGCCATGACCGACATGGCTGGGCGTATCGAGATCGTCTCGGCCGAGCGGGTACGGGACGAGCTCAACAAGCTGATCCTGTCCGCCCACCCGCGCAAGGGTCTGACGCTGCTGGTGGACACCGGCCTCGCCGACCACGTACTGCCCGAGCTGCCGGCCCTGCGTCTGGAGCGCGACGAGCACCACCGGCACAAGGACGTCTACGAGCACACGCTGATCGTGCTGGAGCAGGCGATCGAGCTGGAGGAGGACGGCCCCGACCTCGTTCTCCGGCTGGCCGCGCTGCTCCACGACATCGGGAAGCCGCGTACCCGCCGCTTCGAGGAGGACGGGCGGGTCTCGTTCCACCACCACGAGGTGGTCGGGGCGAAGATGACCAAGAAGCGGATGGCGGCGCTCAAGTACTCCAACGAGCTGGTGAAGGACGTCTCCCGGCTGGTCGAACTTCACCTGCGCTTCCACGGGTACGGCACCGGCGAGTGGACGGACTCGGCGGTCCGCCGGTATGTGCGGGACTCCGGGCCTCTCCTCGGCCGTCTGCACAAGCTGACCCGCTCGGACTGCACCACGCGGAACAAGCGCCGGGCCACCGCGCTCTCGCGTGCGTACGACGGCCTGGAGGAGCGCATCTCCCAGCTTCAGGAGCAGGAGGAACTGGACTCGATCCGTCCCGACCTCGACGGCAACCAGATCATGGAGATCCTGGGCACCGGACCCGGGCCGGCGATCGGGCAGGCGTACAAGTTCCTGCTGGAACTGCGGCTGGAGAACGGGCCGATGGAGCGGGAGTCCGCAGTGGCGGCGCTCAAGGAGTGGTGGGCCGAGCAGAGCTGAGGCTGTGAAACGGCGCGATGTTTCACGTGAAACATCGCGCCGGACCTCACTGAGGGTGGTCGGTACCTCGACCTTGGCCTTCTCGAAGAGCGAGGGGCGGTAGAAGAAGAACTGCGGGTCGTCGATCATCCGGACGCCGTACACCTTGCCGTCGACCGTGTGCGACGTGATGTCGGCCTGGTTGAAGTCGTCCTTGACCGGGTCGATGATGTCGGACAGGTCCGCCACCTGGCCGCTCTTGATGAGCTGGATCTGCGGGTGGAACTCGAAGACGTCGGGTGCGTTCTTGGTGAGCAGCGCGGCGAACAGCTTCTGTTCGAAGT
>NZ_AEJB01000093.1 GCF_000331005.1 Streptomyces turgidiscabies Car8
CCATCACCTGTCCGGGGAGAGGAGCGCGACCGGAAATGTTCCGGGCGGACCCATGTGACCGTGCGGCGGCAGCGGAGATGGCGGTTCCCGGCCGGACTCCTCTGGAATCAGGACCGAGCGGTGGAGCCGCTGTCGGGGTGGATCGGAAATATCTGATCGAGGCCCACGATGCGCAGCACGCGCAGTATGTGCGGGGGGACCGCGGCCAGGGCGATGTCCGAATGGGCGGCGCGGGCGTGATTGCGGGCCGCGATCAGGGTGGTGAGTCCGCTCGAGTCGCAGAATTCCATGCCGGCGAGATTTATCACGAGGCGCTGGCCCGGCTGGAGGGCGAGCGTGGTGAGCAGCTCTCGTAGTCCGGGTGTGCTGGCGTAGTCGAGCGTGCCGGCGATCTCCAGCACGGGGCCGGCGGGAGCGTCTCGGGTGGTGACCTTCAGCGGGCCGCCCATCATGGGCTCGCGGTGCGCGGGCCGGTGGCGGGGACGCCGAGGGCGAGCAGGGCGGTGTCGTCGTCGAGACCTTCGGCGAAGCTGTGGAGAAGGCCGATCAGTGCCTGGACGACGGCTTTCGGGGGCGTGCCGGCGTGGTCGGCGGCGAAGGCGAGGAGGGCCTGGTCCCCGAACAGAGCGGTGCGGTCCTTGCCGGTGCGGGCTTCGGTGAGGCCGTCGGTGTAGAGCAGGAGGGTGTCGCCGGGGGAGAGGACGGTGGTGGCGGTGACGAAGGGCGCGTCGGGGACGATGCCGATGAGGAGACCGCCGGGGGTGGGCAGATAGTCGGCCGTGCCGCCGGCGCGCAGGACGAGGGCCGGGGGATGGCCGCCCGAGGCGAGCCGGACGGCGACCTGACCGGTCGCGGGGTCGGGTTCGAGCACGCCGAAGACGGCGGTGCAGTAGCGCGGGTCGCCGTTGCCGGTGTAACGCTCGTGGAGCACCCTGTTCAGCGTCGACAACGCGGCGACCGGGTCGGAGTCGTGCAGCGCCGCGGCCCGCAGGGTGTAGCGGGTCAGCGAGGTGATCGCGGCGGCCTGGGGGCCCTTGCCGCACACGTCGCCGAGGAAGAAGGCGAAACGTTTGCCGTCGACGGGGAAGACGTCGTAGAAGTCGCCGCCGAGCCGGTCGGGGGAGGCCGTGTGGTAGTGGGCGGCCGTCTCCATCCCGGGTACCGGCGCCAGAGTGTCGGGCAGCAGGGACTGCTGGAGGACGGCGAGGGCTTCCTGGAGACGGGCGCGGTCGGCCTCGGCCTGCCTGTGCGCTTCTTCGGCCACCTTCCGGCCGCGCAGGAGTTCCTCCTCGTAGGCGCGGCGGTCCCGGGCGTCGAAGACGGTGGTGCGGATCAGCAGTGCCTCGCCGGTGGAGCCGAGCTTGACCGCGGAGGAGACCAGCACGGGCAATCGGGTGCCGCCGGTCTGTCTCATCTCCAGGGCGATGCCGCCGATCCGGCCCTGCATGCGCAGCAGCGGTGCGAAGTGCGTTTCGTGGTACAGCTTTCCGCCCACGGTCAGCAGGTCGGTGAACCGCGTCCGACCCACCACCGCTTCCCGCTCCAGGCCGAGCCAGCCCAGCAGGGTGTTGTTGATCTTCGCTATGGTGCCGTCCATCAGCGTGGACAGGTATCCGCAGGGCGCGTTCTCGTACAGTTCCTCGGCACTGTCCTCCAGCAGGGCGGCGAAGACCGCGTCCGATGTCTTCCCGTCGCCGGTGTCACCCGCGCCGGTCTGCTGTCCGGTGCGGCACATCACCGTAGGCCTGCCAGGAACGTGGTGATCGCCTCGTTGGTGGCCTCGGGCGCGGACAGGTGAGGGCAGTGCCCGGTGGCATCGAGGGTGACCAGGGACGAGCCGGCGATCGCCTGGTGGACGAAGGTGCCGACCTCCCGGGGAGCGATGGCGTCCTGGGTGCATTCCAGCACCAGCGTCGGCACGCTCACGCTCTTCAGGTCGTTGCGCGAGTCCGACAGGAACGTGGTTCTCGCGAAGACGCGTGCCATCGCCGGGTCGGTGGCGCAGAAACTGTTCTTCAGCTCGTCGCCGAGTTCGGGCCGCTCCGCGTTTCCCATGATCATCGGCGCCATCGCCTCCGACCAGCCCAGATAGTTCGACTCCAGTGACCCCAGCAACTCGTCGATGTCCTCCGCACTGAATCCGCCCCGGTAGCCCTCGTCGTCGATGTAACGCGGTGACGGAGCGACCATCACCAGCGCTCCGATGCGCTCCGGAGCCAGGCCGACGGCCAGTACTCCGATCATCGCGCTGACCGAGTGCCCCACGAACGTCGCGTCATGCAGGTCCAGCGACTGACAGATCTCGACCACGTCCTGGGCGTAGCCGTCGAGAGAGGCGTAACGAAGGGGCGAGAAGGCGGACGGCTCGGCGCGGCCGGAACCCACGTAGTCGAACAGCACCACTCGGTAGTCCTCGACGAGAGCGGGGACCGTGAGCCGCCACATGTTCTGGTCACAGCCGAATCCGTGAGCCAGCACCACCGTGGGCCCCTGCGGGTTGCCGATGACGTTGACGTTGTTCCTGCGGCTGATATCCATTCGGCAAGTCTCCCAGGTCCCGCACCTGCTCCCCCATGAACGAGACGACAGGGGGTAGGCGAAATCACGCGACAAAAGACAAACAACAAGCCGAGACGAAGAAGAAACGATCCACGGGAAGAGTTCTATGGTCACCCCGACTAAAAACCGGGCATCGGATGAACGGGAACCCGCAGCCCTGCGATACAGCGCCGCCTGGGACACGACAGACGCATCGATCGCCGACGCCCGAGCGGCCGTGCGCGCGCTGCTGGCCGATGCCGGCCACCCCCCTGACCACCGGCCCAGCCAGGACGCCCAGCTGGTCGTCAGTGAGCTGGTCACCAACGCCCTGCGCCACGCCCCGGGTCCGGGCGGCCTGGCCTTGGAGGTGACGCCCGACGCCGCACTGCTGCGCATCACCGTGCGCGACAACTCCCCACGCCCACCCGAACTGCGCGCATACGACGTCCGCAGCGTCGGCGGGCACGGCCTGCAGCTGGTCACCCGTCTGTGCGACCAACTGCACACCGTCCTCCTGGACACCGGCAAGCAGATCGTCGCCCACCTGCGCCTGCGCGGGCCCGCCGAGTAGCGGGCATCCGCGCCTTCTGCCGCTGCTCAGGAGGGCATGAGCAGCCGGACGGGCGTCTACGACCACTTCGGCGTCGTACGTCGAGCGGGTCGGGCCCCGACAACGCGCGCGGGCCGTCGGTGCGACGTATGTACACCACGCCACGCCACACCACCGGCTCGACTCCCTGCCGTAGCCGCGACGCCGTCCCCATGGGCGTCGGCGGCACGACAGGCTCCCCCGACGTCCTGAACTCCTGCCTGCCGAGGGCAAGATGGCTGCCTGGAGCCGACCTTGAGGTGACCCGGCACTCGACCGGAACCGCCTCTGCCGTGTAACAGAGGCCGCACAGGTACAACTACCGCCCCGCTCCGCCGGTCGAACCCAATGTGTCGCACAACCACGCCGCGGCGGAACCGGTGCCGCCCGGCGCGACTCCACTCGTCCCGACCGAACCCGGAGTTGAACCGTGGCCGGGAAGTCCTTGTCCACGCGGCTTGTCATCACCGCCGCGCTCCTGCTCACGGCAGGCACCCTGTCCACATCCACCGCGTCTGCGAAGCCCTCCGACGACGCTCCCGCCCGCGCCTACGCGCTGAAGGTGAGCACCAACCCGACCAGCACCGACTACGCCCATCGCCGCGTCGACGTCACCGGTACCGTCACCAAGGCCGACGGCACCCCGGCGCCCAACATCCCCGTCACCATCCAGGAGGTCGTCCGCTTCACCACCTGGAATCCGTGGGGCGACCCGATCGACCCCACCTACTACGAGCCGCGCGACCTGGGCACGCCGGTCACCGACGCCAAGGGCAGGTTCACCATCCCCCGCGTCGACATCGACCACGTGACCGGCAGCAGCCTGCTCAACGTCCAGCACAAGGTGGAGATCACGGCGTACTACGACGAGGACGGCAACGGCAACACCCCGCAGGACGGCTACTTCGCGCGCACCCTCGTGACCACCGAGGCCAAGGCCGCCTCCGTCACGTACAAGGTCAACAAGAAGAAGGTGAAGAAGGGCGACATCCTCACCATCCAGGGCAAGGTGGCCCTTCCCCAGGGGATCGAGCGCGGGGGCACAGAGGTCTTCCCGCAGACCTACTGGGAGAACGAGTCCCGCGTGCAGACGACCACTGAGGACGACGGCTTCTTCGTGATGTCCGTGCGCGTCCGGGGCTACGACGGCACGTTCCAGCTGCGCACGGCCCCGACGGACTTCTACGTGGCGGGCACGGTGCAGAAGCTCCCGGTCATCAACCCCTCGCTTCCTCGCAGGTAACCCTCCGGACGGCGGGACTCGGACCCGAGTGGGCCGAGTTTCCCCCGACAACAGGGGGCCGTCGGCCCCGGCGCCGGACCACTCCCGGACCAGCGGAGGGTGACCTTCGGGGCTGTGCCCGACGGGCGGGGGTCGCGGGGCACTGGATCGCCACGACCTGGGTGCCGGACGAGCCCGCCGACCGCGCCCCCGTCACGCAGGTGGCGGACACCGTGGCCGCTTCTCTGACGGCTCCTCACCGGCCGGCTCCCACCGGTGCGCCCGCCGGTCGTGACCGCGGGGGGCCGCCGACCGATCATGCCGAGGGATTCGCCGGGCAACTCGCCGCGGCCACCGAGCCGGGGCTGATCCCCGACCCGGACGCCGTCCCCGCGGTCCGGGAAGACGCCGCCGCACCCCACTGGACGGGTCCGGCACTGTGGCTCCACGGCGACCCGCATCCGGCCAACGTGCTCACCCCGGACGGCGCCCTCTGTGGCGTGATCGACTTCGGCGACCTCTGCGCGGGCGATCCGCCCTGCGACCTCGCCGCCCCCCGGATACCGCAGCCGGACGGCACCGCCGACCGCCTCTACGGCGCATACCGACCGACCCCGGACGCCGCGACCTTGCGAGGCCCCCGGGGCTGCGCGGTACTGCGAGCCCTCAGCGGCATCCTCATGGCGGACGCCAACGTCCGAGGCGGCCCCGGCGGCAAGCCCACCGGCCCACGCCCCGCTACGCCGTCTCCTCCCGAAGGCCTGCCACTGATGGGCTCCTGACCTGCCGTCGGCGCTGCTGGACCCGGAGGGCAGACTGCGGTCATGCACCTTCCCGCCCGGGCCGTCGCGGCCACCGTGCTGATCGAGGTCGTAAGGATGTCCGGCGTCCCGATCAGGTCAGACACGCCGTTCACCGGCAAGGTCGTCGCCCATTGGGTCGGGAACGAGGCTGCCGAGGCCCTGGCCTTGATCGAGACCCTGCCCGGCAGCCAACAGCACCGCTGCGGCTTCTCGCCGGGCTGGGGCATCCGGGCATACGAGGACAGCCTCGACCTGGTGTTGTTCGAGGCGGCGTTCTGCTTCAGGTGCCACGAGGTCCGGACGCACGGCACGGCTGTGCCACCCGCGCTGTCCACGCAGTTCTTCGACGCGGACGCCGCGCCGGCCCGAACTCTCCTGGCTCTGTTCCGTGAGGCGGCCCCGTAGCCGGAAACTTCCGCGAAGGGGCGCACCCCCTGAACCGCCGCTGTGACGCGCGTCACTCGTCATGCGCTTCGGGCCGGGCATGCGCAACCATGGTCGGAATGGACGCCCGTTTCCTTGGCATCACCGATCTGGTCGAAACTCCGTCCGTGGCGGTCGTCGTCGACGTCATGCGCGCGTTCACCGTGGCCGCCTGGGTCTTCGCCCAAGGCGCGCAGAAGATCGTTCTCGCCGAGTCGCTGGAAGAGGCCCTGGCGCTCAAGGCTCGTCACCCGGACTGGTTGGCGCTCAAGGACGGGCCGCCCGCCCCGGGGTTCGACATGGTCAACTCGCCCGGTCTGCTGCGGTATGCCGACCTCGGCGGACGGACCGTCGTGCAGAAGACCACCGCGGGGACGGTCGGCGCCCTGGCGGTGCGAGAGGCGTCGCTGGTGCTGTGCGCCGGCTTCGCGGTGGCGGAGGCGACGGCTCGGCTCCTGCGGGCCCACGGCGGTGACGGCGTCACGTTCGTGGTCACCGGCGAGGACGGGCGGGCCGAGGAAGACCTGGCGTGCGCCCAGTACATCGCCCGGCGGGCCACCGAGGCCGAGACGGACGCCGCTGACTTCCTCCGCCGCGCAGCCGAGTCGCGCGCCGCCGCCCAACTGGCGGCGGGGCTGCGGCAAGGAGCCCACCCTGACGACGTCGCACTCTGTCTCGAGATCGACCGGTTCTCCTTCGCCATGGTGGCGACCTCGGAAGACTCGCTCATGGTCCTGCGTCCACACGCGCTGCCTTCGCCGACCGATGGGAACGCGCGGACCAGTTACTGACCACTGACATCCGATGTATTGTGCCTTTTGGTTCACCATGACCCGCTGACAGCGCAAGGACTCTGCGCGTCTGAGGTCATCTCCCCTCTAGACATCCCATCTATCGCCCCGCAAAGATGGCATGTCCTCGGAGATTTCGACGAGGGCCGTACCTACCCTCCGTCAGAACACCAATGGCCGGGAGATCTTGCCGTGACCCATGCGTCCCCACCGCAGAGGCGAAGCGTCCTCAAGCTCGGCGGTGCCTTCGCCCTCACTCCGCTGGTCACTCAGCTGGCCGGCGGAGCCCCCGCGGGACAGGCCGTCGCCGCCGACTCCACCACGTCGGCGTCCGTCCGGTGGCCGACCCTGTCGCGGACGGCGCTGAACTATCCCGTCCCTGCCCTGGACTGGCAGTCCCAGGCCCTGCCGATAGGTAACGGCCGGCTCGGCGCCATGCTCTTCGCCGACCCGGACCAGGAGCGCATCCAGTTCAACGAGCAGAGTCTGTGGGGCGGGGTCAACAACTACGACAACGCCCTTGCGGGCAGGCCGGACAGCGACTTCGACACCGGCATGACCGGCTTCGGCTCCTACCGGAACTTCGGTGATGTCCTCGTCACCTTCGCGGCCCGCGCGAAGGCGAAGGTGACGGCCCCCGGCGGGCCGTACCGTACCTCGCCGTCGGAAGGTGTCGACAAGACGCACGACGGTGACGCGAACACCAAACCTGTGTCATCACACTGCACCTCATCGGGTCGTTGCGGAGTGTTCGGGGTCCAGGACGTGTCGGCGTGGCCGGCCGATGACGGGCCGGACCAGGTTGGGGCCGGGCAGGGGGTAGAGGTACTCGCCCTTGTCGTTGGCCAGGACGCCGGTGATGATGCCGTCGCGGCGCCAGTGCTTGACGGTCTGGAAGTGGACGCCGAGGTGGCGGGCGAGTTCGGAGACGGTCAGCATCCCGGCGTCGAGCAGGCGTTGGCGGTGGCTGCGTAGCTGGTAGGCGTTGCGCAGGTGGACGATCATGCCGCGGGTGAAGGGTCGGCCCATGCCGCTGGGCAGGCCGCGCTCGTTGAGGATGTCGGCGCTCTGGGCGTCGGTGTGCTCTTCGAGGAGTTCGTCGAGGGCTGTGACGACAGTGGGGTCGGTCTGGCGAAGTTCCCAGGCGGTCAGCGGGCGGGGCAGGGTGAGCTGGTGGCTCTGGCCGCCGCGCAGGACGACACCGACGGTGATGTGGTCGGTCTTGGTGAGGGTGACGTCGGTGACCAGGAGCCGGAGCATGCGCTTGCGTTCCCGCATCGGGGTGGCCGGGTCGTTCCAGAGCCGGGGGAAGTCGGCGGCCAGCGCGGTGATCTTTGCGCGGGTCTCGGGCGAGAGCGGGCCAATGGCGGTGTTCTTCGCGTGCTCGTACTCGTCGGTGGCATCGGCGAGTTCGCGTAAGGCGTCGTTCCAGTCGGCTTCGAGTGTGTCGGCGACCAGCCGGTTGGCGGGATCGACGGCCAGGTAGCGGCGCCTGGCGAGGTCGGCGCGGTAGCGGGCGCGTTCGACGCAGGATGCGCGGAGCCGGTCGGCTTCCTCGGCGCGGGCGGCCAGCTCATCACTCACCCGCAGGGCGACTTCGAGGGTGAGCGGGGTGAGGGTGGTCAGCAGCAGCTCGCCGACGGCGGCGTCGATCTGGTCGCCGACCATGGTCTGGCAGATCGGGGCCGCGTTGCGGATCCCTTCGAACTGGCAGAGGTAGATCGGTTTTCCGGTGCCTTTGTAGTGCTGGTAGCGCACGGTCATCCGGCGGCCGCACTTGCCGCAGGAGACCATGCCCTGCAGCAGCGCGGTGCCTTCCCGCGGTGGGGAGGCTTTGCGGTCGGTGCCGTGGGCGGCGGCGAGTTCCGCGAGCCGGGTCTGGTTGGCCTCGAACTCCGGCCAGGTCAGGTAGCCCGGATGGGCATCGGTGATCAGCACCGTCCACTCCTCGCGCGGCAGGACGTGGCTGATGGTCTTGCCGCCCGGACCGCGGCGTTGATGTCGGCGTCCGTAGAAGAACGCGCCGGCATAGCGCGGGTTGTGCAGGATCTGCAGGACCCGGTGGTGCTGCAGGATGCCCCAGGTCAGCTCGTCCTTGTTCGGGCCGGTGCGGATCCGGCGGGGGAACTTCAGGCCCTCGTCGGCGAACGTCTTGACGACGGCATAGGCGGAGCCGGTCGCGGCGAACGTGGCCAGCAGATGCCGGATGGCCTGCTGGATGGAGGCGTCCGGGTCCAGCACCACCCGCTCGGCGTGGTCATAGACGAGGCCAACGGGCAGCGGCTGGACCAGCTCTCCGCGCCTCGCTTTGGACAGTACTCCGCCTCGAAGGCGGGCCTTGAGCAGGTGCAACTCCGCTTCTGACATGGTCCCCTTGAGGCCGAGGAGCAACCTGTCGTTGAAGTTCCCGGGGTCATAGAGGCCGTCTTCGTCCAGGATCAGCGTGCCGGCCAGCGCGCAGATCTCCAGCAACCGGTGCCAGTCGGTGTTGTTGCGGGCGAGGCGGGACACTTCCAGGCCGAGGACGATCCCGGCGTGTCCCATGCCGACCTCGGCGACCAGCCGCTGAAAGCCGTCCCGGCCCTCGGCGGAAGCGCCGGACTGTCCCTGGTCAGTGTCGATCACGACGATCTGGGAATGTTCCCAGCCCAGCGCGACGGCCCGGCCCCGCAGGGCGTACTGCCGCTGGGTGGACTCGGTGTTGTTGATTACCTGTTTGAGGGTGGACTGCCGGATATAGAGGTAGGCGTCACGCTGCAGATGTTCGCGGGTCACCTTGCCCGCCGCGGCCGTCGCGTCCATGGATGCCGTCCGCTCCTCGTGCTTCTCGTGTCGTTCGTTGCGTGCGTTCTTCGGGCGGGTGGAGATGTGCCAGGGCCATCGCGGCCAGGACCCGGACGAGTTCGTCGCCGTCGCGGGCCAAGCCGGCCGGCGCCTGCCTCTCGTGGCCGGGTCGGCCCCGAGGCTCGGGCAGGGACCGCCAGGCCGCGGCCCAGGCGGCCATGCCCTTGCCGACGAGCACGCCCCAGCCCAGCCGCCAGCCGCCGCCCGTGCCGTCGGCCGCCGCGGTCCGCAGTTCCTCATAACGGGCTGTGGCCGCTGCGGCGTCCGCGGGTCCCGTAGTCGCAGGGCTGTCAGCTGCAGCTTTTGGAGGACTCCTGAGTGCGTGCGGCCGCGCGTCGGGCCAGGGCCCGCTCGATGGAGCGCGGGTGGACACTCAGGCCGTACTCGCCGGCGACGGCGACGGCCAGGTCCCCCGAGCGCAGAGACGGCTCGGCGGCCAGCCGTGTTTCGACGTACTCCATCACTTCGTCGGTGAGTTTGCGCGGCCCCTTCGGGCCGGGCTTGCCCGGCACCAGCGCGGCCGGACCGCCCGCGTCGAGTGCGGCCACGGCGTCGTAGTAGACCTGCCGGGAGAACCCGAACTCCCGCACCGCCCGGGCCGCAGGCACCTTGTCCACCCGCACCCGGCGCACCATCTCGTACTTCACCTGCACCAGATCCCGCGGATCGCAGAACGGCGAGGCGGTGAACACCACATCGACCACGGCCTCCGGCCGCGGGTTCAGCGTCCGCGTCGCCCTCAGCGCGTCCTCTTTCGGATCGCTCGTCGCGTTGCCGGCCATGCCGCCTCCCTTGCTCGCCTGCTGCCTCAAGAATTGCGTCGCGGCCGACCACAGCCAAGAGCGCACAGAGGCACCGGATCACGTATCTGTGCAGGCCAGTTGGTATGGCGTGCGCTGTCTCGCTCACCGTGCGCCGGACACGCCCCCACCACTGCGGCGTGAATCCCAAGGCAGTCACGGCGTCATCTCCTGGGCACTCGCACCGCGGCCGTCGAGATGGTCGATCAGGTCGGACAGGGCAAGAAGATCCTCGGTGCGGAACGGGCTGCGGCCCGCCGCGAGGACGACGAAGGGGTCCTCGCCGCCCGCATCGGTCCACGCCGTCGGCGCGGACAGCACCTCTCCCGCCTCGTCGCGGAAGTACACGCGGTCCTCGCCCCAGTTCTTGCGCCGCACGACGAACGCGTACGACCGGCCGTGCCACGGATGGAACGGGTGCGTGACCGTCACAAGTCGCTCCGCACCATGCGGATCAGGAGCATTTGACGGTTCGGGATAAGTGGTGCGTCGAGGGGCCCGGTTCGACGGTGCGATGGCAGGTCGAGCTGCCCGACCCCGTCGAGGTCGCGTCGTACCGACTGACGAGTGCCAACGACGTACCGCAACGCGACCCGCAGGAGTGGACGTTCTCCGGCTCCGCCGACGGCGCCACCTGGACCACGCTGGACAGCCGCACCTTGACAGCCCCCTTCGAGAGCCGTTTCCAGACGAAGGAGTTCACCTGTGAACAGGCCGGGTCCTACCGCTTCTACCGGTTCGACTTCGTCCCCAAGCCGGGGGTCAGCCACTTCCAGGTGAGCGAGATGGGCCTGGTAGGCGTCGACCTGGGGGGCGCTTCGACGTACCTGTCGTCGCCGAGCGGCCACTCCGTCGGATCCGGTGCGGGGGGCGGGTCCCGGGCCATGGACATCTCGTGTTCGGTGGACCGGGACCCGGCCACGGTCTGGCGGGTGGACGCCGCCGCGCCGACGGTCGTCTGGCAGGCCGACCTCCCGCGCGCGGTGGCCGTCACCTCGTACGCGCTGACGGCGGCCCCGGACCGTCCGCAGGACGACCCCCGGCGATGGGCACTCGAGGCGTCGCAGGACGGGCAGGCCTGGGTGACCCTCGACACCCAGAACCCCGGCGCGCCCTTCGCCGGGCGCGGCGAGACCCGGACCTTCCGGATCACCAACAGCGCGGAGTACCGCACCTACCGCCTCACGTTCACGCCCGGCGAGTCGTGCACCGGCTTCCAGATCGCGGAAGTCACCCTGGAGGGCGGGGCGTTCGACACGCGCACGCAGCGCACGTTCGTCGACTACCAGCGCGCCCTGGACTTCGTCGAAGGAGTCCATGTCACCCGCTTCGGCGCACCGAGGCACCGCGTCCTGCGCGAGGCCTTCGCCAGCCGGTCCGCGGACGTCATGGTGTTCCGGTACACGTCCGACAGCGACCAGGGCCTCTCCGGAGCGATCTCCCTGACGTCCGGACAGGAGGGCGCCCCGACGACGGTCGACGCCGACGCTCGGCTGATCGCCTTCCGCGGGGTCATGGGAAACGGCCTCAAGCACGCGTGCACCATCCGCGTCGCGCACGCCGACGGCGCCTTCAGCACTGACGGATCGGTACTCCGGTTCAGCGGCTGCAGGACCCTCACCCTGCTGCTCGACGCCCGCACCGACTACAGGCTCGACGCCGCGGCCGGCTGGCGCGGAGCCGATCCGGAACCGGCCATCGGCAGAGCGCTCGCCAAGGCGGCCGCCCGGTCCTACGACAAGCTGCGTGCCGAACACACCGCCGCGACCCGCGCCCTCATGAACCGCGTCTCCGTCCGCTGGGGCACCTCCGACACGGCTGTCGTCTCCCTGCCGACCCAGGCCCGGCTGGCGCGCTACGCGGCGGGCGGCCAGGACCCGACTCTCGAGCAGACGATGTTCGACTACGGCCGCTACCTGCTGATCAGTTCCTCCCGCCCGAACGGCCTGCCGGCCAACCTCCAGGGACTGTGGAACGACAGCAACGCGCCTGCCTGGGCCTCCGACTACCACACCAACATCAACATCCAGATGAACTACTGGGGGGCCGAGACGACGAACCTGCCGGAGTGTCACGAGGCGCTCGTCGAGTTCATCAGGCAGGTTGCCGTACCCAGCCGTGTGGCCACCCGCAACGCCTTCGGCGAGGACTCGCGCGGCTGGACCGCCCGTACCAGTCAGAGCATCTTCGGCGGCAACGCGTGGGAGTGGAACACCACAGCGAGCGCCTGGTACGCGCAACACCTCTACGAACACTGGGCGTTCACCCAGGACAAGGTCTACCTCCGTACGGTCGCCCATCCGATGATCAAGGAGATCTGCGAGTTCTGGGAGGGCCATCTCAAGGAGCGCGAGGACGGACTCCTCGTCGCGCCGAACGGCTGGTCCCCCGAGCACGGGCCGCGCGAGGACGGCGTCATGTACGACCAGCAGATCATCTGGGACCTGTTCCAGAACTACCTCGACTGCGAGGCGGTACTCGACTCCGACCCCGCCTACCGGGCCAAGGTCACGGACCTGCAGTCGCGCCTCGCACCGAACAGGATCGGCAAGTGGGGTCAGTTGCAGGAGTGGCAGGAGGACATCGACAGCCCCACCGACATCCACCGCCACACCTCGCACCTCTTCGCGGTCTATCCGGGCCGTCAGATCACCCCGGACACGCCCGACCTGGCGGCCGCCGCCCTCGTCTCGCTGAAAGCGCGGTGCGGCGAGAAGGAAGGCGTCCCGTTCACGGCCGCGACGGTCTCCGGCGACAGCCGCCGCTCATGGACCTGGCCCTGGCGGGCGGCCCTCTTCGCCCGTCTCGGTGACGGGCAGCGCGCCCAGGTCATGCTGCGCGGACTGCTGACCTACAACACGCTGCCCAACCTGTTCTGCAACCACCCGCCCTTCCAGATGGACGGAAACTTCGGCATCACGGGCGCTGTGGCGGAGATGCTCCTGCAGAGCCACAACGGCGTCCTCCATCTGCTGCCCGCCCTGCCGGACGACTGGAGGCCCAGCGGTTCGTTCACGGGACTCCGCGCCCGAGGCGGCTACGAGGTCAGCTGTGAGTGGCGGAACGGCAAGGTCACGTCCTACCGGATCGTGGCCGACCGGGCGAGCAGCCGACGCGAGGTCACCGTGCGGGTGAACGGCGTCGACAGGAAGGTGAAGCCCGGCAAGCCGTGACTGCGGCACTGCGGCACTGCGGCACTGCGGGCACCGCGAATGCCGCAGCCGCGGGCGGGGACCTGACACCGGACGCCGGCCCGTCCTCGCCCGCGCCGCCGGCGCCGGTGCAGCCGGTCTCCTGACCGCCGCCGGAACCCCGGTTCAGGCCACACCGCGGCCGACGGCACCCATGGCCTGAGTGAGGGGCCGTCCATCACGGTGTGGTGCGGGTACCGGGCCCGGGGGGTGTCGGCGCACACCTCAGGTGTTCGTCGACACCGCGTCGTCCGCCCGGTCGGCGACGAGCCCCCGCAGGATGATGTCGAGCGCGCTGTCGAGGCGCCGGTGGAGGTCGAAGGGGGCCGGTTCCTCGCGGGTCCAGCGCAGGATCGTCGAGAAGTAGGACGCGGCGAGCAGCACTCCGGCCTGGTCCTTGTCGATGTCCGTCCTGATCTCCCCGCGCCGCAGCCCTTCCTCGACGATCCGGGCGAGTTCGACCTCCAGTGACGGGTCCTGGAGGAGGCGGCCGTAGCGCGCCGAGGCCTCCATCAGGACGGCGGTCTCCGCGCGAGAGGCCACGTTGAGGTCGGCCATCTCCTTGAGATACCGCCGCAGGCGGTCGCCGACCGGCAGGGTCTCCGCGTGCTGCGCGCCGAGGATGTCGGCGACGCGGGCCCGGCGGCGGGCGCCCCATTCCTCGAGGAAGCCGATCTTCTGCGCGAAGTGGTTGAAGACGGTTGCGCGGGCGACGTCGGCGGCCTCGGCGATCTGTTCCATGGTCGTCGACTCGAAACCCTGGGCGACGAAGAGGCCGACAGCCGTCTCGTACAGCTGGTCGTGCAGTTTGCGCCGCCTGCGCTCCTGGCGTCCGACAGTGGCACCGCCCTCGGTGGCGGCTGCCGCCGTGTCCCCGATCTTCATGGCGCCCAGTACAACACAACGCCGCATGACTCTTGACCCCTGCCGCCACATCTCTCTAGATTCCTCTCCATCAGTGGACTCAAGTCCACTGATGGACGTGAGTCTCACGATATTGGACTGCGGGACACGACAGGAGGCACCATGGCTTCCGCTACCTCCCTCACCGGTCGTATCGGGCTCGGCAACGGCTGTCATGCCTGGATCGCGGGCGCCGCCGGATGGGGTATGAGCAATGCCGGGCTGATCACCGGCCGCGGCGAGTCACTGCTCGTCGACACCCTCTACGACCTGCGGCTGACCCAGGACATGCTCGACGGACTGGCGCCGCTGACCGGCACCGCGCCGATCTCCACCGTGGTCAACACCCATGGCAACGGCGATCACTGGTTCGGCAACCAGCTCGTGGCCCAGGCGGAGATCATCGCGGCCCGCGGGTCGTTGGCGGACATGCGGCAGGTGGGTCCGGCCGAGATGCGCGCGCTGACCGGCATGGCGACTCCCGCCGGACGGTTCGCCGGCAGGATCTTCGGCCGCTTCGACCACACCGGCATCGAACCCGTACTGCCCAGCCGGGTGTTCGACGGTGAGACGGTCCTGGACGTCGGCGGCACGGAGGTCCGCCTCTTCGACGTGGGCCCCGCGCACAGCACGGGGGACACGGTCGTCCACGTGCCGCAGGCCCGGACCGTCTACACCGGCGACATCGTCTTCGCCCGGGCCACCCCGATCGTCTGGCACGGACCCTTCGCCCGCTGGCTCGCCGCCTGCGACCTGCTGCTCGGCCTTGACGCCGACACCGTCGTGCCCGGCCACGGCCCGGTCACCACCAGGCAGACGGTCCGCGAGATCCGCGACTACCTCGAATTCGTCCACGAACAGGCCACCGCCCGGTTCACCGCCGGCATGCCGTTCATGGACGCGGCGCGCGACATCCCTCTCGGCCGCTTCGCGGACCTGGGCGAGAGCGAGCGCCTCGCCGTCAACGTGCACACCGTCTACCGGGAACTCGATCCCGAGCTGCCCCCGCTCGACGGCCCCGGACTGTTCGGCTGCATGGCCGAGCTGTGCCCCGACGTCTGACGTTCCCGCACACCCGTCAACCCCCGGCCACCGGTATGTGTCTGCGCCGACCTTCAAAGGAGAAGTCATGGTCGCCACCCCTGCCTACGACCCACCGACCGCCACAGCGGATGCCGCGACGCCCACGCCGGCCCGGCACACCGCCACGATCATCGCCAGTTGCCTGGCCGTCTGCCTGGCACAGATCGGGCTCGTGCTGCCCGCCGCGATCAACGGCGTCATGCAGCGCACCCTCCAGGCGTCCGGGGCTGAACTGACCTGGATCAGCGACGCGTTCCTGGTGCCCGCCGCCGTCCTCGCCCTGACCTTCGGGGTCGTGGGCGATCTGTACGGCCGTAAGAAGCTGGTGGTGGGCGCGTCGATGCTGTCCGCCGTCGGCTACCTGGTGTCCGCCACCTCCGACTCCGCGGCCCAACTGATCACCGGCCAGGCCGTCTCCGGCATCGGAGCGGCCGCGCTCTTCCCCGCCTCGCTGGCGATGATCACCGCCGTCACCACCACACCGGCCGCCCGGGCCAAGGGACTGGCCTCGTGGACCACGGCCCTGTCTCTCGGAGCGCTCATAGCCCCGCTCCTGTCCGGCGTCGTCGTCGAACACGCCTCCTTCCAGTGGGCGTTCGGCGTGACCGGAGTGATCGCCGTCGTCATCGGCGTGGTGGCGTGGCGGCTGGCGGCCGAGTCCAGTGCTCCCCAGGGGCGCTCGCTGGACTGGCCGGGCCAGATCACCATCGCCCTCGCCCTGCTCACGCTGCTGTACGGCATCATCCAGGGCCCCGCCGACGGCTGGAGCTCGGCGCCGGTCGTCCTGTCCTTCGTCGCCTTCGTCGTGTTCCTCGCCGCGTTCATCGCGGTGGAGAACCGCGGTACCGCCCCGATGCTGCGACTGGAGCTCTTCCGCATCCCGGCCTTCGCCGCCTCCGCCGCTCTCGCGGTGATCGGCATGTTCGGCTTCCTCGGCGGCGCCTACGACCTGAGCATCCGCCTCGGCGTCATCCAGCACCAGAGCCCACTCCAGGTGGCGGTGCCCTTCCTGGTCGTCCAGGGCATCACACCGTTCATCTGGCCGCTGCTGGTCCGCCTGCTGCACCGCGTCGGCCCCGGCCCCATGCTCGTCACCGGCTTCGTCTCGCTGGCAGCCGCCCAGCTGTGGCTGCGGGCGGTCCCGGTCCACGAGACCGGCCTGCTGCCGCTGCTCGGACCACTGGTCCTCAACGGGGTCGGCTTCGGTCTGGTCGTCGCCGCCATCACCGCCGCCGCCGTCAACGTCGTCCCGCCAGGCCTCACCGGCATGGCCGGCGCCACCACCAGCCTGGTCCGCGACCTGGGCCAGACCCTCGGCCCGGCCGTCGTCGGCGCCGTCGCCCTCGGCATGGCGGCCGGGCAGCTCACCGGCAGCCTCGCCGACGCAGGCCTCACCCCCAAGGAGCACGGCATCGCCGACGCCGTCCTGGACGCGGGCGGCCCGCTCGCCCTGCACACCGCCGACCTCGGCCCGCTCAGCGCCAAACTCGCCCCGCTCACCTCGGACGCCCTGGCCCACGGCTACAACGCCGGCCTGCTGCTCACCGCCGCCGCGTGTGCGGTGGCCGCCGTGATCGCCGCCGTCTTCGTCGGCCTCAGGCCCGAATCCACCAGGCCGGTCGAGGCGCGGGAGAGTGCGGCGTGAAGTTCGCGACCTTCGTCCACGACGGGAAACGGCAGTCCGGGATCGTCGCGGCCGACCTGGTTCACCCCTTCGAACACCCGGTTGAGCTGCTCGATCTCGTGGTGGAAGGGGAGGCGTCGTTGCGCGAGGCGGGACGACGCGCCCTCACCGGTTCCCTGCCCGCGCCCCTGGCCGGCATCCGGCTGCTGCCGCCGCTGGAGCCACCGTCCGTCCGTGACTACATGACCTTCGAGAGCCATGTCGCGGGCGTCGCGAAGGGGTACGGCGACACGGTCCCCGAGGAGTGGTACGCCGCGCCCGCGTTCTACTTCACCAACCCGTACGCGATGATCGGCGCCCACGACGATGTGCCGGTGCCGCCCGGCTGCCGTCGCTTCGACTTCGAACTCGAAGTGGCCGCGGTCATCGGCAAGGCAGGCCGGGACCTCACCCCCGAGCAGGCACGCGAGCACATCATCGGCTACACGATCCTCAACGACTGGTCCGCCCGCGACCTCCAGGGCCGCGAGATGAAGGTCAAACTCGGCCCGGCCAAGGGCAAGGACACCGCCACCACCCTCGGCCCCTGGCTCGTCACCCCCGACGAACTCGAACCCCACCGCGACGCGGACGGCTTCCTGGACCTCGCCCTGACCGTCGAGGTCAACCGCGAGACCGTCGGGCAGGACCGACTGACCGGCATGGCGTGGACGTTCGAGGAGATGGCCGCCTACGCCTCCCGCGGCACCTGGATCCGCCCCGGCGACGTCCTGGGCTCGGGCACCTGCGGCAACGGCGGCTGTCTGGCCGAACTCTGGGGCCGCACCGGCGTCCTGGAGCCACCGCCCCTCACCCCCGGAGACACCGTCACCATGACGGTCGAGGGCATCGGCACCATCAGCAACACCGTCGCGGAGGGCGTCAGGCCGGTACCCCTGCCTCCTGCCCGTAGGCGGCAACGCAGCTGATGCTCGGCGACGGCCGGGCCCGGCGGTTGATCGCCGCGGATTCGGACGCCCCGGCATCCTCAAGCTCAGGAAGGCCGGCCGAGCGGTCCGGCAGGTGCCCGGGGGAGTGCCTGGTGTATGGCCGAAGGCGCGACGGAAGACGTCGATGAAGGCACTGGCGGACGACCAGCCGCGCAGATGGGCCGTCGCGGTCACTGAGCTGGCTCCTGTTCCGCGCCCTCCCCGAACCCGCCGTTCCTCAGCCTGAACCGGTGGCGTTTCGGAAGGGGGACGACACCGGGCCCGAGGTGACGCGCTGCGCACCCGAGCCCGGGCCGGGGGTCAGGACACCGTGAAGTCCCTGAACTCCGCGATCCCACGGGTGCTGGTCCAGCCGTTCGCCGCCGTCATGAAGACCCCCACGTCCTGGGTGGCGGCCGCGCCGCCCGGTGTGGCCGTGCCGACGGTGGTCCAGGTCGTGCCGTCGGTGCTGGCCTCGCCCGTGTAGGCGGAGCCGGCGCGGGTCAGGCGCAGGAACACCGGTGCGGCGAAGGAGCCGGCCAGCCTGATCGAGTCGAACGTCCCGTCCTGGCCGGAGTCCCAGGAGAGCACGCACCCGTTGGACGGCGTCACGGCCAGGTTGACGTACCCGGGGGTGCCGTCGGCGGACAGGTCGTTACGGACGATGAGCCCGGCGCGGGCCCACCCGCCGGTGCTGTCCTGCGAGGCGACCTTCACCGTGGCCGTCGAGGCGGTCCCGAAGGCGCCCGCGCGGTGGACGGCGCCGAACTGGTTGGTGTCGGCCCACAGGTCGGCGCCCGCGCCCTCGATGGCCAGCGCGGCGCCCGACTGGCCGAAGACGGCGTCGTTGAAGTTCGCGGTCCGGTACGGGTCGCGCACCCCCGTGCCGGCCATGAGCCGCACCGACGCCGAGGCCGAACCCCGGGGCGTACCCGCCGAGCCCGCAGATCCCTTCGAGGCGCCGCTGCCGTACGAGGCGGTGGCCCGGACGCGGGTCACCAGAGCGTCGACGGAACCGGTGAGGGTGATCTCGAAGGCCGCCGAGAACGTCTCGCCCGGCCCGACCGAGGCGGCGGTCACCGCGCCGACCGGCCGGGTGGTCAGCCCTTCCGGCGCCTCGACGGCCAGCTTCACCCCGGTCGCCGGGGCGAACCCGTTGCGGTTGGTGAACGCCACCGTGACCGTGACCGCACCGCCCTCCACCACCGCACCCCTGGGGGAGGACGCGGTCAGCGTGACCTGGTGGGTGTCGGCGGCCAGCATGTTGTGCACCCGCCGTGCCAACTTGTGCACGTCGCCGCTGGTCTTCGTCGGGTGACTGTCGTGCCGGTGCGCCCAGTCGTCCTCCAGCGTGAACCAGTCGACCGTCTTCGGCGGGCGGTTCTGCCGCAGGGCGCGGGACAGTTCCCGGAAGTACAGCGTCCAGCGGGTCAGATAGAGGCCGCCGACCAGCCCGGACCACTCCCGGTTGGCGTAGTCGTGCAGCCCTTCCTCACTGCTGGCCCGGCCGCCCCAGGTGGTGATGATCGACCGTGCGTCGTACTCCAGTTGGTCCTTCTCGCCTCTCGTGGCGCCCCAGGACCGGGCGTCGGCCAGCCATCTCCCGAGCAGGTGCTGCCCGCTGGTGGCCAGCACCTTGTCCATGAGCCTCATCCAGTCGAGCCACACGCCGGTGAGCTCGTCGAAGCGGACGCGGTCGGCCGTGTCGTAGGCGGCCCTGATCTGCGGCAGCAGCATCCGGCTGCGGTTGGACAGCACCTGCCGGGCCACATCGGCCAGGTCGTAGCGGTACGCCGAGTTGCCGCGCAGCGCGGGCGCCACCTGGAGCAGTTCCGTCAGCGCCAGGTCGAACGCGGTGGTGTCGTAGCGGTCCGCCTCCGGCCCCCAGGCCGCCGCCTTGTTCGCGCCCAGGCTGGGGCGGGCCCCGAACAGGCCGTCGGGCGCCTCGCTCCAGCCGTCGGCGCGGGACATGCCGTACGCCGTGTCGCCGATGATCTTCCAGGCCGCGAGGGCGTGCGGGTCCTCGGCGCCGTACCGGGACACGGCGTACGAGGCGAACCAGTCGTCGAGGTCGATCGTGCCGGGTGTCCAGGCCAGGTCGGTGAGGAGGGCCAGCGCGGCGTGGTTGTTGTCGGCGGCCTCCGGCATCGCGGCGATGCCGGCCAGGGCGCTGTCCTCCTTGTCCCGCCACTTCGGGTACTGCTCCACCCAGTCCGGGGCGTTGGCCCCCATCGGGGTGTGGCCGCCGAAGTTCCAGATGCTGCCGAACGCGTACGGTGTGCCGCCCCAGTCGCTCTCCCGGTCGGTGACCGTGGTGTAGCGGTCCGACAGGCCGTCGACGACGAACATGCGGGACTTGTCGACGGCGTCGAGGATCTCCCCGCTGGGGTTGTTCTGCCAGCCGAGGATCGCCCAGACGGCGCCGGGGTGGGCCTTGCGCAGCGCCGCCTCCACGGCCTGCGCGGCCCGTCCCACGGGCACGTCACCGGGGTTGCCGCCCTCGTGCAGCAGGTCCATCTTGTACATCGTGCTGTCGCCGAAGCGTTCCGACTGGGCCTGGTAGAAGGCGGCGGCGACCTCGCCGAACGCGGTCGTCCGCGGATCGAGCCAGTCGGGTCGCTTGAAGGCGCCCCAGTCGCCCTGGGGTACGACCGCCGCGTCACCGCCGTTCCTCGCCACGAACTCGTCGGGCACGGTGCCGAAGTAGCCGGGCAGCACCGGGGTCATGCCCAGTTCCCGCACACGTTCGGTGATCTTCGCGGCGAGGTCGGCGCGCTTCTCGATGAGCCGCCGGGACACCGGGCCGCCGAACCCCGACATGTTCTGCAGCAGCCACCACGGCTGATGGGCCGGGGCCGGGATCCACGCCCTCAACTCCGCGTCCGAGTAGCCGAACCGGCGGAAGGTGTCGTAGTAGACCGCGTCACCGCCGGTGTAGACGAGGACCTCGTTGATGCCGTGCAGTGCGAGGACGTCCAGTTCCCGTTCCCACGCGTCCCAGTCGCGGTAGGGGCCGGTGTAGCCGTCGTTGGTGTCGTTGAGGGCGAACCGGTGCGGCACGTTCGCCGACCCGGTGATCTCCCTGTGCGGGGCGGGCAGCAGCCTGGGCAGGTCCAGCTGTGCGCCGTTCCAGGAGATGTCGGCCTGCGCCACGCGCGCGAGATACGTGTTGACGCCGGTCAGCAGCACCGCCGGGCTGGTGCCCTCCACGACGATCGCCCCGGCCCGGCCGGTGACCCGGAACCGGTCGGCGGCGCCGTCGGCCAGCGTGCGCAGTGTGATCTGCCGGTGGTGATCGGGGAGCAGCCGGCGCAGCGCGAGAGCCGCCGGAGCAGCGCTGAACGGCTTCGCCACCCCGCCCGCTGCTGCCGGGGCCGCCTGGACGCTCTGCGGCGGGGCCAACAGCACCACACCGCCGAACGCGGCCCCTCCGGCGAGCAGACGTCGGCGACTGAGGGGGTGATTGCCTGTCATGAAGGGTCCTCTCAAGGCTTTGGCGGATCTCTGGAGCTCAGGCCGGCCCGGCCGCACCGCGGTCCGTGTCAGGCGACGGTCATCGCGAAGATGTGCAGGGCTGGGCCACCGCTGCCCACGCCGTCGCCGACCTTCGGCAGCACGACGGAGCGCAACTCCCTGTCCGCCAGGTCGACGCCGAAGGCGAAGAGGCTGACGGGGTTGTCGTCCCGCCCGGAGGGGGTGTTGCGGTACGGCAGCACCACCGCGGCGGAGGCGTATGCCCCGTACCAGTCGGGCACGTCGACGGAGAAGTCCTGCTCGGTGCCGTCCGCGTACACGACTTTCCCGGGGCCCGCGCCCGCACCCCAGGTGCTGGTACCGAGAAAGGCCAGCCGACTGCCGGTGCCGGACAGCCGCACGCGCTGCCCGAACGACACCACGTTGTCCTTGGCTCCCGGCCCGGTGTCCGGCCAGGTGAAGGTGGCTCCGTCGTAGCTGACCGAGGCCCCCGGGGTGAGCCCGGCCGAGGCGAGCGCCTCGGCGGACAGGCTGGAGCGCGAACCGTCGATGTCGGCGGTGGTGGTGGCGTCGTCGGAGGAGGTCCCGGCGTTGTCGAATGCACCGTCCAGGGAGCGGTACGGGAGTTGCAGCAGCGCGGTCGCGCGGGTGCAGTCCGACCCGTCCTCGTGCACGTCGAAAAGGGCGTGCGCGACCAACGGGACCACACCCTCGGTGCCCTCGGAGAGCCGGGTCCGCCAGGTACGGGTCACCGACCTGCCGGGGGCCAACTTGCCGAGGGAGGACGCCTGTCCGGCGCCGTCGGCGGAGAAGTACAGCACCGTGCCGCGCAGCGCGATCCGGGTGGTGTTGGTGAGCTCGGCGGTCAGGGTCACCGCCTGACCGGGTTCGGGGGCGGCGGGCTCGTAGGAGAGCGACACAGGAGGTGCGAGGAAGTCCTCCTCGGGGCGGTAGGGGCTCACGCTTCCTCCACGGAGAAACGGTCGAAGACCGCGCGCACGGTCGTCCCGGGATAGTTGGTGTTGACCGCGCTGGCGACCACACCGGCGTCCATGGCCCCGCTCGCCGACGGCACGGTCACACTCGCGACCTCGGTCCAGGACAGCAGGTTGGTGGTGCTGTACGCCGTGTACGTGGTGCCGGAGCGCACCAGCCGCAGCCAGGTCGGGTGCGTCGAACCGCCGCCGCCGGCCCACGTGTCGAGGCGGCCGTCGCCGTCGCTGTCGGTCATGAACTCCAGGCCGAACCGCAGCGACATGGTCAGCACGGCGTAGCCGCCCTTCCCGGGCGCCGTCAGGTCGTTGGCGACGGCGATGCCGTACTTCGCGGTGGGGTTGTCGGTGCCGGTGAGGCTCACCGCCTTGACCTGCACCACGCCCGCCTCGGTGACGACGCCGGGGAGGAGGACGACCCCCTTCTCGTCGGTGCCGCCGGACAGGTCCCGGCCGCCCGCCCAGATCACCAACTGGCCGCCGTACTGGCCGAATTCGGCGTCGTCGGTGGTGGCGTACGTCCGATACGGGTCCCGCACCGCATTCGGTTCGTAGGGCACCGAGAACGTCTTGGCGGCCCGCGCGCAGTCGCTGCCGCGCTCGCCGACGTCGAAGACCGCGTGCGCGGTGAACGCCACGTCCCCGGCCACGTCGGCCGGCATCCTCGTCTCCCACCGCCGGGTGACCTTCGCACCGCGCCGCAGATCGCCGAGCGGGATGGTCTTCGCCGCCGAGGTGGCACCCGGGTCGACCAGATGGAGCACGACGTTGCGGAGCGGGAAGGGGCAGTCGTTGGTGAGGACGGCGGTGGCGGTCACCGTGGCGCCGCTGGTCGGCTCGGCGGGCTCCGTGGTCACGGTGAGGGTGGGTCCCAGGGTGTCGTACGCGGTGGTGTCGCGGGTTCCCACGCGGCTCACCGGTCCCAGTCGACGGTGAAGACGTTGGCGATCTCGCTGGGGAGCGACGGCGGGACGGTGATGTGGATCCTTCCGTCCCGGCGCGTCCACCTCAGGCTGCCGCTCCCGCCCAGCAGCCTGATGCGCGAAGTGGCGCTGATCGGGATGTCACCCGGTATCGAGAGGGTGCCGCTGGGCGCACCCAGCACGATGACGTTGAACTTGCCCGGGGAGACGGTGTAGCGGATGCCGAGCGCGCTGCCCTCCTCCTCGGCCCGTACCCAGGGCGTCGAGCCGTAGACCGCGGGGCCGTTGACCTTCAGCCAGGCGCCGATGTCCCGCAGCCGCTCCTGCATGATCTCGGGAATCGTGCCGTCCGGCCTCGGACCGATGTTCAGCAGCAGGTTGCCGTTCTTGCTGACCACGTCGGCGAGCAGCCGGACCAGGAACTCGGAGGTCTTGTAGTCCTCGTCCGGCTCGTGCCTGTTGTAGCCCCAGGAGTAACCCATCGTCATGCAGCACTCCCACTTCTGCGGGTCCATCGTGGGGTTGGCGCGCTGCTCGTACGTGGCGAAGTCGAAGTGGGTGTCGAACCGGTCGTTGATCACCACACCCTTGGGGTGCCTGCGGTTCTTGGCCTGGTTGTAGTAGTGGGCCATGGGTTCCTCGCTGCGCCACGGCGGGTTGCCGTCGGGCCGGAACCACTGACCGTCCGCCCACAGCAGCTCCGGGTCGTAGCGGTCGATGATCTCGTACAGCTGCTTGAGTTCGTAGTCACCGACGTAGTCCTGGACAGGCTTGTAGCCGGTCAGCGGGATCTCCTCGTCGGTGTAGAAGTTACGCATCGGGCGCCCGATCGCCGGGTTGAAGTACTCGCCGAGCGAGTAGTACAGACCCGGCCGCACAGTGCCACGCCGGCGGGCGGCGGCCATCAGCTCGCCGACGAGGTCCCGCTTCGGGCCGTACGCGACCGAGTGACGGTTCGTCACCTTGCTCGGGTAGAGGGCGAATCCGTCGTGGTGCTTGCTGGTCAGCGCGAAGTACTCGGCGCCCGCCTGCTCGAACAGCCGCACCCAGGAGTCGGGATCGTACTTCTCGGCCCTGAACTGAGGTATGAAGTCGTCGTAGGTGACGTCCTCGCCGTAGGTGTCGCGGTGGTACTTCCACTCGGCACTGTCCTTGAAGCTCTGGTACCACAGGTACCACTCGGAGGCGCTTCTCGGCGTCCCGCCGCCGATCACCGAGTAGACGCCCCAGTGCACGAAGATGCCGAACTTGGCGTCCTTGTACCAGCGCGGCACCGGGTGGGTGTCGAGGGATGCCATGGTGGGCCGGTAGTCGGGGATCCCGGTTCCGCTCCCGGTGAGCGTCGGGCCGGTGAGGGCTTCGGCGGTCCCGGGCGGGGCCAGGAGCACGGCGCCGCCGACGGCCGCGGCCGTGGTCATGAAGTGCCTGCGGTTGACTGCCATGGAGGTGCCTCTCACTTGGGGGAGGAGGAGAAGGAGTCGAAGACCGCGGTGGTGGTCTGGCCGGGGTAGTTGAGGTTGACGGCGCTCGCGACCATCCCCGCGTCGCCCACGCCGCCGCTCGCGGACGGCACGGTGGCGGTGGCGACCTGCTGCCAGGCGGTGCCGTCGGCACTGGCGTAGGCGGTGTACGTGGCCCCGTCGCGGACGAGCCTCAGCCAGGCGGGATGGTAGGAGGAGCCGCCGCCGGCCCAGGTGTCGAGGCGGCCGTCGCCGTCGCTGTCGGTGAGGAACTCCAGGCCGAACTGTGCGGACATGGTCAGTACGGCGTAGCCGCCCTTCCCGGGCGCCGTCAGGTCGTTGGCGACGGCGATCCCGGCCTTGGCGGAGGGCCCACTGCCGGTCTGCGCGACGACCCGTGCCGTCACGGAACCCGAGGAGGGCGCGGCGCCGGGCAGATAGACGGCGGCCTTCTCGTCCTTCCAGCCGGACAGGTCCTGGCCGCCCGCCCAGATGGCGAACTGGCCGCCGTTCTGCGCGTATCGGGCATCGTCGGCGGTCGCGGCCGTCCGGTACGGCGCCTTCACACCGGAGGGGACAGGAGTGACTGTGGCGTCCACCTCGTCGGTGTCCGACCGCCGCTTGCCGCCCTGGTCGTAGGAGCTGCGCACCACCAACGGGTGGGTGCCCCAAGCGGTTTCGGGCCCGGGGGAGACGGTCCAGGTGACGGTTGTGCTCTTCCCCGGGCCGAGGACGCGCAGGCGAGCACCTCCCGCCGGTTCGGCGGACCAGCCCGCCGGGAGATCCAGCCGGGTACGGACGTCGGTGACCGCCGAGCGGCCGTCGTTGGTCAGGGTCGCCGTGATCCTCGTGCCTTGGCCGCCGGCCTGCAGACTCGGCCGGTACGGGGTGAGGCGGACACGGGTCGAGGGGCAGCCGCGCGCCACCCGCAGACCGGGCAGGTCGACGGCGTCGGCGAACGCCTTCATCCCGGTGTCGTTGGGATGCAGATGGTCGCCCGAATCGAACGCGGCGGCATATCGGGTGGGGTCGTCAGGGTTCCGTACCGCCCGGTCGAAGTCGGCGAACCCGTCGAGGACGCCGCCGGAGTCCCGGACGAATGAGTTGACCTTCTGCCGGTCGGCTTCCTTGGCCTCCGTCCACCAGTCGCCCCAGCCTCGGTACGGGACGACGGTCGCGCCGATCAGCCGCAGCCCGCGGGCGTGCACGCGCCGGGCGATCTCCTTGATGCCGTCGATCACCTGGTCGCCGGTGGCGCCGCCCCAGCTGAGGTCGTTGACACCCTCGAACAGGACCACCGTCCGGGCGTTCGGCTGGGTCAGGACATCGCGCTCCAGCCGTTCGAGCGCCGACGGGTTGCCGTCCGTGCCGGCGGTGATCCGGTTGCCGCTGATGCCCTCGTTCATTACTCCGGCGGTGGTGGAGCAGCTGGCCAGCCGGGCCGCCAGGTAGTCGGGCCAGCGCCGGTCGGTGTTCGCCGTGGACGACGCGCCGTCGGTGATCGAGTCGCCGAGCGCGACGACGGAACCGGCCGCGCTGCCGCCCCGTACATCGACACCGGTCAGGAACGGGAACGTGGAGTCGGTACGGGTGAAGGCGGTCCCGGCGGGATCCCCGGCGTGGTCGCCGCCGCCGTCGGGCGTCCAGTAGACGGTCTGGAGGCCCATCCAGTGCTGGCTGATGTGGGTGAGCCGGCCCGGAAAGTACAGGCTGACCACCACGCTGCTCCGGGCGGGCACCGAGAGCCGGACCTGGTCGCTCGCCACCTGCCCGCCGGCCGGGATCGTCACGGCGCTCTTCCCGCCGAAGCTGAGCCTTCGCGGCTTCGTGACCGCGCTGCTGCCGCCGCTGCCGCTGTCGGCGAGTCCGACCGTCGCGTGCCCGATGGTCACCGGCTCGGTGGTGAAACCGTTGGTCAGCCGGATGCGCACGCTCGACCCGCCCGCGCTCACCCGCACGGGAATCCGTACGGTCACCTCCGAGGTGCCCGGGTCGTACGCGGCGTGCTGGGCGGTCGCCCAGGTTCCCGTCCACTGCTGGGTGTGCCGCGTCGTCTGTTGCGTCTGCTGTGCCGCTTGCGCTGTCGCGGTGGGGGCCGGGAGCAGTAGTCCGGCCAGCAAGGCGATCATGGCCGTAACCAGGGCCGCCGCCGGTCTTCTTCTGCGTCCGGCAACTCCGATAACTCCGAGCACTACTGGTCCTCCTCAGGAGCAGCCGCGGCCGAGGCCGAGCGAGGTCAGATCGATGGAGTCGGCGAACGCCTTCATGCCGGCGTCGCTGGGATGCAGATGGTCGCCCGAGTCGTACGCCGCGCCGAGCTTTCGTGGGTCCGCCGGGTCGCGTACCGCCCGGTCGAAGTCGGCGTAGTCGTCGAAGACGTGGGCGGAGTGCCGTACGAACGCGTTGACCTGCCGGCGCCGCGCCTCCGTCTCCTCGGTCCAACCGCCCCAGGTGAAGCCCATGTACGGGGTGATCGTGGCGCCGATGACCCGCATACCGCGCTGGTGGGCCCTGCGGGCGATGGTCTTCATCCCGGCGATGATCTGCTCGGCACTCGCCCCGCCGAGGTCGTTGATCCCCTCGAAGAGGATCAGGGTCCTGGCCCCCGGCTGGGACAGCACATCCCGTTCGAGACGGGCCGGCGCCGACGGGTTGGTCTGGGTCCCGGCGGTGATCCGGTTGCTGGTGATACCCGCGTTGAGCACCCCGGCGCCGGGCCGGCAGGCGTTCAGCCGCGCGGACAGCAGGTCGGGCCAGCGCCGGTTGGTGTCGGCTGTCGAGTAGGAGCCGTCGGTGATCGAGTCGCCGAGAGTCACCACCGCCCCCGCCCTGGGCGCGGTCACGTCGACGCCCGAGAGGAACGGCCAGCTCGTGGTGGTCCAGGTGAAGGCGTCACCGCCGGTGTCGGCGGCATGGTCACCGGCTCGGTAGTCCGTCCAGTACACGGTCTGCTGCGCCCACCAGTGGTCGGTGATGTGGGTGACCTGACCGGACAGGTAGAGGCTGACCACCAGGTCGGCACCGGCGGGCAGCGGGAACCGGACCGGGTCGCTGACCGCGGTGCCGCCCGCCGGGATCGTCACCTGGCGCTGCCCGCCGAATCGCACCTCGTACGGCCGCTTGACCGCGGAGCCGCCGTCGCGCAGCCCCACGGTCGCGTGACCGATCGTCACCGGCTGGGTGGCGTACGCGTTGGACAGCCGGACACGTACCCGGGAGCCGCCGACGCTGGTGCGCACCGGCATCCGTACCGTCACCTCGGACATCCCGGAGACTTCGTAGTGCTCGCTCGGAGCCGTCGCCCACGTGCCGGTCCAGCCGTGCCCATCGGCTCGCTGACCGGCTCCGGCGGGCGCCACGGGTCCCGCCACCACGGCGGCCAGCGCCAGCAGCAGGGCCGCCAACCCGCTGCCGATCGAACGCATCCCGCCGCGCATCAGGAACCGCCCGCACAGGTCAACCCGGCGTCCGCCCAGTCCGCGTGGTCGCTGGAGACATCGCCGTTTCCGTCGACGACCAGGTCCAGCCAGCGGGCGCCGGACACGTCCACGTCGACGGTGGTTCCGCCGTCGGAGCCGGACACCACCGGGGTGGTGGCGAGGGTGCGGCCGTCCGCGACCACCTGGAAGGAGACGCTGCCGCCGTCACCGACCTCGTCGTCCAGCCCGGCGACGGCGGTGAACCGGGTGCAGCCTCCGCCCAGATAGACCCTGACCTGGCTGTTCGCGTGGACGCCGAGGCCCTTGCCGTAGGTGGTGCCGGCGATGGTGAGGGGTCGTCCGTCACCCGCCGCGGCCTCACCGTTGGACAGGTCCCTCTCGACCGGGCCCCACCCGTTGACCGCCTTGACCAGGGTCAGATCGCCGACGTACGCGTCCTTGGAGAGCCCCGGCGGCGGCACCTGCACGGCCCGCTCCCCGGTGACGCGCTTCGGCCGACCGGCCTGTTTCAGCTGGGCGGTAGCGGACAGCACGGCGTAGTGCACCGGGTCGGCGGGCGGGGTCACGGTGTAGACGGCGGTCACCGACGTGCCGGGCCGCACCCGGTCGAAGCCGGTGGCGCCGTCGGCGGTCGCGGTCCAGCCGTCCGGGACGGTCAGTGACACCTCGACGTCGCGGGCGGTGGGAGCGTTCTTCGGCACGGTGAGCGTGACGGGGACCTTGGTGGCCGTGCCGGTGCTCAGGAAGGGCTCGGCGTCCACCGTGATCCGCGCCCCCGGGGCGGGCATGGCGTACGTTTTCGCGTCGTACGAGGGCGCGGACACCGTGTTCACCTTGATGCCGCCGGCACTCGCGCCGAGGTCGACGAGCTTCACCGAACCGGGGCCCGCCGCCTTCCCGGTGGACCACACCGCCAAGGCGATGGTGTTGTCGCCCTGCTCGCGCAGGATGCCCTTGGGTACGACGAACCGAGTCTGGGGCCCGGTGGCGGGCAGATAGCGGCCGATCAGCCAGCCGTTGACGAAGATCTGCGCGCGGTACGCCGTGCTGCCACCCTCGGGCTCCGCCAGATCCAGCGCGAGCGCGTTGTCCTGACCCGTCGGCAGATCGAGCTTCGCGCCGGTGCGGTACCACCGCACCCCGGGTTCCGTGGCCCCGGACCGGGCGGACGCGGACAGCGAGGTGCGCTTCCAGTCGCCGTCCGGGTATCCGGGCAGCGACCAGCCGGCCCGCTCCCCGTACAGCCCGCCGTTGTTGTAGGGACCCCGGACGGTGTCGACCGGGTTCTCGCCGCCGCTGCTGCCCTGGATCTTCCAGGTGAGGGTGGAGGCGCCGCCGATCACCTCCGCGCCGAGCAGTCCGCGCGGCTCCTTGGAGTAGTCGTGGCCCCATTCCTCGTTGTGGCCCGCGTTCTCGGCGAGGACGGCGAGCACGTTGTCACCGGCGTCCTTGAGCACGCCCGCCGGGATGCCGAAGGTGTGTGCGCCGTCGCCGGAGCCGCCGAGGTAGCGGCCGTTGAGCCAGACCGCGTACTGGCCGGTGGGACCGGTGTCGGCGTTCAGCGCGAGCGCGGTCGCCGCGCCGGTGGTCCTGAACCGGCCCCGGTACCAGACATCGCCGTGGTGGAAGCCGTACTCGTCCATCGCGAGCACCGGTAGCGAGCCGTTCAGCTCGGCGTTGGCGGCGGAGAGGCGGGCGGCGGTGGTCCAGGCGGAGTCGTCGAAGTCCCGGGCGGTCTCGGGGGCTTCCTCCTTGTACCTCCAGGTCGTCAGCGCGGGCAGCCGTACCGTGCGCGGCGCCTCGGTGACCGTAGTCCTGCGGCCGTTCCAGGTCGCCTTCTTCGCACTGGCGATGACCTCGATCTTCGCGGCCCCGGTGGAGTCACCGGTCAACCGGAGTGTGCCGCCCCTGACCTCCGCCGTACGGACCAGGGACGGGCCGCGTACCAGGACCGGTCCGTCGGCGGTGTCCTGCCGCCACCAGTGGGCGGTCTCGGCGACGTCGGCGATCAGCAGTTCCAGGCCGTTCACCAGTACCCGGGCCAGGCCCTTGTGGGTGTAGTTCAGCCGCAGATCGCCGCGTTCGGCGTCCCACGTGGTGGTGACGTCACCGGCGAGCACCTTCACCTGGGGGCGCTTCGCGTACCGCAGCACGGTCTCGCCGGATTCGCCCGCACGCCCGTACAGCAGGGCCACCTCACGGTCGCCGATCGTGGCGTGCGTCATGATCTCCGAGGTGGAGTAGACGAGCCGCTGGTCGCCCAGGTCGTAGCCGGCGACGAGGAGCTTGGCGTCCCGGCCGTCGACGGTGATCGCGCCCCGCTGCGGCACACGCGGATAGGCGCCGTCCGAGCCGGTCAGGGACAGAGTGGTCTCGTCCCTGTCCTTCACCCGGGTGTCCGCGTGCCGGACGGTGAAGAACTGGGTGCCGTCGTCGGGGTTGACGCGCCGGTCGATGCGCAGCGCCTCGTCGGACGGGACGGGTGCCTCGGCCTTGTCGGTCCGTGCCAGCGAGGAGACCGAGTTGACGAAGTACCCGAGCCGCTTGAACTCCTGGTATTTGTCCGTCAGTTGGCGGGACTCGTTGATCGGAGCGCCGTAGTCGTACGACGTGTAGACGGCGTTCGGGTCGGCGAGCCAGCCCCAGTTCGTGCCGCCGTACGTCATGTAGAAGGACTGACCGGAGACCCCGGCGGCGATGTTCATCTTGCTGAACACCCGGGTGAAATCACTGCCGGTGAGCTTCGCGCAGTCCTGGTAACCGGTGCCGCCCCACGGGTCGAAGGCGCCGCCCTGAGCCTCCGGAATGATCAGCGGTGACTCGGGCTTCCAGTCGTTGACGTAGGAGTAGTCGGGCAGGTTCTTCCAGACGTCCGGGTCCTTGCAGTCGAAGCCCTGCGGATACGCGTCGAAGCCGTAGATGTCGGGGGCGCCCTTGCCGCTCACCCAGTTCCGGTTGGCGCCACCGTCGTTGACGAAGGTCGGCACGTCGATGCCGTCCTCCTTCGCCCAGTCGATGAGCGTCTGCATGTAGTCGGCGTCGTGGCGTCCGCCCTGGTACTCGTTCTCGACCTGATACAGAATCACCGAGCCGGTGCCGCGCGTGAGTTGATGGCGCGCGATGATCGGATTGATCCGGCTCATCCACTCCCGGGCGTCCTTCAGATACCCCTCCTCGGAGGTACGGTTCACGCCCGCGCGGGTCTTGCGCCATGCCGGTAAGCCGCCGCCGGACACCTCGGCGTTGATGTAGGGGCCGGGCCGCGCGACGACGTACAGTCCGGCGCGCTCGGCCTCGTCGAGCAGCCGCTCCACGTCACGGACGCCGGTGAAGTCGTACGAGCCCGGCTTCGCGGAGTGATAGCCCCAGTCGAAGTAGAGCGAGACGGCGTTGAACCCGCCCGCCTTGATCTTCTGCAGCACGTCGCGCCAGGCGTCCGGGCTGGGCAGCCGGAAGTAGTGGAACTCGGCACCCCAGATGTACAGCGGTTTGCCGTCGACCTGCACGGCGTACTGGTCGTAGGTGACCGTGTGCCGGTTCGCCGTAACGGGCGCGGTCCGCGCTGGTGATACGGCCGCGCCGACGACCGGAGCGCCCAGGGACGTGGCGGCCAGCACCGAGGCGAGCAGCAGCGATCTCATATGCCCTCGCACATGGCCGCTCATGAGGTCAGCCCCTTCACCACAGCCGCCCGCGCGGCCTCGATGTCGGTGACGTCCTTCGTACGGCCGTCCAGGTCCCGAGTGGCCGTGGTGAGGGCCTCGGTGAGAGCGGCGCTGTCACCGCCGTCCTTCTCGCGGAGCTGTGCGATCAGCTCGAAGTCCTCGACGCCTTCCTTGAGTTGCTCCCAGCGGATGCTGGACATCGGCCCGTTCTTCCCGGGATAGACGAGGTACTCGTCGCCCTGGGTGAAGATGTGCACGGGCTGTCTGAAGGGGTCGCTGGTCCAGCTGTTGTACGACCAGCGCAGGAACCCGTCGAGGTTCCGCCGCGCGGAGATCCACGGCAGCATCCGCGACTCGACGGCGGGGGAGTAGGACAGCGTGTTGGGGTGGGCGGGCGCGCCGTACACGTAGAACGTGGTGGTCTTGCCGGCCGCACGCCGCTCGGCCGCCTTCTCCTTCGTCATGGCGTCGATGCCGCCCCAGTCCACCGACAGGTTCGACGCGACGCCCTCCGTGGTGATCGATCCGGCGACCGAGATGCGGTCGTCGAAGACCGGCGCCACCTCGTGCACGAAGTCCTTGACCACCGTCATCGTGCTGATCGGCCGCTCGTCGAAGGACAGCCAGGTGTCCTGCAGCCAGCCCTTCTTCCTCAAGTGGGCCTCGAAGGCGGGCAGATAGGCGCCCCAGGCCTGCCGCCAGCGGTTCCCGCCCAGATCGACGTTCTCGTAGACGGTCTTCCCGGTGCGGCTGTCGGTGTAGGTGAGGTGTTCCTGGTCCTGGAAGGCCAGCATCGAGAAGGCGCCGATGTCGGGGCCGAGCCCGGCCTTCCTGGCGGTCTCGACGTACTTGTCCCAGCGTTCGAAGTCGAAGGCGAACCTGGTCCCGTTCCACTTCCAGGCGACCATGCTGGTGTACGGCGTCGCGGTCTGCGACTCACGGGTGCCGAGCGACCACTGGTGGTGCCAGGGGTTGTCGACGATCGTCGTGTTGATGACCTTCTGGCCGCGTGACGCCAGATCGCGGTTGTACGCGTCGATGAGCTTCCAGTGCTCCTTCGACCACAGCTTCACCTTGTGCGCCTGCGCGATGGTCTCCGGCTGTGCCCAGACGTCGAGGAAGAACCTGTAGTCGGCGGGGGCGGACACGGTGGCGTCGGCGACATCGATGGTGAGCGGGTACGTGGCCTGGGCGCGGCCGGCGACGTCGATGCGGACCGTGCCCATGTACGTGCCGGGCCGGGCGTTGTTCGGGATGCGGAAGGTGAACCAGAGCGGCTGTGCGGCGTACGCGGGCACGTCCACCGAGGAGCGTTCCTCCAGCGGGTCGCCGACGACGTCCGGATTGCGGTCGCCGGAGACCTCCTTGGCGGAGCTGACCTGGTCGATGGTGGCCGACCAGTCGACCTCGCTCTTGGAGCGCTGTACGGGCACGTACTTCACGAACCGCACCCGCGTACTGTCGCCGTCGAGCTTCGCGCCGCCCGGCCCGGTCAGGTCGCCGACCTTCGCCCTCACGTCGTCGAGGCTCTTGCCGGAGGCGATGGCGAGCTGGGTGGAGACCTGTTCGCCGCGTACGGCGTCCAGGGCGAGTTCCTTGGTGCCCTTGCCCTCGATGGCGGTCATCGGATAGCGCGGCACGCGGACCTCCGCCGAGCTCGCGAAGGATCCGGTGGGCACCCAGGTGATGGTGTCCCTGGTGCCCATGGCGTCGGCGACCTTCACGGTCAGCCAGGTGGTGGTGGGTTTCCGCTGATCGTCGTCGCCGGTGGCCGCGATGACGGTCGTGGTGGTCGCGACGAGCGCGCCGGCGAGGAAGGCGGCGGTGAGGGCGGATACGCGTGCGGGTATGCGAGCGGGTATGCGTGTGGGCCGTGGCATGGTGGATCCCCTTCGGAAAAGGGTCGTCGGGCGCTGCCGAAGCTGGCGGTGGG
>NZ_AEJB01000094.1 GCF_000331005.1 Streptomyces turgidiscabies Car8
ACTCCGTACCCGTCGCGCCGATGTCGTACGAGCCCTCGACCGCCTGGAGCGCGTACTCGAAGCGCTCCGGGGTGTCCGTGTGGAGGGTCAGGAGAGGCTGGCCGGCCGTGACCGTGTCGCCCGGCTTGGCGTGGAGCTCGACGCCCGCGCCCGCCTGCACCGGGTCCTCCTTGCGCGCGCGCCCCGCGCCGAGGCGCCAGGCGGCGACACCGACGCCGTACGCGTCGAGGCGGGTCAGGACGCCCGAGGACGGCGCCTTGATGACGTGCTGTTCCCTCGACGTGGGCAGCGGGGCGTCCGGGTCGCCGCCCTGGGCAGCGATCATCCGGCGCCACACGTCCATCGCCGAACCGTCGGCCAGCGCCTTCGCCGGGTCCGCGTCCTTCACGCCGGCCGCGTCGAGCATCTCGCGGGCCAGGGCGAGCGTCAGCTCGACCACGTCGGCGGGGCCGCCGCCCGCCAGGACCTCGACCGACTCGCGTACCTCCAGCGCGTTGCCCGCCGTCAGGCCGAGCGGCGTCGACATGTCGGTCAGCAGCGCGACCGTCTTCACCCCGTGGTCCGTGCCCAGGCCCACCATCGTGGACGCCAGTTCGCGCGCGTCCTCGATCGTCTTCATGAAGGCGCCGGTGCCGACCTTCACGTCCAGGACCAGCGAACCCGTGCCCTCCGCGATCTTCTTCGACATGATCGACGAGGCGATCAGCGGGATCGCCTCGACCGTGCCGGTGACGTCGCGCAGCGCGTACAGCTTCTTGTCGGCGGGGGCCAGGCCGTCGCCCGCCGCGCAGATCACGGCGCCGGTGCTGTCCAGGACGCTCAGCATCTCCTCGTTGGAGAGCAGCGCCCGCCAGCCGGGGATCGACTCCAGCTTGTCGAGGGTGCCGCCCGTGTGGCCGAGGCCGCGGCCCGAGAGCTGCGGTACGGCGGCACCGCACGCCGCGACCAGGGGGGCCAGCGGGAGGGTGATCTTGTCGCCGACGCCGCCCGTGGAGTGCTTGTCGGCCGTCGGGCGGGACAGCGAGGCGAAGTTCATGCGCTCGCCGGACGCGATCATCGCCGCCGTCCAGCGGGCGATCTCGCGGCGGTTCATGCCGTTCAGCAGGATCGCCATGGCGAGCGCGGACATCTGCTCGTCGGCGACCGCGCCGCGCGTGTACGCGTCGATGACCCAGTCGATCTGCTCGTCACTGAGTTCACCGCGGTCCCGCTTGGTGCGGATGACGGAGATGACATCCATGGACAGGAGCGTCATGGCTTTCCTTCCGGTGGTTCTGCGAAACGGTGCGGCCCCCCGGAGTGAGTGCTCGACCAACTCCGGGGGGCCGTACGGGAGTTACTTGGTGAGATGGTCCGGGCCGAAGGCCTGGGGAAGCATCTCGGAGAGGGGCAGGACGCCCGCCGGCGTCTCCAGGAGCAGGGTCGCGCCGCCGAACTCGAACAGCAGTTGCCGGCAGCGACCGCACGGAACGAGGATGTCGCCCTTGCCGTCCACGCACGTGAAGTGCGTCAGCCGGCCGCCGCCGGTGCGCTGCAGTTCGGAGACCAGACCGCACTCGGCGCACAGGCCGAGCCCGTACGACGCGTTCTCGACGTTGCAGCCCGAGACCGTACGGCCGTCGTCGACCAGGGCGGCGACACCGACCGGGTAGCCGGAGTACGGGGCGTACGCGTGGGACATCGCGTCCCGGGCCACCTCCCGCAGCTTCTCCCAGTCGACGTCCCTCACTTGCCCTGGCCCTTCCGGTAGCGCATGCCGTCCGCCTTGGGCATCCGCAGACGCTGCGCGGACAGCGACAGCACCAGCAGCGTGACGACGTACGGGGTGGCGCCCACGAAGTCGCTCGGGACCTCGTCGGTGGTCAGGTACCAGACCAGGACGCCCGCGCCCACCATGAGGCTGATGCCGCCCTGCCAGTGCGCCTTCTTGTACAGCTTCCAGCCGCCCATCGCCGCGAGCAGCACGAACAGCAGGAGCAGCAGCGCGTGGACGGTCTCGCCCCCGCTGCGCAGCTGAAGGGCGTCGGAGTAGCCGAACAGGCCCGCGCCCATGGCGAGACCGCCGGGCCGCCAGTTGCCGAAGATCATGGCGGCGAGACCGATGTAGCCGCGCCCACCGGTCTGGCCCTCCAGGTAGGTGTGCGAGGTGACCAGGGCGAGGAAGGCGCCGCCGAGGCCGGCGAGGCCGCCGGAGACGGCCACGGCCGCGTACTTGTACTTGTAGACGTTGACGCCGAGAGACTCCGCGGCGATCGGGTTCTCGCCGCAGGAGCGCAGCCGCAGGCCGAACGGGGTACGCCACAGCAGCCACCAGCTGGCGACGAACAGAGCGATCGCCAGGACCGTCACCACGGACATGTCGGTGACCAGACCGCCGAGGATGCCGGCGATGTCGGAGATCAGGAACCAGTGGTGGTTCTCGACGGAGTGCAGCCCACTGGACAGGCCCGGTACGTCGAAGCTGGGCAGCGAGTCCACGGGCGGGGACTGCTTGGGGTTGCCGCCCGCGTCGGCGGCCTTGCCGTCCACGAAGAAGATCTTGGCGAGGTACTGGGTGATGCCGAGCGCGAGCAGGTTGATCGCGACGCCGGAGACGATGTGGTCGACGCCGAAGGTGACGGTCGCGACCGCGTGCAGCAGGCCGCCCAGGACGCCGAAGCCGACACCGCACAGCAGGCCGAGCCAGGGACTGGACTGCCAGCCGATCCAGCCGGCGCCGAAGGTGCCGAGGATCATCATGCCTTCGAGGCCGATGTTGACCACGCCGGACCGCTCGGACCACAGACCGGCGAGGCCAGCGAGGCCGATCGGCACGGCGAGGCTGAACGCGGCGGAGACCTGGCCCTCGGAGGTGAGCTGGTCGGAGCCGGAGATGACCCGGACCGCGGCGACGAGCAGCAGTGCTCCGGCCACGATCAGCAGGATCTGGCCGAGCGAACGGCCCGACCGGGTGGCGGTGTCCGCCTTGGGCGCCGCGGGGGGCGGCGTGTCGGTCATCGTGGCAGTCATCACGCCACCTCCTGCTTCTGGGTGGGGGCTGCGGCCTGGGCGGCGAGCTCGGCGCCGACCCGCTGCTGCTGGCGCTTGAGTCCGTAGCGTCGTACGACTTCGTAGGCGATGACGACGCACAGGACGATGACGCCCTGGATGACGCCGAGGATCTCCTTGTCGTAGCCCTCGAACTCCAGGTGGTTGGTGGTGCGTTCCAGGAAGCCCCACAGCAGGGCGCCCAGCGCGATGCCGACCGGGTTGTTGCGGCCGAGCAGGGCGATGGCGATGCCGGTGAAGCCGATGCCCACGGGGAAGTCGTTGCTGAACTGGTGGCTGTCGTTGAGGAGGGTCGGCATGCCGATCAGACCGGCCACCGCACCCGAGATCACCATGCTGGTGGCGACCATCTTCTTCACCGAGACCCCGCTCGCGGCGGCGGCGGACTCGGACTGGCCGACGGTGCGCAGGTCGAAGCCGAACCGGGTACGGCCGAGCACGAACCAGTACGCCACGCCGACGAGCACGGCGATGACGATGAAGCCCCACAGCTCGCCCGCCGCGCCGGTGTCGATCTGGAAGAAGTACGACGACTCCGGCAGCGGCGTGGTGGAGACGACCGTGCCGCCGGCCTGGAGCTCGGCGAGCTTTCCGGGCTGGAGCAGGTAGGCGATGATCGCGGTGGCGATCGAGTTGAGCATGATCGTCGAGATGACCTCGCTGACCCCGCGGGTCACCTTCAGGATGCCCGCGATGGCCGCCCACAGGGCGCCCGTCGCCATCGCGCACAGGATGATCAGCGGGATGGAGATCCAGCCCGGCGTGGTCAGCGCGCCACCGAGGACGGCGGCGACGAACGCGGCGATCCGGTACTGGCCGTCGACGCCGATGTTGAACAGGTTCATCCGGAAGCCGATGGCCACCGAGACACCCGCGAGGTAGTACGTCGTCGCCTTGTTCAGGATGTAGATCTGGCTGTCGCTGGCGGAGCCGTAGGTCACCATGTCGCTGAAGGCGGCGCCCGGGTTCTTGCCGGTGGCGAGGATCACCAGGGTGGTGACGACGAGCGCGGTGACGACCGCCAGCAGCGGCGCCGCGATGCCGAGGAGCAGCCGCTCCCTGTCGATGCGTTGCGTCAGCTTCTTCATCGGGCGTCGTCCTCTGTGCTCTCCGGGCCAGAGGCCTCTGTGTGCTCCAGGTGGCCGGTGGCCGCGCCCGTCATGGCGGAGCCCAGCTCCTCGGGGGTGATCGTGGCGGGGTCGGCGTCGGCGACCAGACGGCCGCGGTACATCACCCGCAGGGTGTCGGAGAGCCCGATGAGCTCGTCCAGGTCCGCGGAGATCAGCAGCACGGCCAGGCCCTCTCGGCGGGCCTCGCGGATGTGGTCCCAGATCGCGGCCTGCGCGCCGACGTCCACACCACGGGTGGGGTGGGCGGCGATGAGCAGCTTGGGCGCGTGGCTCATCTCGCGGCCGACGATCAGCTTCTGCTGGTTGCCACCGGAGAGGGAGGCGGCGGTGACGTCGATACCGGGGGTGCGGACGTCGTACGCCTCGATGATGCGCTCGGTGTCGGTGCGGGCCGCCTTGATGTCGAGCAGCTGACCACGGGAGTTGGGCTTCTCGGTGACATGGCCGAGGATGCGGTTCTCCCACAGTGGGGCCTCGAGGAGCAGGCCGTGGCGGTGGCGGTCCTCGGGGATGTAGCCGACGCCGGCCTCACGGCGGCGGCGGGTGGGCACGTGGGAGATGTCGGTGCCGGCGAGCGTGATGACGCCGGCGTCGGGGTCACGGATGCCCATGATCGCCTCGACCAGTTCGGACTGGCCGTTGCCCTCCACACCCGCGATGCCCAGGACCTCGCCCTGGTGGATGGTGAAGGAGATGTCGTCGAGGATGATCCGCTCGACGCCGTCGAGGTCGGTCTGGGCCAGGCGAAGGCCGTCCAGCCTGAGCAGCGGGACGTCGGTGACCGTGGACTCCTCGGTCTCCGGGGTGGGCAGCTCGCTGCCGACCATCAGCTCGGCGAGCTGCTTGGGAGTCGTACCGGCGGGCTCGACCGTGCCGACGGTGGTGCCGCGGCGGATGACGGTGATCTCGTCGGCGACGGACAGGACTTCGCCCAGCTTGTGGGAGATGAAGATGACCGTGAGGCCTTCCGCCTTCAGCTCCCGCAGGTTGTCGAAGAGGGCGTCGACCTCCTGCGGCACGAGGACGGCCGTGGGTTCGTCGAGGATGAGGGTCTTGGCGCCGCGGTAGAGGACCTTGAGGATCTCCACGCGCTGGCGGTCGGCGACGCCGAGTTCCTCCAGGAGGACGTCGGGCCGGACGTTCAGGCTGTACGCGTCGGAGATCTCCCTGATCTTCGCGCGGGCCTTGGCGCCGATGCCGTACAGCTTCTCCGCGCCCAGAACGACGTTCTCCAGCACGGTGAGGTTGTCGGCGAGCATGAAGTGCTGGTGCACCATGCCGATGCCGCGGGCGATGGCGTCCGCGGGGTTGTGGAAGGTGACCGTCTCGCCGTTCACCGTGATGGTGCCCTCGTCCGGCTGCTGCATGCCGTAGAGGATCTTCATCAGGGTGGACTTGCCGGCGCCGTTCTCGCCGCACAGGGCGTGCACGGTGCCGGTGCGGACGGTGATGTCGATGTCCTTGTTGGCCACGACACCGGGGAAACGCTTGGTGATGCCGCGCAGTTCGACGGCAGCGGGAGGGCTGGACGCGTTGATGGCGCACTCTCCTCGGGGAAAAGGGGCTGCGTAGGGGAGGGCAGGCGTCGGTGACGCTAGCGCGGCAACTCCATGCTACACGCGTAGAGTTGACACATTGTTATGGCT
>NZ_AEJB01000095.1 GCF_000331005.1 Streptomyces turgidiscabies Car8
CGACGCTTCGGCAGCCTGGTCGTCCTCGAAGGCATCGACATCACCCTCGCCCCGGCGAGGCCCTGGGCATCGTCGGCCCGAACGGCGCGGGAAAGACGACGCTGCTCGACATCCTCTCCGGCGCCCAGGCCCCCTCCGAAGGCAGTGTCACCTTCCAGGGGCAGGATGTGACCCGCTGGAAGGTCGATCGCCGCTGCCGCAGCGGCATCGGCCGCTCCCATCAGGTACCGCGCCCCTTCACCGGCATGACGGCCTACGAGAACGTACTGGTCGCGTCGGTGCAGGGTGGTTCGCACCGGCGCCGGGCCGCGCAACAGCACGCGCTCGGCGTACTGGAGCGCTGCGGCATGCTCGGCCAGGCCAACCGGCCCGCGGCCGCGCTCACCCTGCTGGAACGCAAGCGGCTGGAGATGGCCCGGGCGCTGGCGACCGATCCGCAGGTGCTGCTGCTGGACGAGATCGCCGGTGGTCTCACCGACGCCGAGACGGACGAACTGATCGCCACCATCCAGCAGTTGCGCGCCGACGGCATCGCCATCGTCTGGATCGAGCACGTCATCCACGCGCTTCTGCGGGTGATCGACCGGCTGGTCTGTCTCGCGCAGGGCCGGGTCCTGGCCGAAGGCGAACCGGACGCCGTCATGTCCGATCCCCGGGTCGTCGAGGCCTACCTCGGGAGCGCGGCATGAGTCTGCTGACGGTCGAGAACCTCGAAGTACGGCACGGTCTGCTGCGGGCCGTCCGCGACGTCTCCTTCGCCGTGGACGAGGGCGAGGTCGTGGCGGTGGTCGGGGCCAACGGCGCCGGAAAGTCCACCCTGATGCGTGCCGTCGCCGGAGCACACCAGCCGGCCGAGGGTCGCATCGGCCTGGACGGTGTGGATATGACGGCCCGGCGGGCCCACGACCGTGTGGCGGCCGGGATCGCACTGGTCCCGGAAGGACGGCGGCTCTTCGCCGACCTCACCGTGGAGGAGAACCTCCTGGTCGCGTCCCGGGTACGGCGCCCCGGCCCGTGGGACCTGGCAGCCGTCGTGGCCGCCTTCCCGCTGCTCGACGGTCTGCTGAAGCGGCGCGCCGGCAACCTGTCGGGCGGCGAGCAGCAGGCCGTGGCCATCGGCAGGGCGCTGATGACCAACCCCCGGCTGCTGATGCTCGACGAGGTCTCGCTGGGCCTCGCGCCCATCGTGGTCGACACCCTCTACGACTCACTCGGCGCGATCCTCTCCGGCGGTACGACCGTGCTGCTCGTGGAGCAGGACCTCGGCCGCGCCCTGGGGGTGGCCCGGCGCGTGCTGTGCATGCTCGAAGGCTGCGTCGTCCTGGACGAACCAGCCGACGACGTCACCCGCGAACAGGTCGTCGAGGCGTACTTCGGGCTGGGCCGCGCCACGGCGGCGACCGTACAGGAGGAGCCGGCATGAACTGGATCAACGCCATCGTGCAGGGCGTCATGCTCGGCGGTGTCTACGCGCTCTTCGCCTGCGGCCTCTCCCTGATGTTCGGCGTCATGCGGACCGTCAACCTGAGCCACGGCGACCTCGCGGTCCTCGGCGCGTTCCTCGTCGCGGTGCTGGCCGCCACCCTCGGCATCAGCCCGTTCTTCGCGGTACTGCTCGTCCTGCCCGTGATGGGCCTGGTCGGAGTGGCGTTGCAGCGGGGCATCCTCAGCAGGGCGCTGCGCACCGGCGAGATGTCGTCGATGCTGGCCACCTTCGGTCTCGCCATCGTGCTGCAGAACGCGCTGCTGGAGATCTTCAGCGCCGACAGCCGCTCCCTGGACGCCGGTTGGCTGTCCACGGCCGGCCTCCAGCTCGGGTCGTCGGTGAGCATCCCGTACCTCGGTGTGCTGACCGTGGCGGTGGCGGTCGCGCTGCTCGGCGGGCTCCAGCTGCTGCTGGCCCGTACGGGAATCGGCCGGGCGATCCGCGCCACCGCCGCCGACGCGGACACCGCCGAACTGGTCGGGATCGACAGCCGCCGCGTGTACGCCTGGGCCGCCGCCATCGCCGTCGCCACCGCCGGTCTGGCGGGCGCGTTCTTCGCGATGCGGTCGTCGTTCAGCCCTTCCATGGGGCCGACCCAGCTGCTGTTCGCCTTCGAGGTCGTCGTGATCGGCGGGCTCGGTTCGCTGTGGGGGACGCTCGTCGGGGGCATGGTCCTCGGCGTCGCCCAGACGGTCGGCGCCCAGGCGGATCCGCGCTTCTCCATCATCGCCGGACACGCGGTGTTCCTCGCGGTCCTGGCCTTCCGTCCGCAGGGACTGCTCGGCATGACAAGGAGCCGCACATGACCACCGCACCACCGAGGGCCACCGCCACCGCGACCGCGACCATCCACCGGTGGACGCCCGTCTCCCGTACGGCGTCCGGTGCTCTGGCCGCCCTGCTGCTCGCGCTGGCGTTCGCCCCCTTCGCCTTCACGCCCGAGGTGACCGCGAAGCTGACGACCCTGTTCGTCCTCGTCATCCTCGCGGCCATGTGGAACGCGCTGGCGGGCTACGCCGGTCTGGTCTCCGTGGGCCAGCAGGGCTTCATCGGCCTCGGCGCGTACGGGGTCTTCCTCTTCGTCGACCGAGGCGTCAGCCCGTTTCTCGCGGTCGTCCTGGCAGCCCTGCTCGCGGGTGCCGTCGCGGTACCCACCTCGCTGCTCGCGTTCCGGCTCACCGGCGGGCAGTTCGCCATCGGCATGTGGGCGATCGCGGAGTTCTTCCGGCTGCTCGTGGTGAACACGCCTTCGCTGGGCGGCGGTTCGGGCCGCTCGCTCACCGATCTGTCGGCCACCGATCCGGCGGTGCGGCAGGCCCAGGTCTACTGGCTCGCCCTGGCGCTGATGAGCGTGCTGCTGCTGGCCGTGTTCGTGCTGCTGCGCAGCAGGCTGGGGGCTTCGCTGGAGGCGATCCGTGACGACCCGGTGGGCGCGGCGTCCGTCGGGGTACGGGTCACCTCGGCGAAACGGCTGGTCTTCGTCCTGGCGGCGGTGGGCGGTGCCGCCGCCGGTGGACTCACCCTCGCGAGCACCCTGCGGGTCCAGCCGGACTCCATCTTCGGGGTCCAGTGGTCCGCGTACATGATCTTCATGGTGGTCATCGGCGGCCTCGGCACCTTCGAGGGACCGATCATCGGAGCGATCGTGTTCTTCCTGGTGCAGGACTGGTTCGGGGCCGATGGAGGTACCTGGTACCTGATCGGGCTCGGCGCCCTCGCCATCGGGATGACGCTGTGGATGCCCCATGGGCTGTGGGGTACCGTGGCTCGCCGACGTGACCTGGAACTACTACCTGTCGGTTATCGGGTGCGGACACCGGTCGTCTGACCTCGACGACGGCCTCGCCCGACCGCCCCGACGACCGACCAAGAGGTGCGAACGATGGCGGAGGCAGCCGATCGGGATCCGGCTCCCGATCCGGACCCCGAGAGCCACGAGGGCCCGCTGACGATCTATCTCGTCAAGCAACTCGAACTGGCCATCCGCTCCTTCATGGACGAGGCCCTGCGGCCGTTCAGGCTCACGACGTTCCAGTACACGGCCCTGACCGTGCTTCAGCACCGAGGCAGACTCTCCTCCGCCCAGTTGGCCCGCCGCTCCTTCGTCAGACCCCAGACGATGCACGAGATCGTGCGCTCGCTGGAGGAGCGTGGGCTGATCGAGCGCGCCCATGCCCCGGGGAACCGGCGGATCATGGAGGCCCGGCTGACGCGGGAGGGGGAGGACCTGCTGGCGGCGTGCGCGCCGACGGTGCAGAAACTGGAGGACCGGCTGTTGCACGGCATGCCGGACAAGCGGCGGTCCGCGTTCCGTCAGGGCCTGGAGGACGGGCTCGCCTCCTTGACGGGACGGCACCACGGCTGACGACGCGGATCGGCGGGCCACCGCGGCCCGCCTTCACGCATCCACGGTCCCGGAACTCCGGTGACGGTCACGGACCGCCGCCCGACCGGCCGCCGGTCCGTGCCGTCGTCCGGACCTGTTCGATCACCGCCTGGACGGCCGTGACGTCGCTGCGCGAGCGGTTCGTCGGCGGGGGCCGCGTCACCAGCCACAAGGAGGACTCGCTCATCAAGGAGGACTCGCTCGTCACCAAGGGAGCGAACTGACATGGAAACAACCACTACGGCGGTGATGTCCGCCCGGAACGTGGTGAAGAGCTTCGGCGCCGTACGCGTCCTGGACAGCGTGTCCATGGACGTCATGGCCCGTGAGGTCGTGGTCGTCGTGGGCCCGTCGGGCTCCGGCAAGACCACGTTCCTGCGGTGCCTCAACCATCTGGAGACCATGGACGAGGGCGAGATCCTCGTGCACGGCCGCCCGGTGGGCTACCGTCCCGGCTCCGGGAAGCTGGTCGAGGAACGGCCGAAGGTCGTCGCCGAGCGCCGCCGCGACATCGGCTTCGTCTTCCAGCGCTTCAACCTCTTCCCGCACCTCACGGCCCTGGAGAACGTCGCCGCGGCCCCGATGAAGGTCCTCGGTGTGCCGAAGGCCGAGGCACGCGAACGGGCACACGCCCTGCTGGCGAGGGTCGGCCTCGCCCACAAGGCGTCCGTGCGGCCCTCCGCCCTGTCCGGAGGACAGCAGCAACGCGTCGCCATCGCCCGCGCCCTCGCCATGAGGCCGGCCCTCATGCTCTTCGACGAGCCGACCAGCGCCCTCGACCCGGAGATGGTCGGGGAGGTCATCGAGGTGAGAAGGAGTTGGTCGAGGACGGCA
>NZ_AEJB01000096.1 GCF_000331005.1 Streptomyces turgidiscabies Car8
CCGACTCCCCGAACCCCCGGAGGGACCACTCACTCCGAGTTGACCGCCGGCAGGCTCCCGCTGCGGGCCGCGCGGCCGTACCAGAGGGCGCTCGACTTCGGGGTGCGGGCCAGGGTCGCGTAGTCGACGTACACCGCGCCGAATCGCTTGCCGTAGCCGTAGGCCCACTCGAAGTTGTCCATCAGGGACCACAGGTAGTAGCCCCTGACGTCCGCGCCCTCGGCGATCGCGCGCCGGACCGCCCGCAGATGGCCGTGCAGGTAGGCGATCCGCTCGGGGTCGTGGACGCGGCCGTCGGACTCGGGCTTGTCGTCGTAGGCGGCGCCGTTCTCCGTGACGTAGATCGGCAGCCCCGGAGCCTCCTTCGTGTACCGCATGATCAGGTCGTGCAGGCCCGTCGGGTCGATCGACCAGCCCATCTCCGTGCGCTCGCCCGGCGACTGGTGGAAGAGGACCTCGTCCGCCCCCGGCCACGGCGAGAACTCGCTCGCCCCGTGACCGTCGGCGCGCGGGCCGCTCGGCTTCTCCTCGGCCGCCGAGACCAGCGTCGGCGTGTAGTAGTTGAGGCCCAGCGCGTCCAGCGGCTGGTTGATCAGCGCGAGGTCGCCGTCGAGGACGTACGACCAGTCCGTGATCGACGACGTGGCGGCGAACAGGGTCTCCGGGTAGGCGCCGTGCAGCATCGGGCCGTGGAAGACACCGTTGGCCAGGTCGTCGATCTTCCGGACCGCGGCCAGGTCCTCCGGTGTCTGCGAAAGCGGCCTGACCACCGAGGAGTTGAGGCTCACCGCGACCGTGTTGCGGGCCGGCATCGCCGCCCGCAGGGCCGAAGCGCCCAGCCCGTGCGCCAGGTTGAGGTGATGCGCCGCCCGGAGTGAGGCCAGCGGCTCGGTACGGCCCGGCGCGTGCACACCCGAGGCGTAGCCCAGGAACGCGCTGCACCAGGGCTCGTTGAGCGTGATCCACTGCTCGACGCGGTCACCCAGGGCCTCGCCCATGATGTGGGCGTACTCGGCGAAACGCAGCGCGGTCTCCCGCTCCGGCCAGCCGCCCGCGTCCTCCAGCTCCTGCGGGAGGTCCCAGTGGTAGAGGGTGACCGCCGGCTTGATGTCGTGTTCGAGCAGTTCGTCGACGAGGCGTCGGTAGAAGTCCAGCCCGCGCTGGACCGCAGGCCCCCGGCCCGTCGGCTGCACCCGCGACCAGGAGACGGAGAAGCGGTACGCGGTCAGGCCCAGGTCGGCCATCATCTGCACGTCGTCGCGGTAACGGTGGTAGTGGTCGACAGCGATGTCACCGTGCTCACCACCGGCCGTCTTGCCGGGCGTATGGCTGAACGTGTCCCAGATCGAGGGGGTGCGGCCGTCCTCCCGCACCGCCCCCTCTATCTGGTACGCGGAAGTCGCGGCGCCCCAGAGGAAGGCGGGAGGAAAGGTCACAGGGGTAACGGATTCAGGCATGGAAGCGCTCCCATAGGAAGTCGTGGAGACCGACGGGTAGGAGATGAGGGAAGTGGGGGGAGAGTGCGAGGGGGCCGAGGCGGCGGTGACCCGGCCCCCGAGAGTTCCCGTACGAAAAGTCCCTGACGACAGTCCCGTACGAAGGTCCTGTACAGGTCAGCCCTTGATCGCGCCGTTCATGATGCCGCCGACGATCTGCTTGCCGAACAGGAGGAAGGCGATGAGCAGCGGCAGCGTGCCCAGCAGCGCGCCCGCCATGATCACTGCCTGGTCGGGGACATAGCCGGTGCCGAGCGCGTTCAGTGCGACCTGCACGGTCGGGTTCTGCTGGTTGAGCGCGATGATCGGCCACAGGAAGTCGTTCCAGGCGAACACGAAGGTCAGCAGGCCGAGCACGGCCATCGCGGGCCGCGCCGCCGGGAAGACCACGTGCCACACCACGCGCAGGCTGTTCGCGCCGTCCACCCGCGCTGCCTCGATCAGTTCGGAGGGCAGCGCCTGCACCAGGTACTGCCGCATGAAGAACGTACCGAAGGCGGTGACCAGCGTCGGCAGGATCACGGCCTGCAACTGGTTGGACCAGCCGAGGTCGGCCATCCACAGGTACAGCGGCACGACGGCGAGCTGCGGCGGGATCATCATCGTGCCGATGGTCAGGAGCAGCAGCGCGCCGGAGAACCTGAACCGCAGCTTGGCGAAGGCGAATCCCGCCAGCGTCGAGAACAGCACCGTACTGACCGTGATGGTGCCGGCGACGAGCGTGCTGTTGAGCATCGCCGTGCCGAGTCCCACCTCGTCCCACGCGATCTGCATGTTCTTGAACAGGTTCGAGCCGAACCACAGCGGCGGCGGCGTCTGGGCGAGCCGGGTGTTGTCGCGGGAGGCCGCGATCGCCGTCCACAGCAGCGGGGCCAGCGAGACCAGCGAGAGGACCACCAGGACGACGTAGGTGACCGGGCCCGCGTGCAGCTGCTTGCCCGCGCCGATGATCCGGCGGCGCCCGGAGCCCTTGTCTTCCTTCGGCTTCGGCTCCGTGTCCGCCTGAGGCAACGTCAGATCACTTGTGGTCATTGGGATTTCCTCAGACGTCGGTTGACCAGCATGTTGACCGCCCCGACGATCAGCAGGATCAGGAACATCGACCACGCGATCGCGGATGCCTTGCCGAGGTTGCCGATGATCCAACCCTGGTCGTACATGTACAGACCGAGCGTCTGGTACTGGTGCTCGGAGCCGCCCTTGGACCCGCCGAACAGCAGTGGCTCACCGAAGAGTTGGGTCGCGCCGATGGTGGACACGACCACGGTGAAGAGGATCGTCGGCCGGAGCATCGGGATCGTGACATGACGGAACTGCTGAAAGCGGTTCGCGCCGTCGAGGGACGCCGACTCGTACAGGTCGGTGGGGATCGCCTGCATCGCCGCGAGGTAGATCAGCGCGTTGTAGCCGGTCCATCGCCAGATCACGATGCTGGAGACGGCGAACTGCCCGCCCCAGTCGGACTCGCGCCAGTTGATCGCGTCGACCCCGACGAAGTGCAGCAGCCAGTTGATCATGCCGCCGTCCCACGTGTACAGCAGCGTGAAGACCAGCGTCGCCGCCGCCACCGAGGTGGCGTACGGGGTGAGCATCACGACCCGCCACAGGGTCGAGCCGCGCAGTTTGTAGTTGAGCAGGTGCGCGATGCCGAGCGCCAGGAGCAACTGCGGCACGGTCGAGATCAGACCGATGGTGAAGGTGTTCTTCAGGGCGTTCCAGAAGAAGTCCGAGGCCCACAGGTTCTTGTAGTTCTCCAGGCCCACCCAGGTCTGGTGGTCCAGCGAGGACAGCTGCACGTTGTGCAGCGAGTACCAGCCCGTGTAGAGGAGCGGGACCAGTCCGAAGGCCCCGAAGACGAGGAAGAAGGGGGTGATGAACGCGTACGGCGACGCCTTCATGTCCCAGCGGTACAGCCGACTGCGCCACGAGCCCGGGCCCGTAGGCGGCTTACCGCGACCTTGAGCGCCCCGGACCGCGCCCGGCTGGTCGCCGGGCGCGGTCTCGGCACTCGGCGCGGGATGCGCGAGAGCCTGCTTGGAGCTGGTCACTGGCCGAGCACGTCCTTGATCTCGTTCGTGGCCGCGTCCCATCCTGCTCAGGGCTCTTGCCCTTCTGCTCGACTGAAGGATGCCGATGTCCGCGATGGCGGTGCCGATCGGCTGGTCCTTGACGCCGAAGTACTGGACCGGGATGGTCTTGGCCGACGCCGCGTAGATCTCGGTGATCGGAGCGTTCGAGAAGTACTCGACGGTGGCGGCCTGCGGCTTCAGGGTCGCGTACGCCGACGGGGCCGACGGGAAGCTCGCCTGCTTGGCGAAGACCTTCGCCTGCTGCTCGGGGGCCGTCAGCCACTTGGCGAGCTCGATGGCCTCCTTCTGGTGCTTGCCGGCCGTCGGTACGCCGACGAACGCGCCGCCCCAGTTGGCCGCGGTCGGCGCCGCCGCCACGTCCCAGTTGCCCTTGCCGGACTCACCGGACTTCTCCTGGATGTAGCCGATCATCCAGGCGGGGCAGGCCACCGTCGCGAAGGTCGCGTTGGAGAAGGCCTTGACCCACGGGTCCTCGAACTGCTTCAGCTTCGCCGACATGTTGCTGGTCGCCACCTCCATCGCGGCGTTCCAGGCGGTCTTGACACCCGTCGACTTGTCCCAGATGGCGTTGCCGTCCTTGTCGTAGTACCGCTCGCTCTCGCCACCCAGCACGGCGTTGTAGACCGAGGAGGCGGAGTCCACGAACTTGGTGCCGCTCGGCGCCTTCTTCATGTAGTCCTTGCCGACGCCGACGAACTTCGACCAGTCGCCCGCCCACTGTGCGGCGAGCTTGGTCCGGTCCGTCTCCAGGCCGGCCTTCTTGAACAGGTCCTTGCGGTAGCAGATCGCCATCGGGCCGATGTCGGTGCCGAGCCCGATCTGCTTGCCGTCCTTGGTGGTGGCCTGCGCGTTCTTCCAGTCCAGCCACTGGGACTTGTCGACCTCCTTGCCGAGGTCGACGAACTTGTCCGCCTGTGTCTGCACTGCCTCGGCGATGTTGCCGATCTCTATCGCCTGGATGTCGTCGACACCGGAACCGGCCTGCAGACGGGTGAGCGTCTTGGGCCAGTAGACGTCCGTCTTGGTGGTGACGTTCTCCTTGATGCTGACGTCCGGGTGCAGTTTCATGTACTCGTCGTAGAGACCGGCCTGCTTGTAACCGAAGACACCGAAGGTGCCGATGGTCAGCTCGGTCTTGCCGCCGCCACCGCCGCCACCGCTGTTCGGCGAGCTGTCGTCCGAGCCGTCGCCCGAGTCGTCGGCGCAGCCGGCCAGCAGCCCCGTCGTCAGTGTGGCGACGACCGCGAGGGTCATCAGTCTGCGGGACCTGCGGGTACTCGTGCGCATTGCGTCCTCCTGTTGCCTGACGTGCCGACCCCCCGGCCAACTGCGTTGTTGGGCCCGTTAGTTCTGATGCGGCGGCTCGGGCGGGGAACGTGCGGGATGTGTATGTGTCAGGTACCGTGGGAGCGCTCCCACAGGTGATGTGTTGAAGAGTCGTCGGTCTGGGCGGGGGTGTCAAGGGTGGAGACGCGGCGATGTGTCTTCGGTTATCGGGCTGTTAACTAAAGCTCCTGAAAGCGGAATGCAAGGCTTCGGAAGGCCGGTTGCGGACCCCGGAAGGACGTCCCCGGGCGCCCGGGGATTCCCGGCGGACCGCGGAAGGGAAGTCACCAGGTCCCGCTGGGCCTGTTGCCGGACTTCGGTTCGCAAAGCGTGCTGTTAGATTCCAGAGCAGACCAGAGCGGGTGACGGGAGACGGACCATGGTGGGCCACGGAGTACGGGGCCGGAGTGGCGGGCGGCCGACCCTCGAAGAGGTCGCCGCGCGCGCCGGAGTGGGCCGCGGCACGGTCTCCCGGGTGATCAACGGCTCACCCAGGGTCAGTGACGTGACCCGGGCGGCGGTCGAGGCGGCGGTCGCGGAACTCGGCTACGTCCCGAACACCGCGGCCCGCGCCCTCGCGGCGAACCGCACGGACGCGATCGCGCTCGTCGTCCCCGAGCCGGAGACCCGCTTCTTCGCGGAACCGTACTTCTCGGACATGCTGCGCGGTGTGGGGGCGGCGATCTCGGACACGGAGATGCAGCTCCTGCTGATCTTCGCGGGCAGCGACCGTGAGCGTCAGCGCCTCGCCCAGTACCTGGCCGCCCACCGGGTCGACGGCGTCCTCCTGGTCTCGACCCACGCGGACGACCCGCTCCCCGATCTGCTGGCCCAGCTGGAGATCCCGGCGGTGATCAGCGGCCCGAGGTCGGCGGCGGAAACCCTCACCTCGGTGGACTCCGACAACTACGGAGGCGGCCGACAGGCAGTCGAACACCTGCTCTCCCGGGGTTGTCGCAAGGTCGCCCACATCACGGGCCGGCTGGACGTGTACGGCGCCCAGCGCCGCGTCGACGGCTACCGCGAAGCCCTGGAGGCGGCGGGCCACGAGGTGGACGAGGACCTGATCGAACCGGGCGACTTCACCGAGGAGGGCGGCCGCAGGGCGATGACCCGTCTCCTGTCCCGCTGCCCCGACCTGGACGCGGTCTTCGCCGGCTCCGACGTGACGGCGGCGGGCGCCCGCCAGGTTCTGCGCGAACAGGGCCGCCGCATCCCGGACGACGTGGCCCTCGTCGGCTACGACGACTCGGCCATCGCCCGTCACATGGACCCGCCCCTGACCAGCGTCCGCCAGCCGATCGTGGAGATGGGCCGGGCCATGATCGACCTCCTCCTGGAGGAGGTCGCGGACCGCCGCCCGACGGCATCGCGGGTACTGGAACGCCGCCAGGTGGTGCTTCCCACGGAACTGATGACTCGTACGTCGTCCTGAGCGTGATGTTCCCCGGGGGG
>NZ_AEJB01000097.1 GCF_000331005.1 Streptomyces turgidiscabies Car8
TCACGCATCTGGGACAGAACCAGACCTACATCACACCTAGCGTCGCGCCCGTGTTGAAACGGCACCACCCGACGAGAGGACCACGATGCCCGAACAGACCAGCGCCGCACCGGAGGGCTACACCACCGTCGCGCCCTGGGTCGTCACCGACGACACGGGGGCTTTTCTCGACTTCGTCACCCAGGCGTTCGACGGCGAGGAGCTGGGGCGGGTGCTGACGGAACACGGCTCCGTCGGACACGGTGAGATCCGGGTCGGCGACACCGTCGTCCTGGCCTTCGACCGGAGTGCGGACTGGCCCGTCATGCCGAGTCTGCTGCGCGTGTTCGTCGCCGACGCGGACAAGGCGTTCGCACAGGCCCTCGCTGCCGGCGGCCAGGTCGTCACCGCTGTGGCGACCCACGCGTTCGGCCAGCGCGGAGGCCGCGTCAAGGACCCGTTCGGGAACATCTGGTGGGTGGTCAGCCGTGTCGAGGACGTCTCCGAGGAGGAGATGTGGAAGCGGCTGCAGGACCCCGTGTACGCCGACGCCATGCGGGTGGCCCAGGAGACGTTCGACGCCGAACTCAGCGGTCGCCGGCACGGGCGCAGCAGTACACCCGTGAGGTCAACCGGCTGACGTGGGACGCGGGTTCGGTACCGCGAACGCCCGCCTCAGAGCACCCTGCCCGCCTCGCCGTCGAAGTCGATCGTCTTCGCGCGGCGCAGCAGCCACAGGGTGAAGGCGAGGGTCGAGACGTCGGTGTTGAGGCGGTGCAGGGTGGCCTCTGGCTCGTTCCACGTGAGGATCGCGCCCGTTCTGCCGTCCAGGACCAGGCTGTTGCTGTCGGACAGGTGACCCAGGCGGATCAAGTCGCCTGCGCCTTCGGGGAGTTCGGCCGCCGTGTCCTCGTCCGCGCAGTACTCCGCGAGGGTCGGCAGAGGTATGTCGGTGTCCGGGTCGAAGTGGGTGCCGTCCTCCGGGAGTCCCGTGCCGCTCAGGAAGCGGCGGGTCGGCTCGTGGGTGAGGGGGGCCGGGAAGTCGACGTCCTCGAAGCGGGCCACCTTGGTGTGGCCGAACTCCTGCTCAAGGAGCCGGGCGGGCAGGTCGAGGGCGAGGCCCGACTCCGCGCCGGAGGCGGCGATCCGGGCCAGCGGGCGGATCAGGGCGGCCATCTTCCAGTACGGCAGCACATCGCCGCCGGTGCCCTGGGCGAACACCATCAGCAGGTGCCGCGAGGTCTCCGCCAGCGTCCGCGGGCCGAACCCGTCGGCGGAGAAGGCCAGTTGGCCTCGTGCGGCTGCCATCTCCTCCGTCGCCGCCGCGAACCGCCGCAGCACTTCCAGGGAGGAGGCGGGCGCGGGCCGGTCCAGCGGGGCGGGGCGGTTGTGTGTCGGGTCCGCCACCGTCCGCAGGGCCCCGGTCCGTACGGCTCCGGCGCGCAGTGCACCGAACCTCACCTGGCCCTTGCCGGCCGGCAGGCCCACGCGCGTCAGCAGCTCGCCCCTGGTCAGAGTGATCGTCGTGCTCATGGTTTCCCCCGCGCATGGTTGCTCACGGTCCCCCGGACGCGACGTCGAAAACGTCCGCTGCCCGGCAGGCCCTCCCACTGCCCAGAACACTACGCGGCACCACTGACAACGGCCTCTGACCTGGGACGACGCCCTAAATCGGCGGGCGGGCCCGGCTATTGCGCCCTCAGCCGAAGTACACGCCACCCACGACGACCACGATCGCCGCCACCAGGAACAGGAGCACCCACGCCAGCACCTTGCCGGGCGTCGGCCCGGGTTCGTAGCGCGGCGGCTCCTCCGGGGCCGGCACGGGACTCGGGCTCGGGCTCGGATTCGTCATGTCGTTGTCACCACCGCTGCCTGCGGGCGGATCGGAAGGCGGTTCACCGGGCGGCCCGTCGCCGCGCGTACCGCCGACGCGATGGCCGCCGGGGACGTCACCACCGGCACCGCGCTCGCCGCCTTCGCGCCGAAGGGGGCGACCACGTCCCGTTCCTCGACCAGCTTGACGATGCGGATGTCAGGTGCGTCCAGCGCGGTCGGCAGGGCGTAGCCCGTGAGGTCGGGGTGGCGGATCAGCCCGCGCGCGGAGCGCAGGTTCTCCGTGAGGGCGATGCCGACGCCCTGGGTGACGCCGGCCTCGATACGGGCCGCCAGCTGCGCCGGATTGAGGACGCGGCCGACATCCTGGGCGAGCGCCAGTTCCACCACCCGTACCGAGCCCAGCTCGATGTCGACGTCGACCACCGCGCGGATCGCGCAGAAGGCGAGGCCCACGAAGGCGTCGCCCTGGCCCGCCTCGTCGAGGGGTTCCGTGGGGTGCGGGCGGCACTGTGCCGTGGCCCACAGTTCCTTGCCGTCCAGCGCCTCCGTCACCGTGGTCGACAGGACACCGTCGTACGAGGTGATCTTGCCGTCGGTGATCTGGAGCAGCTCCGTGGACATGCCGAACTTGTGCGCCAGGGGCTGGAGGAGCTGGGTGCGGACCATTTTCGCGGCCCGTTCCACCGCACCGCCGGACACCCAGGTGTGGCGGCCCCGGGCGCCGGGGCCCGCCGGGGGCTGGTCGGTGTCGACGGGGGCCACCTGGACCTCGTCGATGCCCAGCGTCTCCTGGACGATCTGGCGGGCCAGGGTGGTGAAGCCCTGGCCGGTCTCCACGGCGGCGCACAGGACCGTGGCGATGCCGTCGTGGACCTTGACAGTGGCCGTCGAGACCTCGTCCGCGCCCTCGGCGCCGAGCATGTGGACCATGCCCAGTCCGTAGCCGACGCCCCTGCGGACGGCGCTCGGCTCGCCCGCGCCCTCGGGGCCGCCCGGGAGCAGCCACTCGTCCTCGGGGGTGTCCTTGGGCAGCTGGGGCAGCGGGAAGTCCCGTACCGCCTGGAGGAGTTCGGCGACCGGGGCGGGGCAGGTGACGGACTGGCCGGTCGGGAGGACGTCTCCGGTGGCCATCGCGTTGCGCAGGCGCAGCTCGGCCGGGTCGGCGCCCAGTTTCTTCGCCAGCTTGTCCATCTGGGCCTCGTAGGCCGCGCAGACCTGCATGGCGCCCTCGCCGCGGACATGGCCCGAGGGGGGGTTGTTGGTGCGTACCGCCCAGCCCTCGATGAAGGCGTTGGGGACGACGTAGGGGCCGCAGGCGAAGGAGACCGCCGCCGCGAGGGCCTCCCCGGAGGTGTCCGCGTACGCGCCCGCGTCGAGCAGGATCTGTGCCTCGACCTTGACGAGCTTGCCGTCGGTGTCCGCGTGGTGGCGGTAGCGGAGGAGGGTGGGGTGTCTGTGGACGTGGCCCAGGAAGGACTCTTCGCGGGTCGCCGTCAGTTTCACCGGGCAGCCCGTTTTGAGCGCCAGCAGGCCCAGGGGGAGCTGGAAGCCCTGGTCCTCGCGGTCGGCGGTGGCGCCGGGGACTCCCGTGACGACCACTTTCACCCGCTCCGGTTCCAGGCCGTAGCAGGCGGCGGCCGCGTCGCGGTCCGCGTGCGGGTCCGTGGAGGCGAGGTACAGCTCCACACCGCCGTCGGGGCGCGGTACCGCGAGGCCCGCCTCGGCGCCGATGGGGGCCGGGTCCTGGCGGCCGATCCGGTAGAGGCCCTCCACGACGACCTCGCCGATCGCGTCGGGGTCGCCGTGCCGCAGGGGGATGTGCCGGATCAGGTTGCCGTCGGGGTGCAGCGGTTCGGCCTCGAAGGCCTGCTCGGGGTCGGTCACCGGGTCGAGTACTTCGTACTCGACGATGACGGCCGCCGCCGCCATGCGCGCGGTGTCCGGGTGGTCGGCCGCGACCGCGGCGATGGGCTCCCCGTGGTGGCGTACGACCTCTGAGGCGAACATCGGGCGGTCGGCTCTGCCGCGGCCGTGCAGTTCGACCCCCGGCACGTCCTCGTGCGTCACGACGGCCCGTACGCCGGGCATCTCACGCGCGTGGGTCGTGTCGATGGAGAGGATGCGCGCGTGGGGGTGCGGTGAGCGCAGTACGGCGGCCCACAGCAGGCCCTCGGCCCACAGGTCGGCCGCGTACGGGAAGGTGCCTTCCGTCTTGGCGCGCGCGTCGGCGGTCGGCAGCGACACGCCGAGGCCGTGCGGGAGGGCCTCCGCGTCGGGGGCGGCCTCCGCGGCGGTGGTCGCGGTGGCGGCTTCGTTGCTCACGTCTCGCCTCCGTCCTGGCCGTGAGCCTGGTCGTACGCGTGGGAGTCGTGGTTCCGGGCGGGCTCGAAGCCCGGGGCGTCGAACGCGGAGGGGTTGACCCCGCCTCCGCCCGGTCCGGCCTGGTGCGGGATGCGGGCCTCGCCGTCCTCACCGTCGGCGTCGGCGGCGTGCGCCTCGCGTTCGGCGACGACCTCGCGGACGGCCTCCAGGACGCCCCGGTAGCCGGAGCAGCGGCACAGGTTGCCGCACAGTGCCTGGCGCGTCTCCAGTTCGGTGGGGGCGGGGTTGCCCTCCAGGAGGTCGTGCACGGTCATCGCCATCCCGGGGATGCAGAAACCGCACTGCACTGCACCGCACTTGGCGAGCGCCCGCTGTACGTCCGAGGGCCGGCCCTCGGTGGCGAGGCCCTCCACGGTGCGTACCTCGCTGCCGGCGGCGGTGACCGCGGGCACCAGGCAGGAGGCGACGAGGCGTCCGTCCACCTGGACGTTGCAGGCGCCGCACTCGCCCTGGGAGCAGCCGTCCTTGGCGCCGGCGAGGCCGAGGCGCTCGCGCAGTACGTAGAGCAGCGACTCGCCGATCCAGGCGTCGGTGACGGGCCGGTCGGAGCCGTTGACGCGCAGGACGTAGGAGGCGAGGGGGTGTTCCTCGCCGGGGAGTCCGGGGGTCGCGTCGGCGGCGTCGGGCTCGGCGGCCGGCTCCTCGTCGGTCACCGTGGCACCGGATGCCTCGACGTCCGCGTCCGGCTCGCCCTCCACAGCCCCCTCAGCGGCCTCCGGCGAGCTTTCCGGCCCGGGAGCAGCCTCCAGCTCCACGGCGGCTTCTGCGGGGCCGTCAGGCCCTTCGGCGGGGTCGCGCGCGGGCTCGGCGGGGCCATGATCCTCGTCGACGTCCGCGTGACCGGCTTCGGTGCCGGCGTGACCGGATACGTCGACCGGGTGACCGATCCCGTCAGTCGTGTGACCGGAGCCGCCCGTCAGGCGCTCCGTTTCGTGCCCGGTTTCGGGCGCGTACGTCGTCCCCGCGCCCATCGTGCCGTCGGACCCCGGCTCAGGGTCGAGCCCGGCCGCCCAGGGCTGGCCCGCCCCTTCCGTGGCCCAGGGCGCGGGCGCGCCGCCGGGGAGCGTGGCGGGGGGCGTGCCGCCCCACTGCTCGACCAGCGCCGACGTACTGAACTCGCCCGATTCGTCCGGAAGGTCGCCCCCGGCGACGGGGATCCGCCATTCTCCGGTGACCTCGCGGCCCGCGACTCCGGGAGCCGCGCCGTCCGGCGCACCGGCTCCCTGGTCGAAGGCCCACTGACCGGTGGAGCTCTGGTCGTAGCTGAACCCGTCCTGCGGCGTGACCTCGTGGGGCACGGCGTTCGGGTCGGGCCACTGGGCGCCCCCGGGGGGCGCGGGCGGCATGCCCCACGCCCCGGGCGCGCCCGGGGAGCCGTCCTCGGATCCCGGCGCCGCAGCTATCTGCGGGGGTACGTAGCCGTGGCCGGGCGCGGCGAGCGGGCTGTCCACGGAGGCCAGGAACGCGTCGATGCCCCCTTCGGGGAGCTTCACGAAGGCGGTGGCACCGTCGTCGTAGTCACCCTGGGGCAGCGGGTCCCAGCGGCCCCCACCACGGGGAGCGCCTTCCGCGCGCTGATCCCCGGGCTGCTCCCCTTGTTGACTCCCGCGCCGGTCTCCGTACTGGTCGTCGCCGTACTGGTCGTCGGTCACGACAGTGCCCTCCCCAGTGCTCGTCGGGCCAGCGCGGCGACGGTGCGCCGCAGATGCAGGACCGCGGGCGGAAGCGGTGGTACGGAGCCGTCCTCGGCCGGAACCGGGTCGGGAATGCAGGCCGCCGCGACGTACTCGCCGAAGGCACCCAGTGCCTCCGGGACGATCGTGCGGTTGTTGTCCCAGTCGATGAGCCGGGCGACCCACTGCTCGGCGTCCAGCGGGCGCAGCGGCATCGGCGCTATGGCACCGACGGCGCACCTGACTCCGCGCCGGGCGGGGTCGAGGACGAGTGCGACGGACGCGAGGGCGCGGCCGGGGCCGGTGCGTCCGGTGGCCTTCAGGAAGACCTGGGGCGCGTGCAGCAGGGGCACGCGCACGAAGCCGATGAGCTCACCGGCGCGCAGCAGTTCCACGCCGGCCAGCAGGTGCGACACCGGGATCTCCCGGCGGGCGCCACCGGGGCCCGCGATGATCAGCGTCGCCTCCAGGGCGGCCAGCACGGGAAGCGCGTCTCCCGTAGGGGCGGCCGTCGCGATGTTGCCGCCGAGGGTGCCCGCGTTACGGATCTGCGGCGGCCCCGCGGCCCGCGCGGAGGCGGCCAGGGCCGGGATCAGGGCGGCGAAGTCGGGGCGGCCCATCCGCGCGTGGGTGAGTCCGGCGCCGAGCAGGGCGTGGCCGTCCTGGTACTGCCAGCCGCGGATCTCGCTGATCCGGCCGAGGCCGACGAGTGCGGCGGGCCTGAGCTGCCCGGAGTTGACGGTGGCCATGAGGTCGGTGCCGCCCGCCACGGGGACGGCCGTCGGCATGGCGGCGAGCGCCGCGACCGCCTCGTCCAGCGAGGCGGGCAGCGTCACGGCCTGCGCCGCCTGCGGTGCGTGCGTGGTCAAACCGGCTGCCCCTTCCCGCTGCCCCACCTGGTCCCACCTGTGTTGCCGTACGGTACGTGCTGACAGGGCGGACGTGGCAACTCTGGCACATTCTCGCGAGACCCGAACGCGGGGGTCCGCTAGGAGGCATTCACCCCTCTCGCCAGGGGGATGGTCCGTTTTCGCACGGCATCGCCGATCAGTTCCGATTGCCCTCTTCGATGCCTCTTGCGTGCGTTTCTCCTCACCGGGGACGGGTTTTCGAAGTCCCGGTGGCCCGCGTACGGCGACACACCGGTTCTCCGGCCACCTCACACGTTCGGGGGCGTTCCCTCGATCGGGCGTCCGAGAACGCCGGGCCGCTGTTGCCACGGACGCGGCCCGGTCGGCGGCCGGTAACCGACGCCGAGGGCGTCAAGTCGGCCGTAGTGGGCGGTCATCCGGCGTTCGAAGTCGGCGAAGTCCCGTGCCGCGGGCGCGGGCAGGGCGCTCCAGGCGACCTCGGCGAAGGCGGCCAGCCGAGGAAAGGCCTGGTAGTCCACGCGCCCCGCGTCCTCCATCACCTCGGTCCACAGGTTGGCCTGGGTGCCGAGGACGTGGAGCGCCTCCTTCGGGCCCAACTCCGGGGGAACCGGCTCGAAACGGAAGACATCCTCCAGCGTGCGGACGTACCCGATGGGGACGGGTTCGTCCGTGCCGTCGTGCTGACGGTGGTCCAAGTACACCTGCTGCTCGGGGCACATGACGACGTCGTGCCCCGCGCGCGCGGCGGTGATGCCGCCCGCGTATCCGCGCCAGGAGGAGACGGCGGCGCCCGGTGCGAGACCACCCTCCAGGATCTCGTCCCAGCCGATGAGCCGACGCCCGCGCGCGGTGAGCCACTTGTCGAAGTGTCCGACGAACCACGACTGCAGCCCGTCCTCGTCCACGAGCCCGAGTTCGTGGATCCGGGCCTGCGCGGTGGGCGACTGCCGCCACTGGTCCTTGGGGCACTCGTCACCCCCGATGTGCACGAACTCCCCCGGGAACAGGCCGAGTACTTCCTCGAAGACACCCTCGAAGAAACGCAGGGTGTTGTCAGTGGGGGCGAGTACGTTTTTGTTGATACCCCAGGTGTCCCAGACGGAGAGGGAGGTCGTGTCGATGACGTCGGTGTTGCCGAGTTCCGGATACGCGGCGATCGCGGCCTGCGAGTGCCCCGGTACGTCGATTTCGGGGACCACGCTGATATGCCGCTCGGCGGCGTAGGCGACGATCTCGCGGATGTCGTCCTGGGTGTAGAAGCCCCCGTGCGGCTTCTCCTCCCACAACGGTGAGGCCCGGTGGCCGAATTTGGTCCGGGCCCGCCAGGAACCGACCTCCGTCAGCCTCGGGTACCGCTTGATCTCGACGCGCCAGCCCTGGTCGTCCGTCAGGTGGAAGTGGAAGACGTTGAGTTTGTGCGCCGCCATCAGGTCCAGGTAGCGCAGGACGCCTTCCTTGGGCATGAAATGCCGGGCGACGTCGAGCATGAGTCCGCGCCAGCGGAAGCGGGGGCTGTCCTCGACGAAGGTGCCGGGCACGAGCCACTGCCGGCCGGGGGTGACAGGGGCACGTCGGAAGGCATCGGGGCCGAGCAGCTGACGGAGCGTCTGCGCACCCCAGAACACACCGGCGGGCCCGCCGCCGTGGATGGTGACGTCGTCCCCGTTGACGTACAGCTTGTAGCCCTCCGGGCCGAGATGGCCCGCGTCCTCAAGCTGGACCCGCAGCCGGACGGTCTCGCCGTCGTCCCCCGCGCCGGGTGGCAGCGCGAGCCCGGTCGCCGCCCCGAGGACGCCACGCAGCCAGCCGGCCGCCGCCTCGGTGCCGGGCCCGGCGTCGATCACCGTGTTCTCGTCGAACAGGAACCCGCCCGCGGCCCTGACGTCCCGCACGGCGACGGGCGCCGGAACAAGTTCGTTCACGTCGTTCACGTCAGTCACGTCAGTCCTTAACCGCTCCACCGAGCCCCGACACCAGTCGGCGCTGCACGAGTACGAAGAACACCAGCACCGGAATCGTCATCACCGTCGAGGCGGCCATCACGCCACCCCAGTCCGGGTCGTCGGGCTTGTAGAAGACCAGCAGGGCCATCGGCAGCGTCGACTGGGAGGTGTCACTGATGATGAACGACTTGGCGAACAGGAAGTCGTTCCAGGCCGAGATGAAGGAGAACACGCTGGTGGCCACCAACCCCGGGAAGACCAGCGGGAAAAGGATCTGCCACAGGAATCGCGACCGGCTCGCCCCGTCGATGTACGCGGCCTCCTCCAGCGCCTCCGGAACCGCCTTCACGAAACCCCGCAGCATCCAGATCGCGAAGGGCAGCGAGAAGGCGATGTGCGGCAGGATCAGGGCACCCAGCGTGTTCAGCTGTCCGAAGTCCCGCATGAGGAAGAACAGCGGGATCGTGAGCGCCTCCACGGGCACCATCTGGGCCACCAGGAACATGATCAGCAGGGTGGTCCGGAACCGGAACCGGAATCGGGTCACGGCGGTCGCCGCGAGAAAGGCGATCAGCGCCGAGACGACGACCACGGAGCAGGCGACCACCAGGCTGTTGAGAAAGTACCGGCCGAATTCCTGCTGCCCGAAGACCCGCCGGAAGGAGTCGAGGGAAGGGTCGAGTGTCCAGGGGCGCGGCTCGGTCGACTCGATCTCGCCGGCCGGTTTGAAGGCGCTGAGCACCATCCAGTAGAGGGGGAAGGCGACGAGGGCCGCGATCAGCAGCGCCGACACCTCGGCGGCCAGCCGCCACGGCCGCCGTACGAACCGCCGGCCACCTCTGCCTCGGCCGCCCTGGACAACGTTGCCGGACATCACAGCTCCTCCCCCTGCCTGCGCAGCAGCCGCAGGTACACGAGGGTCACGGCGAGCAGGATCAGCAGCATCACGATCCCGATCGCCGAGCCGAGGCTGTACCGGGAGGAGGCGAAGGCCTGTTGGTAGGCGTACACGTTGAGGGTGAGGTTCTGTCCGGCGATGCCGCCCCCGTTCGTCATCACGTAGATCTGGGTGAAGACCTTGAAGTCCCAGATGACCGACTGGATGGTGACGACCACCAGGATCGGGCGGAGCATCGGCGCCAGCACCGAGCGCCAGATGCGCAGTTGGGAGGCCCCGTCGAGAGCCGCCGCCTCCAGCACCTCGGCCGGAACGGCGCGGATACCGGCGTACACCGTGACCATGACGAACGGGAAGGAGCACCAGACCACTTCGAGCAGCACCAGGAAGAAGGCGCTGAGCCGGCCGTACGTCCATGAGTGGTCGCCGAGGCCCAGCACCCGGTTGACCGGGCCGAAGTCGGGGTCGAAGAGCAGCAGCCAGACCGTGGAGCCGGTGACCGCGGGCGTCGCCCACGCGCCGAGCGCCGCCAGCATCAACGCGAGGCGGGGCAGGGCGCGAACACGGGTGAGCAGCACGGCGAGCGCGCAGCCGACGGACAGGGTGGAGACGACACAGGCCGCCGCGAAGAGAACGGTCGCCAGCAACACCTGCCAGAACTGCCGGTCGGAGAAGATCTCCCGGTAGTTGGCGAACCCCTCGAAGGTGGTAGGCGCACCACCACTGACCTGAGCCTGGGTGTACTGAAAGAACGAGATCAACCCAAGCTGGTAGATGGGGTAGAGAAGCAGCCCACCGAGGACAACAAGAGCAGGCGCGAGATAAAGCCAAGGGGCACATCGCCCACCCAGGGTGCGCGAGGAACTGCGCGACAAGCCACTCACGACCCGCACCCGCCGACGCTCCCGCACCCCCGACTCATGAGGCGCCATCCGCGTCACCCGGCGGAGCCAAACGCATCGTCCATCTTCTGCGCCGCCGCGGCCGAAGCCGCCGCGACGTCCTTCTTGCCGCTGACGATCTCCTGGAACATCGTCGGCAGGACCAGCGAGGAGTCGATCTGGGACCAGGCGGGCGACGCCGGTACGAACTTGGTGCCCGCGGCGAGGGTCTTCACGAAGGGCGCGACGTACGGCTGCTTCTTGGCGACCGCGTCGCGCGTGTCGGCGAACGTCGGCAGGAAGCCCATGGCGTCGAAGAGTTCGGTCTGCGTCCGCTTCGAGGCGAGCTGTTCCATCAGGGCGACGGCGAGCGTGCGGTGCGAAGTGCTGTTCAGCACACCGAGGTTGTTGCCGCCCGCGAACGCCGGTGCCACGGAGCCGGCCGTGACGCCCGGCAGCGGTACGACCGCGTAGTCACCCTTGACCTTGCCCGCCTCGACGGCCGTGTGGTTGAAGTCGCCGCCGATCGCCATGCCGGCCTTGCCCGCGGCGAACGCGGTGATGGTGTCGTTGCCGCCCATGCCCGCGCACTTGGCGGCCGGGCAGTTGTCGTCACCGAAGAGGGAGGTGTAGGCCTTGATGCCCTTCTGGGCGGCGGCGCTGTCGATGGCGGAGGCGTACGAACCACCCCGGCCGGTGGCGAGTTCGCCGCCGTTGGCCCAGATGAAGGGCATCGCGCCGTAGGTGAAGGCGCCGCCGACCGCGAGTCCGTACAGGTCGGGCTTCGCCGCCCGGATCGCGTGGGCGGTGGTCGCCAGCTCGGCCATGGTCTTCGGGACTTCGAGGCCGAGTTCCTCGAAGATGTCGGTGCGGTAGTACAGGGCGCGGACGCCCACGAAGAAGGGGGTGCCGTAGACCTTGCCGTCGACGGTGACCGACTGACGGGCGGTCGGGTCGGTGTCCTTCGCCTCGCCCCAGGCCGCGAACTCCTTGCTGACGTCGAGGAGTCCGCCGTCGGCGACGTAACCGGCGGTGTCCGTGTTGCCGTACTCGATGACGTCGGGCGCGCTCTTCGGGTCGTTGAAGGCGGCCTTGATGCGCTGGGCGCGGGTCTCGACAGGGATGTACTCGACCTTGACGTCGGCGCCCTTGTGGGCCTTCTCGAAGGCGTCGACGGCCGAGGTGACGACCTTCTCCTTCGGGGCGTTGCCGACCTCCTGGAAGAGCCACACGCGCAGGGTGCCGGTCTGCTCGTCCTTGCCGGAGGAGGAGTTGTCCGACGTCTCGGGGGCACAGGCGGTCGCGGTGAGCCCGGCGAGGGTCAGGGCGGCCACGGAGGCGGCCAGTCGGGCAGATCGGACAGAGAGGTTCATCTGACGTTTCCTCCGGTGAAAGCGTTGCAACATGCGCAATGGATGTTTCGCTCTGCACAACACCACGGAGGCTATGGACTGCGGGGACATGGCCACAAGAGGTCTTGACCACCTCTCCACCACTCTGTGACCGGCCGACGCATTCCGTGCAACGACAGACAGCACAAAGGTCCCCAGGGCACGCCAAAACGCACCCTGAGGACCTCCTCGGGCCTCGGCCTACCGAACAGCCGCCGGTACGGCCCTACTTCTTGCCGTCGCCCTTGCCCTCGTCGCCGCCGGATCCCATGGACTCGTAGATCTCCTTGCACATGGGACACACCGGGTACTTCTTCGGGTCGCGGCCCGGCACCCACACCTTGCCGCACAGCGCCACGACGGGAGTCCCGTCGACCGCGCTGGCCATGATCTTGTCCTTCTGGACGTAGTGGGCGAAGCGCTCGTGGTCGCCGTCGCCGTGCGAGGTCTGCGGCGCGGGCTCGACGAGGGTCCCCGTACCAGTCCCGCGCTGGGGCTGGGTCTCAGGCTCAAGAGTGCTCATAAACGCAAGGGTACTGAAGGTCACACCCGTCAGTTGAGCGAAGGGTCGTCCGCGTAGGTGGCGACCATCGCCAGTTCGCTGCGCTGGCGTCTGAGAACCTCGCGCCACAGGCGTTCCGGCGCCGGGCAGGAGACGTCTCCGGGCTCGGACTCGACGACGTACCAGGCGCCGTCCGCCAGCTCGTCCTCCAGTTGCCCCGGGCCCCAGCCCGAGTACCCGGCGAAGATACGCAGCGACCCGAGGGCCTTCGCGAGCAGCTCCGGCGGCGCTTCCAGGTCGACGACGCCGATCGCGCCGTGCACGCGCCGCCAGCCCAGAGGGGTGCGCTCGCCGGATCCGCCGCCGCCGGGGATGACCGCGACACCGAGCGCCGAGTCGAGGGAGACCGGGCCGCCCTGGAAGACGACCCCCGGTTCACCCGCGAGTTCGGCCCAGCCCTCCAGGATGTCGCCGACCTCGACCGGCGTCGGGCGGTTGAGGACTACGCCGACGGAACCCTTCTCGTCGTGGTCGAGAAGGAGCACCACCGCGCGGTCGAAGTTCGGGTCCGCCAGGGCGGGCGTTGCCACGAGCAGTCGCCCTGTGAGCGAGGACACCTCGGTCATGCCAGACATGATCTCGCATCTTCCCTCTGTGCGGGGAGCCAATCGGGGTACCGGGGGCAAGGCAGGTCAGGGGGTACGGAAGCGGGACGGGGCGCGCGCCCGCACCGGTGACCGCATGTGCCCGGCGGCGAACGGTTCGTGTTGTGGCAAACCTATGACACGGCTGAGCGACGCTTGGGCTTACGGAAGGGGGGTGTACGGCGATTACCCTTGCTCTTCGGCTCCGGCGCGTGCCTGTACGACCGCGTCCTGCACGACGGGCCCGCCAACACCCCCCGCCCAACTCACCGGAACGCGAGATACATGACGGTCAACGGCACAGACGACGTACTGATTGTCCACGGCGGCACCCCGCTGGAGGGCGAGATCCGTGTCCGCGGTGCGAAGAACCTCGTACCGAAGGCCATGGTCGCCGCCCTGCTGGGCAGCGGGCCGAGTCGACTGCGCAACGTCCCCGACATCCGTGACGTCCGGGTCGTCCGCGGGCTGCTGCAGCTGCACGGGGTGACGGTCCGTCCGGGCGAGGAGCCCGGCGAGCTGATCATGGACCCGTCGCACGTGGAGAGCGCCAACGTCGCCGACATCGACGCGCACGCGGGTTCGAGCCGGATCCCGATCCTGCTCTGCGGCCCCCTTCTGCACCGCCTCGGACACGCGTTCATCCCGGGTCTCGGCGGCTGCGACATCGGCGGCCGGCCGATCGACTTCCACTTCGAGGTGCTGCGGAAGTTCGGCGCGACGATCGAGAAGCGCGCGGACGGGCAGTACCTGGAGGCTCCGCAGCGGCTGCGGGGTACGAAGATCCAGCTGCCGTACCCGTCCGTGGGCGCGACCGAGCAGGTGCTGCTGACGGCCGTGCTGGCGGAGGGCGTCACCGAGCTGTCCAACGCGGCCGTGGAGCCCGAGATCGAGGACCTCATCTGCGTACTGCAGAAGATGGGCGCGATCATCGCCATGGACACCGACCGGACGATCCGCGTCACCGGCGTGGACTCGCTCGGCGGTTACACCCATGCGGCCCTCCCGGACCGCCTGGAGGCCGCGTCGTGGGCGTCGGCGGCGCTGGCGACCGAGGGCAACATCTATGTCCGCGGCGCCCAGCAGCGGTCGATGATGACGTTCCTGAACACCTACCGGAAGGTGGGCGGTGCCTTCGAGATCGACGACGAGGGCATCCGCTTCTGGCACCCCGGCGGCCAGTTGAAGTCGATCGCCCTGGAGACGGACGTACACCCCGGTTTCCAGACGGACTGGCAGCAGCCGCTGGTCGTGGCGTTGACGCAGGCGACCGGACTGTCCATCGTCCACGAGACGGTGTACGAGTCGCGCCTCGGCTTCACCTCCGCGCTCAACCAGATGGGTGCGCACATCCAGCTCTACCGCGAGTGCCTCGGCGGCTCCCACTGCCGCTTCGGCCAGCGCAACTTCCTCCACTCGGCTGTCGTGTCGGGCCCCACGCGCCTCCAGGGCGCCGATCTGGTCATCCCGGACCTCCGGGGCGGCTTCTCGTACCTCATCGCCGCCCTGGCCGCCCAGGGGACGTCCAGGGTGCACGGCATCGACCTGATCAACCGGGGCTACGAGAACTTCATGGAGAAGCTCGTCGAGCTGGGCGCGAAGGTGGAACTGCCGGGCAAGGCGCTCGGCTAGTCGCAGTCGTACGAACGCCGATG